>DCLG01000057.1:3570-20546 GCA_002320935.1 Pedobacter sp. UBA1654 | reverse complement strand
CAAGAGGCCAATCATACTGCTTACAGAATGCCCTATAAATACAACATTTCGGAGATTGAACGCTTCGCAGATTTCAATGACATCCTGGGCATAGCCTTCTAGCGTGCTGTAACGCTTTTCGTCATAGGCGCTAAGATCGGAGCTTCCGGCACCGACATAATCAAAAAGGACGATTTTATAATCTTTTTCCAGGGAAGGGGTAACTAATCGCCATGTGTTTTGGTCGCAGCCGAAGCCATGCCCGAACATAAGCACCTGGGAGCCCTCGCCAAATACTTTTACGTTATTCCGCTGGTGTACTGAAGTTTCAAAAGTCATTTCCATTGTAGCATTTCCTATTGACAAAATTAGGGATTATTGCGTAAAATAGTTTAATACCTGGAGATTGTCAATATAAAATGTACAAAAACGCAAGTCCTGCGAGGATGATTGTATAGGAAAGAATTTTGTAAGTTGCTGCAAAGATATATATTTGCGCCAAGATACCCGGGTGGCGAAATTGGTAGACGCACCATCTTGAGGGGGTGGCGCTTGAAAAGGCGTGGCAGTTCGAATCTGCTTCCGGGTACTATCTACATTATTCACTTCATCTACTGGCCCTATATCTTCGGGAACGCTGCTGTACCTTTTGTAAGCTAAATGGATTTCCTTATTTCGTATCAGTTTTTTCTAAGTAACCGAGATATTATACATCAGGTATACCGGATAACTTATATTTGCAGCAAACAGTTGAAATATGGACAACATCCAGCCGGACATCATCGCAGATATCACTGCTATCCAGGGGATACCTGCAATACCTAATATTCTCGAAGTCATCTGTAAAAGCACCGGAATGGGCTTTGCTGCCGTGGCTAAAGTGACTTCAGAAAGGTGGATCGCCTGCAGCATACATGATGAGATCAACTTTGGCTTGAAGCCTGGTGGCGAACTTGTCCTCGAAACAACAATTTGCAACGAAATTCGTGAGAGTACAAAACCTGTAATCATCAACCATGTTTCTCAGGACCCACAATTTTGCGATCATCATACCCCAAAAATGTATGGTTTCGAGAGCTATGTTTCCGTTCCCATTGTCCGTAAAGATGGTACATTTTTCGGGACCCTTTGTGCCATAGATCCAAAGCCCGCTAAATTCGATAAAAAACAGGTGCTTGAAATGTTTAGTCTTTATGCAGACCTGATTTCTTTCTATCTCAGCGCTATTCAGCAGGTCGATACCACTCAACAGGAGCTTGTCGAGGAAAGGAAGAAAGCCGAACTTAGGGATCAGTTTATTGCGATACTTGGGCACGATTTGCGAAATCCGTTAGGTGCCATATCCAGTAGTGCACAGCTGTTGATGAAGATGCCTTTAGACGAACGATCTGCGAAACTTGCCAGAATAATCAAAAACAGCTCTTTTAGGATAAACGGCTTGGTTGAGAATGTACTTGATTTCGCCAGGGGTAGACTCGGAGAGGGGATTATGCTCGACAGTAAGGAAGAATTTGTCAAAGATGCTTTACTTCAGGTGATTATTGAGCTGCAGACATCCTGGCCTGAATGCGACATCAGACTTGAAACTTACCTCGATAAACCCGTAATATGTGATGTCAGGCGAATCTCCCAGCTGTTTTCCAATCTGTTAGGAAATGCGCTTACGCATGGCGATAAGTCGGCACCTATAAAGGTTTTTGCAGACAGCAGAAATGGAGGGCTCATATTGTCAGTTACAAATAAGGGTTCTAAAATTCCAGAAGAAGCATTCAAGCAATTGTTCCAGCCATTTTCAAGAGGAAAGGTGAAGAAAGATCAGCAGGGACTTGGACTCGGCCTCTATATCGCTTCACAAATTGCGTATGCCCATGGCGGTAAGTTAAGCGTTGATTCATCAGACGATAAAACAACCTTTACATTGAACCTGGATGCATAGATTCAACAGCTATCGCTTAATCAGGTTAACGCGGAATAATTTATAAAACGGAACTTTTGCACAATAATTTAAGCAGAAAGCTGTTATCTAAGAAAAAGTTCGAATATGAAATGTCCTTCCTGCAATGAAACTTTGTTAATGAGCGAGAAAACCGGTATAGAAATCGACTATTGTCCAAATTGCCGGGGTATTTGGCTGGACCGTGGAGAACTCGAAAAGATTATCGATCGTTCTGCAGATCATTATTCTAAGAAGGAGAATTATGATAAAGATTACGACAAGTATCAACGCGGTTCAAGAGACAGTGATTATGATAAGAGGCACGGTTATAAAAAGAAGTCATTTTTAGGGGATATCTTCGACTTTTAAGTACCGTATAGACTTCGTTTGTTACTGGTTATCCTTCGTTTATTAGAAGGTTATATCTTGTCGAGTGCCTGACGATTCACCTTGCTTAGTTGTTTATAATTGCTCGGCGACATGCCAACCACATTTTTAAACTGCGTGGAAAGATGTGCGCTGCTGCTGTAACCCATTTCCAGCGCGATTTCATTCATGTTCAATTCTCCGTATTCCAGAAATTCCTTTACCTTCTCAATTTTCTGCTGAATGATGAACTTCTCAATGGTTCGGTTTTCATGTTCAGAGAATAATCGGCTTAAGTAGCTGTAATCTCTGTTTAACCGTTCCGACAACAAATCTGAAAAGTTCATGTTAACATCAGCATGCTGCCCATGATGGTGATGAATGGTTTCAATGATGATGTTTCGGATCTGAGCCACCAACTTATCCTTTTCCTTGTCAATTAATTCGAAACCCAGGACTTTCAGATTGGCTCCAAGATCCAGCAGTTGTTGCTCACTTGGGCCGGGGACAACTTCAACCTGACCCAGACTGATGTTCTTAACTTCGAAACCTTGCTGTTTTAATTGCTGCTGAACCACCATGATACACCTGTCGCATACCATGTTTTTTATGTGTAAAACCATGTTGATCACAGAATCGTTTCGGCCTGATAGCCAGCCTTGTTCAAAGCTGTAATCACCTTAGCAGATTCCAGATTATCCTCTGCGGTTATGGTTAGTGTTTTATCTGGACTTTTCGTGTCTACTTCCCAATCTTCTATCTCTGAAATGCCATTCAGAAATGGCGTCACGGCAGCTACACAGTTACCACATTTGATATTTGTTTTGAATTTATAAGTCTCCATGATCATTTCATTTAATTAGATTTTTATAAGCTTTAGTCGTAAGCTATTGCCTACAACAGATACTGAGCTTAATGCCATAGCTGCACCTGCAATCATCGGATTTAGCAGAAAGCCATATGCCGGATATAGAATTCCAGCCGCAATAGGAATGCCAATAAGGTTATATATGAAAGCCCAGAACAGGTTCTGACGGATCGTCTTAACTGTCTTCCTTGATAATCTTAATGCTTTGGGTACCTGCATCAGATCTGAAGATACGAGTGTGATACTAGCTACGTCAATGGCGATGTCTGAGCCCTTGCCCATGGCTATGGAAACATCGGCAAGCGCCAATGCCTGACTATCGTTAATGCCGTCGCCTATCATCGCTACCGTTCTTCCCTTTGTTTTTAAGGCCTGCACAAAAGCGGCCTTGTCGCCCGGGAGCATGTTTGCGCTGTAATGCTCCAGCCCAACTGCTTTAGAAACTGCAGCGGCAGTCTGCTCATTGTCACCGGTTAGCATATATAAATCAATATGCTGGCGCTTAAGTGCTGTGATGGCAGCAGCTGAATGTGGCTTAATTTTATCTTCTATTGTAAGCAGTGCGAGTACGCGATCCTGATTAGCGAAGTATACCAACGTTTTAGCGCCATCCTGCAGCAATGCAGCCTGTGCTTCAGTTTTATCATCGATGATGATGTTGTGGTCCTGCAGAACTGCTTTATTGCCAATATAATACAGTGCATCTTCAAATCTACCGCGGGCACCTTTCCCGGTGATGCTTTGGAAATCTGCGATTTGAATGCCGGGCTCGGTTGTCGGTATGAGGTACTTTACGACAGCAGTTGCGAGCGGATGTTCAGACTGCTGTTCCAGTGCAAGTAGAATCTGGTTATACTTAGCTGCTTGCGCCTTTGTGTCATTCAGGTAGTATAATGAGGAAACCTCCGGCGATCCTTGGGTGATGGTTCCTGTTTTATCAAAGATCAGAGCATCAACTTTAACGCCCAGCTCAAGTGCTTCAGCATCTTTAATCAAAATACCTTGTTCTGCACCTTTTCCAATACCCACCATCAGCGCCGTAGGGGTTGCCAGGCCCAGAGCACATGGGCAAGCAATCACGAGTACGGTCACCATGGCCAGTATGCCTTGAGTCAGAGCGTTTTCGCCGCCAAGCAGCACCCAAAGTATCAATGTTAACAAGGAAATAACAAGCACCACCGGCACAAAGATCCCAGCTATTTTATCTACGAGTTTCTGTATAGGCGCCTTTGAGCCTTGTGCTTCCTGTACGAGTTTGATGATCTGCGAGAGCATGGTTTCTGCACCAACCTTAGCAGCTACCATTTGGAAACTTCCTTTCTGGTTAATGGTTCCTGCAAATACACGATCTCCGGCGTTTTTCTCCACAGCTATTGGCTCTCCCGTGATCATACTTTCATCGACGAATGAATTGCCTTCACGTAGCATCCCATCTACCGGAACTTGCTGTCCGGGACGCACCAGCACAACATCTCCGCTTTGCACCTGATCCAGAGGAACCTCGCGGATCTCATTATCTTTTATCAGCAATAAAGTTCTTGGCTGCAGACCAATCAGTTTCTTTATGGCTGTAGAAGTATTTGCTTTTGCTGCAGCTTCCAGGACTTTGCCCAGCATTATGAAAACGATCACGACTGCTGCGGCTTCAAAGTAAACATGTGGATGCATGCCCCGTTTATGCCAGAACTCCGGAAAAAAGGTGTTGAAAGTACTGAAAAGGTAAGCTGTCCCGGTACTCAGGGCAACCAGAGTATCCATGTTTGCACGACCATGAAGGGCTTGCTTGTAAGCATTAATGAAAAAAGATTTTCCAAATACGAATAAAACTGGCGTACTAAGGACCAGCATGATGAAGTTTGCCATGGGCATATCAATCATAAACATACCCAGAATTACAACTGGTATGGTAAGTACTGAAGCGAAGATAAGCCTGTTTTTTAAAGATTGATAGGCTGCCAGCTGTGCTTCTTCCTGTTTAGCAGTGCCATGATCTTCGTCCACTATCAGGTCATATCCAGCATCCTGCAGGGCCTTTTGCATGGCCTGCGGTTGTATGCTGATTGGGTGAAACGTAATCTTTAACGTTTGGCTTGCATAATTAACAGAGGCTTCAACCACACCTGGGAGTTCGGCGAGTGACGCCTCTACACTATGTGCACATCCGGCGCAGGACATGCCNNAAGTTCAGGGTTTTGATATTTTCTGCAGGTCTCATAATTAATCTGTAAACAAAGTTAAGGATAGCAGTCGACCAGCTTTTACAGGATTACGTCTTATTTTATTAAGATTTTGTGATGTCCCTCTTGTAGGTTGCAAGCACATTAAGGCCGCTTTTCATAAATGGATAATCAAGTGCTACTTCATGGCATCGCTCAAATCCATTCTTTTCGTAAAAGGCTTTAGCTCTGCTCTTGTCCATTACGTTTAGCCAGAGTATACTTTTATCCGCTCTTCGGGCAAGGTCTACTATGAAGTCCAGGGCCTTTTGCCCAGTGCCCATCCCCGTGAAAGCATTCAAAATATAAATCTTGTTCAATTCAAGGCATTCTTCAGGCTCATGAGGTGATAGTACATGATCACGGAGTTTGAAAAAACCAACCTGTCTGCCATCGGAATGAATAATATAATACTGGCAGGCAGAAGCAGTCAGTTCTTTTTTGAAAATAGATTTATCATAGAATCTGTTTAGGTAAGCCTGTCCCTGGTCCTCCCAGACATGTTTGTAATTCTCATTGTAAGATTGTATGGCAATATCGTGCAGTAGATCGGCATGGGTGAAATTGCATTGTTCAAAGTAAAGATCTTCTCCTGTTTGCATATTATGCTGTAAAGATAAAGAAAAACGGAAATCCTATTTATTACAGGATTTGGATGAGAAAAATACAGCATTTACATGGTAATATACGTGTTTAAGTGCTGAATACTAAGCTAATCATAAAGTAAGGTGTAAATTTGTGAGAAGTTTGATGCAGCCGATCATTAAATGAATTTCACATAAATCAGGTAAATACCAGATCCACTTGTTGAACTGCCATTTATAATATAAATTTAGTCAGCATGCGTGGAAATCTATTTAAAAATTTAATGCCATCACATTGGATAGGAATATAAACAACAGGGAAGAGGTTATTGAACTTTTAAATAAAAGAATAGAAACTTCTAGAACTGAAGGCGGGGTAGCGGATTCAAACATTTCTGACCATGATATTTCCGTGCTTTTAAATGAGTTGCAAATATTTCAGCTCGAGCTCGAAATGCAGAACGAAGAGTTGAAAGTTTCTTATCAGCTTTTGGAAGCCGAACGTGCCAAACTTGCGGGATTCTTTAATCATGCTCCAGTAGGCTATTTTATTTTAGATAGCATTGGGTTTATCCACGAGGCCAATCAAACTGGCGCAGACCTGCTTAAAGTAAAACGCCAGGCACTATTCAAAAAGAGATTTCACAGCTTTTTTGAAGAAGGTAACCTCCCAGCATTAAGCAATTTTCTGGAGAAGGTTGCTGCTTCACGCCAGCGCCAATACATCGAAATCAGTATACTTCCAGACCATAAAGATGCTTTCTATGCCAGGATAGAAGGGGTATCTATAATGGATACGGTATCGGAAAAGGTTCAGTTTTATATTACCGTGGCAGACATCACAGAGAGCCGGAATGCCCAGCAAAAATTGCTGGATACAAGTCACCGTCTCGCCATGACCTTAAGCGCATCAGATACAGGTACCTGGACAATGAACTTGAAAAGGCAACGGATATTTCTGGACGAATACAGTCATTCCATCTTTGAATTAGATCCTAAGACATTCGACGGTCGAATTCGGAGTTTCCTGACTTTCATCCATCCGAAAGACAGGGAACGTGTTACACAGGTATTTAGTTTTCCAGCGGCGCAGCTCAGCAAAGTTGATATTGAGTTTGAAATTATCACCAGCCAGGGAAAACAAAAGGTAATCTATGTGCAGGGTAATGAGATCCAGGGATTAAATGATAATACCTATTTAGCCGGTATTATCATGGACATCACCGAGAAAACGAACCTAGCAAGGCAAGCTGTAAGACTACAGGAAGAAAACCAGCGCAATATCCTCTCTGCGACATTTAATGCTCAGGAAAAAGAGCGTTTGCAAATCAGCAGTGCCTTGCATGACAGTATTTGTCAGATTCTTTATGGTATTAAGATAAACCTACAGAGCATTCAGCGGAAACACAGCTTGAGTACCGAGTTCGGAAACGTGAACCTGCTTTTAGATCAGGTTATAAGGGAAACGCGGGAAATGTCGTACGAACTTACGCCCTCTGTACTCCGCGATTTCGGCTTCGCTGCCGGTATACAGGAACTGGGACAAAGACTTAGTGTACCGGGTTTTCAGATCGCCACGGATATCAATGCTGATTTCAGCAAGCTTAATGAAGAAAAGCAATTGTATTTATTTCGAATTATTCAGGAATTGATTAATAATTGCATGAAACATGCCCAAGCCAGCCTGGCAGAGATAAAGATGTTTGAAGAAGACGGCTGGCTAAAACTTACTTTCAAAGACAACGGAAAAGGCTTTGGGGTGAAAGTAGAGCGTTCATTGTTAAATGGTTCCGGACTCAGAAGTATAAAGAACAGGATCTTTCTTTTAAATGGAGAAATGGATCTTGAGAGCTCAAGTTTGGGAACAATTATTGAAATTAAAATAAATTATGATAATTTACAGCACAATTAATGACTTTCGTTGTTATATGGAGGTTAATTAACGTGCTCAAGAACCGATAGAAAAAATATAAACAAAGAATGATACAAGTTTTATTAGCAGAAGATCACAACATAGTTCGTAATGGCATCAAAATGTTACTCGGCTCCGATAAGGAGATCCATGTTGCAGGTGAAGCTACTAATGGAAGGGAAGCTTTAGACTTTATTTCCAGTAACGAAGGAATTGATGTGATACTTGCTGATATCAATATGCCGGAGCTCGACGGTATATCACTGATTAAAGAGGCTCATAATTTAAAGCCAGATATACGTGTAGTGATTTTGTCCATGCATGATAACGACAAATACGTTTCCCAGGCTTTTCAGGAAGGTGCATCAGGTTACCTGCTGAAAAGCGTAAGTGCAGACGAAATGATCTTTTCACTGAAACATGTTAAAGCTGGTGGGAAGTACTTGTGTTCGGAACTTTCAATCAAGATGTTGGAGAAACTGAGCCAGAAAAGTGTAAATGCAGTATCCGAAAATGTCTCAAATATTGAGTTTTCAATGCGCGAGATCGAGGTGTTGCATCTTATCGCAGACGGACTCACAAACAGCGAAATGTCAGAGAAATTATTTTTAAGTAAACGTACCATAGAAGGCCATAGACAAAGCTTAATTGAGAAGACCGGCTCTAAGAATACTGCTGCACTGATTCGCTATGCAGTATTAAATGGTATCATTAACTAACTGGCTGATTTCAAGTAAATACCCCTTTATATTATCGTACAATTACTGTGAATTATTAACATTCACAGCCGTAATTTTGTAGTATAATCATTCTAGAAATCTTAGCTATGAGTAAAATTTTAGTACTTGATGACGACAAGGAACTTCTTGGTGTCATCAAGGAAATCCTATCATTGAACGGATTTGATGTGGAGACCTCTGCGCCGACCTATGAAATCAATGATTTGGTAGCTATTCACCGTCCCGATCTGATCATTATGGATTACTTAATGGATGATGTAAATGGTGGTGAATTATGTTCAATTATCAAAAACGATTTGAGTACCCAGCACATCCCGGTGATTCTGCTTTCGGCATACGACCGGATCATCCAGTCCCTCGGTACTTATGGCTGCGATCTATTTGTAGCTAAGCCTGTTGAATTCTCTACTTTGGTTTACCAGATTAACAACTTATTGCCAAAAGGGAAAGACTATGAATATCACTAGATCTCTAGAAAAATGGCTTGCATATTCATATCAAAAAATTTGGGATAACGGACAAATAGCAAAGCGGCCGATTTGGCTCATTTTCCTGATACCCCTTCTGCTAAGTGCCGGCGGGGCATGGTTCAAAGTAAGTGTGCTCGAATCTGGCGCACCGCCATTTCTTTTCTTTTTCGTGGTTGTTACCATTAGTGCTTGCTTTGGTGGTATACGTGGTGCTTTTATTGGCAGTACGTTAACAACACTGTTTGCACTTGTTTTACATTTTTTCTGGAGCGAGGATGCAGAGATCGTCCGCATCTTCAGTTTTCTTCAGGTACTGCTTTACTTCTGTCAATGCTTGTTCCTTACGGCTTTGTTGCATCGTTTTCATAGAAATGAGCAACGTTGTGCCATCCAGTACAATGAAGCCCTCAAAGCCAAACAGGAGATACAGGCCCGGGAGAAACAACATGAAGATTTTGTACATATGGCTACACATGAGTTAAAAGCTCCTGTTACCGTACTGAAAGCATATCTGCAGCTCGCTGATATGAAAATAAAAGGCTCAAAAACCACCAATGATCATGAAACCGGCATCCACATTCCGCAGTTTATGGCGCTTGTCGGAAAGATGAATTTCCAGTTGGATAGGCTTGTCTCTTTGATTAATGATCTGCTTGAGTCTACACGCATAAAGGCTGGTGCACTGCACTGTGAACTGGAAGCCTTTGATGTGCTGCAATGCGTTAGTGATTGCGTTGAGGGGTTCAAGGCAGCTCAGCCGGAAGCCTTGATCGACTGCAGTTTACCAGGCGGTAAGCTCATGGTGATGGGAGACGAAGCCCGGATTGAGCAGGTAATTCTAAATCTTTTAAGTAATGCTGTAAAGTATTCACCTGGTCAGGCAGTTGTACAGATGATTTGTGAACGTGTAGGTAACTGGGTTTTCATACGTGTAAAAGATCAGGGCATGGGCATACCAGAAGAGATGAGGAGTGCTGTATTCTCACGCTTTGTTCGAGTAAAATCCCCGGAAATGTCCAAGATGCCTGGTCTGGNNAACTTGGCAAAGGTTCCACGTTCTGGTTCTCGCTTCCTGTACATATCAGTTGATAATTCATTTTTTTCATATATTTCTTTAATTTACATAAAAATCAATTAAACGCTGTAATACTATTGTATGAGAAAAATTGCGCTCCTTTTGGTACTTGTTACCATTTCTTTCACTGCCTTCGCACAGTCGAAAGATGCCATTATTGGTCGTTGGATTAATTCATCTGGGGAAGCCCATGTGGAAATATCAAAAAAAAATGAGAAGTACTTCGGTAAAATCATCTGGTTGAAAAACCCGAAAGATGAAAAGGGTAACCCGAAGACCGACGTCCGTAATCCGGATGAAAGTTTAAGATCGAAGCCTATGCTCGGCCTGGAAATATTGAAAGACTTTGTCTACGATGGGGAGAAATGGACGGATGGCAAAATCTATGATCCCAAATCTGGGAAAACTTACAGTTGTAACATTACCCAAAAGGGTAACGGTGAACTCAATCTCCGCGGATACATTGGCATCTCGCTGATTGGAAGAACTGAAGTCTGGAAAAAAGTAAAATAATGAAAGCACTATTGATCCTCCTCTTGCTCCCACTGTGCAGTACCGCACAAGAATTTACATTGGTTCCCTTAAACAAGGGTACCAATACCAGTATTCGCGGGCTTTCTGTAGTAGATGACCAGGTAGCCTGGGTAAGTGGCAGCAATGGCCACGTGGGAAGAACAGCGGATGGCGGGAAAAGCTGGACCTGGACCAAGCCTGAAGGTCATGACAGCCTTGATTTCAGGGATATAGAAGCTTTTGATGCAAACAAGTCGATTATAGTTNNAAGCTGGACGCAACGCTATCTGAATCGTGATTCAGCAATTTTCCTGGACGGTATGGATTTCTGGAATGAAGAGGAAGGCATGATCTTCGGCGATCCAATTAAAGGCAAAATGCAGCTCTTGCGGACCACATCAGGTGGTGCATCATGGGACGACATTTCTTCAAGTCTCAAGTACGAAATGACGTTAGGTGAAGCTGGTTTCGCTGCAAGTGGAACGACGATCAAAACCCTTGGAAAGGGTAAAGTCTGGATCGCCACGGGTGGCGCAGTGGCCAACATCTACTATTCCAAGAATTATGGTAAGCGTTGGAAACGTTATGCTAATCCCATAATTCAGGGTGTGAATAGCACGGGTGCATTTTCCATGGACTTCTATGATGGTAAGAACGGCATTGTTGTCGGTGGAGATTACCTGAAAGACCAGGAAAGTACCAATAATGCACTTTACACTTCCAACGGAGGGAAATCATGGACCAAACCAGCGGTATCAGTTTCTGGATACCGTTCTGCCGTGATCTACGTTAACAGAACGCTTTGTATCGCAGCAGGCTCATCTGGTGTTGATGCATCCACAGATGGTGGTAAGACCTGGAGGAACATTTCTGATCTGAACATCAATGCTGTACAAAAGGCAAAAACGGGAAACCTGATTCTTCTGGCGGGCAATAAGGGACAGATCTACCGTTTGGACATAAAGCTGTGAAGACCTCTAAAGTAGAATTTATACTAGTTTCAGCTAAAATAACATTACGCTAAGGTAGATGTTGCGAGTACATTTGATTTCTTATAACTTTTAACCTGACTCCAAAATGAGGCAGGTTTTTTTTTAAGCTTACATCTTCAACCTAAATCACCTGATAAATAGCTAAACATTATGCAAAACAACATGAGAACGCAGCTCAGAACCATGTTCATTGGAACGCTTATTACAATATGCGGCTTATCTGCCAAAGCGCAGAAGCATACGCCGGTAGCCCAACACGGACAACTAAAAGTTCAGAATGGGATAATTGTCAACAGTAAAGATCAAGCCCCGCAGCTTCGAGGTATAAGCCTGTCCTGGAGCATTTGGGGCGGCCGGAAGTATTACAATCCCGAGGTGGTCAACTGGCTGGCAGATGATTTTAAAGTAACGCTACTGAGGGTTTCTATGGCAATAGAGCCAGACAGTGGCTATCTTAAAGATCCTGTAGGGCAGGAGAAACTTGTAACCAGCGTGATCGACGCTGGAATCAAAAAAGGACTTTATGTACTGATCGACTGGCATGATCACCATGCTGATAAAAACCTGGAACAGTCAAAAGCTTTTTTCAGTAAAATGGCAAAGAAGTATGCCGGTGTCCCGAATGTAATTTATGAGGTCTGGAATGAGCCTGAGAAAGAGGCCTGGAGCACAATCAAGAATTATTCAATTGCGGTGATTAATGAAATTCGCAAGTATGATAATGAAAACCTAATTGTAGTTGGCAGCCCAAACTGGGACCAACATGTAGATGTTGCTGCTAAGGACCCGATTACCGGACAGCGGAATATCGCTTATTCCTTTCACTTCTATGCTTCGGATCCGAACCATCAGGAAGGTTTAATGGCAAGAGCTGACGAAGCAATCCGCTTAAAACTGCCTTTGTTTGTCACCGAATGGGGTGTAGGCGAGGCAAACGGCGATGGTGTATTTGATGAACAGAAAACCGCTAAATGGTTGAACTGGATGGAATCCAATAAACTAAGCTGGGCCAACTGGAACATCACCGATAAAAAAGAAACAACAGCAATTTTAGAGCCTGGTGCAAACCCAAAAGGTAAGTGGACGGCGGAGGAACTCAGCCCGGCAGGTCAATACATCAGGACTGAGTTAAACAAGCTCAATGCGAAATAGCTGAAAGAGCGCTAAAGATGAAGCGCCAATTGGCACAAGCTATATCCCAATATCTGGAATCAGCATGTGTCAATTGGCGCTTTTCTATTCCGGTTTTGTTGAACGCTACTAAATAAAAACTCTCGTTCCCGAAAAGTTTTCCCTAAACTCTTTGGGCGTACAATGCTTCTTCTTTTTGAAAAATCGATTGAAATTTGAGATGTTGTTAAAGCCACAGTTGTAGGAGATCTCAGCAACTGAATGTGTCGTCTCAATCAACATCCTGGTTGCATGCCCCAGACGGATTTCATTTAAGCTGTCGATGAAAGTATTGCCGGTTCGCTTTTTAATGAAACGGCTAAAAGACACTTCAGTCATATTTACCAGCTTGGCCAGATCTTTCAGGGAAATGGGTTTGTGAAAGTTAGCATTCATAAACTCGTATGCTTTGTCTATCCTTCTGCTGTTGTAATTCAGTACCTGCGAGTTGTTGAAAGTCACGTCAGAGAGTATGCGCATTGACTTTGATGTACTCAGCTCATGCAGAATACTCATCAATTCCAACACCGAATCAAAGCCCTGCATCTGATTTATGGCAAGCAGTCTAGGCGCGACCGACTCTGCCGTAGCTTTTGGAAATAAGATGCCCCGGACCGAGCGATCGAACATTCTCCTGATGAAACTTAGCTGATTACGTTTCAGGAATTTATCATCAAACAGGTCCTTATGCCATTGAATAGTTACTTCTGTGATGTTCTGGCTTGTGCAATTGTGGCTCAACCATACATGGGACAAATTAGGACCTACGAGCACGAGTTCCAGATCATCAATTCCTTCCACGTTATCACCCACAATGCGCTTGGCGCCTTTTGCATTCACAATCAGATTGAGTTCGAANNTGCAGCGGGAAATTGAATTCACTTTTTACCCTCGAAAAGATTGTGAAACAGTCATTCTGCGTTAAAGGCGTGATTTCTTTAATGATATTATTCATACAATTTGGTTAGAAAGAATCTGTTCTGTGATAAAAGAACATTGATGCAAATAAAATGAAAATTTTCAATCTTAGCTAATGCTGGAGGCCTTAACTACTAAGGAATTTTAATATTCCGATATGAATTGGTTAAAATAGTATTAGCAAGCAAGCAATCGGTATTTATAATTTAGTCCACTTTACCAACTATCCAATACTGTATGAACCAACACGCTGCTTTGAGCGCTTGCCTGCCCACAATAGGCCCGAGAAAAGTACATTGCTTAGCTGCTCAGAAGCTAGATTTAAGGTCCAGATACGTTAAAATGCACGGAATAAAATCCTAGCTTCATTGCATTCAAGTCCATATGAACTTACAACTAATTGATATTTCTATTCTATTGCTTTACCTGGCAACCATGATCTTCATTGGTTTCTGGTATCGTAAAAAAGCCAGAACCGATAAGGAAAGTTATCTGCTCGGTTCTAAATCCATGCCCTGGTATAAACTGGGTTTAAGTGACGCGTCCGATATGTTCGATATAAGTGGTACCATGTGGATGGTCGCGCTGTGTTTCGTATATGGACTTAAAAGCATTTGGATCCCATGGCTCTGGCCAGTATTTAATCAGGTCTTCATGATGATGTTCCTGAGTAAGTGGCTGCGCCGTAGTAATGCGAATACTGGTGCGGAGTGGTTGCAGACTCGTTTCGGACTTGCTGGTAAGGGTGTCACCGCTTCCCATATTGTTGTCATCGCATNNATTTGCTTTGCTAAGTTGCTTTGGTTTTCTCGCCTATGGGTTTATTGGCCTCGGTAAATTCATGGAGATTTTCATTCCCTGGGATCTCGTAAAAGGCTATGTGCCATTTGATGTTGCACCTAAATACATACCGCATGTATATGGCATAACATTCACCCTGTTTGCCATGTTTTACTCGATCCTGGGCGGTTTACACAGCATTGTTCTAGGTGATATGATCAAGTACGCAATCATGACGGTGGCATGTATTTCTATTGCAGTGATCGCGATGTCGCATTTGAATGGTCAGACTTTGAACGTTCCTGATGGCTGGCATAATCCTTTTTTCGGTTGGAAGTTAGATCTCGATTGGACTGGTATTGCTGAAGATGCCAACAAGAAGATCGAGGAGGATGGCTTTAGCCTGTTCAGTTTGTTCTTCGGCATGATGTTACTCAAAGGTGTGTTCGCATCGTTGGCAGGTCCCGCACCGAACTACGATATGCAGAAGGTTTTAAGTACCAGAAGCCCTAAAGAGGCGAGTAAAATGACCGGGTTTGTAAGCATTATTTTGTTACCAATCCGCTACTCCATGGTTATCGGTTTAACCGTCCTGGCCTTGTTGTACTATGATCGCTTAAATCTTAAGGGGCCGGGTGGTATGACCGACTTCGAGATGATCCTTCCTGCAGCAATCAATACTTTTCTGCCCACTGGCGTACTTGGACTGGTGCTAACCGGACTTTTAGGGGCATTCATGGGTACTTTCAGCGGGACGTTAAATGCTGCACAGGCATACATTGTAAACGACATCTATTTAAAATACTATAACCCAAATGCCAGCACGAGGAAAATTATTTCCATGAATTACATCGTCGGCGTTGCCGTTGTGTTCATAGGCATCGGCTTAGGTTTAATGGCAAATAACGTAAACGACATCCTCCAGTGGATTGTAGGCGGATTATATGGCGGCTACGTTGCGGCAAACTGCTTAAAATGGTATTGGTGGCGCTTTAATGCGAATGGCTTTTTTTGGGGCATGGCTGTAGGTATCATAGCAGCGTTGCTGATGCCGTATTTCACCAGCGGTTTGCCTTTGTATTGGTGGCCATTGCTTTTCATATTGTCACTTACAGGAAGTATAGTTGGTACGTATGCCACAGCGCCCACGGACATGAAGGTCCTGAAGTCTTTTTATAAGACGGTCAGGCCCTGGGGATTCTGGGCGCCAGTTCATGCGGAAGTCGTAGCAGAGGATCCAACATTCCTTGCAAACAAACGCTTCAAATTAGACATGTTCAACGCGGTGCTTGGTATTATCGCACAGCTGTGTCTTACCATCCTCCCGATGTATTTCATTTTAAACATGCAGACACCTTTATGGATCACGATCGCTGTACTTGCAGTCCTGGTCTTTGTGTTGAAGCGCACCTGGTGGAACAAATTAGAAGATTAAGAATATCCCAATAATATAATATGACAGACTTTAACAAAAGACAACAGGAACTTAAAGCGGCTCATGAAGCCTTGATTACATTGTCTAATAAAGAAATCCCAAGTAGCAATGGCATTTTCAGCCGCTACGCAAACCCGATCCTTACCGGAGCGCACGCACCATTGACCTGGAGATACGATTTCGACCCGGAGACAAATCCATATCTGATGGAGCGCTTTGGCATCAATGCGGCCTTCAATGCTGGCGCCATCAAGTTCAAGGGCAAATATGTACTTGTTGTAAGGGTTGAGGGCCTCGACCGTAAGTCATTTTTCGCTGTTGCCGAGAGCGAGAATGGTATTGATAACTTTCGCTTCTGGGAAAAGCCCCTGGTAATTCCGGAAGGTGATGAGCCTGATACCAATGTTTATGACATGCGCTTAACTTCACATGAAGATGGCTGGATATATGGTCTGTTCTGCGCAGAGCGGAAGGACCCTGAAGCACCAGCCTCAGATCAATCGATGGCCGTTGCACAATGTGGTATCGCGCGCAGTAAGGATCTGATCACCTGGGAGCGTCTGGCGGACCTGAAGACCCCATCACCACAGCAAAGGAACGTCGTGCTGCACCCCGAGTTTGTAGATGGCAAATACGCCTTCTACACCCGTCCTCAGGATGGATTCATCGAGTCGGGCACAGGTGGCGGCATAGGATTTGGGTTGAGTGAAAGCATTGAAAATGCTGTTGTTGAGAAAGAAAGTATTGTCGATAATAAACTATATCATACCGTTTTCGAAGCTAAAAATGGATTAGGACCGGAGCCATTGAAAACCGATCATGGATGGCTACATCTGGCTCATGGCGTGCGCAACACCGCGGCAGGACTCCGTTATGTATTGTATTTGTTTATGACGGATCTGGAAGATTTAACGAAAGTAATTTATAAACCCGGAGGCTATTTTCTTGCTCCTGTAGGTGAAGAAAGAATTGGTGACGTCTCCAATGTTGTATTCAGCAACGGTTGGATCAGGGATGAAGAC
>DCLG01000057.1:0-3535 GCA_002320935.1 Pedobacter sp. UBA1654 | reverse complement strand
GCACAATGGAGCAGCTTCTGGACTACGTGATGCATACACCAGTTGATGGCCTGCGTTCTGCAACCTCGGTCGCGTCGATTATTAAGATTGTTGAGAAGAACAAAGCATTTGCAAAGGGATAACCTGACATGAATATGGAGCAAAGTGTACCTTTGGACGACTATAAAAAAGAACTAACTGCCGAACTGCAGCAAATTCTGAACTACTGGACGGAGTACGCTGTAGATGAGCTGAATGGTGGATTTTATGGCAAAATCTCCAATGATAATCAAGTAGACCCGCATGCAGCTAAAGGTGCGGTTCTGAATGCCAGAATACTTTGGTCATTCGCTGCGGCATACAACCTGAACCAGCAGTACAGTCTGGAACTTGCCGACCGGGCATACCAGTACATTGTTGACCATTTTATAGATAAGCAATATGGGGGCGTGTACTGGGCTGTGGATTATAAAGGTCAAGCACTCGACACCAAAAAACAGGTCTACGCTCTGGCTTTTACGATTTATGCACTAAGTGAATACTACCTCGCGAAGGGAGACCCAGCAATCAGAACACAAGCTGTGGCATTATATCATGATCTGATCCGGTATAGCTTTGATGTTGAAAATGGAGGTTATCTGGAAGCTTTTAATCGTGAATGGCAAGAGATGGAAGATCTGCGACTAAGCGATAAGGATGCCAACGAGAAAAAGACCATGAATACGCATCTTCATGTGCTGGAAGCATTTACCAACCTCTATCGCATTTGGCCCAATGAAGAACTTAAAGCTAAAATCCTCGGTTTGCTTAAGGACTTTCAAGAACATATTGTGGATGCGGGAGCCTTCAGAATGATCTTGTTTTTTGATGAACAGTGGAGCAGTAAATCAGATACGATCTCCTATGGTCATGATATTGAAGCATCCTGGCTGTTGTTGGAAGCCGCAGAAGTCGTTGGAGATCATCAGATGCTTGTGGAAATCCGAAGCCTTGCAGTGAGCATGGCTGAGGCTTGTCTTTCAGGTCTTGATGGTGATGGTTCCCTATGGTACGAACAGGAGCCTTCCAAAGGACATATCATAAAGGAGAAACATTGGTGGGTACAGGCGGAAGCTATGGTTGGATTTTACAACGCCTGGCAGATCAGTGCTGAACCTAAGTTTCTGATCAGTTCATGGCGAAACTGGAACTTCGTAAAGCAAGCAATTTTAGATAAGGAGAATGGTGAGTGGTTTTGGGGGATCCATGAGGATGGGCGCCTGATGCAGCATGAAGATAAAGTTGGCTTGTGGAAGTGCCCTTATCACAATAGCAGGGCTTGTATAGAGTTATTAAAAAGGATATAATGAAAAATTCCCGGCAGTGACCGGGAATTTTGTCTTTTATCAGGTCAGGTGATTATACCGCGAATGGGTTTTAAGTCCATCAGCGATCGCTTCTACAATTGCCGGGTTGATGTCTTCATCATCAACCACATCCCAGCTTCCATCTTTTTGCACCATTACAAAAGAATCTTTTTCAGGAAAAATGATTCGCAAGCCCTGTTCTCCATTATAATCCTCAGGCTCCGCATTCAATTCGATTTCATTTTCAGTAATCGGGTCTTTATACGTAAATCTCATAGCACAAAATTTTATGTTATCTATTTAGAAAACAATGCGCTTCGGTCGAAGTTTTAAAAAATAAAATATAGGATTTAGATCACGAATATTACTTTTGGCTCCATATGAAATCTAAATTATACGCCCTTCTATTACTAGTTTGTCTCTATAGCTGTAAAAACGCGCCAGCGGAGCAAAGCTATGTTCCAAGACCCTTAGCTGAAAACGAAGATTTTAATCATTATCCCAAGAAACCGGAGGACGTGCTGAAGGTTGTACTTGCTCCCGCAGGAGAACAAATGGAAGCGGATGAAAAAGAAAGTTTTCAGGTCAAATTTAAAGATACCCTCATCAGGATTCAACCTGATGAAAAAGATAAAACATTCCTGAAAGACCGCTTTAGTCTTGCTGATGTCGTAAATACCCAGAAAACCTGCGTATTGGTACAACTGGAAGGAAGCCTGAAAACGGAAGCACCATTTTTTCTGATCTCTGCAAATATTGGCAAAGTTGAGGTGGTAAGTCTTTACCGTGCTTCAAATGGTGCAGGGGATGAGCAGTTTACAAAAGGTATGGTCCGTGTTGGGAAATCAGGATACCTGATCAACAACGATGTATTTGTGACAACGGTAAATGCAAAGGTTTATCCTATAAAGCGGCAGAACGAAAGTGAACGGATTCAGGGACAGTTTTTCATGCAATCCAAGGATAAAACTACCCTGGTGTTCCTAACACACGACGCTTTTTATCAGGTTCATTATCCAACAGGAAGTGTATATACCGCGCCACTACCCAAGAAAGCACCCAAAGACATCAGTAACGTTTACAAATGGATTCAGAATAATTACAAGTGGAAGAAAAATGGCAAAGGAATTGAGTTCCTGCAGTACGTAGACGATAATGCTATTGTCGACATTAGCGAATTCAAGTAAATAAGCCATGGCTCATAATCCTTATCAAAGCGGAATACCAAAGGTACCTGGAACAGGTTGGATAAAAACTGTCTCCTATTTGATGGATGAGCAATTTCGTTTTCCAGGTACAAAGTTCCGTTTCGGAGTGGATCCGATCATTAATTTTTTTCCCATTGTTGGCGACATGACCGGCTTTCTGATCTCGGCAGGTATGTTATTGGCCATGGCGCGTAATGGTGCAAGCAGTAAGGTAGTGGTGCTGATGTCTATTAACATCCTGATAGACTCCATTATAGGTCCGATCCCGGTGATCGGAAATATTTTCGACTTCTATTTTAAATCAAATACCCGCAACTTACGACTCATGCAAGAGTACTTTGTTGAAGGTAAACACCAGGGCAGCGGTAAAAACACAATCATCATTGCACTAATTATTTTGGTGCTTATCTTGGGCGTGCTTGTTTATGGCTTAATTAAAGTGGGAGAGTGGGTGCTAAGCTGGTTTAGCTAAGCAAAGCATGTTGCAGTAGATAAATACTGTCCGACTGTCTGCTGCGGTCAGCAGCAACAAATGCTGCATAGACATGTATGCTTTTATGCTGAAAATCAGATGGCAGATCGAGGATCTGCTCACCGGTTTCGCGGAAAGCACCATGGACAACGTAAATAGCGGTCGCATCTTCCGGGTGATAAGCAAGCGCCATGAGCTGGTCCTTGCCATCTGTACCAGGAATATATTCCGGGGACCAATTGATGTGTAGTTTACGGTCCGCCGTTAAAGAAGCACTCAGATCGGAAGAAACGATTAGATCGCCGGAACTTATTTTTACCAGTTCTGGCAGAACAAGTCCATGTTCCATAGCGTGCTTGAGTACGTAGGATTTTGCAGCATTAAAGCCATATGCTGTTTT
Organism: Pedobacter sp. UBA1654; assembly: GCA_002320935.1. GTDB lineage: Bacteria > Bacteroidota > Bacteroidia > Sphingobacteriales > Sphingobacteriaceae > Pedobacter. The sequence goes on along the minus strand of DCLG01000057.1, from coordinate 130 downwards.
AGAATAGCCATTAAATCCGACACGCAGTAGTGGGAGCAATGGTTTTAGCCATGCGTGTGCTGCGGAAAACTTGTTTCGATTCTCCAATTCAGATCCAGTAGCGGCAATGCTGTCTTGTCCTAATATGGCT
>DCLG01000098.1:9395-16348 GCA_002320935.1 Pedobacter sp. UBA1654 | reverse complement strand
CGCAGCATCTTTAAGCACGGAAATGGATGCGATATCTGCGCTATTGATGGAGTTGATGTTACCCGCAAAAGGAACGCCGTCTACAACATATAAAGGATCGCTTGAAGCATTGATGGATCCGATTCCGCGAATGCGGATGGAGGCATCACTTCCAGGCTGACCTGCAGAAGCCACGGATTGTACACCAGGTACGATACCCTGCAATGCGCGGCTGACGTTTGATACCGGACGTTTTTCCAGTTCAGCGGCATTTACAACAGATGCCGAGCCTGTGTAGGTCGACTTATTTGCTGTTCCGTAAGCTACCACTACGATTTCATTCAGGTTATTTTCTGAAGTTTTCAACTGCAGGTTCAGCGTGGCTGTAGTAGGTGTCATTTCGCGGGTCTCGTAACCGATATANNCTGCTGTAACCCTCCGGTATGGTAATGTTATACTTGCCATCCGGTCCGGTCTGGGTACTGGTTTTAAGTCCTTTGATGTTGACGCTGACACCGGGTAGCGGCTGACTGCTGCCAGCTTCTGTAACCTGACCACTTACTTTCCGTGTCTGCGCAAGCGCCAAGCCCGAATAGCTGCTAAAAAGTATTAATAAGTAGAGAATTTTTGATTTCATTGTATGATGTAGTAGTTTATTTTCCTTGTGTAATCTGATCAAGGTTTTGTGCAAGGGCATTAATGCGGCTTGCTGCTGTTTGTAGCTGCTCGCTTGCTTCTGACCAGTTATTTTGTTCTATTGCTTCGCGAACCCCTGGTAAGGTTTTTACCCCGTATCCGGTATAAAAGCCAGGTGCGTAAATGCTGTGTTTGTACCATGATCTTTTAGGAAGGCCTTCTGCAATGAGCAAACTTCTTTCAGCCTGATACATGGCCTGATTGATGCGGTTGATCAATTTCTTATCTGCAGCTTTATTACTGTTCAGGTAATTATTAAGGCCTTGTGCAGATTGCTGCAGATTTTTCACTGCTTGTTCCAGGGGCTTGAAGTCAAATGCAGGCACCTCTGGTTTTACGGCAGGCGCAATCCATTTAACTTTGGGATCGGCAGCCCACTCGTAGCTTTTAGATTGAATCAAAGCATTTTCAGCGGTATATCTATCTTTTAACTGCCCGGTTAAGGTCTTTACTTCATCAACATAGCGTGCAACGGTCTGACCAAGGTTGCTGAAGTCAAATGGTAACACTTCCGCATTCGCCAGCCGCAAAACTGCACGGCCCGCAGTCTGTGCCAGCGCAACACCATAGACGAATGTGCCATCCTTGAACCTTACATAATCATCATAAGAGTCGTAGATGGAATGGTAATCGCCGCCCTCGTCTTCGCCACCATAGCCAAGGTTTAAGGTAGGGATGGCAAGATGCTGGAGGAAAGCAGAGTAATCTGAACCTGTACCGAGGGCTGCGAGGGTAAGTGTATCCCTTTTCAGGATCGCAGCCTGGGTTTTTGCTGCTGATGCATTAACCGCATCTTTTGCACGTTTACGCTCGAATACGGTAATACCGGTTTGTGGGTCGCGTACATCTTTTGAGATTTCACTCATGAAAACTTCCAGTGCATGGGAGCCACCCGCTTGTAGAAATCCACGACTATTGCCATCGGAATTGATGTAAGCGACGGCTTTTTGCTTAAGTTCTTCGGCATGATCTTCCACCCATTCTGTAGAGCCGAGCAATGAAGGTTCTTCACCGTCCCAGGCACAATATACCAGGGTACGTTTAGGTCTGAAACCAGCTTTTGCCAACTGGCCGATGGCCTTTGCTTCTTCAAGCTGGGCGGCAAGGCCACTGATGGGATCATCTGCGCCATTTACCCATGCATCATGGTGGTTTCCTCTGATTACCCATTGGTCCGGGTATTCGCTGCCTTTCATTGTGGCAATGACGTTGTATGCAGGTACGATATCCCAATTTGATTCTACTTTCAGGTGCACTTTTGCTTTTCCGGGGCCTGTACGGTAAGTAATTGGCAATGCGCCCCGCCAGTCAGCAGGCGCAACCGGACCTTCAAGCGCAGACAAGAGCGGCAATGCGTCGCCATAGCTAATTGGGAGCACCGGGATTTTAAGGATGGTTGTTGCCTCACTGCGGTCCAGTCTTTTTGCTTTTGAGGTTGATGCTATACCAGGTGTAAGCGGATCGCCGGGATAAATAACCATATCCATTACAGATCCGCGTTGTACGGTCTGGTCATTTTTAAATGGACCTTTTGGATATACATCGCCCTGGTAATAACCATCATCCTTTGGATCGGAATAGATTATACATCCTATAGCACCATGTTCATAGGCTACTTTGGGTTTAATACCGCGCCATGACCGGCCATATTTGGCAATCACGATCTTGCCTTTTACATCTATCCCTAGTTTTGCAAGCTGTTCATAGTCATCCGGCAATCCATAATTTACAAATACCAGTTCGCCCGTAACATCGCCATCAGCACCCCAGGCGTTGTAGGTTGGCAGTTGACCCTGCTGCCCCGAGGTTGCATCTTCAGCAAATGCAGGTTCTTTAAGCTGTGCGGTATAACGGGTAGGAGCAATCAGCTCCAGCTGCCTGGTTTTAGGTGTTGGGAACAGCACATGATAAGTCTCTATCTTNNAGCGTCCCAGCCGAAGCTTTTGAATTTCTGCAACACATCTTCCGCGACACGTTTGCCTTGTGCTGAACCTAGATGATGCGGTTGAGCAGAAAGGGTTTTGATGGTCTGACCAAGGTTTGCTGCATCCAGGTGCTTATCGAACTGTTGCTCGAGTTGTTGTTGCTTTGTGGCGGATGCCTGGTTGAATCCTTTGAATTGCGTGCTTTGAGCTGATGCAAAATGGGCAGTGACAAGGCACAGCAGTAGCCCTGTCTTCATTTTTCTGTTCATAAAGACTTGTATAAGTAAGTTAGGAAGGTTGTATTTCGGCTTTGCTTTACCTACGATTTCGTGGCCAGGCTGTCGATGACCTGTACCATATCGGCGAATTCTTTTTCATCGTACAGTCGGGTCAGGTAGACGATCTTTCCGCTTGCATCAATTACCACATTGCGGGTAACGCCACTCTTTTTATGTGCGAAACGGCCAAAGATGTCAGNNGCGCCAGTGGATAGGTGATCTTCATATCCTTGTGAAACTTCTTTACGGTTTCCAGTGATTCATCACGGTCTACACCAATCAGTACAACATTTTTGTCCTTATAGGTCTTCCACATTTCTTCAAGGTGAGGCATCTCTTTGCGGCACACGCTGCACCAGCTTGCGGTGAACTGCAAAACAACAGTTTTCCCACGCAGGGCTTTCAATGAAGTTTTGCTGCCATCCTGTAAAATCAGTTCGAAATCATCAGGCGCCTGATCACCAACTTTCACAAGGTAGCCACGATCTTCATCGGCTGGCTGGCTGTTGTTTACTGTAGCAGCCGGCGCCTGTGCTTTTGAAGTGGAGGGCACTGCCATTAATGCAAATAGCGAAAGGTTGATGGCCACCAAGGGGTTGAGTAGGAATTTCATGATGCAAGGATTATAATACTTCAGATTTATGTCGCTGATGGCGGCAAATATAACAGCTAAAAAGATAAATACTATAGGATTAGTAGACTTTGTTCAAAAGTGTGAAATTTTTGTGATGAAACTGTCGCTGGAGCATGTAAGGAAAAATGTTATTTTTGAATTTCAACCAAGCAATTATGACCTTAAAAAGACTTTCCTCGCTTGCAATGATGGGCTTCCTCTTCCATGTTGCACCTGCACATGCTCAACTTCTGAAGAAGTTCCAGAAGTCACTTGAAAACAAAGCCAGCCAGAAGGTTGACGATGTACTAAATGGTAAAAAGAATGCTCCGGGTCCGGCGGCAGAAGCGAAGGTTGAAAGGGATGTACCGCCGCCTGTAGAAGAAGTTTATGCTTTCACACCAGGAGCAACAATCATCTTCGAGTCTGACTTTAAGCGCGATGCCAAAGGTTTAATGCCCAAAAAGTGGAAAAGCAGCAGCGCTGGTACTATTGTTTCTATACCGGACATGCCGGGCAATTGGCTGGCCCTAAGTCCTAGGACAACCTACAAAATTGATAGCTTAATTAACCTGCCGGGGAATTTTACCATTGAATTTGATCTGGTGACCAGAAGTGATGAAACAAAGGATATTGGAAGTATGTCCTTTGGTTTTGCCAGGGACAATTCGGTTAAGAACTATATTATGGATGCTTATAATGATAACGCAATTACCAATACGCAGTTGCATTTTCATAATTCTGACATCAACAATGCGAGCAGTGATACCAAAGTTCATAACACCTTGAGCTATCCTTTTGCAAACTATGCTAATGGCTTGTTGCACGTGGCTATGGCTGTGGATGGGGAAAACTTGCGGGTGTATGTGAACAAGTCGAAAGTGCTGGATACGAAGATGCTTCGAACCGATTTGCCTAAGTACTTTTATTTAAGTGCACCGTTTGATTATGATAACCAATCTAAGGTTTACTTTGGAAATTTTGTGATGTCTAAGTAGCTATCTAGGAGACAAATCCATATATTGTCTAGGCAAACTAAATAAATTGTCTCAGCAATGGACGAGGGATCTCATGACCGGATATTGATGGAGCGTGTTGCAGCAGGTGACCGTAAGGCATTTACTGAGCTTTATTCGCGTCATCTCGATAATCTTTACCGGTATGTCTATTTGTTTACAAAGTCTGAGGAAGAAAGCGAAGAACTCGTGCAAAAGGTCTTTGTAAGTATTTGGGAGCACCGCGACACCTTGTTCAAAGTGAAATCTTTCAAAGGTTATATCTTTCGATGTGCTAAAAATCGTTTAATTGATCAGGTAAGGAGTGAAAGAGCAAAGGCTAAGATGGTTGCCATTTTACAGCCGCTTAGTGAAGAAAGTGATGAGCGTTCGGACAGTAGTCTGATCTGCCATCAATATAGTCACATCATAGATTCAGCGATTCAGTTGCTCCCTGAAAAGCGAAAGGAAATTGTGAGACTCCGCACGCAGGATGACCTGACTTTAGATGAGATTGCCGAAAAACTGTCCATTTCAAAATTTGTTGTGAAAAAGCAGTTGTATGCAGGTTTACGTTTCATAAAAGCGTACCTGGAAAAGTTTGGCGAACTTACACCTACAATTTTGGCTGCGATTAATCTTTCCCTTATCGAAGGCATGCTCTCTGCCGACCACTATCAAAGTTTCTTAAATTAATTTTATTTCAGAGGGGTACTCCTGTTTCGGTTGTACGTCCTTTAATTAATGAAGGACAAAAAACGACTTGAGGATTTTTTCGACCGGTATGCTTCCGGGCATGGTACGGAACAAGAGCATGAAGCCTTTTTGGAATGGCTGGCTACACTTTCGGCCGCCGATCAGGCCAGGGTATCTCGGCTGTATTATCAAACTTTCAAATGGCAGAAAGCTTCTGGAGCAACAAAACTTGTAAGTCTGCAAGACCGCATAGAACGCAGCTTAGACGAACTCGAACACCAGGAGCACCAAAGCATTCCTGCACGGTTTGATATCAGCAATCTTCAGATCTGGAGCGTTGCCGCCACCATATTGCTCATAAGTTCTATTGCCTTTTATTTCTTTTCAACTCCTGATCAGACCAGCATGGAAGGGTTAGAAACTGTGGCTTTCAAACTCCAGAAGGAAAAGGGTGTAGTATCTGGACATACCCTATTTCGGCTTTCCGATGGTGAAGAAATCGATTTGGATGATCTTCAAATCAGTAAAATGATTGTTAGGTCGGACTTACAGATCATTAAAACTGCTGAACATGAGGTTGTTTTTAAGTCTTTAGGGAAGGCTATTGAGCATGACGAGGCCTTGCAAAATAATATAATGATAACCCCTAAGGGCCGGCAGTACAAGATCACCCTTCCTGACGGCAGTAAAGTCTGGCTAAATTCTGCCTCTGCGTTTAAATTTCCTTCAAGTTTTACAGCATCTGAGAGAAATGTTGCACTTAGTGGAGAAGGATATTTCGAGATCGCCAAAAATAAGGAAAAACCTTTCATTGTGGAAACGACTAAGCACCGGGTCGAAGTGCTGGGAACACACTTCAATGTCAGTGCTTATGCAGATGAGCACATTATGAACACGACCCTGCTTGAAGGTCGTGTTCACGTCCTGCCGAAGGGTTCAAGGAAAGCGGTTTTGTTGATGCCTGGCCAATTGGCCGCCATCGGCAGGGGTGTTCAGGTACTTCCTGCTGACACAAGTGCGGCTGTAGCATGGAAGAATGGCTATTTCAGCTTTACTGGTGAAAAGATACAATCCATCATGCGGAAGCTGTCCAGGTGGTATAATGTAGATGTTCAATATGTTGGCAAGCCAACGCAGGAAGATTTTATCGGCACCATCTCCAAGACAGAGGAATTATCGGAAATACTCCGCATGCTGGAATTAACCGGTGCCGTGCGATTCCAATTGGATACCCTATCAAATCAGAATAAAGGAAAAGAAAGGAGGATTATCGTTATGCCGTAAATCATTTAGTCTCATCGTGTACCAAATACAAACCAACACTAACCAAATATTTAATGTATGAAAATGTTTACTCAACAGGGGGTCACAGCCCGCGTATGCAGCGGTTGTGCCATGCTCTTCAGGATGAATTATGCCCTCATCTTTCTGATGACCACCTTTCTGCAGCTCAGTTTTGCAGCAGATACTCAGAAAATCACCATTCAAAAGCAAAACGCTTCTTTCGAATATGTACTCGCCGAGATTAACAGGCAGACCGGGTACGAATTCCTGTATACCAGGGACATGATGAAAGAGGCCAGTGCTGTAGATGTAAATCTTAGAAATCAGCCACTAATTGATGCTTTAAAACAAGTTTTTCAGCATCAGCCTTTGACTTATTCGATCAAGGCCAAAACGATTGTGATCAGGAGAAAAGCCGCACCGGCAACATCCGATCGTAAGCCGCCGGTTATAATCCGAGGAAAGGTCACCGATCAGGGTGGTAAGC
>DCLG01000098.1:343-9360 GCA_002320935.1 Pedobacter sp. UBA1654 | reverse complement strand
CAGGGTACCACTGTGGTGACCACATCTGATGCCGATGGAAATTACCAGATCAATATTCCTGACAGCAATGGCACGCTGGAGTTCCGGTATATCGGTTTTTCGACGAAAGTAGTGGAGGTTGGTGGGCGCACAACAGTTGATGTTCAATTGGGGGCGGAAACCACAGATCTGAGCGAGGTTGTGGTGGTGGGTTATGGTACGCAGAAGAAGGTGAATTTAACGGGTTCAATTTCTACAATTTCCAGCGAGGAGTTCAATATGCGGCCAGTGGGGCTGACTTCTGCAGCTTTGCAGGGTATTGCGCCCGGTGTCACCGTTACCCAAAGTTCGGGACGTCCAGGTGGTGACGCAGCCACCTTCAGGATCAGGGGTGTTGGAACATCCAGTGATGCGAACCCATTAGTGCTGATCGACGGTATTGAAGGTTCCATGAACAACATAGATCCCAACCTGATCGAATCGGTGTCTGTGCTTAAGGATGCGGCCTCTTCGTCCATATATGGCTCCAGAGCGGCTAATGGAGTGATCCTGGTGACCACCAAACGGGGGAGTGCGAAGGTCGGCATTAGTTATAACAACTATCTGGGCTGGCAGGAACCAACCAATATGCCCGATGTGGTGAATGCCGTCGACCACATGTTACTGATGAACGAAGCCTACACCAATGTTGGTCGCACCCAGCTCTATTCAGACGAGCTCATTTCCCAATATCAGGCACAAGGAGGCAGAAGCTCAGATGAGTTTCCGAATACGGACTGGCAAAAGGAAGTTCTTACAGGTTCAGGTTTTCAGCAAAGTCATTTCGTGACCGTAAATGGAGGTTCAGAGAAAGTAAGGGTACTTGCGTCTGCAGGTTATTTCGATCAAAAAGGCATCATTGAAAATTCAGGTTTCAAACGTTTTACCATCAGAAACAACACCGATATCTTCTTTTCTGATAAGCTTCGGGCAAGGCTGGACCTGCAATATGTTAATGCAATTACGACAGAACCGGCGATAGGGACGGGAAATACTTTCAACTATATGAATGGCATTCCTGCAAACCAGCTTGGGTTAAATTCTAATGGAACCTGGGGCGTAGGTTGGAATGGACTGAATCCCATTGCGGCAAGTCGTGTAGGTGGAACAAACCGCACAACCGGACCTTTTGGAACCATCAACGCAACCTTAATTTATAAGCCCTTAGACTGGCTAAGTGCAGAAGTTACTGTAGCACCAAGATATGCGGAGAGTATTCGTAAAAATTTCAACAAGTCCATTCAGACCTACCTGCCGGATGGGACGCCAAGTTACCGGATTCCTGCTTTAACTTCTTTAACAGAGGCGAGCAATAGGACGATGTACAACAACCTACGGGCATCTGTAACCATGGACAAGACCTTCGATGTACATAATTTTAAACTGTTATTAGGTGCATCGGAAGAAGACTACCACGATGATTTTGTTAGTGCATACCGAGACACCTACGTATTGCCGGACTATGAGGTGATTGATGCCGGATCAGCACTCAATCAGCGTACCGCCGGTACATCCGAAGAGTGGGCGTTGAGGTCCTATTTCGGTAGGCTTAATTATGATTACAAGTCGAAATACCTGCTTGAGGTAAACGGACGTTACGACGGCTCTTCAAGGTTTAAAAAAGGACGACAATATGCCTTTTTTCCATCCGCGTCGGCTGGATGGCGCATCTCTGAAGAGGCATTTATGCAGCCTGCAAAGAAAATCATCAATGAACTGAAGTTGAGGGCATCCTGGGGAAGATTAGGGAACCAGAATATTGGAACATACCCTGCCTCCTCGTTGATTTCGCTTGGTTCTTCTGCATTGGGTGGACAGGTAGTTAATATTGCCGCCCTTAATGCATTAGCCAATAGTGACATTTCCTGGGAGACTACAGAGATGTCGAACATCGGTGTGGATATGGTACTGTTCAACAAGCTGACGATTACTGCAGACTACTATGTTAGGAAAACAAAAGACATACTGCTCGGTCTTGATATTCCATTAATCATTGGTCTAGGTGCACCGGTGCAAAATGCCGGTGTCGTCAACAACAAAGGTTGGGAACTAGGCATTGGCTACCGTGGCAATATCAATGAGTTTAAATACAATTTAAACTTCAACCTCTCGGACGTAAAAAATGAGGTCGTTGATTTACGTGGGGTTAATCAAACAGGCTTAACGGTAAGTCGTGAAGGCCATCCATTAAATTCGATATTCGGATATCAGGTTGAAGGATTCTTCAAAGATGCAGCTGACGTAGCATCCCATGCGCGGCAATTCGGCGCAGTTGCACCTGGAGATTTGAAATATAAGGATCAGAACAACGATGGTATCATCAATGAAAGTGATAAGATCGTCCTGGATACGACCATTCCACGCTACACTTTCGGAGCAAACCTGAATGGTTCCTACAAAGGTTTCGATCTGAGTGTTCAGCTTCAAGGCGTCGGCAAAGGTAATGGTTATTTATATGGGCCAGGTATCATGCCGTTCAGTGTAGGTAATCTTGGGGGTACAATCCTGGAACCCAACAAAGACCGATGGACACCTGATAACCCCAATGCAAAGTTCCCAAGACTTGCTTTTGGAGAATCTAATAATGAGCAGGCATCAAGTTTCTGGATGAAAGATGCTTCTTACCTGAGGGTGAAGAATATTCAACTGGGTTATACTTTTCCAGGTACCATGATGAATAAGATCGCAGTTAAGAACCTCAGGGTATTCGCGAACGGCTCAAATCTATTCACCTTCGACAACTTCTGGGAAGGATTTGATGTGGAATCTCCGGTAGGAACTGTAAATGTCTACCCACAGGTGAAGGTATTTACCTTCGGTCTAAGTGCAAACTTTTAATATCAAGATCATGAAAAAATATATAAAAGGCTGTTTTATAGTTGCTTTTGTGGCAATGGGCCTGTCGGCATGTAAAAAGGACTATCTGGATAAAGTTCCACTTTCGGGTCCTTCTGATCAGACCTTTTTCGCAAACCAGGATGAACTATTGTTGGCTGTAAATGGAATTTATAGTGCAATGGCTTTTCACCCAACGGATGATATGCCCTTTCTGATGACCATAGATGCTGCTACAGATATTGGCTGGGACCGTAATACCAGCGGATTGCAGTCCTTGGGAAAAGGAAATCAGGATAGTAATAACGACTACGCCCGTTCGTACTGGACCAATTTTTACAGGCTTATTGGCCGTTGCAATTTCATTTTAGACAATGCCGAAAAGGCAAAGAGTAGTACCAGTCCGGAGATCTATGCCCGGTCTATCGCTGAAGCGCGTTTTGCCCGGGCTTTTGCATACCACAACCTCATAGAACTTTTCGGTGGTGTACCACTGGTAACAAAAACTTTAGGTTTAAACGATGGTCAGCTGCCGAGAAATACTAAAGAAGAAGTGCTTGCCTTTATCTTGTCGGAGCTGGATGCTGCAGCGGCTGATTTGCCAGTTAGTTATGGTGCCAGCGATTTTGGCCGGGCGACTAAAGGTGCGGCCTTTGCGATAAAAGCACGTGCTGCATTATATGGTGGCGACTGGGATGTTGCAGCAGATGCTGCACAGCAGGTGATCAACAGCAATGCCTATAGTTTGCACAGTAATTTCGCAGAACTGTTTTCGTACAATGGCCGGAACTCCAAAGAGATCATTCTTTCCCTCCAGTACCTAAGAACAGCAAACAAAACGCATGCAGTTACCCGCAACCTGCTTTCACGAAATGGCCAGGGTACATCCAATAAGGTGCCCTGTCAATCGCTCGTAGATGCCTACGAATGTGTAGATGGTATGCCCATCAATGAATCTCCGCTATACAATCCTGCGCGCCCTTACGAAAACCGGGATCCCCGATTGAGCTATACCGTAGCCCTGCCGGGTTCGAACTTCTTCAATTTTCAATTTGAAACACATAAAGACAGTCTGAGATGCTTTAACTACAACAGCACACCTCCCGCAAGGATTGACAATCAGGACGCGACGAATGCCTTTGCAACCTTCACCGGGTACTGCTGGAGAAAATATGTGGACCTGGTAGACAAGGCTGACGTTGCACGATCTGAGCTTAATATTATTCTGATCCGTTACGCAGAGGTACAGCTGATCTATGCAGAAGCAAAGATCGAAAAAGGTGAGCTGGACCAGTCCGTTTACGATGCTATCAACAGCATCCGCCAGCGGGCAGGGGTAAACATGCCGTCAATTCCAACAGGATTGTCGCAGGCTGAACTGCGTTCTATTGTTCGCAAAGAAAGGCTGTATGAACTTGCAATGGAAGGTCATAGATTGTTTGATATCCGCCGTTGGAAAATTGCAGAACAAGTCATGAATGGTCCATTCTACGGTCGTGTTCCAAGAGGCCTGCTGGTGAGTGCACCAGTTGTTGATGCCAATGGCATAGCACATTACGACAATGTTCCAAACAGAGCTGAGCTCCGGGTGGTGGAAACCAGGCAGTTCAACGCCAGCAGAGATTATCTCTGGCCAATTCCGAACATAGAAATCGTAACCGATCCAAATATCACACAAAATCCCGGGTACTAAATGGTATCCGGCAATTGTCCATTTTCCAAATAAAAAGAAAGCTATGCGCACCTGTAAATTAATCTTCAGCATGCTTTTGTTGTGTCTTGTCTCATTTGGCGAGATCACCAAAGCGAATCCAGTCAATAAAATAATTGAAACTGATATATGTATCTATGGTGGCACTTCTGCTGGTGTCATCGCTGCTTATACGGCCAAAAAGATGGGTAAAAAAGTCATTCTGATCGAGCCTGGGCGACACCTTGGTGGTATGTCTTCAGGGGGGTTGGGTTATACCGATATTGGGAACAAGTATGTTGTAACCGGACTGGCCAGAGATTTCTACCGCCGAATTGGTCAGCATTACGGCAAGTTTGAGCAGTGGATCTTCGAACCCAAAGTAGCCGAAGGTATTTTCAACGAATATGCAAAAGCTGCTGGGCTGGAGATCCTTTTCAAACACCGCCTTGCTGATGTGCAAAAGGACGGTAATGTAATTCGGGAAATCCGGATTGAGGATAGCTCTAATCCTGCCAGACAAACAGACCAAATCATTCGGGCGAAGGTATACCTGGATTGTTCTTATGAAGGCGATTTGATGGCGCGTTCGAAAGTTTCATACGCAGTAGGCAGGGAAGCCAATAAGGAGTATAATGAAACCATAAATGGGGTACAGCTTCTTAATGGACATCAATTTCCAGATGGCGTTGATCCCTATGTTGTGCCTGGAGATAAAAATAGCGGTTTGTTGTGGGGCATTCGGAATGCTGAATTAGCGCCCATGGGTAGCGGGGATAAAAAGGTACAGGCCTACAATTTTCGTATTGCACTGAGCAAGGTTCCGGAGAATCGTATAGAAATCGAAAAACCAGAAAACTATGATCCTAAAAAGTATGAACTACTTATTCGGTTAAAGGAAAAGAAGCCCTGGAATTCGCTAAATGACGTAATAATCTTAAGCCACATGCCTAATGGAAAGACGGATATCAACAACAGGAACGGGTTTTCGACAGACATGATTGGAGAAAACTGGGATTATCCTGAAGCGGACTATGCAAGTCGGGAACAAATATGGAAAAGACATGAGGACTATACTAAAGGCTTCCTGTATTTTTTGGGCAACGATCCTAGAATTCCGGCTAAGATCAGAGCGGAGATGAAAACCTGGGGTTACCCTAAAGATGAGTATACAGATAATGGAAATTGGACGCCCCAATTGTATATCCGGGAGGCACGCAGGATGATCGGTGAACTGGTGATGACCCAACATCACTGTGAAGGAAAGGAAGTGGTGCAGGATGGTGTGGGTATGGCGGCATATACCATGGACTCGCATAACTGCGATCGTCTGGTGGTTGATGGTATGGTAAAAAACGAAGGTAACGTTGAGGTGGGTGGCTTTGGTCCATATCCAATTTCTTATCGCTCCATTGTTCCAAAACAAAGTGAGGCCAGCAATCTGATTGTGCCGGTATGTCTTTCTGCAACTCATATCGCCTACGGCTCGATCCGGATGGAGCCCGTGTTTATGGTGTTAAGCCAGTCATCAGCAGTTGCCGCCGCTTTGGCAATAGACGAAAAAATCCCTGTGCAGCAGGTGAGTGTAGCCAAGATCAAACAGCTGCTTGAAAGTAATCCGCTAGTTGACGGAAGTACGCCTGAGATACTTGTTGATAATGATCATACCGCGTCTGTACAGATTACGGGCGATTGGAAAATTGAAAATAAAGGTGGTTACGGCCCGACCTATTTAAAAGCAGATGGAGATTCGAAGAATTTAAAAGCCGTGAAGTACATTCCGGCGGTTGTAAAAACCGGGAAGTATGATGTCTATGTCTATTTTCCGAAGCTTGGTAATTCCAGTGCGCGAACTTCTGTTGAGGTATCTGCAAATGGCAAAAAGGTGGAAAAGGTTGTCAACCATGCAGACATTAAAGTTGAAGGACAAACATCGGGAGAATGGGTTTCCTTGGGTTCACACACTTTCAGTAAAGGGAAGAAAGGATTTGTTCAGATCTCAAATAAGAATGCAGATGGAGAAACCAGCGCAGACGCGGTACTTCTGGTTCCATCGAAATCATAAAAATACGAACTATTGGATATGAGATATAATCGAGGTAAGAAGGTACTTCTGGCTATAGTAGTCTGTTGTACAATGACCTTTTCGTCTGCCGCACATGGGCAGGGTAAAAGTAATGGTAAGCCCTATGATCTAATTATTGTTGGCGGAACGCCAGGCGGCATCATGGCGGCAATTTCAGCTGCAAAGCTTGGTAAAACATCTTTAATTCTGGAACGAACTGCTCATATTGGTGGGCTGCCTGCTAATGGACTTGGAGCTACGGATCTTGCAACAAGGGGCGCTACTACGGGTTTGTTCACCGATTTCGTTGCCCGGGTTAAAGCGCAGTACGTTAAGAAATATGGTGCAAATTCAGAACAGGTAAAAGCAAGCCAGGAAGGCTATCACTTTGAGGCCTCTGTAGCGGAACAAGTTTTCGAGGATATGCTTGCTGCACATCAGCAGCATATCGAAGTCCGAAAGCTGATGCAGTTTGATGCTGCACCAACCAACATCAGCGTTTCGGGGCGCAGTATATCCATGATCAAAGTTTTGAATAGAACTACAAAGGCTTTGGAAGCATTTAGCGGCAAGGTGTTTCTTGACGCTACCTATGAGGGTGATTTAGGTGCTGCTGCGGGAATTCCCTTCGTTGTAGGCCGGGAAGGAAAAGATGAATACAATGAACCTGGTGCCGGTCAGGTGTACAAGTACTGGCGTGGGCCGGAAAGTGCAGAGAGTAGCTTTCAACGCGACAATGCGGTACAGTCATACAACTACCGGCTATGCCTAACTAATGATAAAACGAACAGCCTGCGGGTAGAAAAACCTGAGAAGTATAATCGCGATGAATATGTCTCGCTGGTTGATGATGTGCTTACCGGTCGACACACCGGCGCCAGTATGAAGGAGGTTACCGAGGCCATGCTGGAGCAAAACAGAGCACATGTTCTAAAAGGTGGCAAAACACAGATTCCGGGAGATGTATGGGGCATCGCGAAAATCACCAACATGGTTTTATTGCCGAACAAGAAGTCAGATGCCAATAACCAGCATATGGCTTTTATCTCCACCGACTTGCCGGAAGAGAACTGGCCATGGCCAACCTCTGGCTGGGAATGGCGAGATAAGTTTGCGCAGCGGCTCAAGGAATATACCTTGGGGTTAATATACTTCGCCCAGAACGATGCTGCGCTGCCAGAACACTTCCGCAATGCAGCATTGGAATGGGGACTTGCGAAAGATGAATACCAGGATAATGCGAACTTCCCACGACAGGTTTATGTTCGGGAAGGACGCAGGTTTCAAGGCGTGTATTTCTTTACTGCGAAAGATGCATTGCCAGTGCAGGAAGGTGCCCGCCCACCAATACATCCATCAAGTATCACTGCAAGTCATTATGCCTTAGACTCTCATGCAGTAAGAAAACGTGAGCAGGGTAAAATACATCTTGATGGGTTTCTCAGTTATCCTTCCGCTGTTTATACCGTACCATTAGGCGTAATCATGCCAAAGGAGATTGATAATCTGCTGCTTCCGGTGCCGGTTTCAGGAAGTCACATCGGGTTTTCCACCTTACGCATGGAACCCTGCTGGATGGCTTTGGGACAAGCTGCGGGTGTGGCAGCAGCCCTGGCACTCGAAGGCAATACGGTTAAGGTTCAGGAAGTAGACCAAAGTAAGTTACAGGAAGTTTTAATTGGGCAAAATGCGACTTTGATCTATTATAAAGATGTTGATCCTTCAAATCCAGACTTTAAAATGGTGCAGTACATGGGGCTGAAAGGGTATTTGCCGGGTTGGGAAGCTTCATTAAATAGTGCGGTTTCTGCAGCAGATCTTGAATTATGGAGTAAACTTTCCAATAACAATGCTTTGAAAGTTGCGAAGAAAGCAACCCGGGGGACCCTATTAAACAAAATTTATCTGTCATTGCAATCCAAAACTAAATTGTGAAATTAAAGGATATGAAACCGCTTAAAAAAACGCTCCAGGTAGAAGCCCTGCAAGCGGCAACCATTGTACCTGTCAACAACAAACGATTTGTTAACGCCGCAATCCTGGTGGCCTCCCTTGGCTATTTTGTGGATATCTATGATTTACTGCTTTTCAGCATTGTACGTATTGCCAGTCTGCAATCATTGGGATTGAGTGGTCAGGAACTGACCAGCTCAGGCATCTTTCTTTTGAATGTTCAAATGATCGGATTGTTGGTCGGGGGAATTGTATGGGGCGTTCTGGCTGATAAGAAGGGGCGCTTGTATGTGCTCTTTGGATCAATATTCATGTATTCGGTTGCGAACATCGCCAATGGCTTCGTGTATTCGATAGAGAGTTATGCCTTCTGGCGCTTCATTGCCGGACTTGGCCTGGCGGGCGAGCTTGGTGCAGGCATCACGTTGGTGGCGGAACTTATGCCCAAAGAAAAAC
>DCLG01000098.1:0-307 GCA_002320935.1 Pedobacter sp. UBA1654 | reverse complement strand
TCATCGCCTCGGTGGGTGTAAGTGGGGCAGTAGCTGGTTATTTCATTGCACAATACTTCGACTGGCGCACCTGTTTTTTCATTGGCGGTGGACTGGGCCTTTCTTTGTTGTTGTTGCGAATTGGGGTTGCGGAGTCGGGAATGTTCGACAAGACCAAGGAAGATGCGGTAAGACGGGGTAATTTCTTTGCGCTTTTTGAACGAAGCCGCTTTCTTAAGTACATGCGCTGTATTGTTATTGGTTTACCGCTGTGGTTTGTTGTTGGCATACTGATCACGTTTTCTCCGGAGTTTGGTAAAGCACTGAA
>DCLG01000081.1 GCA_002320935.1 Pedobacter sp. UBA1654 | reverse complement strand
AAGCAAAGGCGAACGAAAGGCGAAGGAAAGGCGAACAAAACGCGCCGCGGATCCGAACCGGGTTGCTCTGTATCATTTAGCTTTTTCCTGTTAAAATCCAGGCCATAAAAAAGCGTCTGCAACATTCCTCATGCTGCAGACGCTCCTAAAACTCTATCTTAAATTTACATGGACAATATATCGACCAATTTTAACCATGCTGGCGTAATTTCTTCTGCGTCAATGTGTTTGATGGCATGGCTAAATGGCGTAAACACAACCTCGCGGTTTACCTGCCCTGCCATTTCCCGTGTGCGCCCGTTTCGAAGCCCCTCAACAGCAGCAACCCCTAAACGACTTGCCAATNNTCCACCGCGTTGTATGTGGCCTAAAACAGAGACGCGGATGTCATAACTCGGGAATTTAACTTTTAGCTCCTCACCTACGTGAAATGCACCACCAATGTCATCACCTTCAGCAACAATAATGATCTTCGAAGCTTTATCCTTACGACCGTTTTCCAGTCTGGATACCAGCTCTTCTACACCAACATTTGCTTCAGGAATTAAAATTGATTCCGCACCTACACCGATACCGCTTCTTAACGCAATCAGTCCGGAATCCCGACCCATCACCTCAACAATAAAGAGCCTGTCATGCGATTCCGCAGTATCTCGGATCTTATCTACGGCATCAACAACGGTATTAATTGCCGAATCATAACCTATGGTGAAATCCGTTCCCCTAAGGTCATTATCGATAGTTCCAGGTAGACCGATAACCGGGAAGTCAAACTCTGAAGAAAACAGGTTTGCTCCGGTAAACGTACCGTCACCACCGATTACCACCAAAGCATCGATACCATTTTTAACCAGGTTGTCATGTGCTTTTTTCCGGCCTTCAACGGTTCTAAATTCCTTGCTTCTTGCCGTTTTCAGTATTGTACCACCGCGCTGTATAATATTCGCTACCGATTTAGGGTTCATCTCGATGAAATCACCGTGAATTAAGCCTTCGTAACCCCTTAAAATACCAGTAACTTCCAGATCATAATAACTACCGGCCCTGACCACCGCTCTGATTGCAGCGTTCATACCTGGCGCATCCCCACCTGATGTTAATACACCAATTTTCTTAATCTTACTCATTTGTGTTTTTGCGTGCTTTATAATTATCCACTCCGCTTTGCAGGAATGCGGCATATTCAGCAGCATCGAAAATAGCACCTTGAGGTGTAACCATAGGCTCAAGATCCTGTCCTGCAAGGACGTAAAATGGTTGTGAATTTGATTGATATCTTGTCGCCTGGAAATCACCATTCCAGCTGCCAAGATCCTTAGTTTCTTTTCTTAACAATTTTGAATAGTGAACCTTTTCTGCCGGCATTTTTACCGAGCGTTCATCTACATATAGCTGAATTAAAACATATTCTTCTCTGATGATCCGGCCAACTTCGGGATCTACCCAAACTTTATCTTCCATTTTCCGGCAGTTTACACAAGCATGGCCTGTAAAGTCGATCAGGACAGGTTTATCTACCTTTTTTGCATAAGCCATACCTTCATCCAAATCAAAGAAAGCATTGAAATTACGTGGCGGATGCAGTACATTGTCGTATTTCACTGATGACGGGAAGTCTTTATCGGATACCGTTGCTGCTGAAGCCCCGCCCCCTAATATAAAGTCCTGCGTATGCATTGGCGGGGCAATACCACTTAGAATATTCACCGGAGCGCCCCATAAACCAGGTACCAGGTACATGGCAAATGATAAAGAACCTATAGCGAAAAACAACCTTGGTACACTGACGTAGGCCAGATCACTATCATGGGAGAATTTTATTTTACCCAGCAGGTAAACCCCCATCAGTACAAAGATCACGATCCATAAAGCAAGGAAGACTTCGCGGTCAAACCATTCCCAGTGCCATACCAGGTCGGCCGCCGACAAAAACTTCAGTGCCAGCGCAAGCTCCAGGAAGCCCAGACATACTTTAACGGAGTTTAACCAGCCTCCGGATTTAGGCATGCTGTTCAGGAAGCCCGGGAATACCGCAGATAATGTAAATGGAAGGGCNNTTAGCGCTCGCCTGTACCAATAACGTTCCGATGATCGGTCCGGTACAGGAGAATGAAACCAGCGCAAGAGAAGCGGCCATAAAGAAAATGCCTCCAAGCCCTTTTCCAGAATCTGCCTTAGCGTCAATTTTATTGACAAATGAACTTGGAAGGGTAATCTCGAAAGTACCAAAGAAAGATATGGCAAAAACCACCAGTAAGATGAAAAATGCAAAGTTAAACCAGCCGCTGCTGCTCAGCTCATTCAGTTTTGCTGAACCAAATAGCAGGGTGATCAATAGACCGAAAGCAACGTAAATAACAATGATTGAAGCGCCGTAAATGAGTGCCTGGAATATACCGCGTTGTCTGCTGCCGGCCCGTTTAGTGAAATAACTAACAGTAAGCGGTACCATCGGGAATATACAAGGCATTAAAAAAGCGATAAAACCTCCAACAAGGCCTTCAATAAAGGTTTGCCAAAGCGTTTTACTTGCTTCATTACTGCCATCAGGATTTGAAGCAGCCGCTATACCCGCATCAGCAGGTTGCGGGCTATTAGGCAGGGAATCCTTTAGCGCGGAATCCGCCAGTGCCGCATTTGCCAGACTGTCTTCTGTGGAACCGATTTCTGTAAACAGAAGATCATCAACTAATTCTGTAGAATCCTGCAAAGAACTGCTGGCATAAGCATTCTGGTTTTGCAAAGCGAAAAAGCTAAGCATGATCCCCAGAATTATTATAAATTGTCTCATTAGCGCTATTTAAGGGCGTGAAATTACTGATTATTTTTTATTCTGCCTTTGAAGCAGGTTGGTGAGCGGTACCAAAAACCTCTTTGATGATGTATTATGCCGCTCAAAACACATAAAAAAAGAGCGCTTCGAAATTCGTGCGCTCTTAAAATACCTGTAAAGGTTATTATTTTACCTGAACGCTAAAGCTGACCTCATTTGGAGGTAAACATTTGCGTTCGTTACATACCATGAATTCTACGGTACCTTTTACCACTGCTGCACCTTTAGCAAGTTTAACACGTTGCTGGAAGATCACATCGTTCTCAAAGTAACTTACATCCATGCTAAACACGTCTTCATATTTGGTGATCGGCTTTGGCTCTATTGTTTTCCCTACTTTGGTATATGCCGCCGAAGGCTCAAACTTAATGCTGGTTTTAATCGGTCCGCCTGGCTTTACGTTCTGAGAGTAGATGTGCCAGCCTTTTTCCATAGAGGCCTTAAGGTAAACGATGGCTTCTGTGTTGCTTACTTTCTTGGCAGCATAGGACCAGGTTACCGGATCTTCAATCTGAGCAAAGGCAGCCGCTGTTGTAAAGAACAGAAGGCTTAGGATTAAGGTTAGTTTTTTCATTTCTAGTTAGTTATAAATTCGATCTCTTTTAAGTTGAACTGCTGTAGCTTTCCGTCTTTCTCCAGGACTAAAAGCCCTTGAGCTGTAACCCCGGTAATGCGGGCTTCGAATACTTCATCGCCTTGTTTGTATAAAGCAAATTCATCATATTTGTACAGGCCCTTCAAATATTGTTCCTCCAGGTCAGCATCGGTGCCAGCTTTAAGTCTCAGGTAGCCACGTTCTATGTGACTGCAAATTTCCGCTAATAGTTGAACTAAATTAACATCTTCTTGTAAAATTTGGGTTAGGGAAGTGGCTTTCTCTGCCAACAGCGGACTGAATTCCAGTTGGTTTACGTTAATACCGATACCAACCAGGGCAGCTTTGTATGTATTTCCGGCAATTAAGTTTTCAATCAGGATACCACCAAGCTTTTTGTGGTGGTAATAAAGATCATTTGGCCACTTGAAGGCAATATTTTTGCTACAAAATGAAGAGAGTGCGGTTTTTAAAGCATTACATATCACCATATTGAGTTTAAACTGGTCGGTGATGGGGAGGAAAACAGGATGAAGTAATAAGCTAAAAGTTAAATTCTTACCGGGTGCTGAAATCCAGCTTGTATTTTGCTGTCCGCGGCCCGCAAATTGATCGTCTGCCATTATTACAGTACCCTGGGCTAATGGCTCGGATTTTGACACCAGGAACTTTAAATAATTATTGGTCGAGTCGACCGTTGTTAATTTGATAAGATTTTGACCAACAAATAATGTTGAAAAAGTGTTATTTTGCAATGGTTGATTCTATATTGTTGTTTATCAAACATAAAACATTTAATGATTAAAAAGAAAATCGTAAATCACTCTACATACCTCTCAGAAATAGCCGTGCATGGCATCCAGGAAAAAAAAGGAAATGATATTGTTCGTTTAGACTTAAGAGCGTTAAACAGCTCGGTATCAGATTATTTTGTTGTTTGTAATGCAGATTCTGCAACTCAGGTTAAAGCTATCGCGGATAGCGTTGAAGAGGAAATTTTTAAAAGTACCCAAACCACTCCATGGCGCAAGGAAGGCTTAGAAGCCGCTGAATGGATCATTCTAGACTATTTCGACATTGTGGTGCATATATTCAAAACAGAAAAACGCAATTTTTACGGAATAGAGGATCTTTGGGGTGACGCACTGACCACGTCGTATCAGAGCGCCTAATTTGTTAAATCCAGAAGAATAAAATGAAAGAAAAAGATAATAATAATAGCAAACCCAAGTTGATCAAGAGGATCCCCAATATACCCAAGAAGCCACAAAAGGGGACTAAATTCAATATTTTCTGGGTGTATGCGGCAATCATCATCGGGTTGATCCTGGTTCAGTTCCTGATCAGCTCCGATTCAAGCAAGCCTATCGCTTACCGTACATTTGAAACTGAAATGCTGCTTCCTGGTGACGTTGAAAAAATCGTTGCCTATAAGTATGAGGATTTGGTGCGTGCAGATGTCTTCATCAAAAAAGATAGACTAAAGGACCCTAAATACGCACCATACAAGAACAAAAACAACTTTGGTGCTGCAGACGGGCCAACAGTTTACTTTAACTCAGGCTCGATGGATGCCCTGGATAACCAGTTGAAGGAGTCTCAAAAGGAGCTTCCTGAAGATCAGCGAGTTGCGGCGGTAAAAGAAACCCGTCAAAGCACCTTAAATTCCTGGTTCTTTACCATCATCGTTCCGGTTCTACTATTCATCGGTTTCTGGATCTTCATCATGCGCAGAATGGGCGGTGGTGCAGGCGGTGGCGGTGGCCAGATTTTCAACATCGGAAAATCGAAGGCTACGCTATTTGATAAAGAAAGCCAGGTTAATGTAACATTCAACGACGTAGCAGGCCTTGAAGAGGCAAAACAGGAGGTTATGGAGATCGTCGATTTCCTTAAGAATCCTAAAAAATACACCAATCTGGGTGGTAAAATTCCAAAAGGTGCCTTACTTGTAGGTTCCCCT
>DCLG01000028.1:30237-32745 GCA_002320935.1 Pedobacter sp. UBA1654 | reverse complement strand
CGAAAACAGGATAGTTCCAGACGATGCTGTGTTTAGGCTGATATAGGTCATAAATACCAAGTAAAACAAAGGGGGCCACAAAGATATAGGCCCAGAAAAATGGCGGCCAGGCCATACTAATCATAAAAGTGGCGGTGACAAGAAACGCTGCAAGCGCTATGAAAGCTTTCCTCATATTCTAATAATTCAAAACAGATTGCTACAATAGTACATTATATATCAATATGCACACCAAACATTTTAGTAAATTTACCCTATGCTTATCAAGATCTATCCTGAAAACCCGAATCCAAAGTTTATAGAACAAGCTGTTGAGGTGCTAAGAAACGGCGGTATCATCATTTATCCGACAGATACCATCTATGGTCTGGGCTGTGACATTACCAACCAGAAAGCGATCGAACGCATCTGCCGTTTACGTGGCATCAAGCCGGAGAAAGCTAACTTTTCATTCGTCTGTTCGGACCTGAGCCACATCTCGGACTACATCAAGCCGATTGACACCAATGTATTCCGGGTCTTGAAGAAGGCGCTACCAGGGCCTTATACTTTCATTCTCAACGCGAACAATAACGTTCCTAAACTATTAAGTTCAAAAAAGAAAACGGTGGGTATCCGGGTGCCCGACAACAGCATTGCAAGAGAGATCGTAAAGATGCTGGGAAACCCCATCCTATCCACGTCCATTCGCGATGACGATGATGTTCTGGAATACTCAACGGACCCGGAATTGATCCAGGAGAAGTACGGCGATACCGTAGATCTGGTGATAGATGGCGGTTATGGCGGAAATGTTGCTTCCACCGTTATTGATTGTACCTCGGGTGAGCTCGAAGTGATCAGAGAAGGAAAAGGAAGTCTTGAAGATATACTATAACTCCAAGACCTCCACTGTCCGGTTTATTGGGCAAAGCCCTTCATAAAACCTTGTATATTCGCTTTCAGGTCGCCGTCTTCGATGGCTTTCACGAAGGCGGTACCGATAATTGCTCCGTTGGCATACTGGCAAGCCTTATCAAAACTAGCCTGGTCGCTGATCCCAAAGCCAATCATGGCCGGGTTTTTCAGCTCCATAGCAGCCACTCTTGAGAAGTAATCTTCCGTTACCTGAGAAAGCGACAAGTTCTTACCAGTTGTAGCGGAAGAAGAAACCATGTAAATGAAGCCGTTGGTGAGCGCATCAATTTTACGAATCCTTTCCGGTGTGGTCTGCGGTGTGATCAAAAAGATGTTGCTGATCCCGTACTGCTGAAAGGTCTCTTTATAAAATTCTTCGTACTCCACCATCGGCAGGTCAGGTACAATCAGACCATCTACACCCACCTCAGCACAGGCTTTACAGAAGTTCTCTACTCCATACTGCAGCAAAGGATTCACATAACCCATGAGCAGTACAGGTATCTTCACGAACTTACGTAAATCTTTAAGTTGCTGAAATAAGAGCTTCAGATCCATACCGTTATCCAAAGCCTTCTTACTGCTCGCCTGGATCACCGGTCCATCAGCCACAGGATCCGAGTACGGAAAACCGATCTCCAGCATATCTGCGCCAGCGCTTTCAAGTTCGCGGGCAATGGTCAAAGTATCCTCCAGATTAGGAAACCCTGCAGTGTAGTAAATTGATAATATATTNNCTGGAATAATTGATTGATTCTATTCATTGTATGCTGTTATAAGCCAAAGTATTTCATGTAAGTCTCCATGTCCTTGTCGCCCCTGCCGGATAGACAAACGACCACATTCGCGCCTTCCTCGATTTCCATTTTTTCGAGCTGTGCCAGTGCATGTGCACTTTCGATTGCGGGGATAATGCCTTCAAGCTGGGTTAATAATAAACCCGCATGCAGTGCTTCTTCATCTGTAATGGATACGTATTGGGCTCGGGTTGTTTTAAAAAGATGTGCGTGTTGTGGACCGATCCCTGGATAATCAAGTCCGGCGGATACCGAGAACGGTTCTACAACCTGTCCATCTTCCGTTTGCATCAGGATGCTCCTGCTACCATGTAGCACACCTTCCTTACCCAATGCCGTGGTTGCAGCAGTAAAGCCGCTAGACACGCCTTTACCCGCAGCTTCTACAGCAATTAGCTTTACATCCACATCATTAATGAAGTGGTAGAACATGCCCATTGCATTGCTGCCTCCGCCTACACAGGCCAGTACGTAGTCCGGCTGGTCACTCCCGGTCTGCTCGATCAGCTGCTTCTTAGTTTCTTCAGAGATGATGGATTGAAACAGCGCCACCATATCCGGATATGGATGTGGACCTACAACTGAGCCGATGATGTAATGTGTATCTACAGGATTGTTTACCCAATCGCGCATGGCCTCATTGGTTGCATCTTTCAGGGTTTTCGATCCTGATGTTGCAGGAACAACGGTCGCCCCAAGCATTTTCATCCGCGCTACGTTGGGTGCCTGACGCTGAATGTCGATTTCACCCATATAAATCACACACTCAAGGCCTCTGAGCGCGCAGACAGTCGCCGTTGCTACACCATGTTGA
>DCLG01000028.1:22845-30202 GCA_002320935.1 Pedobacter sp. UBA1654 | reverse complement strand
GGTATGGTTCAGGTCTTCACGCTTAAGGAAAATGTTCGCGTGGTATTTTGAGGATAAGCGTTTTGCCAGGTACAGTGGTGAGGGCCGGCCAACGTAGTCTTTCAAGAGTTTTTTAAATTCCTCCTGAAAGCTTTCATCATTGATGATGCCCATGTAGCTCTGTCGTAATTCTTCTACATTCGGGTAAAGCATTTCGGGAATGTAAGCGCCACCGAAGTCGCCGTAGTATCCTTTATCGTTTACAAAATATTCCATAGCTGATGTTTTATAGCTGGTTTTTAAATGTCGTTATCTGATCGATGTCTTTTAAAGCAGGGCTTATCTCAAAACGGCTGTTTACGTCTACAGCGTACAATCTTGGGTCCAGTAATGCTTTAAGCTGTTCAGTGTGTTCCGGGCCAATGCCTCCGCTGAGGAAGTAAGGTACCGTCAATGTGTATTGTTTCAATACGTCCCAGTTGAAGGTCTTCCCAGAACCACCATGTCCTGCAGTCTGTGTATCAAACAGGAAGTAATCAACCATATCTTGATATTCCCGGAGTATCTCAAAGTTAAAGTCTTCATTTATGCCGAAAGCCTTAATTAATTCAATATTTGGTAGTTCACTTTTAATCAACTTACAATCCACTGGAGATTCTGAACCGTGCAACTGAATTGCCTTCAAGTGATATGCAAGAGCGATGCGTACCACTTCCTCTGTACTTTCATTTACAAACACGCCGGTTGTTTTGATAGAAGGTGGCAAAGACAGTACAACTGCAGCATCCAGATCAGCCACAAAGCGCTTTGACTGCCTGTAAAATATAAATCCCATATAATCTGGGGCGAGCCTTGTGAGCGCTTCAATATTCCGGGGATCCCGCATACCACAAACTTTCAGTTTTAAGCTCATTTTAAGCGTTTAGAAGCGTTTTAAAACTATTCAATGCCCGTTTACTTAAAAGCGATTCCTCCGCTTCGTAGTAGCAATCTCCAAAGCTTTTGGTATTGTCGATGGTTTGGATGGCAAGTGCCGAATTACAAAGCACCACATTGATCTGTGCATCTGTGCCTTCGCCGTTTAAGATCGAGGTAAAGATCTTTGCAGAAGACTCCACAGTATCTCCACCTTTGATGTCCGCTTCTTCAAGCTGCTGAAAGCCATAGTCAACTACCGCATACAAGGCCTCACCTTTCGGTGTAAAGGTTTTGAAATCTGAAGTCAGCGACACTTCATCAAAGCCACCTAAAGCATGTAAGATCGTGTAGTTCTTATCGGTTTCCTGGTATAAGTAAGCATATAACCTGGCCAGTTCCAGACTATAAACCCCTACCAGCTGATTTTTTGGTTGTGCTGGATTACACATCGGTCCGAGCATATTAAAGAAGGTCTTTATCCCAAGTTCCTTTCGGATCGGTGCAACGATCTTCATGGCTGGATTGAACAGCGGCGCATGGATAAAGCAAATTCCTGCAGTGTCCAAAGCGCGCTTCAATGTATCCTGGCTGCTGGTGAAAGTGTAGCCAAGATATTCCATTACATTGGAAGAGCCGCAACCAGACGAAACACCGTAGTTGCCATGTTTTGCCACCTTATACCCTGCACCAGCAACGACAAATGAAGCAAGCGTTGAAATGTTAAAAGTATCCTTTCCATCCCCTCCTGTGCCGCAAAGATCGATGAGCTCATAATCTGAGAAATCTACCTTAATGCAGAGATCTAGCATGGCATCACGAAAGCCCTGCAATTCCTGTACAGTGATGTTACGCATACCATATGCAGTAATAAAGGCGGCGATCTGAGCGCTTTGATATTCTCCTCTTGCAATGGAGATTAGGATTTTTTGTGCTTCAGCTCTGCTGAGGCTCTTGTTTTCGAAAAGATGAGCGAGGATTTTCTTCATGTATATAAACAAAAAAAGGTTGCCTGTAAAAGCAACCCACGTAATTTCTTAAAGTAAATAAACGAACAACAGGGGTCACACTACGCTTTTGCGTTGTGCCACCACCATAATTTTAATCCGTTCATTTGTATCATCTGCTAACAAATATGGAATTGTTTTTATACAATTCCAATTAATAAATAAAAATATCTTTATAAATGAGATTCTTAGGACAGGCATCAACCTGTTTATTTAAGAAGTCAGCCTATCTTATCGTATTAAAGGATTTTTTTCTTTAGTGAAGTGCTTAAACACGAGGTTATCTGCAAGTGCGGGCAGGAGTTTATTCAACCATACGGTCAGCTTACCCTGGCCAGTCATAATCAAGGTTCTTTTTCTCGCAGCAATACCATCCACAATCAGCTTTGCCACTTCCTCCGGGCTCATCATCTTCCCTTCTTCCATACTCGTTTCTCCATGGGCCTCACCGTTTTCCGAAAGGGCTGCAAAGCGAATGTTGGAAGTCGTAAAGCCCGGACAAGCAACCATCACGTTCACCCCTGTTTTGAGCAACTCTGTCCGCAATGCTTCCAGGAAGCCGTTCATTGCAAACTTTGAAGCTGAGTATCCCGTTCGGCCCGGCAGGCCACGGTAACCTGCAATGGAAGAAACCCCAACGATCGTTCCTTTACGCTTCAGGATCTCCGGCAAAGCAAACTTGCTGCAGTAAACCGTTCCCCAAAAATTTACATCCATTAAGTTCCTCAACACACTCAGATCAAGATCGTTAAAAAGCGCCCGCATAGATAATCCAGCGTTGTTAATCAGCACATCGATCTGAGAAAAAGTCAGCAACGCCTGCTTAATCAGAAACTGGCAATCTTCTTCCCTGCTCACATCTGCCTGAACGGCAACCGCTTTAATGTTGTATTGCTTTTCCAATTGCGCCGTCAGCTCACAAAGCGTTACATATTGCCTTGCAGCAAGCACCAGGTTAGCTCCACGACTCGCCATTTCAATCGCACATGCTTTTCCGATACCTGATGATGCACCAGTGATAACGACTACTTTATCTTTGAAATCCATGAATGTTATTTGAGTAAAGAATTTTCATATGGAACACGGGTAACAATGGACCTTCCCAGGGTGATTTCATCAGCATATTCCAGCTCCCCACCGAAAGCAATGCCCCTGGCGATGGTTGTAATGGGAATCTGGAAGGCTTTCAATCGCTTGTACAGGTAGAAAATCGTCGTATCACCTTCCATTGTAGGACTGATTGCCAAAATAACCTCCTTCACCGGAGTGGTAGTTACCCGTTGCACCAGGGTGTCGATAAACAGATCAGAAGGACCAATGCCATCCATCGGAGAAATTAGTCCGCCTAAAACGTGATACACACCAAAGTATTGGGAAGTATTTTCTACCGCCATTACATCGCGGGTATCTTCAACTACACAAATGATTTCCTGGTCCCGTTTAGATGAGCTGCAGATTTCACAGATCTGATTATCGGAGATGTTGTGACAGATTGAACAGTGCTTAATCTCCTCTTTAAGCTTGATAATGGCATTGCCAAAGGATTGTACTTCTTCAGGTTCCTGGTTTAGCAGATGCAGTACAAGGCGAAGTGCAGTCTTCTGTCCGACACCCGGTAACTTGGAAAATTCATTAACGGCATCTTCAAGTAATTTAGAAGAAAAGTTCATGCTGCAAATTTATATTTATCTATCGTAAAACGCTTTTTAAAAGATGTTTTATTACATTTAGCAGCTAAAAACATACGATGAGTCCAGCGATACTTCTTTCTTTTTTACTTGGTTATTTTATAGTTCTAATTATCATTGCCTTTGCAACATCTAAACAATCGTCTGACAACTCCACCTTTTTTATAGCAAATCGTAATTCGAAATGGTACCTCGTAGCCTTTGGAATGATCGGCACGGCACTTTCCGGTGTTACATTCATATCCGTTCCAGGCGAGGTTGGTGCCCCTTCCGGCAACCAGTTCCAATATTTTCAGTTTGTTCTTGGCAACGCCGTTGGCTTCATCATCATTGCAACCGTGCTCCTGCCGCTGTACTACCGGATGAAACTCACTTCCATTTACAGCTACATCGAACAGCGCTTAGGTTATTACAGTTACAAGACCGCAGCATCAATCTTCCTGATCAGTAGGACCATCGGTTCAGCCTTTAGGTTATACCTGGTTGTGATTGTTTTACAGCGTNNCTGTTCCATTTTGGGCAACAGTACTTATATCATTAATCTTAATCTGGTCCTATACGTTTAAAGGTGGATTGAAGACCATCATCATAACTGATACATTGCAAACCTTCTTCCTGGTATTATCGGTATTTCTGACCTTGTATTTCATATGCGACAGCCTTAATCTGGACATTCCTGCTGCGTTTGAAACGGTAAAGAACAGTGGATATGCAAAGGTGTTCTTCTATGAAGATTTCATGGCCAACGGCTTCCATTTCAGCAAACAATTTATCGGCGGTATTTTCGTGACCATCGCCATGACGGGTCTGGATCAGGATCTAATGCAGAAAAATCTGAGCATGGGCACCATTAAGGAAGCCCAAAAGAACATGTTCACCTTCACTGGGATCTTTGTGGTCCTAAACATCTTTTTCCTAAGTGTTGGTGCCTTATTGTATGTATATGCTGCAAAAAACGGAATTGCCATTCCGCTGGATCATGCAACAGGCACACCGCGAACAGACTTCCTGTTCCCTGAAATCGCCTTAAACCACCTTGCAGTAGTACCTGCCATAGTGTTCATGCTTGGCTTAACAGCCGCCACATTTGCGACTACAGACTCTGCTTTGACGGCATTAACGACATCCTTCTGTGTAGATTTCTTAAACCTGGATAAAGGCGATCAGACAAATTCTAAAAAATCTGTAAACAAAAGACACATGGTTCATGTTGCTTTCTCTTTGCTGATGTTCTTTGTGATCCTGATCTTTAACGCCTTTAATGATGAATCTGTGGTAAAAGGTATCTTTAAAGTTGCATCCTATACTTATGGGCCACTACTAGGTTTATACAGTTTTGGCTTATTTGTTAGAAATCGTGGGTTACATGATAAACTTGTTCCTTTCATCTGCCTGATCTCCCCTGCAATCTGTTACCTGCTGAGTTTATATTCGACGCAGTTGCTCGGTGGTTACACCTTCAGCGTGGAACTTATTCTGGTGAATGGATTTATTACGTTTATCGGACTGCTACTGATCAGCAAAAAGACAGATCAACAAACAAGATTTTAATTAAAATATTAACAGAATGAATAGTGAAGATAAAATAAGAAGTGCTTTTGAGAACAAAAACTGGCAGGAAATTAAAGTAACCGATTCCTGGCAGATCTTCAAGATCATGGCTGAATTTGTGGACGGCTTTGAGAAGCTCGCTAAAATTGGCCCATGTGTATCCATCTTTGGTTCCGCAAGAACAGCAGAAACCAACCCATACTACCAGATTGCCGTAGACTGCGGCAGATTGCTTACCGAACGTGGCTATGGTGTAATCACCGGTGGTGGCCCGGGAATAATGGAGGCTGGGAACAAAGGTGCACACATGAATGGTGGTAAATCTGTTGGTTTGAACATTGAACTTCCCTTTGAGCAGTTTCACAATAAATACATCGACCCTAACAAATTGTTGGAGTTCGATTATTTCTTCATCCGCAAAGTGATGTTTATGAAGTACTCACAGGGATTCATCGTACTTCCAGGTGGAATGGGTACCATGGACGAGCTGTTTGAAGCGATCACCCTGATTCAAACCGGAAAGGTTGCCCGCTTCCCGATTGTGCTGGTTGGAAAAGATTACTGGAGCGGACTGGTGGACTGGATCACAAATACAATGCTTAAAAAGGAACACAACATCCATGCAGAAGATCTTAATCTCTTCCGTTTGGTAGACACTGCCGAAGAAGCCGCAGAACACATCTTCAGATTTTATGATAAATACGTGCTGAAGCCAAACTTCTAAATCCTTTATCAAAAATCTTTTGCTTCCGGGACACTCGGAATAGATATAAAAATAAATGCCCTGAACGTTTCTGCTTATCGCGGAAAAGCTCAGGGCATTCCTTTGCTATTTTAATACTATAAGTGGCTTACGCCACCAGAAACTACGAGCTTCATCGCATCAGCAGCGCTTATATTTAACAACTTGATATTATCGTTTTTTACAATATACACCTGCCCGGCAAAAGAATAGGAAAAAGGAAAATACACGATTGACTCACCTACTAGACCGATGGATGAAAGGTCACTCTGCGTCAGAAAACCGATCCGCTTCAAACCACCCTCAACTTCTACCAATACCGGATGATTAAACTTCTTTTCATCACCAACAAAAGCCTCAGTAAGATCTTTGATGGACGAATAAATGAACTTGAGGATCGGAAGTTTGTTGAGCATTTTACTGAACCAGTTGTACATCGGCTCGGTCACGAGATTGGTGACAAAAATACCTGCAGCAAGGATAATCGTGATAACCATGCCTAATCCGAGCCCGGGAATATTCCTGTTCTCACCTGTTCTTGGGTCTACACCCAAAATATTATTCAGGNNTACGGTCGTAACCGCCCAGATCACAATAAACACGCTAAGTGCTATTGGCAAGACCACCAATAAGCCTTTGACAAAGTAATTAAGTAGGACCCTGCCCAATTTATTCATGCCGCAAAACTACTCATAAAAATACACTCGCTTCACTCTTTGAGAAATATTTGTCAGGATCTCGTATGGGATGGTTTCTATCTGTTTGGCCAGCATCTCAATGCTAAGTTTATCGTCAAATACAATAACTTCATCTCCTGTCTTCACATCCAGACCAGTCACATCTAACATACACATATCCATACATATAGAGCCGATTGTTGGAACAAGCCTGCCCTGAACCAGCATGCGGCCTGTACCATTTCCGAACCTTCGGCTATAACCGTCTGCATAGCCAACCTTAACAGTAGCAATGAGGCCCTCTTGCTCCATAACACCCCTTCTACTATAACCAACCGATTCATTGGCATTAACCTTACGAACCTGTGTCACCGTAGTCTTCAGCCTTGCAACAGTTTGCAGTCCTTTATTATGGTCTAATGCCGCATCAAAACCATACAAACCAATCCCGATGCGTACCATATCCAACTGCGCGTCTGGCAGCCTGGTTATTCCTGAGGTGTTAGAAATATGTTGTATCGGGACATAATCCAGTGCAGCTGAGATCCGTTCAGCGATCCGCTTGAAAGTGTCAACCTGATTTCTGGTAAAAGCATCATGAGCAGCATCGTCGCTTGCAACCAGATGCGAGAAAATGCTGTTTACTTTGATATTTCGCGAAGCTTTGAGCTGGTCGATGAGTGTATCTATTTCTGGTGCTTCAAAGCCCAGCCGGTGCATACCAGTATCAATTTTCAGATGGATGGGAAATGCCGTGGCAGTACCGCCTAGAAATTCGTCGAACTGCTTTAGAATCTG
>DCLG01000028.1:0-22794 GCA_002320935.1 Pedobacter sp. UBA1654 | reverse complement strand
GTAGATTTCCGGCTCCAGCTGATAGCGGGCAATCGCTTCGAAGGCGGAAGGCTCCGGGCTCATCACCATAATGGGCAAAGTAATTCCTGCTTTACGCAGGGCGATACCTTCATCTGTATAGGCCACGGCAAGATAATCTACCTTGTGGTACTGCAGCACATTGGCAATCTCGAAACTTCCGCTACCATAGGAGAATGCTTTAACCATGGCCATTACCTTTACACCAGGTTTAAGTTTGGACCGGTAGAATTTAAGGTTGTTTGCAAGGGCACTCAGGTCTATCTCCAGCACCGTATCATGTATTTTCTGCGTGAGCAGCTTGCTGATGCGCTCAAATTCAAAAACACGCGCCCCCTTCACTAAAATACTCTCATTATGGAACTGCAGGTTCGGGAGGTCCCGGATAAGGCTTTGGGTATCCGGATAAAATCTGCTTTCTGCAGGGAACAGCTCACGAAAAAATGAGATATCCAGACCTACCCCAATCAAATTTCGTATCTGTTTCTGTTCCAGCAAGTCTGCAATATCGGCATAAAGCCTCTCTTTACTTCTGCCGGTCTCAAAAAGATCCGAAAGAATCAGCGTTTTACGCGCATGTTGGTTCTGTAGATTCAAAAAGTCTAGTGCTATGGCAAGCGAGGATATATCTGCGCTATAGGAGTCGTCGATGATAGAACATTGGTTAATACCATTTTTCAGTTCCAGCCGCATGCTGACCATCATCAAAGATTCCAGCTTCGATGCGGAAGTCAGCGCCTCATAGCCAAGTGCCAACAAGCTGGCCCAACAGATTACTGCATTCTCAATCGACGCCCGATCGCTGAACGGTAGTCGGCATTCCACTGCCTTTCCATCGGCAAGGGCAGCGAGAATGGTGCTTCCACCCTGCCGCACTGTTGATAGCACCTGTAGGTCTGCCTTTTCATTAAAGCTCCAGTTAAACTGCTTTCTGCCGGGTAAGCTTTCCGCAGACATATTGAAAGTGTAAGTTGGACTGTAGATAAAGATATCTACATCAGCAAACAGCTTTAACTTCTCCTGTAACTTCTGCGCTGCAGATGAGAAACCCTCTGCATGAGCTTCCCCAATGTTCGTAAGAATGCCTAGGGTAGGCTGAATCATGGCTTGTAGCTTTTTCATCTCTCCAGGCTTTGATATCCCTGCTTCTATTATGGCCAGGTTATGCTGCTGTTCAATTTCCCACAGGGAAAGTGCTACGCCGATCTGCGAATTGTAGCTCTTCGGACTTTTCACGACATTAAAGTCGTTCGCCAATAATTGGTACAACCATTCTTTTACAATGGTCTTTCCATTGCTGCCAGTAATCCCAATAACCTGCAGCTCATGCGCACACCGGTTGTAACTTCCAAGACTTTGAAGTGCTGCAAGCACATCATCAACCAGCAGGAAATTGGCATCACTGTACCGGTCCATCCAGGACTGTTCACTTACGACAAAGCTCCGTACACCACTGGTGTAGGCCTCATTGATAAACTGGTGTCCGTCACGCTGTGCACGAAGTGCGAAAAAAAGCGACGCATCGGGGTTGATCAGCCTGCGACTGTCGATCACCAAATGTGCAATCTGAAGATCGTTCTGAATTGTGCAGGCGATTGAAGGTATTATTCCTGCAATATGACGGATGGTATATGGCACTTTGTTCAAAGTAAAAAACGGCAATTGAAAGTTATGGCACTAAGGTAGGAAAGAGTTTGGCACGACTTTATTGCAATTCAGAATTTAGAACTAATTATTTGATATGACTGCTAAAAATCAATGGAAGTTACTTGCATTAGGGTTATTCATGGCCTTCGGGAGATATCCGATATCCTGGCTGATGTCCTCAAACCGTAAAGTTAGAAAGCCAGGAATATTGCCTTCTAAAAGCCGCGGGCACCTTACCTGCAGCAGCGGTAATACTTACTACCTGGAACTTGACGGGCCACAGGATGCTCAGGCAATCGTCTTCCTACACGGATTAAACGCAAGTGGATTACAGTGGTATTATCAACGCGCTTATTTCAGAAAAAAATACAAGCTTGTCTTCATAGATACTCCGGGTCACGGGAAGTCGCCTCTGGGGCGGAACATGGCAACAGAGGTACTTGCACGTGATCTTTCGGAGCTTATGGAAATGCTCGCTATAAGAAATCCAATAGTTTACGGCCACAGTATGGGCGGCATGGTCACCATGAAATATGCAGCAGGTCCCGGCAGAGATAACGTTAAGGGTATTATTCTGCAGCATTCGGGCTTCACACATCCATTCAAAACAACACAGTTTCCGAAAACCTTGCTTGCACTGGAACACCCGGTACTCAGACCATATTTGGCTTTTGCAAAACGGCATCCTGTATTTTTCCGCTTTCTAAGCACCATCAATTATTTGAACGGATTAAGCATACTTTCTTATCGGTATCTTCTGTTCAGTGGCGAGCAGACAGCATCACAACTGCGATTTATGACACGCATAGCAGCGATAAATCCACCTGAAGGGATTGCAGACGCATTTCTTGGTATCCTTGATTTTGATGCCAGTGCTGAAATTAAGAAAATCAGCGTACCCGCATTGGTGATTAGTGCTGATCATGATCCCATTTTCCTGCCAGAAGCAGCTGATTACCTGGTCTCGCAACTGAGCATGGGTAGCCACCTCAGGGTTGACAGCGGACACCTAAGCTTAATGGAACATGCCGTAGAGCTAAACGTGATGGTAAACAACTTTGTTGAATCACCGGACTTAACTGACTAGCTGGTCATCGCAGCGATCAACTTCTGGAGATGCTTTTTTGCACGTGCTTTCAAAACCTCGGTAAATTTTTTTTCCGGCATCTTTCTGAGGTCGCTCACCTCTCGATAATAGCCCTGATTGAACACGATGTAATTGATCGTGCCTGTTAAGGTACTCGCAACCATTGCTACGTCAATATCAGGCGCAAATTCGCCGGCAGCCGATCCTGCTTCGAAAATGGACTTAAGCAAGTAGTGATTGCGATTTCTAAGCGTATTGAAATGCTCCATTAAAGTGGCCTGGGCTTCGCTCGACTGCAACTGAAAAAGCAATTTATAGAAGTACCGCTGTTCAAAAACTTTATCGATATAAAACTCTAATATTGCCGAAATGCGCTCCATCGAACTCGAATGTTCAGTTTGTGTTGTACGCATCACTTCATCCAGATTTGCGGTCCTATAGTCGAGGATTGCGATGACCAACTTCTCCTTAGATCCGAAGTAGTACGAAATCATTGCAGAATTTACCGAAGCTAACCTGGCTATTTCTCTAATAGAAGTTTCTGCATACCCATTCTCTGCAAATAGCTTTTCAGCACATTCCATTAAATGGATTTTCTTGGCATTTTGCTCCGTCATTTCCTTTAACCTTATTTTTTGTTCACCTAACGGCGCCAAAATATAAATTATTTTTATAAAACGGGTTATGTCGGCGAAAACCGCCTGTTACATAGGCGCTTTGAGAAGATTTTGGATTGGAGCATTACGTTGCTACTGCTTGCTGTTTTCCATTATTGCCGCTCCTAAGTTGTTTAAATCTCCGGCTGTCATGCTCACTTTTGAGGAACCAGCAGTTTGCCATTGCTGCTGCTCATTCCGGTAAATGACAAAGTCGAAGTCATGATGATCAACCGGCACTTCATCGGCATCGAAAAATTCAACCAGATTTAGTGTACAACCAAATTGTTGCATATCCAGCGGCTCCACGGTTACATAAGTTCTCACACCGCTCATCATAAAATGTGTTTTAAAACTTTCCATGACTAAATAAGTAGTGCCTCAGGAAATTGTTTGCAAAAACTAAACATTTGAGCTAAGTAAAACTACTGGTATAATGCTGTGTAATCCTGTGAAGTGCGTAATTAGCGTTCACACTTACCTGAATGTGTTTTTTTTCCTGAAAAAATCGACAAAGCTTGTTTTTTGAGCAGAACTCGTTAAAGAGCCTATGTATTAATAAAGAATAGCTCGCCCATCCAAAGGATAAGCGGGCGATCAAAAATAGACGCTGGTAAAAAGCAGGTAAATTATGGAACAGAGCAAGAACGACAAACTCGAATTATGGGGAGGCATAGAATGCATACCGGAGTCATCACTTGGGCTGGACTTGCTGAGAAGGTGGCCGATATTGCCGGCCTCGATCGTAGTCTTATTCATGCTGTTGCGCTTAAAGACATGGGGCTAATTGCACGCAGACCAAGCTATAGTGCGTTGCTGAGTGAAAAAGGTGTTCGTATGCCATCACTGGACGACGCTCTTCAACGATGTTTCCAGAGTATGAACAATCCATATGTATACCAACGGCGTGCGGGATAGCACCTAAGCGGTATAAGAAAACAAATTGCTTATTTATTTGTAATTAGCTCAAAAGCATGTATTATGAAAACAGCGATCATTATAGGAGCAACAGGTCTGGTGGGAAATAACCTCGTTCATCTTTTACTCGATGATGATCGCTTTTCAAAAGTGCTTGTCTTTGTACGCAGATCCTTGTCGCTGCAGCATCAAAAGCTGGAGGAACATATTATAAATTTCGATAAACCTGAAGAATGGATGCAGCTGGTAAAAGGTGATGTGCTATTTTCCGCGATGGGCACCACCATCAAACAAGCCGGAAGTCAGGACAAACAGTATAGAATAGATCATACCTATCAATATCAATTTGCCCAGGCAGCAGCTCAAAATCAGATACAAACCTATGTGCTTGTATCTTCGGCATCAGCCAGCCCAGATTCTAAAATCTTCTATTCACGCATGAAAGGTGAACTGGAACGCGACATCAAAGCCTTGCCTTTCAAAAGTATTACCATCCTCCAGCCGGGTCTCTTACATGGTTCCCGAAAGGAAGAAAGGTTTGGAGAAAACATGGCCTACAAGGTGCTCAACGTTGTAAATGCTATCGGTTTATTTAAACAGTACAGACCTATAGAAGGCAAGACTGTTGCAGCAGCAATGCGCAATGCCAGTTTGAGGTCTCAGCCGGGGGTACATACCTATGCTTTAGCACAGGTTTTTGAACTTGCCACTATTTGATCACACTGACCGGCTGTTTGAATTCATCAATAGCTACGAAAGTGAAGTTTCCCTGGATGGCAAGTTCCCTGCCTTCTGAATACATCTGTTCTATATAGATTTCAACGGCTACTTTTAGACTGGTATTTCCAATATGAACAACCCTGCCTATCAACTCTACAATGGTACCCTCAGGAATTGGCCTTTTGAAATCGATCTTGTCACTGCTAACCGTAACCATAATCTGCCTGCTAAACCTGGTGGCTGTTATAAATGCAACTTCATCCATCATGTGCATGGCTGTACCGCCAAACAAAGTGTCATAGTGGTTAGTAGTATTCGGAAATACGGCTTTGAAAATTCGGGTTTCTGACCCGTTTATACGCTCTTCGATTGTCATGGGTTAATCTGATTTACCAGCCTGATGCCAGGGCAATCCTGGGCTTTGGCTGCCTTTTCTCCAGAATTATTTCTGTTTGTATCATATTGATCACAAGTTGATGATCACAAACCGGGCAGTTAAAAACGTAAGCATTGAACCTGAATTTCAAGCTTCTCAACTGATCTGGCGCCGGAACATCTATGAGTCCCTCGTGTTTACGACAAATTATTTTCATGCTTAAATTTACCAGGGCCAGATGAAGTACGCTTTACCATAACATTAAATATGGTGTCATCCGATATTATATTCCCATTGCTTTTACCAGTTGTCGTGCTTTAAGTTTTGATCGTAACTTCCAGATGGGATTTGCAGCAATACTTATGATCTTGTTGTTGTACCGTACTCCGCCATTTCTCAGTTTCGCGAACATGGCCAGCCAGGTGCAGATCCCTCTTTCCAAGAGCCAGCAGGGTGCATAAAACGAACATGCCAGAGAAAAGTATTTTGCACCTCCATGTACCCGCCGACCAACTTCCGCCAGGGGAATTGACCCCGCGAGTAAAGCTGCAGGCAACAGAGGAGCGATATAAGCAGATGCAACTAAGGTTGGCATCAGTAGAAAAAAGAAGCTTAGCTTCAAAGGCTGTGCATAATCATCATAGGCCTGTCGCACCCGCTGCGACCAAAAATGTGCGGCCGAAGGTGGCAACCGCTCTACAAATATATCAGGTCTGTAAAGCAGCTTTCCATAGCCTGCCTGAACAGTCCTCATCAACTCCAGGTTTTCGAAAAGCACATTACCATCATAACCACCAAGTTGATTGATGAAATCCCGCTGTACTGCGAGTGTTCCCGGGTAATCATGATGTATGGCCCTGTTCAGCAGTGTCCTTGCGGTATCCCACTGCGCATGCCATGGTGCTGGCGCAAAGTAATTCTGTGGCACCACCAATTCTGCTTCTTCAAGTAGCTCGGTCATGAGTGCTAACTGCTCAACTGTATACCTCACGTCGTCGTCTGCAATAATCACTTTTTCATACCTCGCCACTTGAAAACCGGTCATCACACCATTAACTTTTCCGTTCACAAACTGAAACTCCGCAGCAGGCGGCATGTGCCGGCCAAATTCCGCCCACGCATCAGAATGCAATTTATAATTTGCAGCGTTAGATCCATCTACAATGATAAGATCTACATGAGTTGCTATAGACTCCAGGTATCCGGTAAGCTCCTGGGTATCCTGCCCTGCATCCCATTTTATCGGTAAGACATAACTTAATCGCATCTGATGATTTCGTATTGGATAGGTTTAAATGACCAGTTATTAGATTGTTCTGCTGAGCAGGCCGTGAGGCCCACAATAAGATCCATCTTAGCTTCAAACAGCAGGTAATCACCGGCTTTGCTCTGTGGAGGATCTACGGAAAGGGTACCATCCGCACTGAACTGCACATTCATAAAAATATTGAAGGCGGTTGGGATATCGTCGGGTTCAATCCCGTATGCTGCCAAATTGGTATAGAGATTCTCGAAGCAGCTTGGATGATATTCTGGATTATCGTAAAGGATTTGAAAGGTCTCCGGACTGCATGGTGCCAGCAGGAAATCATTACGGCCATTGGTATCATCCAAAATCTCCATCATCTTCTGGCTGCGATTGCTCCAGAGAAAATGACCTTTGGTAATCAGGATCGTATTCTCAAAATCCAGGGTTTTACCGGACGATAGCTTTTCACGTTTGTCCGAAGCATTAAACAGCACCATATCACTTACCTGTTCACCCTGGGGATCGATGACTTTCAGACGATCACCTGCATTTAATTTGAAAGCTGCTCCTGTTTGTTTTTGTATGGTTTCTATCATATCTAATTATTACGATTGTTGCTATTGGTGTGGATTCATAGCTGGATCGATATCCGACAAGCTCATATTGCGACTGAGAAAGGGACACTTCCAACTGTCATCTACCTCCCGGCCGCTGTATTGTGGTGCCTCTAAGCCCTGCCCATGGTCTTTAAGCATTGGATTTATACCTCCATCATAGCTCATTTCGCGGTTTCTGATGGTATGTTTCATTTTCTCATATACACCAGATTCCCGTAGCGCTTCGAACTGCTTGTGCAGGTTAAAGGCCATTGCGGTAAATCCAAATCTCCTTGCCCGGCGGCTGGCCTCCGGATGCAAGCCCACTACAAAAAAGGCGTAACCATTGAAGCTGAAGCTGAAATTCTCATCTGCAGGGTCACTGCTTACCGAAGGGTCCCATGTTGCATCCATATCTACATCATGCAACTTCTGAAGCTGTTGCCACAATTTTTGTTCAAAGTCCAGTTCGGATTCCGCCTGATCTTCGAACACGGCAATCATAGACATATAGTTACAATCTTTACCCAGTGAATCTTCGATGTACAATTTTAAATCATTTGCAAGATCGTTTGTACTTGCCTCATCACCCATGCTGCCATACACACCGAGCCTGTATTGTTTGGTGTTAAAAGCGGCTTTCGCACCAACACAAGGATATTCTGTGGTATCTACTTTCCGGATAAATTCCTGATTGATCTTCCAAGCTCTGGGGTTCAGATGCTCAGAGATCTGCTCTGGAAGAAAATAGGTATCACTTTGTTTAATTTGAATGTCCATAATATTCTTTTGTTTACCGACTTATTGCTGAGATTAAGCGTTAGAAGAACAGCTTTACTTTTTATTTTGTTTGATTGGTTTATACTAGTCCTGTACAGTATTTATCCCAGTAGTTAAGCAACAAACCTTGTCCATACTTGCTATAGCCCGCCCCCATCCCCGGCGTTGGTGTGAATTCGCCGAACACTGCGCCCTTTGTTGTCGCATAAAAATCTATTCTGCAAAAGATGCCGTACGCACGGCTGAGACGTTTTACATGTTCCACCATTTCCTCCAAACATGCGGGGGCTGGCTGAGCTGGTACCAGCGTATAACCTGGGTGCACAGCCTCCATCGAATTCCAATGCTCATCATAGAAACTGCCGAAACCTGCCTTTGGCCCCAATCTGTTGATCAGCTGACAGCTGGCAATTTCCCCATTGAAGCAGAAAAACTTGTAGTCATTTAAGACCTTGTAGGTACCTGGTTGCTCCTGCAGGAATTCTTCGATAAGAAACTCCAGTCTCGGCAGTTCTGCAAGTCTGGATTGCAGCTTCTGCCGGATTTCATTTGCGGTATATACAAGATTATCAAATAGGTTAAGACCATTGTTCATGATGAAAACATTACCTGAAGAATGCCCGATGGTTGGCCGTATAACATACTGATCCGGTAAACGACTGAAGTCGATCGTTTCAACATCACGACCTTTCCAGTAAAGATCCGCTACTTTACAATCCATTTTCAAGGCAAACTGCTTAGCATTGTATTTATTGCTCAATTTGCGCTGCCAATTTTTTACATCCATCCAACGCTCAAGCGGATCTTCAACAGACATTAATGTGTTGCGTACATCCTCTGCATTTTGCGGGCTCCAGAATACACGATGTCTATGTCTGATGCGTTTGCTAAACTCATCCTGTTGCTTGAATACATTTTTGAGCCTGCCTAACATTTTATTATGCGTGTTTCTTGTGATCTCATTCTATATAGTTTCATTTCTCTATGCAGTTGTATCAATTTGCAGGCTTAGAACAGCTGCTAAAAACCTTGGTTTCACAAAACCGCAATTCAGGTATAGAATACCTAAAAATCACTAGATACCAGCAACTTAATAAGCACATAGCCATCAACTTACCGTATTACACCTTGTACTTGTAGTTACTGTGCAACGACTTACCCGCTAAATCCTGCGATAAGTACCCAATTGTTCAAAACCGGAAACCTCTGGCAATAGAAATTGTAGTTAAGGCAGTCACCTATTAAAAACTTAAATTGAAATCTTATGAAAAGAGTAATTTTTTCGACCGCAATAATTGCACTGGCAATGAACTATGCAGTTGCACAAACCGGATCAACCGGTACTAGCGGAACTGGAACTGGAACAACAGGAACAGGAACTACAGGAACTACAGGAACGGGAACAGGAACAACAGGTACCGGGACAATGGGAACGGGTACATCTAGCGGCACAATTGGAACCGGAACAGGTACTACAGGTACGGGAACAGGTACAATTGGAACAGGAACTGGCACAATCGGTACTGGTACAGGTACAACAGGAACCGGAACCGGAACGATTGGCACTGGAACTGGAACAACAGGTACTGGTACAGGCACCATTGGTACTGGAACAACTGGCACTGGAACCGGAACAACAGGTTCTGGTACAACTACACCGCCAACTGAAAGAAAAGGTAGAGTAAAGCCTGGTAAGACCACTGGTACAACTGGTACCGGTACAATGGGTACATCAGGTACAACCGGTACTACTGGAACTACAGGAACCACTGGTACAACTGGAACTACAGGTACAACCGGTGGAACTATACCTCCAATGTAATTCCTAATCTCTCTATAAAAAAAGGGTACGACAATGTCGTGCCCTTTTTTTATGCTTCAATTCTTAGCTTAATCATACATTGCGGATCAAAAGAGTGATTCAGAGGTCCGGAGCCATTTCCTGTTTTCACATTGCAACCCTGCTCCAGCGCTAAACTGAGGTAAACTTTAGCTTTGCCTATTGCTTCCAAAAGTGTAAGACCAAGGCTCAGGTTTGCTGCGATGGCAGCGGAAAGGGTACATCCTGTGCCATGCGTGTTCGGGGTTCTTACATGGGCTGAAACAAACACCTCACTATGGCCTGCCGCATCAACATATATATCTTTGATGACCGGCCCATCAAGGTGTCCGCCTTTCAACAGAACCGCTTTACATCCTTGATCAACTAACAATTTTGCAGCCGAGTACATATCATCATGAGAAAGGATTGTTATGCCGGAAAGTAGCGCAGCTTCATCCAGATTTGGCGTCAGCAAATCCGCTGACTTAAACAAACCTGCTTTCAGAGCGGCGATCGTGTCATCTTCAATGAGTTTATGTCCACTCGTAGAAACCATAACCGGATCAAAAATC
This sequence comes from Pedobacter sp. UBA1654, assembly GCA_002320935.1. Lineage (GTDB taxonomy): Bacteria > Bacteroidota > Bacteroidia > Sphingobacteriales > Sphingobacteriaceae > Pedobacter. Next base: position 12,353 of record DCLG01000028.1, on the reverse strand, counting down.
AGCGGCACCCCCGGATATTCACCTATGGTTTCAGAGATGACGTACGCCTGCGATGCGGTGTGAACCATGCCCACTTTTATAGCTGCAGGTCTGATATCATCCATCACCGCTCTGATTTGCGCCGCTACAATTTCTGCAGGAATACTATGGATACCCTGTACGCCTAATGTATTTTGAATGGTGACTGCCGTGATGGCTGAAGTCCCGTAGCAGCCAAGTGCCGAAAAAGTTTTCAGGTCTGCTTGTATGCCTGCACCGCCACCACTGTCTGAGCCGGCAATCGTCAATACTGATGGATATCTATATTGCTTCTCCATAACCATTTTATAGGACCAAACAGTTATCCCAATCTTTCCAAACTGGTTCATAACCCTGAGCACGAATCATCGCGGCAATTTCCTGCGGACTGCGTTCATCAGATATCTCAAATTGTTCCAGCGAGGCGGGCTCCACAACATAACCGCCAGGATTAGTCTTTGAGCCGGCACTCATTGAGGTAATGCCAAGCTTCAAAACATTGTTTCTGAATACTTCTGATTCCCGGGTAGATATGGAAAGTTCGAGTTCCTGATTGAATAAGCGGTAAGCGCAAATTAATTGCACCAGTTCCGGATCTTTCATCTCCACTTTAGGCTCCAGCCCCCCACTAGATGGTCTTAGTCTTGGAAAGGATATGCTGTACTTGCTTTGCCAGTACTTCTTCTCCATGAAGCTAAGATGAAGCGCTGTAAAGAACGAATCCGTCCGCCAGTCTTCAAGACCAATCAGTACACCCAACCCAATTTTATGTATTCCAGCAGACCCAATGCGTTCAGGTGTTTCCAGACGATAGTTGAAATTGGATTTTTTCCCTTTCGGATGATGTTTCTTGTAATCTTCCTTATGATAGGTTTCCTGGTACACCAACACTGTATTTAACCCATATGGCTTTAGTACCTCATACTCTTCCAGGTCCAGCGGCTGAACTTCCATTGAAATATGTGCAAAATGAGGACGGATCAGTTGCAGTACACTTTTAAAATAAGCTACATCTACTTTTAGATTGTGTTCTCCAGTGACCAAAAGTACATGATCATAACCCATCGCCTTTAAAGCTGCAACCTCCTGCATAATTTCCATCGGACTTAACGTCTTACGTTTCACCTTGTTATCGTAGCTAAATCCACAATACGTGCAAATGTTGTTACATTCATTGGAAAGATACAAGGGCACATACATTTGAATCACGTTCCCGAAGCGTTTTAATGTCTGCTGACGGCTACGTTGAGCCATCTCTTCCAGAAAGGGTGCCGCCGCAGGTGAAATCAAAGCTTTGAAATCTTCCAAAGATCGCTTTTCAGTTGCGAGTGCCTTTTGCACGTCTGCGGTCGTTTTGCTATAAATACTGGCCTTAACATCGTCCCAATTATAGCTTTCAAATAAATCGATAAACCTACTCATCCAGAAAAGAAGTTAAAGGACTGCTACCAACTGCCTGCGTAAATGCAGGTGCCAATTTCGCTTCATAGGCCATCCTGCCCGCTTCCACAGCCATTTTAAATGCAAGGGCCATCTGGACCGGGTCGGCAGAAACCGCAATGGCCGTATTTACCAAAACGGCATCAGCACCGATCTCCATCGCCTTTGCTGCATCTGAAGGTGCACCGATTCCGGCATCAACCACTACAGGAACATTACTCTGGTCCATTATAATTTCAAGAAAATCAATGGTGCGTAAGCCCCTGTTACTACCAATCGGTGATCCCAAAGGCATCACAGCTGCGGTACCCACATCCTCCAGACGCTTGCATAGTACCGGATCTGCATGGATGTATGGTAAAACGATAAATCCCAATTTAGCCAGCTCCTCTGTAGCTTTAAGGGTTTCAATGGGATCCGGCATGAGGTATTTTGGGTCAGGATGTATCTCCAGTTTGATCCAGTTTGTCTCCAGCGCTTCCCTCGCAAGTTGCGCAGCAAAGACCGCTTCTTTGGCGTTACGCACACCTGAGGTGTTCGGGAGTAAATTGATGTGTGCGGCATTCAGGTGCAGCATTAGATCATCCTGATCCGTGTTGTGCAGTTGCACACGCTTCAAAGCCACTGTCACCAGTTCGGATGCTGAAGCAAGTAGTGCCTCTTGCATGAGCCCTGTATTATTGAACTTTCCAGTGCCGGTAAATAGCCTGGATGCGAAAATCTTATCTCCGATTTTTAACATGATTATATATGTTTAATTCACAACGTCATACAATTCCTTATTGATGCCCGTAACGGTATACAGGGGATCTGCAGCATTTGTTATGGCACCAGAAACTGCAATACCATACAGCCCGGCTTTCATCAGTAGCGGGACATCATTGATCGTCAATCCACCGATCGCAATTAACGGAATGTCAATATGCCGTTCGCGCAGCTGTTCCACGATCTGCTGAAAACCTTCGATACCAAGTATGGGGCTCAGGTTCTTCTTGGTTGTGGTAAACCGGAACGGCCCTAATCCAACGTAATCAGCACCTTCATCTATCCGCTGTAGAATATGCTCGATGGTGTTTGCAGTACCCCCGATGATGTACTTTGAGCCCAAGAGCGCTCTGGCTTCAGGGATAGGCATGTCGTTCAGTCCTAAATGCAAGCCATACGCAGCGACTGCAGCAGCGATCTCAGCATGATCGTTTATGATCAGCCTGGCATCAAATGCTTCACAAAGTGCCTTAGCAGAAACAGCCTGCCTGAGTATAGCTGCACTTGGTTGATCTTTAACACGCAGCTGAATCCACTTGCAACCCGCACGAAGTGCTTTCTCTATTGCCGGAAGATGGTCTCCAGCATCGTCTGCCTGGGATATATAATGTAGTTTATCAATCATCTTTTTTTTATTTGAGGATTGTTCTTTTAAAGTGTCATTGATTTCTGAATGCTGTTGAACTGCTCTACCGGATCGTCGCCGGTATTCCAGATCCCGCCCAAAACAGCAGCACCATCCAAATTCATAGTCTTTAGCACGGCCAGTTTAGAAGCATCCACACCGCCGAGTGCGTACACTTTGGGCCCGTCAATTCTGTCAGGCAGCCGGAATTCAGGCGTAAGGCTTGCAGAGTATCCAATTTTAGAGATGCTATTGAATACAGGACTGAAGAACACGTATTCAAATGCTTTTAATTCATGAAGGCCGTTTAGCTGGTGAATAGAGCTACTTAAAACCCTGCCTTTGCTCAACTGTTCTTCTACTTGGTCGGCAGCAATTGTCCGCAGTCCCTCTGGGAAATGTAGCCGAGGCAGCCTAAATCCATCAGCGAGTTCATGATGCTGATGCAACACAACCTCCTGCAGGTATTGCGGCTCAATCGCCTCAAGCAATGCATGGACTGCCGCTAAGCTGCCACCTGGTTTCCGTAAATGGAATCGCTTCATGCCAGCGGCAAACAGTGCATTTACCTGATCTGCTTCCGCTTCAAAGAAATCCGGACTTGATATTACGACCAAGGTCATGCTATNNGTTGCCTTGATAATCATCACCTGATCACCTTGCTGCAGCAGGTGATCTGTCCATCCATCTTTCGAAATAATGGTCTGATTTATGGCCACAGCTATGCCCTTGGCTGGCAGATGCGGCAGCAGTCCCAGCATCTCCTGAATGCTGCAATTTTCTTGAATCTCGAAGGTTTGCTGATTTACGGTTACTTCCATCATGTATAAAAATTTACACTTTAGGAATGGTCCCGCATGAGGAAAGAAAGGCTACACAAGTTGTGTTTCCATCACTTTTCCCTTCGGCAGTACGAACTGCATCAGGTTCAAAGGGTATTATCTCAGTCCATTCGGACACCCCTAAAGTTTTATAAATGTAGAGAAAAATTTTCCGGGATAAAGATTGAAAATCAAAAAAGATGTTTTAACGTTTCCTGAGCACAAGAACCTTAGCAATTCTCATGTGCCGGTCCGCCTTTTCTTTCAATCGCTGACTATGCAGTAACCACCCACCAACACCGCCAATCAGGCTGCCCGCGACGATGTCCATCATACGGGATGAAATGAGCAGGTTGGGATCAATACTAAACAAACTGCCGATGTCTGCGAGAAATATCGCCAGTGGTGTAATAAAAAGGCAGGCCAAGGCATAATGCCTCACAATCAGCATCTCGACGATAAACTGCAGGATCAAGATGCAGATGCAAACAGATAAGGGCGCCAGATTAAACTGCAGGAAGACCCATGTAAGCCCGACACCAAGTACTGTCCCCAGCATTCGGTGAAAGCTCCTTTGCCAAACATGCGTCTGGCTGATCCCTTGCATGATCGCCAGCGAAGAGATGGGTACCCAGTAAGGGTTCTGGAATTCTAACAGATGCGCCACCAACAAGGGAATACCGGTAAAGGCGCCGATGGTTAAGGATTCAGAAATGATAATTGTGTTTTTCTTGACTGGAATAACGGCCTGCAATTTATCCTTGTATTTGGCAGTCATATACATACTATAAAGCAGGGCTAGTGTACAGGCAAAAAGAACGCCCAGTGCCAATAATCCCGCCTTTATAGGTATGGTTTCGAACGCGAAAGGCTGACAGCTTGCCATTGAGGCGATCATAATAAAGAAGAAGTTCCCCGGAGGCCCAAGCCTGAAAGTATTGGTCACCACGTTAACTGAAAAAGCAAAAAGTGCCATTACCAGTGAAGAAACTATTGGATTGAAGCTAAATACCAGGCCCAGGGTATAGCTCAGTAAAAAACCACAAGAGCTGAACAGCATGGTGCTGCGTCTGTGCCTGAAGTTAGTGGGCGGTAAGTACAGAATGACCAGTCCCCCCATGCAGGCAACTATACCATATTCCAGATGACCTAGGAAGTAACCTGCTAATAATGGTAAACCCACACATAAGGATGCCAATACCGGAACATGCCACAAACGTTCCGTTTTTTTAAGTTGAAAAAGTAGTTTAAGTTCGTGGTTGATGATGTTTTTCAGGGTATCGGCCATGTCACAAATTTACGATACTTCTCAAAATTACCGCAATCCAGAGCGTTCATGGTAATTTGAGCTCAGCTGGCATTGCTTTACTCTTCAACATTGGTTAGATTCGTCAAATAACCAAATAGCGTAAGCATGCACCTTAAGATCAAGCTTCTCCTGGCAGTTTCACTGCTTTCTTTTACCAAATTTTCAACAGCACAGCAGCCGGCACAGGCCCAGTCCACACCAATAAAGCAAACTACTGATAAGCTTAAAATTTGGGATCGTAAACCTGCCAAGGACTGGATGACCCAAGCCTACCCTATTGGTAATGGCACGATTGGCAGTATGATCTTCGGAGGAATAGAACAAGAGCATATCCAGTTCAACGAAAACACCCTATGGACTGGAGATGAGTCTGATCGCGGCATGTACCAGGCTTTTGGCAATATATTAATCGATTTTGAAATAGGGACCAATGATAAAGCGGAACCCGGAAGCATACCTCAGGACTACATTCGCAGCCTTGATTTGGAAAATGCAGTACATGAGATCAGTTATACAAAACAGGATGTAGCATATAAGCGATCATACTTTGCAAGTTTTCCAGAGAAAGTGATGGTGTTCAAATTTGAGGCCGACAAAAAAGGTGCTTACACCGCAGTAATCAGGCTAAACGATGAACACGGCGCTAAGCCTGTTGTTTCGGGCAACAAGATCAGCATCTCAGGCCGTCTGAATAACGGCATGAAATACGAAGCAAATGCCTTGATACAATTTGAAGGAGGATCAGGTAAGATTGTCGCTGATCAAAACGGCGGCTCCGCATTCAGAATCAGTAATGCAGATGGCTTCAGCATTATATTGGCTGCTGCTACAGATTTCATTAACAAGCGTGAACAGAACTGGAAAGGCGAAGATCCAGCAGCGAAGAACAGGAAGGCACTTGCATCAGCAGCAAAAAAGAGCCACAAGACGCTACTGGAAGCACACCTGAAAGATTATAAAAACTTGTTTAACCGCGTATCGATCGGTCTGGGGAGCAATCCAGAGGCCAGCAAACGAACAACTGCTGAAAGGCTGCTAAACTATAGAAATACGAAGGACCCGGAATTGGAAGCACTATTGTTTCAATATGGCCGGTATCTGTTGATCGGCTCATCAAGGGCAGGCGGCTTACCCGCAAACTTACAGGGCTTGTGGAACAACAGCAATACGCCACCATGGGGAAGTGACTATCACTCGAATATAAACCTTCAGATGAATTACTGGTTGGCAGAACCGACAAATCTTTCAGAAAGCCATGTACCTTATCTCGACTACATCAACAGCATTCGTGAGGTCAAGAAGATGCACACCAGCAAGCAATATCCGGGTGTACGTGGCTGGACGGTGCGTACTGAGGGCAATCCTTTCGGTGGAGAAAGCTTCTTGTGGAACACCCCTGGAAGCGCCTGGTTTGCGCAGGCATTATGGGAGCATTATGCATTCAATAAAAACGAAAAGTATCTTCGAGAGTTCGCATATCCGATCATGAAGGAAGTAGTCGAATTCTGGGACGATCACCTGAAAAGAAGACCAGATGGAAGCCTTGTTGCACCACTTGGATGGTCACCGGAACACGGGCCAACTGAGGATGGTGTTTCCCATGATCAGCAAATCATCTGGGATCTTTTTACAAACTACCTGGAAGCGGCTGATATCTTGAAAATTGATCCGGCTTACAGGAAACATGTGAGTGATTTACGTGATCACCTGCTTGCACCTAAGATCGGTAAATGGGGCCAACTGCAGGAATGGGAGACCGACAGAGACGATCCAAACGACAAACACCGCCATGTTTCACACCTTTTTGCGCTGCACCCAGGCAGACAGATCACGATGGAAACACCAGCGCTTGCAGAGGCCGCCAAGGTAAGTCTAACGGCACGCGGCGACGCTTCAACAGGTTGGTCGATGGCCTGGAAAATGAATTTCTGGGCAAGGCTGCATGACGGCGATCATGCTTACAAGATTATGCAGAATTTCATTACCCCGGCTGGAGAAAAAGGCTTCAATTATAATGACGGTGGAGGTATATACACGAATTTGCTTTGCGCACACCCACCTTTCCAGATTGATGGAAATTTAGGATATACAGCAGGTATTTCGGAAATGCTGATTCAAAGTCATACCTCAGCCATTCAAATTCTACCGGCATTACCAGCAGCCTGGCCAACCGGTACCGTGAAGGGTTTACGTGCAAGGGGAAATTTTGAAATTAGCAACCTGAGTTGGGAAAATGGTAAACTCACTGCTTTCAGCATTAAATCACTGTCCGGAGGTAAATGCCGCTTAAGCACTACAACAGCGCTAAAAAGTAGCATCACGAATTTAGATACGAGCAGCACAGGTGAGCATATCGAGTACAGCTTTGACACCAAGGCAGGTGAAACGTACCACTTTATAGCACGCTAATAAACCAGAGAAAAGTTGGTACTATGAAATTCTATTCACGTAAAAGTGCAATGATACTTATCTGTATGGCAATTCTGCTGATTATTGTAGCAGTGGGCATCATTGATAACTTTAATATACCCGTAATTGTATTAGCACCGATAATCTTATACCTGGTCCGGGCCTGGTACCACACCTACTGCTATTTATTCAGTTCTTCAAAGAATGCTTTTACACCTTTTATCAGGAAATAAGCTAATAGCACCATAGCCAGATAGCTGAAGAGGATTATAATTTCTGAACCTCCAAGGTTAGACAGGAAAAATGCGAGCANNATAAGATTTAATTTCTATTAAGTTATAGAATAAATCAGATAGTAACTCTTGCATATCCATAAATATTAACGTCGGGAGCACAGGGGATGGAATCGACTGACTATTTCATCTAGCCTGTACGCTGCTTGTCCTTGCTTAAGTATTTTGACAGCATAAACATCAGTACGCAAGAACCTAGAACAAGCACTAAATAGCCGTAACTTAGGTTCTGCTGATCTCTAGCGGGGAATATATCAATGATTTTGTAGCTCAGGAAAGAAACCAGAATGTAAACAATTCCACCGGTTAGTCCACCTGAAATCCCTGCATTCTTAGGAAATCTGGTCAGGCAATATGCAAAATAGTTGTTGTAAGTATAACCTGCCCCAACATGGATCAGGAAGGCGAAGAACACAAGTGAATATAAGTTTTCCAGATAAGCAAGGCTCAGAATCATCAGTATCGCAAAGGCTAGTTGTAAGCCAACATTAACGACCATCTTTTTCAGCATCGGACTTTTTATTGTTGCTTTTCCGATAAAGCCTCCAACCATCCAGGCTAATCCCAGGATGAGTGAACAATAGCCCGTGATGATCGGGCTCATACTGAATGCATGCTCAATGATAAATGGACCGGACATATTGTAGATCATCACCATCGAGTAAGCCAATCCCAACATTACAATTCCCAATGTAAAACTGGCTGTACCGATCATCTCGCCATAAATTCTGACGATCTTGCGGATGTGGAACGCTGTAGGCTGTCGGATCGTTTCACCGCTAAATATCAGTTCAAGCACTAAAATTACGGTTGCAAATGCAGCAAGGAAATAGAAGTTAGACTCCCAGCCGAAGAAATTCTGGAGGTAACCACCCAGAAATGGCGCTATGATTGGTCCGGTAGACCAGACGATCGTAAATATACTAAGATAGCCCTTCAACTGATCACCGGAATACACGTCTACAAAATACGCCCGTTTGGCCACTACAACACTTGCCACCGTTATCCCTTGAATAATACGCATGAGATAGATGATATAGATGTTGCCTGTATTTGCAATGGCGAAGCAGGATGCGATGAAGAGGATTAAAGCGCCAAGACTGATATTGTACCTGCCGAAGCTATCAACGATGCTGCCGATGAAGAGCTGCCCCACTCCATAGCTGATCAGGAAAAAGCTTAACGTAAGCTGTACCTGTAAGCTACTTACATTTAGTGCAGCTTCCATAGAAGGCATCGAAGGAATATATATATCGGTGGCAAAGCCGGACAGTGGAAGAAGTGCAAACGCCAGAATGGTGGCGATTCCCTGATTTCCTACTTGTTTATCGGAAAGAATCTTCATAGCATCTAATGTGAGTGCAGACCAAAATGGGCTCCACAAAAAAAGCCTTCCGAACTGGAAGGCTTTAGAGCGAAAGACGAGATTCGAACTCGCGACCCCGACCTTGGCAAGGTCGTGCTCTACCAACTGAGCTACTTTCGCATGATGTTGAACATCTCCGATGTTCCGGTCTTGAGGTGACCATAAAAAAAGCCGTCAATTAAAACAGCTTTTTAGTACTCAGAGCGGGAATCGAACCCGCACGACTTTTAAGGTCACAGGATTTTAAGTCCTGCGTGTCTACCAGTTCCACCATCTGAGCAGGCTATTAACCTTCTAAATAAATGCCTCCTGGTAGGAAGACATTTAGAGCGAAAGACGAGATTCGAACTCGCGACCCCGACCTTGGCAAGGTCGTGCTCTACCAACTGAGCTACTTTCGCATTTTGTAAAACATCTCCGATGTTTTTCCCTTTTAAAACTTCAGCTTTTTTGATGTGCTTCGTTCCGTTTGGGATTGCAAATATAGTGACAAAACATTTCCTGACAAGTTTTTTCGTAAATAATTTAGAAGTTTATTGTAAGTTATTGTCTTTCAGGACAGATAAAATCAACTCACTTTCAAAGCCCTTCCCCATTAGATAAGTCACAAGCTTGTGCTTCCTTTTATAAGAATCTTTTTCGGTGATTGTTCGCAGCTTTTTCTCCGCGGCATCCTGTATGACCTGCAAATAATCATCAAAATTGATGCTGTTCAGTGCTTTTGTAATCATGCGGTCCGGCACTTTCCGCAGCTTCAACCCTTGCTTAATCTTGATCTTTCCCCACTTCTTGATGTTAAACTTCCCGGAGACGTATGCCATTGCGAACCGCTCTTCATTAAGGAAATTTGTTGTAATCAGTTCAGAGATGATGTTTTCTACGTCAGCCGAGTGCAAGCCCCATTCATAGAGTTTGTTCCTGATTTCCTGCTGCGCACGTTCCTGGTAAGCACAATAATGCTCTGCTTTCATCAGCGCTGCTTTCTTATCCAGTATGACGGGCTTTCTCTCTTCCAATTTGATTACAATAAAAAAGCCATCAAATCTTCATTCAATGGCTTTCAATTTCTTTAATCTAAGACGTTTATTTTGATCTTCTTGCCTGTGTTCCTGCGAACTCAATGGTTGTAGCAAAAAGAATCAGGCCGATACCAAAAACGATGAATCCGCCATAAACTAAGCCTGCAGCTGCGTTCAAGCTACTCGCTGAATCAAATAAGCTACGGTGATTGGAAGCAGTGAATATAAATCCACCCGCAATTATCAGTAATCCTAAGACAGTAATGCCTAATCCTAATGTTTTTTTCATCTATTTAAAATTTTCTCTTGTTGATGAAGCGATTTCTATTTGATGCTACAATTGGCAAATATATAAATTTTCAGCGGCCATGAAAATCTGAAGCCACTAAATTTCCGGAAACAAAATGTGTTCCACAATCGACAAGGTTGCGTATGTGAACTTTAATAAATTACAGGAATTCTTCGAAGGTATTTTGCCGTTAACTATTGTATTCTCGAAGAACGACCCGTTTAATGATAATTAAAGCCGACAAATCCAGATATATAGCGTTACTTGTATTATTGAGCATAGTATACAACATATAAGATAATGACGAAGGTTAAATGGTAAGAAGAAAATTAAGACCTGAGGAGGTCTCTTTAATCACATGGATGATAAAGAATACAGATGAAGGCGAGTTTATTTCAAGTACTTTGGAAGATTTGATGGTTGAAGAAATGGAAGACGGAGGCATGGGAAGCTTACGCGTGGTTGTAGATGGGGAGGATAAGCGGGTCTATGCAAGAGAATTGGCGAAGGTAGATTTATTTGATGTCGACCAAATGCCAGTTTTTATTTCCATTAATCTGGATGCTGCCGGACAATTTTTTGAACTAGACGTATTTAAAGGGGACTTCAGCCCATTAAAGAAGTTTCCTGCTGTTCCGCAGTAATCTCTACTTTCTTCACATCTAGGAATTCTACCGTTATATAATCACGTTGGTTCTTTAAAGATCATTAGGGGTACAATCCGAAATTATGGTTATTTTACCTTCCATAAACATCAACTATACCTACTTACACAATGCATGCAACAATATGAAAGATTTGCTAACGCGGATATCCAAGATGGCTATACTTGTTAATGAGTTCACCTTCACACCACACCAAATAAAAAGTGATTGGCTAGGAAACAACCCCTCTACAGAAACTCAAATACTTGAACTGGAAGCAAGACTTGGACTTTCTTTGCCTCTAGACTATAGAATATTTTTATCTATCACCAATGGATTTTCCGCTCCATGAGACGTTGAGCCAAGCTTCATGGATTTTGCAAACATTAATTACTTAAAAAATATTGATAAAAATATAGTCGAAGCATATAATTCTCCTAAACTAGAAAGAAGCATACTAGTAGCTGGAATAAATGAAGAACAGTACTTTTTGCTTATTCCACCTTTATCAAGTTCAGCTGAATGGGACTACTGGAAATTTGCTAACTGGATTCCTGGTGAGCAGTCGTTCGAAAATTTGTATAGCTACTTTTCGACAGTTTTAGAATTTTTAAATTATATCAACGGTAATCAGAATAAATAACATAGTGTTTTTTAAAAATAGATCGAAGCATGTTGTATTATCATTATTTCCTCATTTTTGAGTCCCTGACTACCCCGCCCGGTTCAAACATAAGTTACCCTCAAAAAAAGCATTGGAATTCTGCCATTCTCATAAACCCATTCCATTAATCAAAGTGCTTTTTACCGTTTTTGATAATGATTTTTTGATAAAAAAATCATTATCAAAAAGTACTGTCGAAAAAGAAATCAGCAAAAAGAACAAAATGGCAGTATCCGACCGAGCTCTAATTTCACATTTATCGCTTTTAACCAAAAAATCCTTTACAGCCCAGCCTCAGCTTAGCCCACCAAGGATCTCTTTCCTTCTCACCTTAACCCTTCACCGCTCCCACCTAGCCTTGCTGCGCCTGCTCTAAATCGGGCTCCTGCGTACTTGGCTCAACTGGCGGCGGCGGAGGTGGACATCTTTTTTCCGCGTCGTTAAAATAGGAGGTAAAAACCTCATCTCTCCTTTTATCCGTACATTAGTTTTCCCTTTCAAACCCTACCGGCTTGAAGTAGGTGGTGATGGAGGTGCTGGTGGAAGTGGTGGTACCTGCTTCGTAACAATCGGCGGCGGGAAGCGCACATCCCCCCTCAACCCTAAGGTTTTTGTGTTCTTTCCAGTAAACTCCAAAGCGCCTGAACTTCCCCTATCCCCATACTTCGCCTGGTCGATTCCTAAAAAAGCT
>DCLG01000071.1:45655-46902 GCA_002320935.1 Pedobacter sp. UBA1654 | reverse complement strand
CTGGCGTATCCAATTTTCATAAAAAACGTTATAAGCAAATATAATAATACATAGATTATTGAGACGGATTAGTGAGACTATGATCTATTTACATCTTTAAAGATAACCTTAATTAAATAATTGTCTCAAAAATGGATCTTGTACTGATTTAGCCGATACTAAAAATTCATACTTTAGCGAAAACGCTAAAATTTTGAAAATCTCATCTTTCTGCTTTCTCTTTCTTGTTCTTTTATCAGCATGTTCAAAAAAGAAACACCAGCAAGTACCCCAGGATTCAAATCCCTTGTACGATAAAGCACACGAGTATAATGACAGCGGAGTTTTGGATAGTGCCTTTTTCTATTTTGATCAGGCTAAAGATGTTTTTTCTCAACATGGGGATAGTTTGGGTGTAGGAAAGTGTCTACTTAACATGGCCATGATCTCAAATGTTAAGGGTGATGATTTTGGCGCTCAAGAACTCTCCTTAAGCGCGATTGCTTTTTTCAAGCCTGAAACGGCAGATCAGCATATATACATACAATCCAACTACAACAACTTGGGAATGACTTCCTATAATCTAGGAGACTTTAGCCGGGCGATTGAGTTCTATAATATGGCCGGAAAATACACACCGGATAGTGCAAATGTGCTCATTCTTAAAAACAACATCGCCAATTCTTATAGGCGAGGTGGAAATTTTCAGAAATCAATTTCCATGTACAGTCATATTCTCAGTCAAAAGTTGAGCGAGCGAGAGTTCGCCAGAACACTTTCTAATTTTGCTTATACGAAGTGGCTGCAAAATCCTGCTTACAAAGCTGCTCCTGAACTAGTCCGTGCCTTGAAAATCCGGCAAAAGGAAAGTGATCTTCAAGGCCAGATATCAAGCTACACTTATCTAACTGATTATTATAGCCTGCAAAATCCAAACCGGGCATTATCCTATGCAGATAGCCTTTACGCAATTGCAAAAAAGATAAATCATCCAAACGATCAACTGGAAGCACTGCAAAGACTAATTAAGCTAAGTCCGGAAGAACAGAGTAAAAAATATTTTTATGTGCATCAAGATTTAGCCGATAGTCTGCAAACCGCTCGTAATGCAGCTAAAAACCAATTTGCATTGATACGCTATGAGAGCGAAAAAAGTAAGTCTGATAACCTGAGACTGCAAAAAGAAAATAGGGAAAAGACCTATCAGGTGAATCAACAAAAGATTGTAACCTATTTTATTTTTTTCTTAATGATAATTGGTGGATCAG
>DCLG01000071.1:39032-45648 GCA_002320935.1 Pedobacter sp. UBA1654 | reverse complement strand
CTAATGCTGTCTGCCCAAAACAAGATAAAAGAGGCTAGGCTAAGAACCTCAAAGAAAGTTCATGACGTTGTGGCTAATGGCCTATATAAAGTGATGACAGAAATTGAAAATCAAAGTGGGATAGGTAAAGAGGAGATATTAGATCGACTGGATCTGATGTACCAAAAATCCAGAGACATATCCTATGAGGTTGAAGAACAACCATCCGAAAACTATATACATAAGCTAAATACACTCTTGAAGTCATTTGAATCTGAGCGTATCCAGGTGGGTGTAAAAGGGAACTCAGAAGATTCATGGATGAATGCTAATGCTGCGGTTCAAAATGAAGTGGAACACATTCTGCAGGAGCTGCTGGTTAATATGGATAAACATAGTCAGGCTACAAGGGTAACCTTTATCTTCAGACAACAGGACGGGCGAATTCATATAACGTACCAGGACAACGGTACCGGCATTTCAGAAGAAACCCGTTTTAACAATGGGCTTAGCAATACGGGAAACCGTATAAAAAACATTCATGGTGAAATTACCTTTGATTCCAAACCTGGAAAAGGACTGCAGATAACGATCTCTTTTCCTGTTTCTTAACTTTTAGATGATGTTCAAAAAAGTACTTATAGCTGAAGACCACGAGAGTGCCAGTATCTCCGTTCAAAAAACCTTAACAGATTTAAATATTCATCACGATAACCGAAATTATGTGTTCTATTGTGATGATGCACTTAGTAGAATCAAAAAGGCATTGAATGCAGGTGAACCATATGAACTGTTAATTACTGATCTGTCTTTTGATAACGACAAGCCTCAAGCCCTAAATGGAGGAATCGAGTTAATCCAAGCTGCAAGGAGCCTGCAACCAGACTTGAAGGTTCTGGTGTTTTCTATTGAGAACAGAAGTACTGTTGCAACTGGTCTATTAGACAACCTGGATATAGATGCCTTTGTACCTAAAGCACGACATGATGCCAAGGATCTTAAGCAAGCAATTGAAAAGATGGCCGAGAATAAGAAATACCTTTCTCCTAATCTAAAAAAAACGCTTTCCTTGGCTCGAAGCTTTGCTTTCACAGATTATGATAAAACCATTATTTCTATGCTAGCAAAAGGAAAAGCTCAAAAGGAGATTCCATTATATTTTCAAAAGAACAACATTAAACCTTCTAGTCTTAGTAGCATTGAAAAGAGACTAAATACAATCAAAACGATACTTGATATCTCCAGTAATGAGCAGCTGATTGCCCATTGTAAGGATAACCAGATCATTTAACAGTGGGTTCAGGATTGAAAGTTGGTTCTCAAGATGTCAAAAGATTATCACTAGAACTAGGTATTTTAACAGGGGATCTAATTGTTGAAATTGAGCATCAGTTAATGCTTAATCATGGGAAAGTTTATATTTATATTCCTGGCATTTTTATCAATAATATGCCATGCTCAAATTCCGGGAAAGAAAACACCCGGACCCTACGTGCTTTCGAATGGGATTTCCTTCAAAGAGGGAGACACAGTTATACTTGGTACGGGATCAGATCCGACTGGTGATTTCAAGTTCATTTATAACCCTCCAAATTATTTATTAGGTGTAAGGCAACAGAGCCTTTCAAAGCAGTATAGTAATGCGCATCTGGTTATTAAACGTTTCAATACCTATACAAATAAGAAGATTGGAAGTAAGGTATGGGCAGTAGTGAACCCAGGGGGTATCTTAAATGGTGTTATAGAACTACAACAGGCGTATGATGCCGGGGAAATAATTGTAAAGGGTAAGCCACCAATTTCCAAAAATCCTACTTCGGCAGCATCAAGCAGCGTTGCGGATGAACCTATTAAGCTTAAAGCGCTCCTAGACGCAGGTGCCATAACAAAGCCTGAATATGAGGCACAGAAGAAAAAGCTGCTGAACTAATTTTATTTCTCCCTTAAGGACAATAGAACCTGCTAAGCATACGCTTAATAATGTCATCGACAAAGAAATTAGCCACTTTTCAGAAGATTTAACTAAATCAACTTAGCTTCAGCCCCTCCAAACATTGCTTTACAATTTGTTGGTATTAAACTTATTCTGGCTTAACTTGATCAGGATAATTTCGCTTCAAAATTTCAAGCATGAATAAACACCTATTATTTGCCAGCTTATTATCCCTTACCCAGCTGGCTACTGCCCAGGATGTTGCAAAAGGAACCGTATTCAACGACCTGAATAATAACCGCAAGCTCGACAAAAATGAAAAGGGCATCCCCGGTGTCGCGGTAAGCAATGGCATCCAGGTTGTAGCGACAGATCAGAATGGCAGATATCAGTTGCCAGTCGGTAAAGACAACATCCTTTTCGTAAGTAAACCTTCCGGATATAACCTCCCCTTAGATGAAAAAAACCAACCACAGTTCTATTATATACATAAACCATCCGGCACATCCAAGCTGAAATATGCCGGCGTACCAGCTACTGGTAAGCTGCCCGCCCAGGTAAACTTCCCTCTTCAAGCAGGAAAAGCGGAAACTGACTTTACAGCACTGGTATTTGGCGATCCGCAAGCTTATACCCTTGAAGAAATGGAGTATTTCCGGAAAGGTATTGTTGCTGAAGCGAAGTTAAAGAAAGGGCCGGTGTTCGGTCTCAGTCTTGGCGACCTGGTGGGTGATGATTTAAGTCTGCATAANNTACATCAACGCGATAGCAGAACTGGGCCTGCCCTGGTTTAACGTGATGGGCAACCATGATATGAACTACGATGTGACTACCGATTCGCTGTCTGATGAAAGTTTTGAAGCAGCATTCGGCCCCAACAACTATTCGTTCAACTATGGCAATGCGCACTTTATCGTACTCGATGATATCCTTTATCCAAACCCTCGAACCGGTAAAGGCTACCTTGGAGGATTTCGCAAAGATCAGCTGGATTGGATAGAAAACGATCTTAAGCTTGTACCCAAAGACAGGCTCATTGTCTTGGCCTTCCATATCCCGTTGTACCACGAGAATTCTAACGTATTCCGGACTGAAGACCGGCAGCGCCTTTTTGACCTGCTACAGCCTTACCCCAATACGCTTTCACTCTCTGCTCATACACACTACCAGACACAGCTATTTTACAAAGCTGAAGACGGCTGGAAGCAGTCGAAACCGCACCACGAGTATAATGTTGGCACCACGTCCGGCGATTGGTACTCGGGCACTCTCAATAAGCAAGGTGTTCCAAGTTCCACCATGCGTGATGGCACACCAAAAGGATATATGTTCCTGAACATTAAAGGCAATCAGTATTCCTTTGACTATAAAGTGGCTGGCGAGCAGCCGGATTACCAGATCAGGCTGTTTGGTACCGGAGTGGTTGCAAAGAAATACGTTAGCCGGCACCCATTATATGCAAACTTCTTCATCGGAACTAAAGATGATCTTGTGGAATACCGCGTAAATGGCGGCGAATGGAAGGCCATGAAATATACCACAGACATTGACCCGCATTACACCGCCAATCTGTACCAGTATGATGGTGCAACCAGCTTGCAGGAAGGCAGACGCCCTTCAGACCCTGTAAAATCCAGTCACCTCTGGCGGGTAAACCTGCCGAAGCTGGACGTAGGGAACCATACTGTAGAAGTTCGTGCTACAGATATGTTCGGGCGTAAACATCTTCAGCAAAAGACCATTCAGGTCGTTGAGAAATAAGGCTAAACCATACAAACATAAAAGGCTCCAAATCGGGAGCCTTTATGTTTGATAGTTTACATGAACTGATCAACCTCACGGTAAGCCTGTATTACCCGCAGCTCACCCGCCTTCTCAGGTCTTGAATTACCATGTTCCATGCCCATAACACCTTTATATCCCTTACCATGGATGTGTTTAAACAGGTTCTTGTAATTGATCTCCCCTGTTGTAGGTTCTTTCCTCCCCGGATTGTCACCAATCTGAATATAGGCAATCTCATCCCAGCAGCGATCCATATTTACAATCAGATGCCCTTCTGTTTTCTGCATGTGGTAAATGTCGTATAGAATTTTGCAGGATGGACTGTTAACCGCCTTACAAACGTTGTAGGTTTCGTGTGTTTGTTGCAGGAACAGTTCTGGTGTATCACTCAGTGTTTCCAGCACCATAATCAGACCTGCCGGTTCAAAGATCTCCGCACCGGCGCGCATCGCATCAACAACATTCGCCATTTGAATACCATAGGGCAGCTTACGATCGTAAAATCCAGGCACAACAGTTAGCCATTTGGCATTACAACGTTTGGCTGCTTCGACAGAGCGTTTACAGGTTTCCACAAACTTGTCCTTAAACTCCTTCTTTCCGGTGGTCAGAGAGGTTTTCCAGTTGTCACCCCCGTCAACAACGAACACACCCATCCGCATGCCCAGCTTTGCCAGCAGGTTTCCAATCTTCGTCTGCTCCTCAGTAGAACGGTTCAGGTAACCATTGTCCTCAATAGAACGGAAACCCTGGTCGTGCATAAACTGGATCTGATCCAGGAAGTTCTTGCCTGCGCTATTGGCGAACATGCCTTCATGCGGGGCATAGTCCAGGTTAAAAGTTTTTCCCTTCTGCGTTGCCGCAAGATCTTCGCCCGTAACTGTTGCCGCATCGGCAGACATGATGGAACCTGCCACCAGCGATCCGCCTGCCAACAGGCTATTTCTTAAAAATTCTCCTCGTTTCATGATGATTATAATTGGTTAATTTACCAGCAGCTTTTTAAATCCACTGGTAAGCGTATCTGCCACTTGTCCATCCGGTTTGTGGTAGATGAAATATGCTTCTAAATTTGCCTTCTTTACAAATGCCATTGCCTCTTCAACATCCATTGCCATCAACGCATTATCATAGCCGTCCGCGGTAATCGCATCCTCTGCATACACGGTAACACTGATCATCGGATTATCTAAGGGATACCCTGTTTTTGGATTGATGAGGTGGCTGATCCTGCCGCCTTTATACTTCAAATACTTGTTGAAGTTTCCAGATGTTGTAATGGCACCTCGCTTAAGTTCCAGCACGTGCCGGAAGGCGGCTGTTTCTACCTTTCCAACTCCACTTTCAGGAAGCGGTCCTTCAATTCCAATCCGGTACCCTGTGCCATCAGGCTTTACTCCCCTCGCTACAACTTCGCCGCCGATCTCAACCATATAGGATCGAATGCCCCTCCCCTTGAGAAAACCAGCAACCTGGTCAACACTATAGCCCTGAGCAATCCCATTGAGGTCGATACGGACTTTCGGGTTCGACTTGTAAAGCACGTTCCTTTTAAGTTTAAGCTTGTTCATCCCCACCTGCTTCAATGTTTCCCGAATTTCGGTACTATCCGGAAAACTTTGTACCGGAACCGGCCCAAAACCCCAGAGCTGTACGAGCGGCGCAACAGTAATGTCGAAGCGGCCCCCAGTATTGTGGTAGATCTCGAAAGACTTTTGCATCACTACACGAAATCCATTGTCTACCCGCAGGTGCTGCGTAGCGTCGTTAAATTGATTGATCAATGAACCTGGCTTATATAAAGACATGGATGCGTCGATCTGCTGCAGCAAGCTATCAATCTCTGCTTTTCTTACCCGCTCCTCTTCTGCATAGTACCGGAGGCTGTATCCGGTGCCCTGTGCAAATCCAGTAATGGTATATAATTTCTGTTCCCCTAACCTCAAGAGAAAGGGGAACAGAAATAAGAAAAAGATGATTGCAGATCTGTAAATGAGCACCAGCAGGTTAGATCACTTTGGTTTTTCCAGGTGTCGGTATTGGATACAAGCCATTTTCATCCGGAAGTAGCTTAGGCTTCGCATCCCATGCCAGTACATCCGGCATCAGGCTGTTATTTGCATTTAATGCCTCATCCCATTTAATGGTCTGCCCGGAATAAGTTGCATAACGGCCCATGATTGCTGCAAGGCAGCTCTTTGCACCACGTTCTGCATCAGCGAATTTGTATTCACCTTTGCTGATCGCAGCAAATAGCTCATCATGTTCCGTCTGGTATGGGTTAGCATTCCCTTTAGTCGGATGGCTGAAAATCTCTTTGCCGGTATGATCCCATAAGATCCCCTGGTTGTTGGCCGACAAATACACTCTCCCTTTGGTACCTTGAAAAGTTTCATCCACACGGTTCGTGGTGCCTTCGAAATGGCGGCACTGGCTGTAAACCACAGCACCATCCGCATAGGTCATTTCCACAGCGTGGTTGTCGTAAATTTNNCCATAATCTTTACCGGTCCGCCATGCACGACTGCCGGTACCCTGGATGGAAACCGGATAAGCATTCTTTGCCCAGTTCGCAATATCGATGTTGTGCACGTGTTGTTCTACGATGTGATCACCGCAAAGCCAGTTGAAATAGTACCAGTTACGCATTTGGTACTCCATTTCCGTTTGCTGTGGCTGACGTTTTTTCACCCATACACCACCACTGTTCCAGTAAACCTGACCGCCAACTACATCTCCGATGGCACCATCCTCAATACGTTTCATGGTTTCACGATAGTTGGTCTGGTAACGGCGCTGCAAGCCAACAACAACGTTTAATTTCTTCTTTTTAGCAACTTCAGCTGCAGCAAGCACCTTGCGGATACCTGGTGAATCTACTGCAACAGGTTTCTCCATGAAGACATGTTTACCTTTATC
>DCLG01000071.1:31880-39006 GCA_002320935.1 Pedobacter sp. UBA1654 | reverse complement strand
GTCAAAACCTACAAAGCGGCGATCAGCAGGCACATCCACTTTATCCTTGAACTTGTCGCTCAGCAGCTTGTAACTTTGATCCATCCGATCCTGAAAGGCATCGGCCATAGCCACAAGCTTAAGATTGGATTTGGTATTTAAAGCCTGGAAGGCCGCACCGGTTCCACGGTCGCCACATCCGATCAGGGCAATTTTTATGGTATCATTTACACCGGAGTGCCCCGCAGCAAATGCAAATTGGTCAAGTAGTAAGCCACCTGTGAGCAAGGCGCCGGCTTTCAAAAAATCTCTACGCTGACCTGATAGTTTCTCGTTTTCCATTCTGTTTATTTTTGGTTTTTAGTTTAATAATCTGGGATTGCAGGTGTATCATAATACTTCTGGATCTCCTCCGCTGAGGGTTGAACTTCCGGGCGCACCAGGCGCATGCCGATGAAAGGCGCTTCCGGGAACCACCAGTTGCNNGTCGATCTGTTTCCATGCCGGGTCTGAGGCCAGGCGTGCTGCAGAGCGCAGATCTTTAGCCGGATCTTCATAAGAGCCCCCGCGGATCACATGGGAATACAATTCAGCGGGTACATTAACGGGGTCCTGCTGACCTGCCTTTAGGCTGGCATAGTAGTCGGCTTGATATTGGTCGTAGGTCCACTCCGCCACATTACCATAGAGGTCATAGATCCCCCATTTGTTCGGCTTCTTTTTACCCACGGCCTGCGATTTGCCGCCGCTGTTGTCTTTATACCAGGCATATTCGCCTAATGCTTTTTCGTCGTCCCCAAAGGCATATTCCGTGGTGCTGCCCGCTCTGCAGGCATACTCCCATTCTGCCTCTGTTGGCAGACGGTAGAAAACGCCGGTGCGGGCATAAAGCCATTTGCAATACTGAATGGCGTTATAATGGGTCATTGCCAAAGCCGGGTGCTGCTCCTTACCCATCCCGAAAGTCATATCCAGGTAGGGCTTGGTGGGCCGGGTTACCGCGTCCACATTTGCCGGTACGGCACCAATACTGTGCGTGGTTTCATAATCCTTGTACAAAAAAGCCTCATAGAGGTCCCATGTAACTTCATGGGTACCCATCCAGAAAGCACTTACTTTAACCTTATGTACCGGTTTTTCATCAGGATTACCCTTATTGCTACCCATCATAAACTCCCCGGCAGGAACCGGTTGCATGGAGAAAGATAGCTTTGTACCATTGATCTCTTGCACGTAAGGCTTCCCTTTCTGCTGTGCATAGCAGAAAGAGGAAGCCCACATGAACGTTATAACACCATAAATTCGTATTCTCATCGGCAGTCTATTGGATTAATATCCGGGGTTTTGTATTAATTGATTATTTCTGTTAATCTCGTCACGGCTAAAAGGCCTGAAGTAGATTTTGTCTTCCCATTTACGGTTCTCCTGAGCAGTTTCTACTGTCGGCGTATAAGTATAGTTGTAAATTTCCGGATCATAACGGTAAGGTGCAGACAGCGATTTACCTGGTTTAAACTTCCCGGTAACCTTAATGTAGGTGGTTTTACGACCCAGGGTTTCTGGTGCGATCATCCATCTGCGTGCATCATGGTAACGTTGTTCTTCATAAACCATTTCTATGCGGCGTTCATGACGGTAAACGTCACGCAAAGCTGCAGCTGAGGTTGCGGTAATGGCCGGCATACCTGAGCGGAAGCGGATTCTGTTCAGCCAAAGGATGGCCTCAGTGGTTTCTCCAAGTTCAATGCTCGCTTCAACATAGTTAAATACCGCTTCGGTATACCTGAAAAATGGCCATGGCACGAACTGCGGGTTAGAGGCTTCAACAATGTTAGGGTCCGGATCAATGAATTTATGGGTGTAATAACCTGTCCAGCTGCCGTTCCAGTTCTCGATGGAACTTCCACGGGTATCCAGTCCTCTAAAGGTGATGACGTTGGATCCTTCCAGTAAGTCGTATTCTCCGGTCTGGATCTGGTTTGCAGGATCTATGTTACCGGACACCAGGTTTCTTGGTTTCCAGCCAGCGCCATCATACAATATTGTAGCATAAAAACGCGGATCGCGGTTTACATAAGGAGATGCTTTTTGCGCGGGATTATCCCAACTGAAGGGGCTGCCGTCAACCATTTGATAGTCATCCACCAGTAAGCCAAGCGGTGTATTACCCGCCCAGTTCCGGTATCCGTTTGGTCCGTTTGCACGGCCATAGCGCATATCACTACGGTCGATGAAATACCGTGCAAATATCAATTCGGATGCTGCTGATGCATCAATACCTGGCGCTTTACTGCCCCCGCCCATTGCAATACTTTTATAATTTGTCCGTCCTTCTTCCGGTGTAACTGGCGCGGTAAGATTTAACTTATATCCTGCGCCCGCATCAATTACTGCTTTCGCAGCAACCTGTGCCGCCCGCCAACGGGCTGTTCTGTCACCTGAAAGATAACCAAGAAACTCTGGATTTGCAAAACCGGCAATTGTCGGAGATTTGGCTTTTGCCGTTGGAACATCATGCAGATCACTGGCTGCATAGATCAAGACGCGCGACTTTAGCGCCATGGCTGCAAGTGCCGTACTGCGTCCTTTTTCCATTGTTCTACCGTTTAAAAAGCTGATGGCTTTTTCGCAGTCTGCCAGTATAAAGTCCACGCATTCCTCATAAGTGGCACGTTTTACAGCATAATCTTCATCCAGACCATAGCTTTTGGTGATCAGCGGAACACTTCCATAATAACGGAGCAGCTGCTGATAAAAGTAGCCCCGCAGGAAGTACGCCTCACCCAGGAGCTTGTCTTTGACGTTCTGATCCGCAATAGAATTGTTACCGCCTTCCAATCTTTCAATAACAATGTTACATAAACGGATGCGATTATACATCGGGTTGTAACCGTAAGTATCATCAACCCAGCCCAGATTGGTCGGGTTCACAATGCTGGCATTGATCAGGTCAATACCCCGGTTCGGGTGGGTAAACAGCGACTCATCGGATAATGATGACAACATCTGTTCACTGAAACCACCCACGGTGAGGCCGTTGTAGATTTCTGTTACAAAACCCTGAGCCAGGGCGGGATCCTGCCAAACGAGCTCTGCCGAGATCTGGTTTGGTGGCTCGACCGCCAGGAAGTCTTTCTTGCAGCTTAGCGTCACTGTCGCAAACAATGCCAGTGCATATAAATAGGTATTTCTGTATATCGGTTTCATCTTAAAAATATTATCGGTTCTCATGTTCTAAAATCCAGCTTTGATACCGCCATTGATTACCCTTGCTTGCGGGTAATATTGTGCACTTGAATTGGTTGATTCAGGATCCCAGATCTTGATCTTATCCAGGGTCAATAAGTTCAGGCCGTTCGCATAGATTCGCAGGGAGCGTAAGCCGATCTTTTTAACGAAGTCCGGACCTAATGAATAGCCAAGCTCAACGTTCTTTAATCTTACGTAGTTGTTGCTGCGGATCCAATAGGTATTCTGTGCGGCTTTATTGGTATCGGTATAGTAAGTCTGCCCACGATTGGAAAGCCTTGGGTACTCACTGCTGGGATTGTCGATGCTCCAGCGGTTCAGATAGGACCATTCAAGGAAGTTACCGATATCACCAGATTCCGTTAGTCCAACGATCTGCACCCCACCAGTCGCCCCCTGAACCAATGCAGAGAAGTCGAAGTTCTTGTAGGTCAGGTTGATGTTAAAACCACCTGTGAATCTTGGTACATTCGTTCTATCCAGCCTGATCTGGTCATCACCATTGATCCTGCCGTCACCATTCACATCTCTGAACTTCATATCTCCCGGCAATAACCTGTTGGTTAAACCACTGTAGTCGATCTGATTGGCATCAATTTCCGCCTGATCCCGGAACACGCCCACGTATTCATACGAAAGCTGCGAGCCGGTGGGCAGACCTGTTGAGCGTTGCCATTCCGGTGCGCCCGGCGTTTCATCCCAGAAAATGATCTTATTTTTGGAATAACCCCCATTCACACTGAACACATAACCCAGGTCCCCGGAGTGGTTGGCATAACTCAGCTTAAACTCATAACCTTTATTATCAACCTTCCCGAGGTTTACAGGCGGAAGTTTACCAGTGATACCTGAACTTCCCGGAATGGAATTACCCCTGGAAATTAAAATGTTCGTACGCTTGTTAGAAAATGCGTCGAGTTCCAGGGTAAGTTTATTATCCAGGAAGGAAGCATCCAAACCGATATTGGCGTTATTAGCAACTTCCCACCCGAAATCAAGGTTCGGCACCCGGTTTTCAATCAGCGTTTGTGTCAGCTGATCACCGATCACATAGTTGCCGAAGCCCATGGTGCTCAGGTACTGGTATTCAGCCAGGGTCGATCCAAAATAAGCTTCCGCACCCATCTGTCCCCATGATCCACGGATTTTTAAATTATTAACGAAGGAGACGTTATTCTTGAAGAAAGATTCTTCGGAAATACGCCAGCCCACGGAGATACCCGGGAAAAATCCAAAGCGCTTATTCTCCGGGAAGATGTACGAACCATCCACCCGCCATAGGAATTCAGCAAGATATTTTTCCTTATAGTTGTAACCTACACGGCCAAAATAACTTAGCCTGGCACGACTGTACAAGTTGTAAGGTTCTCCTGTCGGATTGCTAACGGCTTGTTCTTTATCACTACCCGCAAGTAGTTCCTGCAAGGCGGCAGAAAGGAAGTAGCGTCTGAAAGCGGAGAAGCCACTGTTATCTACTTTCTCCCGGGTTACACCTGCCATCAGGTTGAACTGATGATCATCGATCTTCTTATCGTAATTGATCATACCCATAAGGTTGATCGCAAGCTGATCACCAGCAGTTTCGGTAAGGTTCGGGTCTTTCCGTTCTGAACGCACCGATCCAACAAGTACCGGGGTTACACCATCAGCTTCAAATGATTTCTGATCCCACTCATACAGCGTCCATGGCGTTTGCCAGCGCTTACGTCTGCCCCAGAATTTATCAATGGATGCGGTACCGGTCACTTTCAGACCTTCAATTCCAGGAATTTGGATCTCAAGTCTACCAGTAGATTGGAAATAATCACGGCGGTCGCGGTCATAACCGGTAAGGTCTGTCGCTATTACATAAGGATTGTATCCAAACTCGATATCACGGCCCGGCAAGCCATTCGGCCAGACCTCGATCTCCGTTGGGCGACCACGCATCAGCATTCTGAAAATATCGCCTGCACCAACGGTTGGAAAATTACGGGACTCTTCACGTCCGGTGATTCCAAGATTTGCCGTAACATACTTATTGAACTTAGTTTCCAGGTTTACCCTGAAGTCGTATTGCTTATATCCTGTTGCAGATTTTTCATAATAGCCATCCTGATCCAGATAACCCATTGAAACCAGGTACCTGGTGTTTTCGGTACCACCATTAACCTGCAGGTTATGTCGTTGTTGTGGCGACCAGGTTTTTAATGTGGTGCCATACCAGTCCGTATTCGGATAACGCAGCGGGTCGGAGCCGTCCCTGAATTTCTGCATTTCCTCAGGCGTGTAATCGGCATTAACAGTTGCACCATTATCTGTTCTGACATAGGAGCCTGTCGATTTAAATGCATCCCAGGCGGCGGACCACTGGTTTACAGGAAGATCCGAATCAAAGATCCCAAGTTCATTCAGGATCTCCGCATATTGCTCCGAGTTCGCCATTTTCGGTATCCGCACGGGCTGTTGCAGGCCGTAACCGAAATCGTAAGAGACCTGTGGCTTTCCACTTTGACCTTGTTTAGTGGTGATCAAAATTACGCCGTTTGCAGCACGTGATCCATAGATTGCTGCAGAAGCATCTTTCAGTACTGAAACGCTTTCAATATCATTGGGGTTAATCCTTTCCAAACCACCGGCACGGTTTGGCACACCATCAATTACGATGAGTGCGTCGTTATTTCCCAGGGAGTTCACACCACGGATCCGGATGGCGGAACCATCAAAGCCTGGCTCACCACTTGCCTGAACGGCCGTAACGCCCGGCAAACGGCCCGCAAGGGAGTTGGATAAATTGGCTGTTGGGGTTTTTGCAAGTTCGGTTCCTTTTACCGCGGTTACGGCACCGGACACCACTGCTTTCTTTTGTGTTCCGTAGCCCACAACAATCACTTCAGACAGCGATTCATTATCCTCAAGCAAGGTAAGGCTAATGGATTTCCGGTTGTTGACCGGCTGTTCGCTTGTGACATAGCCTACATAAGTGAATACGAGTGTACCATTCTCCGGCACCCGGATGGTATAACGGCCGGAAGCATCCGTGGTTGTAGCAACGGTCGTGTTCTTAAGTTTTACACTCACCCCTGGAATTCCGGAGCCCTTGGCATCTGTAATCTGCCCGGTGACCACGATGTCGGCCATTGAAGGACTGAGATGGCTGTTCGGAAAAGCCGCCGCAGCGGCTTGTTCACAAGCAAATAGCGTAGAGGCGAAAATCACGTTCGCAAGCAGTACGACACCGTGTTTTCGAAAGCGGAAGCGCAATGTGTTCAGACACTGTTCCCTTTTTTTCATAAATTTGTGGTTGATTGTTAAAAATCTGATAATGGTTTATTCTGTTTTCGGAGGAAAAAGGAGTTGAGTGTTGGCGCATTCACTCCTTTTTTTTTTAATATAATCAGGTCATAGCATTGATTNNCCGGAAGATTTCAGTCCATACCAGTAGCCTGCCACGCACATGGCGCAACCTCGGGCTTACCGGGCAGAGGTTAACCGGCATTTATGTATTAAGATAATTTACTTAGAAGTAAAGCTTCCGACTTAGGTAATCAGCAGAGCAGTATCATAACGCCGGACTCGAAAAGATGTATTTAGGAGATATAATTGGTGAAACCAGTGGTTTTCAGCGGCCTGAAACTTACCAGATGGTTCATCATTGGGGTTCAGGTTTGTTGAGGTAGGTATAGGTTTAGGCATAAGGATATATTTGGTTGAAACAAAATTAATATTTAATTCATAACCTCCAAATAATTAATCAATTGATGTAAAAAAGTTGTGATACCTATTTTTTTCTCAAACTTTCTCAAGAAAATACAAGACGGTATTGGCCCTTTCTTTCGGCGGACCAGATTTGCCTTGTATTTTCCCACGCTATCCAGCCGGCTCTACTTTGTGTTTCGTTCGCCCCGAGGCGAAGGAA
>DCLG01000071.1:16370-31858 GCA_002320935.1 Pedobacter sp. UBA1654 | reverse complement strand
AGGCGAAGGAAAGGCGAACGAAAGGCGAACACGAGGCGAACGAAAGCCGGTTAATTTCCGACCCTGACACCGTTCAACATGCAGGTTAAATCGAAACTGTGGTGAAAAAAAAAGCCGCGCTGACTTTCGTCAGCACGGCTCAGTTTTTATTGGTTTTAAACTGTTACCAGAAAACGGTATAAAGTGCTACAATGATACCAAGTACGATCAATGCACCGGCAGCAAAAGTATTGGTAGTCTTGAACATGCTGCTGTCGATCTCCAGACCTTTAGGATTCGCACCTTTACGGCCTTCGATTGTACTGATGATCCACATCACGAACACCGAGATCAAGAAAACAAATCCCATACGATCCAGGAACGGAATCTCGTACAGCATCCTGCCATCTTCCTGCGTTACCAGTTTCGAGAATCCGTACGGGCTTAACCATTCAAGATTGGCGAAGTTTGGCAATGCTTTGAAGAATACGGAAAGTAGGAAACCACCGATAGTTGCAAACATTGCTGCGTTTGAAGTGGTCTTTTTCCAGAAGAAACCAAGAATAAACATGGCGAAGATACCTGGAGATACAAAACCGGTATATTCCTGAATAAACTGGAAACCACCTTTCTTGTCCATACCCAGGTGTGGTGCAATGATAATTGCAATAAGCATAGATACAATTACCGTAATACGGCCCACAATTACCTGCTTGTTCTCATTGGCCTCTTTGTTGATCACTTTCTTATAAACATCAAGTGTGAAGATGGTCGCGATACTGTTAGCCTTACCAGCAAGGGAAGCCACAATCGCCGCAGCAAGTGCCGCGAAAGAAACTCCTTTTAGTCCTTCAGGCAACAGGTTCAGCAACACCGGATAAGCCGAGTCGGCGTTCAACGAGCCATTTTTCTGCATGGCATTCTGGAAATCGCCATAACCCTCCTGATACAATACGTAAGCTGCGATACCTGGTACAACAACGATTAGAGGCATCAGTAACTTCAATACTGCAGCGAATAGCAAACCACTTCTCGCGGTTTGAAGATCCGCTCCGAGTGCACGCTGTGTGATGTATTGGTTACATCCCCAATAGTTCAGGTTCACGATCCACATACCACCGATCAGTACGGTTAGTCCGGGAAGATCCATGTAGTTTGGATTCTCCTGTTTAAAGATCATGTGGAAGTGATCTGAGGCCTTCTCGGTGATCAGCTGCATACCACTTGCAACGCCCGAACTGCCAAAGTGTGTGGCCACAAGTTCCAGCGCCAGGTAGGTTGTTGCCAAACCACCCAGGATTAAGAAGAATACTTGAATTACATCGGTGTACCCGATTACCTTCATACCACCCAACGTAATCAGCACAGCGAAAACGGCAAGGATATACATACATGCGGTGATGTTTATACCAGAAATACTGTTTATCGCCAATGCGCCGAGGTAGAGAATAGATGTAAGGTTAACGACCACATACAGCAACAGCCAGAAGATGGCCATGATCATGGCCACTGTGCCGTTATACCGCTGCCCCAGGAACTGCGGCATGGTATAGATCTTGTTCTTCAGGTAAACCGGAATAAAGAAGACCGCTACGATGATTAAGGTCACCGCTGCCATCCATTCATAGGTCGCAATTGCAAGCCCCATGGTGAATCCGGAGCCACTCATACCGATAAACTGCTCAGCGGAAATGTTGGAAGCGATCAGTGAGGCACCGATTGCCCACCAGGTTAATGAATCTTTAGCAAGAAAAAAGTCTTTTGAATTTTCTGCATCAGATTTCTTTTTGTGGTAAACCCAGTAGCCATACGAGGCCACAATGACGAAGTAGACAAGAAAAACGACGTAGTCGTAGGTTCCTAATGAATTCATGTAGTTTTAGTGTTTATATATTGGTTAAATATACCTGTTGACAATGTTTTCAAGCAGTTCCTGCTGTCCGCTGATTGTCGCAGGCTCTCCGTGTTCTACCGCGTAGTTCCGAAGATCTTCGAGGGTCAATTTACCATTTTCAAAATCTTTTCCTACTCCTGTGTCGTAAGATGCGTATCTTTCTGTACGGATTTTCCTATAATCTGACTTCTGCAGTATGGCATCTGCGGTTACCAGTGCCCTTGCGAAGGTGTCCATACCACCAACATGTGCATAGAACAAATCTGCAGGATCAGTAGAGTTTCTGCGGATCTTCGCATCGAAGTTGATACCACCACCTTGTAGTCCGTTGTTTTCAAGTACGATCAACATGGCTTCTGTTACTTCATTGATGTTGTTTGGAAACTGATCGGTATCCCATCCATTTTGTACATCACCCCTGTTTGCATCCATAGACCCCAAAAGACCTGCATCTGCAGCCACCTGCACTTCATGCTGGAAAGTATGACCTGCTAAAGTTGCGTGGTTCACTTCAAGATTCAGTTTGAAGTCTTCCAGTAAGTCGTACTGACGAAGGAAGCCAATAACTGTAGCAGCATCATAGTCATACTGGTGTTTCGTTGGTTCGCATGGTTTTGGCTCGATGAAGAAAGTACCTTTGAAGCCTTGTTTACTCGCATAGTCTTTTGAAGCATGCAGGAATTTCGCCAGGTGCTCCTGTTCGCGTTTCATGTTGGTATTTAGTAAGCTCATGTAGCCTTCACGACCACCCCAGAACACATAGTTTTCACCACCTAAGGCGATGGTTGCGTCCAATGCAGATTTAACCTGCGCTGCACCATGTGCCAGCACATGAAAGTTCGGGTTGGTTGACGCGCCGTTCATATACCTGCGGTGCGAAAACAGATTTGCAGTTCCCCATAGCAATTTCACGCCACTTGCAGCTTGTTTTTGCTTCGCATACTCCACCATGGTTTGCAGGCGTCTTTCATTTTCCTGCACATCATTGCCGAAATCCACTACATCCACATCGTGGAAACAATAGAATGGCAGGTTCATTTTTGTCAGGAACTCAAATGCAGCGTCCATTTTATCTTTTGCGCGCTCAATTGGGTCTGACTTCTCATCCCATGGATGGTTGATGGTATCTTCTCCGAAAGGATCATTACCAGTCGCTACGAAAGAGTGCCAGTATGCGCCTGCAAAACGAAGATGGTCCTTCATCGTTTTACCAGCGATTACGCGGTTCTCATCATACCAACGGAATGCCAGTGGGTTATCTGACTCTAATCCTTCAAACTTCACTTGCCCAATGCCTTTGAAGAATTCCTTTTCTCCTGTGATTACATTTCCCATAATTTGTTTTATTGTTCTTAGTTTAAATTTTGTTTGTTTAAATAGCCGAGCCAGCTCTGGTATACAGGCTCATATTGCTCAACCTTTGTTGGTTCTACCAGTTGTAGTGCTTTGATGTTGTGGAAAGCTTCTGCGGCAGTGCTGAACATGCCCGAGCCTATGCCCGATCCTAAAGCTGCTCCGACACTACCATCATTCTGATATAATTCCACCGGAACGCCAGTTGCATTTACGAATGCTTCAAGAAAAAGATTGCTTAGAAAAAGATTTGCTTTCCCGGCGCGGATCACGCTTGGATACAGTCCGGTGCTGCGCATGATGTCCAGTCCGTAACGAAATGAAAAGGCTATCCCCTCTTGTACCGCCCTGAATATGTGCCCCTGGTGGTGCAGGTTCAGATCGATATCATGGAAATGAACACCTACGATCTTATTATTCAGCATGCGTTCTGCACCGTTACCGAAAGGCAGAATCCGGATGCCGGAGGCACCAACCGGTGTTTTAGCCGCCTGTTCATTCATCTGGGCATAGCTTACTGCGGAGCCGAAAAGGTTTTTAGTCCAGCGATTTAGGCTGCCGGTACCATTTATACATAACAGTACCCCCATGCGCTGCGCTTCTGCAGTATGGTTGACATGCGCGAAGGTGTTTACCCGGGATTGCGGATCATAGGTTAGCTGGTCGCTTACACCATAGATCACACCCGATGTCCCGGCAGTTGCGGCAACCTCGCCTGGCTGCAGCACATTCAGTGATAGCGCATTATTTGGCTGATCACCAGATTTATAAGTAACCAGGGTACCGGCTTTGAGCCCCATCAGTTCGGCCACTGCTGGCGTAACACGACCGTGCTCGGCGAATACGGGTTTGATTTCCGGTATTAAGGCAGGATCGATTCCGTATAGGTTCATCAGTTCAGCAGAAACGCTGTTGGTTTGAAAGTCCCAGAGGATAGCTTCAGACAATGCAGAGATGCTGGTTGTGATTTCGGAGCTCAGCTTCATGGCAATGAAATCGCCCGGCAGCATCATTTTATGAATGCGAGCATAGATTTCCGGTTCATGCTGCTTCACCCAAGCTAGTTTAGAGGCTGTGAAATTACCTGGAGAATTCAGCAAATGAGAAAGTGAGAATTCAGCACCAAGTTTTTCGAAAGCCTGATTTCCGATCTCTACCGCCCTGCTGTCGCACCAGATGATGCTGTCGCGCAGCACCTGCTGATCTTTGTCCACCAATACCAGGCCGTGCATCTGATAAGCGATGCCGATCGCACTGATGTCATGCGGATCGAAAGTTCCGTGCTTTTTACAAAGATTAAATGCCTGTTGTACGTGCGCCCACCACATTTCCGGTGATTGCTCCGCCCAACCTGCTTGCTTTGCAATAATTTCGCTCTCTTGTTCGGGATATTGTCCGGAGATTATGACTTGCTGCGTATTCGCATCCACCACCGACACTTTAATGGACGAAGTGCCTATATCTATTCCTAGTAATAACATATTTGCAAAGGAGTGACCCGTTTAAGTTTATTTTGGTTACAGAAAAACGAATTTAGTATTTAATATTTTAAGTTGGCAATCGATTGCCAAAAAATATCTGCATTTTTGAAATTATGAAGACTCCGCAAAAAAGAACAACCATATATGACATTGCCAAAAAGCTGAATATCGCTGCCTCTTCTGTTTCCAGGGCACTTAGCAACAGTAGTAAGGTCAATCCCGCAACTAAAGCACTGATCCTGAAAACTGCAGCAGAAATGAACTATCAGCAGAATGTGATGGCTTCCAACTTGCGGAAGGGCAGCAATCGCACCATTGGAGTCGTTGTACCCAGGATCAATCAGGGTTATTTTTCGAACATTATTGCAGGGATGGAGGACATTACCTACAACAAAGGCTACAATCTGATCATCTGTCAGTCCAATGAGCTTCATTCCAGAGAGGTCGATTGTGTGAATGCATTGATCAACCAGCATGTAAACTGTATTGTCATTTCCATTGCTGCTGAACAGGGCGGACATGAGCACCTGCAGCAGGTGCTGGACCATCGGATCAGGTTGATACAGTTCGACCGTGTGGTAGACGAACTGGAGACCTTTAAAGTGATAAACGACAATGAACGGGCTTCAAGTGAAGCGGTTAGCCACCTGATACAACAAGGTTACCAGCGCATTGCGTTATTGGAAGGGCCGCAGAACCTGGATATCTTCAGACAGCGTAAGGAAGGCTATCTAAGTGCTTTAAGAAAACACGGCCTGCCGGTGCTGGAAGAACTGATGTGCGAGAATGCATGGACAAAGGAGCTCAGTGCGGAAGCCACCAGGAAACTACTGGAAATGAAAAATCCGCCAGATGCGATATTTGCTTCTACCTCAGACTTCTCCGCGCTGGGCGTACTCGAGGTTGCAACTCAAATGGGGATCAGCGTGCCGGAACAACTTGGCATTTGCGGTTATTCTAACGAACCCTTTACAGAAATTACCAGTCCTTCCATAACAACAATAGATCAGTACAGCTTCAGCATGGGTAAAACAATTGCGAACCTTTTCTTTCAGGAGATGGAAGTTGCTGATTTACATATTGAACCGAAAATAATGAGCATTAAACCAAAGCTGCTCGTGCGAAAATCAACACAGCGCTTATAAATTGAATGCAGCCGTAACCTTCCGGTTAATAATAGAATGCAATGGATTGCATTTTATATTATTTTGTTTACTTTAGTGCTGTTATCAAAAGTAAACCCTGTATGCGTAATCAAAAAGTTGTAACCATTTACGATATTGCTGAGCGATTAAAACTAGCGCCATCGACCATAAGCAGGGGTTTACAAGACAATCCTTCGGTTAATGAAAAGACCAGGAAGAAGATCATGGCTGCCGCAGCCGAGATGGGTTATCGCTTTAATACCTTCGCGAGCAATCTTCGTAAGCAACGCAGCAATATGATTGGTGTGATTGTTCCGCGGCTGAACAGCTACTTTATATCTTCGATGTTAGCGGGCATTGAAAAAGAGATCAATGGTGCAGGTTATGATATGCTGATCAGCCAGTCGCTGGAATTGGAGGCCAACGAAATCAAATATGCGAAAGCGATGTTGAATAACCGGGTAGATGGCCTGATCGTTAACCTCGCAGCAAACACCCGTAATCTGGATCACTTTCAGGAATATAGCCGACATAACTTACCACTGGTATTCGTGGACCGGGTTTTTGAAGATGACGACTTCAATAAGGTCATGATCAACAACAGTAAAGCAGGATATGACATCACCAGTCATTTGATCCAGCAGGGTTGCCGCCGCATTGCACATCTAACGGGCAGCCTGATGCGTAACGTCTATCAGGAGCGTAAGGCAGGGTATCAGCGTGCACTGGCGGAACACAACATTCCGTATGACGAACAACTGGTACTAGAGACGGAACTCAGTGAAGATGCTTCGGCCCGGGCAGCTCAAAAGATCCTGAAAATGAAGAACCGGCCCGATGGCCTTTTCGTGGCCAACGATATGTCTGCCGCCATTTGCATGAAAGTTTTTAAAGATGCGGGCATTCAGATCCCCACTGACATTGCAGTTGGCGGATTTAACAATGAGATCATTTCCCGCCTTTCGGATCCGATGATCACCACGATTAACTATCCCGGCGAAGAGATGGGCAAAACAGCTGCCCGGCAGTTGATTAACCTGATCGAACATAAATCAGACAACGACTTAACGAAGTCCATTATACTAAAGTCGCAGCTTATTGTTCGCGCTTCTACCTTGAAAAAGCCTATAACCAACCTCTAATACATGAAAACAAAACTTGCCATAGTAACAGGCGGTGCCGCTGGATTAGGACTAGCCATGACCCGAAAATTTGTGGGTGAGCAGATCCGGACCATCATGATCGGCCGGAAAGAAGAAATCCTGAAAGCCACGGCTGCCGAACTGGGACCACTCTGCAGCTATAAGGTACTTGACCTGCAGGACCTGGAAGCAATTCCGGCTTGCATTGATGCTATTGCTGCCGAATATGGTGAGATAGACATCCTGGTAAACAATGCAGGGATAAACTTAAAGAAAGACTTTCTGGAAGTCAGCGATAATGACTTCTACAACATCATCCATACCAACGTACTATCGGTATTTGCCATAAGCAGAGAAGTGAGCAAGTTGATGGCCAAACAAGGCCATGGCGCAATTGTAAACATCAGCTCCATGGCAGCGCAGTATGGCATACCTAAGGTCATCGCTTACACCGCAGCCAAATCAGCGATTGAGGGGATGACGAAGGCCATGGCAGTGGAGTTATCGCCTATGGGCATCCGGGTGAACTGCATTGCGCCTGGATTTATTAAGACGGCTATGTCATCAAAGGCATTGGACAATGATCCCGAGCGGAAGAACAAAGTACTCTCCAGAACGCCAATGGGACACCTGGGGCTGCCGGAAGATGTTGCCGATGCTACATTTTATCTGAGCAGCGATGCCGCTAAATACATTACAGGCACCATCCTTCCTGTAGACGGCGGGAATTCCATAGGCTTTTAACAAACCCAGGCTGACATGAAACAGAAGATACAATTTGCACAGAGTATGCGCNNGGGTATGGTCCGAATGACATTGTAAAACTTTCGGACTTACGGCAGGCAGGCTGTTCGGCGGTGGTAACGGCACTGCATCAGATCCCGGTTGGGGAAGTATGGACAGTGGACGAGATCAAGCTTCGTCAGCGCATGATTGCCGACGCAGGTATGGAATGGACCGTTGTGGA
Organism: Pedobacter sp. UBA1654; assembly: GCA_002320935.1. Classification (GTDB taxonomy): domain Bacteria; phylum Bacteroidota; class Bacteroidia; order Sphingobacteriales; family Sphingobacteriaceae; genus Pedobacter. The sequence goes on along the minus strand of DCLG01000071.1, from coordinate 23,897 downwards.
AAGCCTTCCGGTGCATGAGGGCATTAAGACCAAAAGTGGCAACTGGGATCAGCTGATCGCAAATTACCAGGAGAGCCTGCGCAATCTGGGCACATGTGGCATTAAGGTGGTGACCTATAACTTTATGCCCATTCTGGACTGGATGCGCACGGATGTAAGTTTTGAACTTCCGGAGGGCAGCAAAGCACTGCGATTTGAAAGATTGGCCTTTGTAGCATTTGACCTTTTCCTATTGAAAAGACCGGGTGCAGAACAAGATTATTCGCCAGCAGAAGTGGAAGCAGCAAGCAGGCATTTCGAAGCCATGAGCCCTGAAGCCCGGCAGGCACTTTTCAGAAACGCATTATTGGGCTTACCAGGATCTGACGTGCCATTTACACCGGAAATCATTCTAAATACGCTTGGCACCTATACAAACATAGATACGGCTGCACTACGGTTAAACCTGAAAGCGTTTCTGCAGGCCATTGTTCCGGTTGCGGAGCAGGCGGGGCTGAAGATGGCCATCCATCCTGATGACCCACCCTATTCCATACTTGGACTGCCCAGGATCGTGAGTACTGCAGCGGATCTGGACTTTCTACTGGAAGCTTGTCCTTCGCCCGCAAACGGTCTTTGTTATTGTACAGGCTCACTGGGCGCAAGAGCAGATAACGATTTGCTTGGCATTATCGACAAACATGGCAGGCAGATTCATTTCGTACACCTGCGTAATGTAAGGCGTGATGCTGCTGGCAACTTCTATGAAGCCAATCACCTGGATGGGGATGTAGACATGTACGCCGTGATAAAAAAGCTCATTGAAGTGATGCAGGAAACCGGCAATGCACTGACGCTGAGGCCCGACCACGGCCATCAGATGTTAGATGACCTGCAAAAAACCACCTACCCTGGCTATTCGGCAATTGGCCGCTTGAAAGGGCTGGCAGAACTCAGGGGCCTTGAACATGGCATTCTGCATTCTTTATAAAACAAAAACAACCAAATATGAACAAACTGACGAAAAAGGAACTGGCACTAGCGCTCTCCTTCCCATTTCTGCTTGCAGCATGCAGCGGGGATGCGAAAAAGGAAAGCAAAGAAGATGATGCATTTAAAGGCGCAATTTCCAAACCTTTGGTTACGGATATTTACACTGCTGACCCTTCTGCACATGTATTTAACGGCAAGATCTACATCTACCCTTCCCATGACATTGAGTCTGGTGTTCCTGAAGACGACAATGGCGCCCATTTTGATATGAAAGACTACCATGTATTATCCATGGACAGTGTTGGCGGCCCGGTTACTGACCATGGCGTGGCGCTCTCCATAAAAGATATTCCATGGGCCGGGCGACAGTTGTGGGCACCGGATGCGGCCTACAAAGATGGCACATACTACCTGTACTTTCCGGTTAAAGACAAACAGGACGTGTTTAGGATCGGTGTAGCTACTTCTAAATCACCTACCGGGCCGTTTATTCCTGAAAAGGAGCCAATTAAAAACAGCTTCAGTATCGATCCGGCGGTTTTCACCGACAGCGATGGCAGCTCTTATATGTATTTCGGTGGTATCTGGGGTGGACAGCTACAACGCTGGAAAGACGGTAAATATGATGCGAATGGGTCCAAGACAGACCTGGAGAATGATTCTCTACCATCGTTGAATGCAAAGATCGCTAAGCTTGGCCCGGACATGAAGCAATTTGCAGAAGCACCGAAAGATGTAATGGTTGTAGATAAGGATGGCAAACCATTTCTGACCGGCGACCATGACAGACGTTTCTTCGAAGCTGCCTGGGTGCACAAATACAATGGGAAATATTATTTCAGCTATTCTACAGGAGATACACACTACCTGGCCTATGGCATCGGCGATAGTCCGTATGGACCTTTCACTTACCAGGGGGCGTTCCTGAAACCTGTTGTTGGCTGGACCACACACCATTCTATTGTAGAACACAATGGAAAATGGTTACTGTTTTATCATGACACCGAAGTTTCAGGAGGCAAGACACATCTTAGAAACGTGAAGGTTACAGAATTGAAGCATGATGCTGAGGGGAAGATCGAAATGATTGATCCTTACGGCAAGAAGTAATTAGAAATACATAAAGCAACAACCCGGTATTAAGAGCGCTAAATGCTCCTGATACCGGGTTGTTTCGTTTTATTTATAAATCAGGTCATTACCTGAATATTCCAGTGCAGAAAAGAGCACTTTGTTTGTGCTTGCCTGTCCGGAGGATGTTGCATATAATCCAAACAGGGCGCCCAGAAATCCTCCTGCAACTTTCGTACTGAGGAATTTACCATCCATCGTCTCTCCGAGTTGTTTCCATTCAGCATCTTTCAAAGCATAAAAGAAGCGATACTGATCGTTGTTGGCCGCAATTTTCAGCGATAATTTTGCTGTTGCGGTAGGTAGTTCCACTTCTTCAACGAGCTTCATCCCAGCTTGCTTAGTATCTGCTTTAAAAAGCTGTACAACCTGCCGTCCAGTCTGGTTAACTGAACTGCCTAAGAAATAAAAATGCTGCTCGTCCTGCAAGATCACCAAACCAGCCTTTTCAGCTACTGATTTTGCCTGGAATGCGATAGTAGTGCTTGTTTCACAAACCAGATGTTGCTGTCTTCTGCCCACGAAGGCTGGGTTTGCGCTACCCATTACCGTTTCGGGTGTCAATGCAAGTGTTAATCCATTTCCACCTGGTTGGTACCAGGAGCCGGGATGTGTTCTTAAGAACAACAAAGAAAGGTCCTTTTTGCTTGTCAGGTCATGTTTAACCTTGAAATTTCCGTTTTGTGGTACAGCTCCTGCATTCGTGGTAGGGAAGTTAACATCGTAGGCATACTGCACTTCTTTAAAGTCCGGGTTAATTACCGGCCAATTGCTGGCCCAGCTTACGGGTGCAATAAACGTTTCCCGTCCGGTGTTATAATAATCACCTTCATAAGGCCGAACCCCAAGAAACACCGCATAGGTTTGTCCATCGGGACCTTCAACAAGATCCGCGTGACCAGTGGAAGTTACCGGATGCTTTCGGTTCGGGTCCAATCCCTTCTGTGTTAAAATTGGATTCTTATCATAGGGAACATAAGGGCCAGTTGCTTTATCACTCCGGAAAGCCACCTGGGTATGGTTCACTGAAGTACCCCCTTCTGCAGCAAGGAGGTAATAGTACCCATTGCGCTTATAAATATGTGGTCCTTCAATCCATACTGGTTTTTTGCTGATGTCTACCCCTCCATTTACCAGCTGAATCTCTGAGCCTTTAACCTTAAGCGTTTTTACATCGAAGGCATACATCCGAACCGTACGGTGGCCATCATACTGCGGCTTGTTGTCTGGCGCTTCGCTATTGTATATGATGTAAGCCTTATCGTCATCAAAAAATAGAGATGGATCAATACCGCGCACTTCAGGAATGGTTACAGGATCACTCCAGGGACCTGCAGGGTCAGTCGCTGTAATCACAAAGTTTCCGGTGTTGTCAATGTCTGTGCAGGTGATATAGTATATACCCTTATTATAATTGATTGAAGGCGCAAACAGCCCCCGGGTTAACCTTTCGCTCATAAAATCCATCTGACTTGGCCGATCAATGGCATTGCCTACTTGCTTCCAGGTATTCAAATCTTTACTATGGAAAATAGGAATTCCTGGGAAGTAGGAAAAACTGGAATTGATCAGGTAATAATCACCTTCGACCTTCACGATGCTGGGATCAGGATAGAAGCCTGGAAGGATTGGATTGGTCAACTTACCCTGGGCATAGCTGCTTAGGGTAAGAAATAGGTACGTAGTGAATTGGAGAATTCTCATAATCTGGATGTGCTGGAATTTTACATTGTAATCTAAAATAAAGAAATTTATCGTATCCACAATCGATTGCCGTAAAAGCGGGAAAATTGTTGCATATCACCGTCTTTAAAGTCAATTCCATAGCCATTCTTTTGTGTTCAAGCCGCGTAACTGAAGCAGCACCGAACGGAACAACAGTTGTTAAATCCTGTCATTTTTTGCCTTAATTATCTGATAAACTTTACTTAAGCCCTAAATATTTCGGATTAAGCAGCAAGTGCTTGAATTATCCATATCAAATCAGCATATTTGGAATAACCAAATAATATCGATTGCATTAAACCCGTATGAAATGAAAAGATCTGTGGTTCTTGGCGCAACAATCTTAATATTGTGCTCCTTTCAAATTGCAAAGCAAATTGATCCTGAAAAAGGACTAAAAAACTACTATAATTCTTACTTTCCAATTGGTGTAGCTGTTTCAGGGCAATCCCTGAAAGGACAGGAAGCGGCTTTCATTTTGAAACATTTCAACAGCATCACGCCGGAGAATGCCATGAAGATGGGGCCAATACATCCACTGCAAAACACCTATAACTGGACAGAGCCCGATGCCATTGTAGACTTTGCGGTTAAAAACAAACTAAAGGTACGAGGACATGCGCTGTGCTGGCATGAACAGACGCCAAAGTGGATCTTTAAGACCAATACCGGTGCTGTAGTATCCAAGGACAGCCTGCTGAACCGCTTACGAGATCATATTCATACGGTGGCAAAGCGGTATAAAGGCAAGATCTATGCCTGGGACGTGGTGAATGAAGCAATAGATGACAATCCCGCCAATTTTCTGCGTCCATCTGAATGGCTGAAGATCTGCGGTGAAGAATATATTGCGCGGGCTTTTCAATACGCACATGAGGCAGATCCGGAAGCACAGCTTTTCTATAACGACTACAACACGGAGCGGCCGGAAAAAAGAGAACGAATTTACAAGCTTTTGAAGCAACTTAAAGATCAGGGGGTGCCCATACACGGCGTGGGCCTACAGGGGCACTGGTCTTTATTTGAACCCAGTAAAACAGAACTACAGGAAACCATACAGAAGTTTGCTTCACTTGGCCTGAAGGTTCAGATCACCGAAATGGATGTTTCCGTATATCCTTGGGAAAAGGAACGCCGGAAGCTGCGTCCCGGAGAGCAGCAGCCATACACGAAAGCTATGGAAGAGAAACAAAGCGCCAAATACGCGGAAATTTTTGAAGTGCTGCGACAAGAGCGGGCATCCCTGACCGGCGTTACGTTCTGGAACGTGTCGGACCGATATAGCTGGCTGGACACCTACCCTGTTGAAGGCAGAAAAAATTACCCCCTATTATTTGACCAGGAATACAAACCCAAAAAGGCATTCTGGAGTGTCACAAAATTCTAAGTAAGCTGGCCTTTGAACCGGTAAAAATCTAATTATACTATTATGAAGTCTTTAAAGTTTAGCAAAGTTCTGGTCTGCATATTCTTGATCCTGCCGATACATGCTGCGGTCTACTCACAGCATCCCGCAGGAAAGGTCCGGCCTGAAATGGTTTCATTTGAAGCTGGCTCCGGGCAATTTCCACTTGTCGCCGGCAAGGCTACTGCAGACATTTATGTAGATGCCAATGCCTCTGAGGGTTTAAAAAGAACGGCTGAAGACTTCAGGAAAGATATAGAAAGGGTGAGTGGGATATTACCCGGAATAACATCCAAACTTCAGGGCCGATATCTGGTCATTGCAGGAACCATCGGCGAGAGTGCTGCAATCGACAAACTCGTTAAAAGTGGCAAGCTTAACGTTGACGGCATTGCCGGAACCTGGGAAAGTCATGTAGTTCAGCAGATCAGAAACCCCTTTCCTGGTGTAGAAACAGCCCTCGTGATTGCCGGCAGCGACAAGCGGGGCACCATTTACGGACTTTATACGCTATCGGAGCAAATGGGTGTATCGCCATGGTATTGGTGGGCTGATGTACCGGTGGTTAAACATGAAAATATTTATATCAAAACAGGCAGATTCAGTCTTGGTTCTCCGGCAATTAAGTATCGGGGTATCTTTTTGAATGATGAAGCGCCTGCGCTCTCTGGCTGGGCCGCCGAAAAGTTCGGCGGCTTCAACCATAAGTTTTATGGGCATGTATTTGAACTTATTCTGCGGCTAAAAGGAAATTATCTTTGGCCAGCCATGTGGGGCAATGCCTTTTACGCAGATGATCCGGAAAATGCAAGGCTTGCAAATGTGTATGGCGTTGTGATCGGGACTTCGCACCATGAGCCTTTAATGCGTGCACATGATGAATGGCGCAGGTTTGGCAAAGGCGCCTGGAACTACAACACTAATGCGCAGAACCTGCAAAACTTTTGGAAAGACGGCATCAGCCGGATGGGCAGTAATGAAAGCATTGTAACAGTTGGCATGCGCGGTGATGGTGATGAGCCCATGAGTGAGGAAAGCAACATCAGCTTACTGGAAAAGATTGTTGCAGATCAGCGTGGTATCATTGAATCCGTTACAAAAAAGAAAGCGAAAGAAACACCGCAGCTCTGGGCTTTATACAAGGAAGTACAGGATTACTACGATCGGGGCATGCGTGTTCCTGACGATGTTACCTTACTGTTATGCGACGATAACTGGGGTAACATCCGGAAACTACCGTCGTTTGATTCTCCTGCACGTAAAGGCGGCTACGGCATCTATTACCATTTTGATTATGTAGGTGGGCCCCGAAACTACAAATGGATCAATACCAATCCAATCTCTAAGACCTGGGAACAGATGCACCTGGCTTATCAGTATAATGCAAGACAAATCTGGATCGTAAATGTGGGCGACCTAAAACCCATGGAATTCCCGACCAGCTTCTTTCTGGATTACGCATGGAACCCGGAGCAGATACAGGCAGAAGATCTGGAGCATTATACCAGCAACTGGGCGGCGCAGCAGTTCGGTGAAAAGCATGCTGCTGAGATTGGTGCGATCATTTCGGAATACAGCATGTACAATGGACGACGCAAGCCAGAATTATTGGATCAAAAAACGTACAGCCTGAACAGGCATTCGGAATTTGAACGTGTTGCAGGAGATTACGAGCGGCTGCTAACCAGGGCAAAGGCACTGGGTGAAAAGCTGGCACCTGCATATCAGGATGCCTACTACCAATTGGTGCTGCATCCGGTAGAAGCCTCGTCAAATCTGTACAACCTCTACTTTTCGGTCGCGAAGAACCACGCCTATGCCAAGGAAAATCGCATTGCAGCGAATGAAGAGGCGGCAAAGGCAAGAAAGTTCTATGAACGGGATGCGCAGATCACAAGATACTACAACGATACGCTTGCCAATGGCAAATGGGCACACATGATGGATCAGACGCATATTGGTTATACCTACTGGCAACAACCGGACTCGAACAAGATGCTCGAATTGAAGGTAGTGCAGCCGCTGGACAAGCCAAGCATGGGCATATCCATCGTCGCTTCTGGCGATACGCTGCCGGAGTTTAACCAATACAGTAACAGGAAGCACTATATAGATATTTACAACAAAGGAAAGTCACCATTCAGCTACAAGATAGAAAGCAAAAGTCCCTGGATTAAGCTGAGCAGCAATGCCGGGCAGGTAGATCAGGAAAGCAGAATCTGGCTGAGCGTGGATTGGGCCAAGGCACCCGCTTCGGACCAGGTTGTACCAATCAAGATTAGGAGCGGCAAACA
>DCLG01000071.1:15460-16363 GCA_002320935.1 Pedobacter sp. UBA1654 | reverse complement strand
GTGTTAAACAATATCCTTTGGACATGAAGGGCTTTGTTCCTGATGACGGGGTGATCTCCATTGAAGCCGCAAATTACAGCAGCGCTAAGCCTGGCAAATCAGCGTCATGGAAGGTTCTTCCAGGTCATGGCCGCACGGTTTCAGGAGTAACGCCTTTTCCGGTGACTTCTGAGCCAGTGGTTCCTGGAACGGCAGACAGCCCGGTAATGGAATACCAGATCAATACCACCAGCGCAGGACCGCTGAAAGTTGCGGCATACCTTTCGCCGAGCCTGAACTTCCAGAACAACAAGAGTCTGGTTTATGCCGTATCGATTGATGATGAACAGCCACAGCTGGTGAATATCAATCCTGCGAAAGCAGCCAGAAACTGGGATACCAACGTTGCAGAAAATATCAACATTCAAACGACCCTGCACCAGGTAAAAACAGCCGGTAGCCATACCCTTAAGATTTGGATGGTAGACCCGGGTATTGTACTGCAAAGATTGGTGATTAGCCCTGAAAATTATAAAGAAGAAACGTACCTCGGTCCACCAGAAAGTGCCTTAAAACGATAACCAAATATGAAAAGAAACCTGTGTACATTAATCCTGCTCCTGCTGCTTTGCAGCCAGAGTTATGGCGAATCCGGATATCGCCTGTGGCTCCGGTATGATAAGATTAAGGATCAATCATTGCTGGAATCCTACAAGGCTTCCCTGAAACAATTGGTATTTCCCGGTAAATCCGACCTGTTGGTTTCCGCAAAACAGGAACTGGAGCTGGGACTTAAAGGTCTTCTGGGGCAAGGCCCGGCCGAGGCTGCCATTCCGGGCTTAGATGGTGCGCTGATTGTTGGTACAGCAGCCTCCTCCAGGACTATCGCTGCACTCCCATTGGCAAAGGACTTAAAAGCATNNG
>DCLG01000071.1:5086-15454 GCA_002320935.1 Pedobacter sp. UBA1654 | reverse complement strand
ATGGCTTTCTGATCAGATCTGTAATGATCAAAGGGAAGCAGGCGACCGTTATCGCTGGCAACACAGATGCCGGTGTTCTATATGGAGTGTTCAACTTTTTGCAATTGCTGCAGACCAACAAGCCGCTGAAGCAGGTAAACATCAGCTCGACGCCCAAAATTCAGCATCGCATGTTAAACCACTGGGACAACCTTGACCGTTCCGTGGAACGAGGTTATGCAGGATTATCATTGTGGGACTGGAAAACATTGCCTGATGTATCTAATCCGAGATACCGGGACTATGCACGTGCAAATGCATCACTGGGTATCAATGGTACGGTACTGACCAATGTGAACGCAAATGCAAAGATATTGACGAAGGAATACCTCGTTAAAGCCGCAGCACTGGCAAATCTATTTAGAAAGTACGGCATTAAAGTATACCTGACTGCCAGATTTAGTGCACCGATAGAGATTGGCGGCTTAAAAACAGCAGACCCACTGGATCCTGCTGTGCAGCAGTGGTGGAAAGACAAAACAACAGAAGTTTACAAACACATTCCTGATTTTGGCGGTTTTCTGGTGAAAGCCAATTCAGAAGGGCAGCCGGGGCCGCAGAATTACGGGCGCAACCATGCTGATGGCGCAAATATGCTTGCAGATGCTGTGGCTCCTCACGGCGGTATTGTGATGTGGCGCGCTTTTGTTTATGATAACAATGTGCCGGAAGATCGCGCAAAGCAAGCCTATTCAGAGTTTAAACCACTGGATGGCAGCTTCCGGAAGAACGTCATCGTTCAGATTAAGAATGGACCGATTGACTTCCAGCCACGTGAGCCGTTCAGTCCGCTTTTCGNNCATGCCTAAAACGCCGCAGATGATGGAGTTTCAGGTAACCATGGAATACCTGGGACAATCTACGCACCTGGCTTATCTGGGCACCTATTTCAAAGAAGTGCTTGATGCAGATACATACAGTAAAGGCAAAGGCTCTACCGTTGCGAAAATTGTAGATGGCAGCATGGATAAACATAGCATTTCCGCTATGGCAGGTGTAGCCAATATCGGGCTGGACAGTAATTGGTGTGGAAACATATTCAACCAGTCAAACTGGTATGTTTATGGAAGACTGGCCTGGGATCATGATCTTAAAGCCGCTGATATTGCCGAAGAGTGGCTCAAAATGACTTTTACAAACGATACTGGCTTTGTGCGACCTGTGCAGCAGATGATGATGGAATCTCGTGAGTATGTGGTTAATTACATGACACCACTGGGTCTGCATCACATCATGAGCGAAGGTACCCATTATGGCCCGGGTCCTTGGGTGAATACCGCGGAGCGACCGGATTGGAACTCTACTTACTACCATAAAGCAGATGCGGGAGGCATTGGTTTTAACCGAACCTCTACTGGCTCCAATGCCGTAGCGCAATACTTCCCGCCGGTACGCGACATGTTTGAAAATGTAGAAAAAACACCTGAAGAATACCTGCTCTGGTTTCACCACCTCCCCTGGACATACAAGCTAAAATCTGGCAATACGCTTTGGAATGAAATTGTAGACCGTTATTACTTCGGCGTATCTGCTGTACAGATGATGCGGCAAAACTGGAGCGGGCTGCAGACCCATGTTGATGCAGAACGGTTCAAGTCGATCTCGACACTGTTGGAGAGACAAGAGCAGGAAGCCAGATGGTACCGGGACGGCTGTGTACTCTACTTTCAGACTTTCTCAAAAATGCCAATACCAGCAGGATACGAAAAACCTGCACATGCTTTGGATACCTACATGAATCCGAACTTCATTCCGATACCAGCATTACCTGCTGTTCCGAAGTAAAAGTTTCTAATTTAGAAAACAAGCCCTTGCCTGAAAGCGGGGCTTGTTTTGTTTAAAAATCATGCAAAAACGAGCGAAATATCGCATTCGATTGTATTGGTTTCAGCTGAATTTCCTCATTTTAATGAAAATCTCTTGTGTCCTACTCGAAGAGATCTGGATATAACTACGCAGGTCATAATAGGATATTCGATTATAAAACAGCCGTTTATAGCTTACTAAAGCGATTTAGTAAAATGATCTTAATCATTCAGTTCTTCGATAAAATGACCAGCATCAAATTATTTTAAATATTTTAATGCAATCGATTGTTTTTACTGATAATGTTTTCCTACATTTAGATAACCAAATATTAAACTTCATTCGATGAAAAAGATTTTACTGAACAAGACGGTTGGGGTTCCCCTATCCCAGGCGGGTATCTTTTGTAAAAAAAGTGCCTTCATGCTGCTAGTGCTCCTGCAGACATTTTTATGGCAAGCAACCCTGTTTGCGCAGAATACCACCATAAGGGGAAAAGTCGCGGACGAAAGAGGAGCTGGTCTGCCTGGTGCTTCAGTCACCATTAAAGGCAGAGCAGGCGGTGCATCGACGGATGCTAATGGAAATTACACCATTGCAGCTTCAGCCGGCAATACGCTTGTGGTATCCTTTATAGGTTACGACAGCAAAGAAGTACCGGTAGGCAGTGGCAGCACCATAAATGTGCAGCTTACAGCTGGTAGTAATGCACTTGAACAGGTTGTGGTCGTTGGTTACGGTACACAGCGCAAGCAGGATGTTACTGGTGCGGTTTCTTCCATACGTGCAGAAGCCTTGCAGGAAGTTCCTGCGTCCAACGTTGTAAACCAGTTACAGGGCCGTATTTCCGGTTTGGACATTACCACAAACAGCACCACACCGGGCGCAGTTGGTCAGATTCGTTTACGTGGTGAGCGATCCTTCGCCACGTCAAATAGTACAGCAAACAACCAGAACGGACCTTTATTCGTTGTCGATGGTGTCCCATTTATCGGTGGCAGCTTAAACGACATCAATCAGAATGATATTGTTAGTGTGGATGTATTGAAAGATGCCTCTGCAGCGGCAATTTACGGATCCCGGGCATCTGGTGGTGTAATTATCGTTACCACCAAACGCGGTAGATCCGGCGATGCGGTAGTAAGTTATAATGGCTATTATGGTATCAGCAAGATTACCGACAAGTATCCGGTAATGAATGCTGCACAATATGCAGCCTTTAAACAAGAATCTATTGCAGGTAATTCAGGCGCCAGCCCAAATTCAACACCATATCCTTTCACTACTGCAGAGCTTGCAGGTATTGAAAACGGAATAGATACAGATTGGCAGGATCTGATCTTTAGAAACGGTTTTTCTACCGATCATCAGCTTAACGTTTCAGGCGGTGGCGAGAAGACGTTGTTCTCAATCAGTGCTGGCTATCACAAGCAGAATGGCGTACAATATGGACAAGACTTCGATCGTGGTTCACTCCGCGCGGCTATAGATCATACCTTCAATGACCGTATTAAGATCGGTATGACCTCTTTCCAGACTTTAAGTCATACCAACGGCGCGGGATTGTTCCCATTGTACAACTCGGCTGTAATCAGTCCATTGATTTCACCGCGTAATGCGGATGGCTCGGTCAACCTTTTCCCAATGACAGGTTCCGTAGATCAACCAAACCGTTTAAATCCATTAACGATCCGCAATGAATACATTCAGAACACGGATAGAAGACTTTATTCCTTCAATACGCTGTACGGAGAACTTAAACTTGCGGAAGGTCTGAAGTACCGCTTGAATGGTGCACTTACCTACGGACAAAATCAGGGTAATAACTACAATCCGGTAAATACGGTGTACAACACCGCACAGTCTGCATCACAGGCAAGTGGAAGTGTTGTGAACTCAGAAAACTATACCTGGTTGCTTGAGAACATCCTGACGTATGACAAAGTGTTTGCTGAAAAGCATCACCTAACCTTTACAGGACTATATAGTGTAGAGAAAAATCATNNCCTGCAGATTACCTGCAGAGTTATAACCTGTTCCTGGCTAATCAGATTAATTTCCAGAGCAATAATCAACCCTATTATTCAGACCGCGGTTTAGTGTCTTATATGGCAAGGGTAAACTATGTGTTCAACGAAAAATACCTGTTAACTGCCACAGTACGTCGTGATGGTTCTTCGGTACTTGATCCGAACAATCGTTACTTCACCTACCCTGCTTTTGCTGCAGGCTGGAACATTGACCAGGAAGATTTCATGAAGAACGTACGTTTCGTAGATGCTTTGAAGTTAAGAGCAGGATACGGAGTAACCGCCAGTCAGAACGTTGCACCATACCAGATCCTGGGTAATCTTGGACTGAATGCTTATAACTTCGGCGCCAATGGTCAGAATGGCTATCTGGTAACGAACCTTGCAAGTGCATTGAAATTTGAGCACACCAACAACTGGAACCTTGGTATCGATTTTAGCTTATTTAATAACCGCTTATCGGGTATGATCGATGTTTATCAGCAGAAAACATTTGACATCCTGCAGGTGGAGACACTTCCGGCGAGTAATGGTGCAAATAGCACCACTGTAAATGCGGGGAACTCAAAAGGTAAGGGTCTGGAGATCGCTTTAAGCAGCGTTAACATCAGGAAGGAAAACGGTTTCAATTGGTCTACGGACTTCAACATTGCTTTTTCAAGAAATGAGATCACTGCTTTACACGATGGATTGCAGGCAGACATTACCAACGGTTGGTTCGTTGGTCAGCCTTTTAACGTTATCTATGATTATAAGAAAATAGGCATCTGGCAGACCAATGAAGCGGAGCAAGCTGCTGTTTATGGTCAGCGCCCGGGTCAGATCAAAATTGAAGACATTAACAACGACAACAGAATTAGTGGAGACGATCTTCAGATCCTTGGTAGCTACCAGCCGAACTATGTTGCAGGTTTAACAAACAGATTTAGCTATAAAGGTTTTGACCTCTCATTTGTTGCTTTTGCAAGAATGGGTCAGAAAGTTGCTGTTACCTACCTGGGTTCTGATGCTGGTGCACAAGGATTCCCATTCTTTAACCAGGGCCGTGTGAACCAGATCAATGTGAACTATTGGACACCAACCAACCCTTCNNCGCAATATGCATCTACCTTGCAATATCGCGATGGTTCATTCATCAAGATGAGAAGCATCAATCTTGGGTATACCATCCCAACCAAATACACGCAAAAAGCGGGCATCAACTCATTACATGTATACCTGACCTGCACAAATCCTTTCATCATCTACTCTCCGCTGGTTGCCAGCGGCCTGGCGATCGATCCAGAGGGTAATGGTTACGGAAACCAGATCCCTGGCGCTTCAGGATTTTCATCCAACGCTTTAGGTCGTGCAGTAACAGTAGGTTTGAATAACCCAATGGCCCGTACTTTCCAACTGGGCGTAAATGCAAGGTTTTAATTACATAGGTTAAATACAATCAGACATGAAATCATACAAGAAAATAGCAATCATATTTACCGCTCTTGGCGCAATTGCAGCGTCGGGATGTAAAAAGGTTCTCGATCAGGAACCTAAAGCAAACATTGCCCCCAATGTACTCGCATCTCAAGGTGGTGTGGTGGGTGGCATTACCGGGGTCTATTCAGATTTACGTAACCTTTGGGGCACAGAAGGCTTTTTATACTACACCAATTTAGGTGTGGATGAAACGCTTGCAGGTGGCGGGGCTTCGTCCAGCGGAAGCAACTTTGCAACCTATAGAAACTACACGAACAACATCGCGGAGGTATATAACCCTTTATATGGCGTTTTCAGCATTGCCTATCAGGACATCAATACCTTGAATGGTGTACTTGAATACGGACCTGCTGCTTTCGCGGATGAGCGCACCCGTACAGCATACCTGGCACAGGCGAAGTTTCTTCGTGCTTTTTATTATTTCCACCTGGTGCAAACTTTCGGTGATGTGCCTTTGCATACTACCTTCATCAATACCGCTACCAGAGCTGATTCACGTGCACCGATCGGAGACGTTTATGCACAGATCATCAAGGACCTTACCGAAGCATCTACAGAATTGCAGATCCGGCCAGGAGAGAATGCTTCACCTTTCGGGGGCCATTCGGCAACACAAGCAAGTGCACTTTATCTGCTGGCAAAGACTTACCTGAGCCGCGGCTGGTCTGCAGCAGCACAACCAGACGACTTCAGTAATGCCCTTGCTACTGCACAAAACCTGATCAACAACAGAGCAACGTATGGTAAAGGCTTGTACCAGAACTATGCAGACGCTTACAATCCGGCGAATGACGCCACCAATACTGAAAATCTATTTGCTATAGAACGCAGTACCGACCCTAAGTATGGAGATTTCGTACCGGGTAACTCCGGCGGTAAAGCCAATGGATGGGCTTATTTCTTCAGACCGAACTATCCAACTGTTACAGCTAATTATCCGACCAATTCGGGTGCAAGCGTAATGACCCGGGATATTCCAAATGGACGCCCGTTCTTCCGTGTACGACCGAACTATGATTACGTGAATAACGTAGCTTTCAGTGATAAAACCAATGATTTCCGTTACTGGAATACTTTTCAGACAACCTGGATCGCAAATACTCCAAACGTGACTACACCACGCGGCAGCCTTACTGTAGGGACTGACACAGCGATCTGGATGCCGCCATTTGACCCTGGGGCAGCAAAAAGGGCATCTTTCAAAGGTGTCATCTTCTTACCACCTAGTGTTGCAGCAACGGCTACTGGCGTAAATGCAAACCCAAGTACAAACACGTTCTTCCCTGCGGTGAAGAAGTTTGATGATCCAAACCGTCCTGCAGTGAATGACCCTTCGTCACGTCCGGCAGTATTGTTCCGTTTATCGGAAGTTTACCTGATTGCGGCAGAGGCTGCGTTTAAGATGGGAGATCTGAATACAGCAGCAGAAATGATCAACGTTTTGCGTACCCGTGCAGCGTACAGACCAACAAACATGCCTGCAAATGCAGTGGCAAACATGCAGGTTAGTCCTGCCCAGATTACCATCGACTTCATTCTTGAAGAGCGTACCCGTGAGCTTTACGGCGAGTCTTTAAGATGGTGGGATTTGACGCGTACACAATCCTTAATTCGCCGGGTGAAGCAATACAATGCAGAAGCAGGGCCAAATATTCAGGAACACATGATCTTGAGACCTATACCACAAACTCAAATTCAGTTAGTAACACAAGGACCTCCATTCCCGCAGAACCCTGGCTTTTAGGCGCTGCAAAACAGATTATTCAAACAGACCCGGCTTATGCCAGGTCTGTTTTTTAGATTTAAATAGCATCTAAAGCCTTGGCATTGTACTAAAAAGAACAGATATGAATTCCATTTTCAAAAAGATTCTAAAGTCCCTTTTTTCACTTACTATTTTATGCAGTCTCCACTCCCAAGCACAGGTACGACTGCCGCAGTTGGTAAGCGACGGCATGGTACTTCAGCGGGATGCCCCTTTGAAAATCTGGGGCTGGGCTGCACCAGCGGAAAAGCTCACCCTCAAGTTTAATGGCAAGACATACAAAGCTACTGCTTCGCAGGATGGTAAATGGAGTTTGCTGATCAAACCACTTAAAGCAGGTGGCCCATATACCATGGACATCACCGCCAGCAACAAAATTATATTAAAAGATATTCTCATTGGCGATGTGTGGTTCTGCTCAGGGCAATCCAACATGGCACTTCAGATGGAGCGGGTTAAAGAAAAGTTCGCTACCGAAGTTGCAAATGCCAATTACCCACAAATACGAAACTTCTTTATACCCACTGTTTCTGACATCAGCAAGGTACATGAAGAGCTGCCTCCGGGTAAGTGGAGGCCTGCCCTACCAGAGCATATACTTTCCTTCGGAGCCGTATCATACTTCTTCGCAAAAGACATCCATACAAATCATAAAGTACCTATTGGCATCATCAACTCCAGCGTGGGTGGCACACCAATACAGGCCTGGACCAGTGAGCAAGGGCTAAAGACTGTTCCGCAATATGCAACAAGGGTGCAACAGCTGAAAGATACCACGTACGTAAGCAAGCTTGTGCGTGAAACTGCAGTCCGGAATGCCGCTGTAGCCGCTCAGTTTGAACCTAATGACCTCGGACTAAAGTCAGAGTTGCCCTGGTACCACTCCAGCTATGTTCCACAGGGCTGGCAATCTTTCTGGCTGCCTGGCTACTGGGCCGACCAGGGTCTGCGCAATTTGAAAGGGGTCGTTTGGTTTAGAAAAGAGATTACGCTACCAGAGCAAGTGGCCGGCAAAGCCGGTAAACTAATGATGGGTGCCATGGTTGACGCAGATGAAACCTATGTAAACGGTCAAAAGGTAGGTAATGTGACCTACAAGTATCCACCCAGAAGGTACGAAATACCCGCAGGACTACTGAAGCCAGGGAAAAACACAATTGTTATCCGACTGACCAACACGACCGATAAAGGTGGTTTTGTGCCGGACAAAGCTTACAATCTGTTGATCGGCGATCAGACCCTGGATTTACGGGGAGACTGGCAGTATAAGGTGGGACAGGTATTCACACTTTCAAAGGACATCCCTGCAGAGCCAAATTTCTCTGCCCAGAATGAACCCACAGGATTGTATAATACCATGGTTGCGCCGGTAATTCCCTATGCGATAAAAGGCGTGTTGTGGTATCAGGGGGAAACCAACTCGCATAAACCTTTGGAGTATGAACAGCTGCTCAAAGCACTAATTGCCGATTGGCGCAGCAAGTGGTCCAGGCCAAACCTGCCATTCATATTTGCACAACTGCCAAACTTTATGGAGGTTGATTATTCACCAGCAGAAAGCAACTGGGCCTTGCTCCGGGAAGGTCAGCGCCGAACACTTGCGGTGCCAAACACCGCTATGGCTGTCGGCATCGATGCTGGTGAGTGGAACGACATCCATCCTCTGGACAAACAAACCATCGGTAAAAGATTGGCACTGGCTGCTGAGAAGCTTGCCTATGGCAATAAGACGGTCGTTGCAACAGGACCCATGTTCAAATCCGCCAGCATTGAAGGTGATAAAATCAGGTTAACTTTCAGCAGCACGGGCAGCGGTCTGGTTGCAAAGGGCGACAAACATCTGCAACATTTTGCAATTGCCGGAGCTGATAAAAAGTTTGTTTGGGCAACAGCAACGATCGAAGGTAATCAGGTTATTGTATCCAGTGCAAAAGTGCCTAAACCCATGTATGTACGATATGCCTGGGCAGACAATCCTGCATTTGCAAACCTCTACAACATTGAAGGGCTCCCAGCTTCACCATTTACTACAGAGAATTGACGAACTGAACAATATCTCTTAAAAAAGGCCAGCTTATATACTGGCCTTTTTTACTGGACTCCAAAATCTGCGTAGTTGTATTCCTGGTAAGCAGCAGCGCTGAACTGCTAAAATCAGGCAGGGCGCTTTGCCTCAAAATGGTGGTCGGGAAAAGCTGATAGATGAAGTGATGAACTATTTTAAAGAATAAAGAATACCTTGGAAGGTCCCTGCACAGTACCTTGTGGCTTTTCTTCTGTCTTGTAGCTTTCCTTTAACATCTGTTTGATATCCCGCTCTGCGGTCATAGAGATCGTAGTCGTTGGCGTATCTGTAGGCATGTTCTCAAATGGATCCTGCAAGTGAATGGCCATTTTTTCTATAAGGAAGAAGGAACTTGAAATTGCGATTACCAGTGGAACCTCAACAATTCCAAAGAACTCGATCAAACCAAAGGGTAAAAGCAGCACAAATAAGATGAGTGACATATGAATGTATATGCTGTAAGTTGCCGGAAACACCGTGTTTTTGATTCTTTCGCAACCACCGAGCTCATCTGTTAGCCTGCTGAAAGTCCTGTCGATTTCGATCTGCTGAAATTCGTTGATCCATCCCAGTTTATAAGCATACCGAAGATCATTCCCCTGCTGTTCAAGCAGTCCTACTGGTATGTTGGTGTAGTTTTTAACGTTATTCAGGTCTTCTTCAGAAATCCAGCGTTCAAGCTGATAAGTAGGATCCTGAGTTCTGAGGTGCCTGCTCAGGCTGAAGTTCCAGGCGATCTGACGACGTGCCATGCGTTCACAGAAGGCCCGTTTCTCTTCAGAGCCATAGTCTACATCAATAAAGGTCAGCAACTGCCTGGTCAGTGTTCTTGAATCGTTCAAAATTGCACCCCAGAGGGTTCTTGCTTCCCACCAGCGATCATACGCCTGATTTGACTTGAAGGCCAGCAGCAGGGAGATCACAGTACCCAAAATAGTCGGAACAGCAATCGGGATAGAGATCCTGGTGAAATGAAAGTTATTATACATCAGGGCAACCAGAATGGAATAGATGGATACAAAGATCAGCTCTTTGCGAATCTTACCCAGAATGTATGTGAACGGTATGTTTTTCTTTAGTAGCATGGTTGTAAGTTTAGGTTGATGGGTTTAAACTGCTTCTTGCAACAGCGCCTCCCTGGCGTAGCGCTTTTCAGTCTGTGCGGCTACCGGTTGTGGTTGTAC
>DCLG01000071.1:0-5062 GCA_002320935.1 Pedobacter sp. UBA1654 | reverse complement strand
GTGCTCAGGATTCACACTCAACTTATTCAGCGGCCGTAATGAGCATTTATCTAGGTCCAGCACAGCATCAATACTATGTGCTTCAAGATAATTTTTAAACATGCCCAGGGTACTCCCATAAAAGAAGTCGACCTTTATGCCACGGATCTGTGGGTGCTGTTGCTTCAGCTGCTCACATGTTGCATAGAAATCATCGCTTACATATTCATACTCCTTGTTCCTTCTGGACAGCATAAGCAGCTCAGAGATGGAGTCCGAAATTTTAAAAAGGTGAATAAAAGTTAGCTGGAACTGGCCATTTTCATACTGTCTGCATAGATCATTGATGCATGATAAAGATTCGGTGTTGAAGTCTGTGGGGATTAAGATGTTTTTCATTTTAATATAGTTTAGGTGAATGCATTGTTATTTACATTACAATACTATCCCGGAAACATTAAAATGAATTAAGTGGCCTATTAGGCTTTTATTAGAATACACTATACTTATTAGTCATTCAAAAAAGCATAAACTACTATTTTACTGTACTTTACAGATTATATTGGTTCTAATATATTACAGCTTATTAGAAAGTCATTAGAACTAATGAGATTAACAGCTCCGATTAAGGGTTAAGAAGCAGAAATTGGCAGGTAAACCTGGATCTCCGTACCCTGATCTTCCTGTGACCGGATACCGATAGAACCCTTGTGTAACCGGATGATATTCAATGTTAAGGGGAGCCCTATTCCGAAACCTTCGAACTCACTTGTATTTGATGCTCTAAAAAAGGGTTCAAATACATGTTGCTGATCTTTTTCCGGGATGCCTATTCCATTATCGGTTACTACGATAACAATAAAGTTATTCTCAGTTTTGGCCTGAACTTTCACGGGCTGGTTTTTGGAATACTTACAACCATTCATTACAATGTTGCTCAGCGCTAGCAACAGCAGGTTGTTATTGCCCGATGTATACAATTGTGATTCATCTTCCGGCAGGTTCGAAAAGTCGATGTCAATGGTACATTCTGCGTCGATCTTCTTAACCGCGTCTGCTACATTGAGCACCAGTTCATCTACCCGGATCTGCTGCCAGTTTTGCTTCTTACCGTCGAAGCCGGACTGTGCCAGCCCCAGTAAACTCGTCAGTATGTGATGAAGCTTTTCAGCTTCAGCGAGTATGGTTTTAACAGAAGCTTCTGCCGATGGATCGAGTTTATTCCCGGAGAGTAGTAGTTCCGCTTCACTGGTCATTATGGTTAAAGGCGTTCTGAGTTCATGCGAGGCATTGCTGATGAAGTTGTTCTGAGTCTCAAATGCTGTTTCAAGCCTCGTAAGCATGGTATTAAACGTAGAGATGAGGTTAGAAACAACGTCATTACCCACAACTTCAGGAAGCCGTGAATGCAGGTTGTTGGCTTTAATCTGTTTTACACTGAAAGTGATGTCCTGGATTGGTTTAATTGTATAATGTGAGAGAAGTAATCCGGCAATGTAGGACAGGGCTATTGACACAAAGAAACATACAATCAGCACCTTCTTCAATTGCTGCAGTTCTTTAAAACCGTAAGGGTCTGAAGCGGCTACAATGACCATGAATTGCGCTCGCTGCGTGTTAAAGATCTTACCAAAGTAGAACTTATTCCCCTCATTGTGTTTCGCACTTCCGTTCTCTATAATGGAATTGTAAAAGGCTTGAGGGAGCTGCAGAGGATGAGAAAAATGACTAGTACTGCTGTCAATTTTAACAATATAATTCTCTTCATCTTCAAGCTTCTCCAGATATTTGGCTCGTACCTCCTTATAGGCATCGGTGTTTCGGTCTGCAAACAGGTTAGTCTGGGCCGTCAGGTTAACCCGTGCTTCCAGTCGATCGAAAAAGTCTTTAAAGCTAAATTGGGATACAAAATAAAAGATGGTCGCATTCAGCAGGATCAGGCCTGCGGCAGAAATCGCAAAAAATAGTAAGCTGATCTTAGTTTGATACTTCATTCAAATCTACTTTAAACATATAACCCATACCAAACACCGTATGAATTAACTTTTTCCCATAGCCATGATCTATTTTTTTTCTAAGATAGTTGATATACACGTCCACCACATTGGTACCCATGTTAAAATCAATATCCCATACATGTTCCAGAATCTGAATGCGGGAGAGTACAACGTTTTGGTTTTTTAGAAAATACTCCAGTAGCCGGTATTCTGTAGCAGTAAGCACAATCGCCTTTCCGTCACGTGAAACCGCTTTAGAAAGCAGGTCTACTTCAAGCCCTTCTATTCGGATGGTATTACGTACAGGAGCCACATTCTTGCTTCTACGCACCAAAGAGCGGATCCTTGCCTCTAATTCAGCAAACTTGAATGGTTTAGCCAGATAGTCATCTGCACCGCTGTCAAGGCCCGTAATGATGTTTTCTGTACTGCTTAAAGCGGTAAGCATTAAAACGGCTACATTGTTGTCCGCTTTCCTGAGTTCACGACATACTTGAATGCCATTCATCCCCGGAAGCATTATATCTAAAATGACCAGATCGAAAGGATGTTTCATCGCCATTTCCAAACCGGTGTGCCCATCAGCAGCAACACTTACTTCCATACCCGCTTCATTCAAGCCCCTGATGATTACAGAAACTAAACCCGGTTCATCTTCAATGAGTAAAATCTTCAATTGCCTCCTGTTTTTCGAAAAGTAAAACGATAATGTTAAAGCTCATGCTAGTAAGTGTAGGTTTGACATACTTGTGACCGTAACATCGCGGTTCTTGCATCCTGCTGTCCATAACGGACTAACAAAAACATTTAATGTTAGTTTAAACAACAAGTCATTCCTTAAGGAAAATACCTAAGGTAAGAGAAAACTACTCCTTTGTACAGGTAGTTCAACTGCATTCTTAAATTATCCTGGCAACCATGCGCATTATCAATAATTCCTCTGGAGCATGGCATGTTTTTTCGGATGTAGCAGACTTTCAACCGTATGAAAGCATCTCGCGGAAGTTTAAAAGCATTGGATTGGGCAAACCTGTTCATGGCCGATGTAAAGGATGGTGTTGGGGTATATCTTTCAGTGTTCCTAATGCTCATTGCTTTCATGCTGTTGCCTGTACGCGCGATCCTGTTTGCCTTCCTTGATGATCCCTACATACTCACGGCGATACAGATCTTAGATGGCATTGGTGCCGGGATATTCGGTGTCGTCAGTATTTTGATGATTGCCGACTTAAGTCAGGGAACAGGACGGTTTAATCTGCTGCAAGGATTTGTATATTCAGCCATTGGCCTGGCCGCTTCTATAAGCAGCGTAATCGGCGGGTTGATCGTGAAGTGGGGCGGTTATCCAGCAGGATTTGGTTCACTTGCAGGCCTGGGTATCATTGGTCTATTGTTCTTCTGGAAGTTTGTACCTGAAACGCTGGCCGTACCCAACAAAAAGGAAGAACAAGCAACTCCATCCAGGAATTAGGCTGTAGCTGGCCTAAACGGGATGCAAAATGAGAACGTAGAACCTTGCCCGAACTCACTTTCAACCCAGATCTTTCCACCGTGCCGCTCCACGATTTCTTTACACAGATACAACCCGATACCGAATCCAGCTACCGCGGTTGTCTGTCTATTTTCCACCCGGTAAAATCGGTCAAATACATGGGGCTGATCTTCAGATTTGATACCAATGCCATGGTCCTTAACACGCACCATTACCGAATCATGCGCCACAGGAACGCAGGTAACCTGAATGGTTGCATCAATAGGAGAATATTTTATGGCATTGCTGATCAGGTTCGTAATTACAAGCTCAATCTTATCGCGGTCTACATTCATCCACGTAGTCTCCACAGGGCTAAAAACGATGTGTCGGGAACGGTTGTCTATACTGATGTCTGATTCAATTTCTTTTAACAAAGTGGCCATATCACACCGTGTGATCTCCAGATGTATCTTACCTGCTTCCAGCCTGGATACATTTAAGAAACCGCCGATCAAGCCAATCATCTTTCCAACCTGCTTCCGTGCTTTATCAAGAACTGTAGTTACTAAGGAATTATGTTGCGGTTCAAGCTTGGACTGCAGCACCTGAATATATCCGTTTAAGGAGGTAAGCGGGGTTTTGAGTTCGTGGCTTACCATGGCTATAAAATCATTTTTACGCTGTTCGTCCAGCCTGGACTTTGTGATGTCCATTACGGTTCCGGAAAAATTAGCGCCCTTACCGTCTTGCGCCGCATAGAGCCGTCCTGTAGAACGAAGCCAGCGCAGCTGACCATCGTTACGCCCGATGACCGGAAATTCAAGATCCTTGATTTCACCTTGTGAGAATGCCAATTCAATGCCTTTACTGATTTTACCTTGGTAACCTTCTTCTACTTGTTTGATGGCCTCATCAAAGGTCATCGTCTCCTCCTGAGAAAAGCCAAACAAAGCTTTGAACCGTGGCGAGACAATAAATTCCCGGGTAATCGCATCAAAATGCCAGGTACCGAGACTTGCAGATTCTATCGCAAGCCGTAACCTTTCCTCCATCTGTTCGGTTGCTCTTCGCCTGGCTTCTGATAGCTCATAAGCAAAGCGTTCCTCCTGAGCGGTTACAACAGCCTTCGTAATATCAAGCACTACATGCGCAATATACACCACCTCACCAGCATCATTTACAATTGGTGAGTTCGTTGCTTTCCAGTATCGTGTTTCAAAGCGGTCTGTCCCTCGAACAGGTATATCATACTTCTGGCTTGGCAGGATGTCCTGAACCTTGGTATTCAGCACCCGTATTAAACTATTTCTAAGGCTTTGTACATTCTGGGTAACCGGATCATCCGGATTATCCGGGAAAGCCTCCAATGTGCCAAGGCCGATGAGATCTTCAGGATTAGCATTGACGGCCTGAAGGTACGCAGGATTCACATCAACAATTGTGAACCTGGGCGCATCAGGCTTTAATAGCAAAGTGGGCGGAGCAGTTTGAAAGTAAGCAGCGAAATCGACGGAATGATGTGGCACGGGATTTTAATTTAATGAGCTTAAGATGCCCGAAACAAAAACCATGCGAAACCGGCATGAACACAAAAAAACCCGTATAAACAAGA
>DCLG01000037.1:55930-56136 GCA_002320935.1 Pedobacter sp. UBA1654 | reverse complement strand
GCCCGGTATTTACATCTACTTCTTTCCGAAGAAAACCAACAAAAGTGAATACCAGGGTTGATCTGCCTGCAGCCGCAGTTATGGTAAACTCACCGTTGGTGTTGGTGCTTACCGAATTGGCTGTGCCCTTTACGGCGACGCTTACCCCGGGCAGTGGTTGTTCATCTTTTGCAGATACGACCCGTCCTGTAACGCGTTGCTCCTGT
>DCLG01000037.1:54024-55848 GCA_002320935.1 Pedobacter sp. UBA1654 | reverse complement strand
TGACGTAAATCTTCCAGCGCAAACGATTGCGTGCGTTGCGCAAACGGTTGCGCAATTTCTACGCAAACGGTTGCGTTAAATCAAAAGCTTACAGGTGTTTAGCTTAGCATTCGGAAGGGCGGGTATATTCGATCATCTCCGAATCGATGATGTGCTGTAATAATGGTGCTTCGGAAGCATCATTGTTTCCGGCATGTTTAATCAACTGGAAAAGAAAATCCGTTGCCATGGAGGACTGCTTGTAGGCAAATTGCTCAATAGAAGCAAGCGGCACGTTGTCCATATACTCCCATATGGGCAGATTTGCAAAACTGATGAAACTTACATCCTTGTTGATCACCATGCCGCGAGACTTAACCGTAGCAATACAATCCAGCAAGACATAATCATTGAACACGATCACCGCAGTAGGCGGTTCAGCAATGTCGAGCAGCTGACTCATCGCCCGGCGGTTATCTGCTTTCGAAAGACTGGTCGACACAATTACCTCATGGTCCAGTTGCAGATCATGCGCTTTCAGGCACTTGTAATAAATCTCCAGCCGCTGTAAGGTGGCGGCCAGCTTTGCCGGCCCATTGATGAGCCCAATGCGTGTATGACCAAGGCTCACCAGCTTTGTAATGGCTTGCAACATCCCCGAAACAAGGTTGCAGGCTACATAATTGATGTTCTTTTTGCTGGGTATCCGGTCGAAGAAAACAACAGGAATGTTGTACTTCTTCAGGCTTTCAAAATGCTCGTAGGTTGATGTCTCTTTCGTTAGCGACACCAGAATCCCATCTACCCGGTGGTCTTTCATATTCTCCACGATGCGTTTTTCGCGTTCAAAACTTTCAAGCGATTGCCCAATAATCACGTTGTAATTATTGGCTTCTACCGCATCTTCAATACCCGTTAAAGCGGAAGAGAAAAAGGGTTCAGAAAGGTTGGGTATAATGACGCCGATTGAATACGTTTTTCTTTCTTTAAAGTAAATCGCAGATCGGTTTACTTCATAACCAAGCTCCTTTGCTACATTTTGCACCCGCATAGTCGTTACCAATCCAATACTTGGATGATCACGTAGGGCACGGGACACCGTTGATACAGAAACATTAAGTCGTTTTGCAATCTCCTTAATGGTGGGTAATCTATATTCAGACATTGTGATTTTTACTGTAATTAGCTTCCCTAAATGTATGATTTTTATCCTTTATTCTTAATTTACTTGCTTAAAGATCGACTGGCTTATCCATGCCCTGATCAGCCGAATTTGACACGTACTTAAAAAGCAATGATTGCAATGAAAGAAAATAGTCGCCGAATGTTCCTGAAAACCTCTTCCTTAAGTTTAGGTGTATTAAGCACCTGTAGTTTAACGGCACTTGCCGCCAATGCAGCACCAAGCGACAAAGGCCCGCACTTTGAAGAACAAATCATTAACCTCTGGCCTGATCATTCCAAAAACAATGGCGCTGATCCTAATACTCGCCCAAGGCTGGTGATCTACAAGCCTAAAGCCGCACCTGCCACAAAGCTTGCTGCCATGGTTGTTTGTCCGGGTGGGGGATATGGTATGCTGGCTTCTGATCATGAAGGTCTGCAATTTGCCAAACTCTTTGCTTCCAAAGGAATGGTTTCTGCAGTGCTCACGTACCGGGTGGCGCCGAATAAGTTTCCGGCACCGTATGCCGATGCCGTTCGGGCAATGCGGATCATACGCTCCAGAGCCGGGGAGCTTGGAATAGACCCCGGTCGTATCGGCCTGATGGGGTTCAGCGCAGGCGGACATCTGGTGTCTACGGTGGCCACGCAACCGGAACTGTATAAGGATCCTGACGATGA
>DCLG01000037.1:52665-53915 GCA_002320935.1 Pedobacter sp. UBA1654 | reverse complement strand
CCGGTAATCTCTTTTGGACCATTTACGCATGCCGGCTCGGTTAAGAACTTACTTGGCGATAAGCCCAGCCCTGAACAAAGAAAGCAGTTCTCAAATGAGTTGCATGTTGGACCACAAACGCCTGCCACTTTCATCTTCCATACCGCAGATGATGGCGCAGTACCTGTTCAGAATGCCTTCCTATTTGCTGAAGCCTGTGTTAAACATCAGGTGCCGGTGGCCTTACATGTTTATCCCAAAGGTAAGCACGGTGTTGGAATGGCCCTCGACAATCCAGAACTGAGTGGCTGGACCGAAGTGTTGCTGCGCTGGTTGGCCGATTGGCAGACTGTTTAGGTTTACAAATAAATTGTTTTACTTTGCTGAATGCTATCCAAAAAAACGCAATATGCCATCAAAGCGCTCGTAATCCTGGGTAAAAACTATGGAAAAGAGCCCATGCAGATATTACGTATCGCGCAGGAGGACAAAATTCCGAAGAAGTTCCTGGAGCAGATCTTGCTTGAACTAAGAAATGCCGGACTGCTCGTAAGTAAGAAAGGTGCCGGGGGCGGATATAGCCTTAATAAAGATCCAAATGAGATTTTCCTTACTCAGGTACTGAGAATCACAGGAGGGCCAATCGCTCTCTTGCCTTGTGTGAGTTTGAACTTTTACCAGCGTTGTGAGGAATGTATGGATGAGAAAACCTGTGGTATCCGCGATGTCTTCACAGACGTTCGAAATGCCTCATTAAAGATACTTTCTGAAACCAGCATTGCTGATGTTATCGGCCGTGAAACCAACCTGCTCAAAGGCCTGGTTTAAGCAAGCGCTTCCCTCAATAACCCGAATTTAGAGACATCCTGACGAAAAAAACGTCAGGATTTTTTGGTTTAAGCCTTCATCTTCATTGTGTTAGATTTATTTCTCATGATGTTTTTTTCATTTATTTCAATAAAGACTACTAATTCTATGTGCTTTATCATATATTTGAAATAACCGACACAAATACATCAACCAATCATTACTAGACATAGATGCAGAGTTTCAGAACGGAATTGGAAAATCCAATTGTAGAACAGGATATAATTGATCTCGAATTGAAGATCCGGGCTTTCCGCGAAGGGAAGCTTCATGATGAGAAATTCAGGAGTTTGCGACTCGCCCGTGGTGTTTATGGCCAGCGGCAGCCAGGTGTGCAGATGGTACGGATTAAACTTCCTTTTGGAAAAGTTACCTTCAGGCAGTTGTTGAAGATTGCCGATATT
>DCLG01000037.1:23859-52641 GCA_002320935.1 Pedobacter sp. UBA1654 | reverse complement strand
ATGCCAGCAGCAATTTGCACCTGACTACACGCCAGGATATCCAGATTCACTATGTGAGCCTCGACAGAACCCCCGAATTATGGGCAGAACTGGAGCAGGATGATATCACATTAAGGGAAGCTTGTGGTAATACTGTACGCAATGTTACAGCATCGCCCACAGCTGGTATCGATCCGAAAGAGCCTTTTGATGTCTCCCCGTACGCTCATGCAACATTTGCCTATTTCCTGCGTAACCCGATCTGTCAGGATATGGGTCGAAAATTTAAAATCGCATTTTCCGCGACAGATGACGATACCGCTTTCACCTATATCCNNGGCTTTATCCCAAAGCTTCAAGGTGACCAAAGGGGATTTAAGGTGATGCTTGGCGGTGGTCTTGGTGCCATCCCGTCCATTGCGCATCCGGTAAATGACTTTCTCCCGGAAGATCAGCTGATCCCATTTATCGAATCTACACTAAGGGTCTTTGATCGCCACGGTGAGCGCAACAACCGGAACAAGGCACGGATGAAATTTCTAGTGCAAAAGATCGGTCTCGAAGAATTGCTGCGTCTTATTGCAGAAGAGCGGACGGCCAACAAGGTGAAAAGCTTCAATGTAGACCGCAATGCTTTGCGTTCGGCAATCCTGCCAGTTGAGACGGTATACCCCGAGGTCGCAATAAGCAATCAGCAACATTATAACACCTGGTTGCAAACCAATGTGTTTGAACAAAAGCAGGAGGGTTTTTTCGGCGTATATATTAAAGTTCTAACCGGCGATATACCAACTGTGAAAGCACGCCAGCTGGTGGAGGCCATACGTCCATATGTGGCGGATGAAATAAAGATCACCATCAATCAGGGCTTGCTCCTTCAATATGTACGACAGGGAGCATTGCCAGCATTGTTTGTCGCCCTTGACAACCTCGGATATGCCATTCCCGGTTTCAATAGCGTTGCTGATGTCACCACCTGCCCTGGAACCGATACCTGCAACCTGGGCATTTCCAACAGTACCGAAATGGCCAGAGAGCTTGAAAATCTGATCTATGATGAATATGAGGACCTGATCCTCAATCAGGATATTAAGATCAAGATCAGCGGCTGTATGAACAGCTGCGGACAGCACGGACTGGCGCACATCGGTTTTCACGGAAGCTCCTTGAAAGCAGGTGCGAAAGTCATCCCGGCAGCACAGGTGCTTGTTGGCGGCGGTACTTTCGGGGATGGATTGGGCAGATCCGCAGATAAAGTGATCAAGGTTCCTTCTAAACGTGTGAAAGATGTATTGCGGAGGATCTTAAACGACTATAGCTTGAATCAATTCTCTGGAGAGACTTTCAGTGCTTATTACGACCGCTTCGGAAAAGATCACTACTATCAGCTGCTGAAACCACTTGCTGACTTAACTAATCTGACTGACGACGAGTTCGTAGACTGGGGCCATCAGGAAACCTTCCAAACTGCANNACTTTGTTATACGAAGCGGATGAAAAACTGGGCTGGGCAGAACGGGCCTTTGCAGGAGCTGCATATGCAGATGCAATCTACCATGCCTACAGTGTATTCATCAGCGGAGCCAAAGCACTCCTCCTGGATAAAGGCATCAATAGCAGTACACAGACTGGTATCATCAAGGAATTCGATCTGAATTACCTGGACACGAATGAAATAGAACTGGGCGGTACCTTTAATGATATCGTTCTTCAAATTAATAAAAATGAACCATCCGCTGAATTCGCCGGAGCCTATTTAAATCAGGCACGGGAATTCCTGGAAAAAGTAAAAGTTAAAAGAGAGGCATTGGTAAAACTATGATACAGACCAAAACACAAACAACCGTAAAGGAACCTAAAATAACCCTGGTAGGTGCTGGCCCTGGTGATCCGGATCTGATTACACTTAAGGCAATAAAAGTACTTCAATCTGCTGACGTTGTGCTATATGATGCATTGGTGAACCAAGCCTTGTTAAGCCATGCTCCTGAACATGCCACCAAAGTATACGTGGGAAAACGCTCCGGCGATCATTCCTATTCGCAAGCTGCGGTAAACAAGTTGATTGTAGACTATGCACTTAACTACGGGCATGTGGTACGCTTAAAAGGCGGCGATTCTTTTGTATTTGGAAGGGGCCATGAGGAAGTAGAATTTGCAGATTCATACAGCATTAAAGCGGAAGTTATTCCGGGTATATCAAGCGCCATTTCTGTACCCGCATTACAGGGGATTCCCGTTACCCACCGGGGCCTGAGTGAAAGCTTCTGGGTGGTTACCGGTACAACCGCTGATGGAAAGATCTCTCAGGACCTGTACCAGGCTGCGAAGAGTAAAGCAACGGTAGTGGTATTGATGGGCATTAAGAAGCTTGCAGAGATTGTAGCCATATTCGAGGCAGAAGGTAAATCCCGCCTGCCCGTGGCTGTGATTCAGAATGGATCTATGGAAAATGAAAAATTGGTTGTAGGTACAGTATCCACCATTGTGGAAGCTGCTGCTGATAAAAAGATAGATTCACCGGCACTTATTGTGTTTGGCGAAGTGGTAGGCCTGCATGCGAATTTCCAGCCAATCCGAGCTTTCTATGAACTTGCTGAAAGAGAATAAACCGGAAGTATCAACACCTGCGGGCGACAATCAACTGTTCCCGGTCTTTCTGAAGTTGAATGAACTTCGGGTGCTGCTTGTTGGTGCAGGAAATGTTGGCCTCGAAAAGCTGTCGACCATTGTATCCAACAGCCCGGCATGCCAGATCCGTATTGTTGCCGAAGAAATTGCACCTGCCGTGCTGGCCTTTGCGCTTGGCAATGATAACATCCATCTTGAGGAAAGGCCTTTCGCTGCGTCGGATCTGGACAGCGCAGATCTGGTTATCGTGGCAACCAATAACCATCCGCTGAATGACGTCATCCGGGAGGAGGCAAGAAAGCGCAAGCTGCTGGTTAATTTTGCAGATAAGCCGTCCTTGTGCGACTTCTACCTGGGTGCTGTTGTGAAAAAGGGGGATTTGAAAGTTGCCATTTCCACCAATGGGAAATCGCCTACAATGGCTAAACGGATAAAAGAAGATCTCGAAGAAACCCTTCCTGATAATGTGGATACTGCAATACAGCAGTTGCACCAGGTTCGCAACAAGCTCAACGGAAGCTTCGCAGATAAAGTAAAGAAACTGAATGAGATCACGGAAGTGATGATCAAGGGGCAGAAGCCCCGAAAAACCTTTAACACCAATTACAAGCTGCTGGCCTGGAGCACCATTTTCATCAGTGCCACAATAATCGGGGTTTTACTCTGGCACTACGAGCCCGGATTCCAGCAGACGGTGCAGAACGTGCACCCCTATTTTTATTATTTCCTGGTTGCCGGCTTCATTTTCTCGATGGTAGATGGGGCCATCGGCATGTCTTATGGCGTAACATCAACAACCTTTTCCCTGTACATGGGTATACCGCCAGCATCTGCCAGTACTGCGGTTCACCTTTCAGAAATCATGAGCAATGCTATTGCGGGTTGGATGCACTTCAAACTCGGCAACGTGAACAAGAAGCTGTTTAAGTTGCTAGTCGTATCGGGCAGTATCGGTGCTGTGGTAGGTGCTTACATGTTGAGCACCTTTGAACATTACAATATGTATATCAAACCAATGGTATCCATCTACACGCTCATTCTGGGTTTGGTGATTCTGTCAAAAGCATTAAAATCACAGCGTAAGCGGGTAGGCGATAAGATCAAGAAAATCATTCCACTGGGCCTGGGTGGTGGTTTTATGGATGCTGTTGGTGGAGGTGGATGGGGTTCCATTGTACTGTCTTCTCTTATCGCGGGTGGAAGAAACTCAAGAACATCGCTGGGAACAGTAAAACTTTCCCGGTTTTTTATAGCATTTTTAAGTTCCATTACTTTTATAACAATGGTCAATGGCCTGCATTGGGAAGCCATTGTGGGCCTGATTATCGGTAGTGCAATTGCTTCTCCGATTGCTGTACGTGTTTCAAATAGGATCTCTGCAAAAACCATTATGGTCTGCGTGGGGATCATTGTGACCCTTGCAAGTATGAAAAGCTTGTATGGATTTTTGGATAAGCTGATGTAGCACCGGTATGCCGGTCTGCTGCGGATTAAAGAATATTAACATGGATTTTTCAACAACATTAAAGGATAAAATAAAGGATGCCAATCCCGTGGAAACCCTGCAGGCAATTGCTGCAGCCTACCCGGGTAAGGTAATATTTTCAACCAGTTTTGGCTGGGAAGATCAGGTGATCAGTCACATGATCTTCGAAAACAACATTCCAATCCGGGTTTTTACACTGGAAACCGGACGGCTCTTCACGGAAACGTATTACGTCTGGAACCGTACCCTCGAGAAGTATCAGAAACCCATTCTGGCCTACTACCCGGATCAGGCGCTGCTGGAGGAAATGGTGAGCAGCAAAGGCCCGAACAGCTTTTATGAATCGGTAGAAAACCGGAAGCAATGCTGTGGTATCCGAAAGCTGGAACCGCTTAAACGTGCGCTGTCGGGCAATGAGGTCTGGATCACTGGCATTCGGGCAGAACAGTCCTTGAACAGGTTAGACATGCGTGCTATAGAATGGGATGAACAGAACAAGCTAATTAAATACCACCCGATTTTCGACTGGTCGCTGGAGGCGGTAAAAGCATATATCAAGGACAATAATATACCGTACAACCCTTTGCACGACCGTGGCTTTCCAAGCATTGGATGTGCGCCATGTACACGTGCAGTGCAGCCTGGAGAGGACTTCCGGGCCGGAAGATGGTGGTGGGAGGACTCCTCCAAAAGAGAATGCGGTTTACACACGCACAATGAAGTCGTAGAGAAATAAAGAATAACAATGGATTACTTAGATCATTTAGAAGCTGAAGCGATATACATTTTACGCGAAGTGGCAGGGCAATTTGAAAAGCCTGCTTTACTGTTTTCGGGCGGTAAGGACTCAATTACCCTGGTGCATCTGGCGCAGAAAGCGTTCAGACCGGGAAAATTCCCTTTTCCACTGGTGCATATAGATACCGGTCATAACTTTCCTGAAACCATTAGCTATCGCGATGAAATGGTTGGGCGAATTAACGAGAAACTAATCGTTGGCTATGTCCAGGATTCCATCAATCAGGGTAAAGTTGTAGAGCAGAAGGGAAAAAATGCAAGCAGAAATGCACTGCAAACCATAACGCTGCTGGACGTAATTGAAAAGTACCAGTTCGATGCCTGCATTGGTGGCGCACGCCGTGATGAAGAGAAAGCACGTGCCAAGGAGCGCATATTTTCCGTTCGTGATGAATTCGGACAATGGGACCCTAAATTACAACGACCGGAATTGTGGAGTCTATATAATGGGAAGATCCATAAAGGCGAAAACGTCCGGGTGTTCCCGATTAGCAACTGGACAGAACTTGACGTCTGGAATTATATCAAACGCGAGCAAATACCACTGCCAAGCATCTACTTTTCGCATAAGCGGGATGTTATTACACGTAATGGTCAGCTGATGGCTGCTGCCGAGTATTTAAACATGGATGAAGAGGACGTGGTAACAAACAGGTCCGTGCGCTTTCGGACCGTTGGCGACATGACCTGCACCGCTGCTGTAGAATCAGAGGCTTACCTGATTGATGATATTATTGAAGAGATCAGCAGTTCGAAAATAAGTGAAAGAGGTGCCCGGATGGACGATAAAGTTTCCGAGGCTGCCATGGAAGACAGAAAAAAAGGAGGATACTTTTAATGGATATTTTAAGATTTATAACCGCAGGTAGTGTAGATGATGGTAAAAGTACATTGATCGGACGTTTGTTGTACGACAGCGGATCGATCTTGGCCGACCAGCTGGAAGCGCTTCATTCCTCCAACCGAAAAAATGACGATGGCAGCATTGATCTTGCTATTCTCACAGATGGGTTGAAGGCCGAGCGGGAGCAAGGAATTACCATCGACGTCGCCTACAAATATTTTCAAACGGAAAAGAGAAAGTTCATCATTNNCCCGGAACATGGTTACGGGAGCTTCAAACTCAGAATTGGCAATCATCCTGATTGATGCCCGGAATGGCGTTTCAGAGCAAACCATCAGACATTCTTTCCTGGTTTCCTTGCTGGCGCTGCCGCATGTAGTGGTCTGCATCAATAAGATGGACATGATCGATTATAGCGAAACTGTTTTCAACGAGATTAAAACCGCTTACCTGGAGATTGCTGCAAAACTGAACTTGGAAGAAGTGACTTTCATTCCAGTCAGCGCATTAAAAGGGGACAACATTGTAAACGCGTCAAATGCCATGTCCTGGTACAAAGGCAAAAGTTTATTACATCACCTGGAAACGGTTCCTGTTGAAGCGAAATCGCCTTTTGAATATGGCCGTATGCCGGTACAATGGGTTATCCGCCCCCAGACGGATGCGCTCCACGACTACCGTGGGTATGCAGGTCGCCTGGTGAGTGGTCGTTTCAGGTTGAATGATGAAGTTGTTGTGCAGCCCTCAGGCTTCAGCACCAGCATCAGCAGAATTGAGTTTGCAGAGCAGCAGCTTGATGCGGCAGAAAAAGGGATGTCTGTAACCTTACACCTTAAGGACAACATTGATGTAAGCAGGGGAGATATGCTGGTTGCAGCCAGTCGCCAGCCATTGGTATCTAAAAGGATGGAAGCAGATTTTTGCTGGATGGATGCCCGTCCACTGGACACCTCGGTGATGTACCTGCTGCAGCACCATAGCAAGCATACCAAATGTAAGGTCCAGGAGATCCTGTACAAAGTAGACATTAGTACCCTGGAGAAACATCCTGCTGAAGACTTTAAACTGAACGATATCGGCCGGGTGGTAATTAAGACAGCAGATCCTGTTGCATTCGACAAATACGAGGAAAGTCCTTCTAATGGCGGTGCGATTCTGATTGATCCCCGAACTAACCTCACTGTCGGAGCCTTGCTTTTCCGTCAGGCCCTGGATTAATAACGGCGAACCTGGAATATTAATGCTTTGTCACAACATTTCTATTGCTTTACTGTGAGAATTGATGCTGATAAAATTATTTTTACAGCATCACATACTCAAGTATTTAGAAAAAGCATGAAAAAACTATTCGTTGCGGTGGCAGCAATCCTGAGTTCAACCTTTGTTCAGGCACAGAAACAACCTTATCAATACGTAAAACCAATTATTGGAACGGCCAAAATGGGGCATACATACCCTGGAGCGACCGTTCCTTTTGGCGCCGTTCAGCTGAGCCCGGAAACAGACACGTTATCGTACGAAGAGGATGGTAAGTACAATAAAGATGTGTACCGATACTGTGCCGGTTACCAGCATTCAGATAAGACGATTGTAGGTTTTTCACACACGCATTTTAGTGGTACCGGACACTCTGATCTCGGCGACTTCCTCATCATGCCAACTACCGGCGAATTGCAGCTAAATCCAGGTACCGCAGCGCATCCGGAGCATGGATACAGATCTGCTTTCTCCCACGACAATGAGGTGTCTGAAGCAAACTATTATAAAGTAAAATTAGACGATCATAATATCCTTGCCGAAATGACCACCAGTCCGAGGGTAGGCTTTCACCAATATACCTTCCCGGAATCCGACCAGTCGCACATCATACTGGACCTGATGAGCGGCATCTATAACTATGATGATAAGAACGTATGGACCTATCTGCGTGTCGTTAATGATACGCTTGTAACCGGTTACCGTCAGACTTCCGGTTGGGCAAGGACCCGGACGGTTTATTTCGCGATGACTTTCTCTAAGCCGATCACCAGTTATGGCCAAAGAAATTACGACGATAAACAAGTTTACAAAGGTTTCTGGGGTAAGTGGAACCAAACCAAAAACTTCCCGGAAATGGCTGGAAAACGCATGCGTACGTATTTTGACTTTAAGACTAAGGCAGGAGAGCAGGTAAAGATCAAATTCGCATTATCACCAGTAAGCCAGGAAAATGCTCTAATGAACATGCGGGCTGAAATTCCGGGATGGGATTTCGAGCAAGTGAAGAAGGCTGGACAGCAAAGCTGGAATAAAGAACTAAACAAGATTGCTGTAAACACTTTGAATGAAGATGACAAGGTAAACTTCTATACTGCGATGTACCATAACTTCATCAATCCTACAGTTTACAATGACGTGAACAAGGAATACCGCGGATTGGATCAGAACAACCATAAAGCGGATAACTTTGATAACTACACCACCTTTTCCCTGTGGGATACCTTCAGGGCACTACATCCCTTCTTCAATATCGTACAGCAGAAGCGGAGTGCCGACATGATTTCATCCATGATGGCGCACTATGATCAGAGTGCATGGAAGATGCTGCCGATCTGGTCTCATTATGCGAATGAAAACTGGTGTATGAGCGGATATCACAGCGTATCTGTTGTTACCGATGCAATAATCAAGGGCGTGTACAAAGGTGATCCCAATGCGGCATTGGCAGCATGTGTAGCAACCGCTAAAAAGAGAGATTACGAAGGCATTGGTGCGTATATGGATATGGGCTACATACCAGCAGAAACAAATGGAACATCGGTATCGAACACCCTGGAATATGCTTATGACGACTGGTGTATTGCCCAGCTGGCGAAGAAACTAAATAATACGGAAGTTTATGCCGAATTTATGAAGCGTGCTGAAAACTGGAGAAATGTTTATGATGAAAAATCCGGATTCATGCGTCCAAGGCTTAAAGACGGATCTTTTAAGAAAGAGTTTGATGTACTAAGTACCCATGGCCAGGGTTTCATTGAAGGCAACGCATGGAACTACAGTTTGTACGTACCACATAACCCTGAAGCGCTGATCAAATTACGCGGTGGAAAAGACCGTTTCAGTAAACACCTGGATTCTTTGTTTACCATGCACCTGCCGGATGAATTTTTCGCGGATACCGAAGACATCACCAGAGAAGGTATCATTGGAAATTATGTACATGGTAATGAGCCGGCACACCATGCCGCTTATTTATACAACTATACATCAACACCCTGGAAAACCCAGGACCGCGTAAGGATGATTCTGAAAAAGATGTACAGACCTACTGCCGACGGTTTGGGCGGTAACGACGACTGCGGGCAAATGAGCGCATGGTACATCTTCAGCGCTTTAGGGTTTTACCCGATGGCACCTGGTTCCCTGACTTATGAGTTGGGTAGTCCAGCAGTTGTTAATGCAACAATAAACCTGGAAAACGGAAAAACCTTCAAGGTAAAAACCCGGAATCAGAGCGATAAGAATGTTTACGTAGCCAAGGCAGTGTTGAACGGCAAAGTGCTTGACGGCAGGACCTTGAATCACGATGAAATTATGAATGGTGGAGAGATCGAGTTCTTCATGTCATCAAAGCCAGCAAAAAAATAGTTTATCAGATGATCCATTCCAGAAAATACATAAACAAGCTTTTGCTTGCAGCTACCTTGTTGTGCAGTGGGCAGGCCGGTCTGGCACAGGACATGAACTATGCGAGGTCCATTATTAAAACACTTGCATCCCCTGCCTACAAAGGCCGGGGATACTTCGGCGACGGTGCAAAAAAAGCCTCTGAGTTCATTGCTGCGGAATTCAGAAAAGCCGCCCTGCTTCCCTTAAACAATGGGTCCTACTACCAGGATTTTAATTTGTCTGTAAATACCTTTCCCGGTAAGGTTGATGTGGCGCTGAACGGACAAAAGCTCACTACCGCTGAAGATTATCTGGTAGCTGCAAACAGTCCGGCATGCGCTGGTAAATTCAAGGTTTACCCGCTTACGAGAGCTGATCTTGCCAATACAGCAAAAGTTATCGAAATGTTGGATCAGGTGGGTGAAAATTTCCTTATGATCGATAACAGGAGTATTCAGGATGAAAGCAAGGAGCAGAAAACTGCGGTTGCACAGAACCTTGAGGCCCTAAAAAGCGACCCCGATCTAAAACTTAAAGGGCTGATCATTTTCAGCACAGACAAACTCACCTGGACCACACTTAGAACACAGGGGCCAAGAATTGTGTTGCAGGTAAACAAGCCTGCTATCGTGCCCGCAACGATAAATCAGATCGAATTGAATGTTGAAGCTAAGCTTGTCCCTGATTATACCACCAGGAATGTAGCCGGGATGATCAAAGGCAGTTCGAAAACAGATTCTACAGTGGTGATCACGGCCCATTTTGATCACCTGGGTATGCTTGGAAAAGATGTTTATTTTCCCGGTGCAAACGACAATGCCAGTGGCGTGTCCATGATGCTAAGTTTTGGTAAACATTTTTCCATGCAGCAACCAAAATACAACACAGTCTTTCTGGCGTTTTCGGGGGAGGAGATTGGCGTTCTGGGATCCAAAGCATTCGTGGAGAACCCCCTTATTGACTTGAACAAGATCAGGTTTCTGGTAAACTTTGATCTCGCAGGAACAGGTGAAGAAGGCATAAAAGTTGTTAATGCAACTGTGCACACTGAAAAATATCAGCAATTGGTAAAGCTAAACGAGGAACATAAACTGCTGAAGAAAGTAGAACCAAGGGGAGAAGCCTGCAACAGTGATCATTGCTACTTTCATGAGAAAGGGGTGCCTTCATTTTTCATCTATACTCAAGGCGGTATCTCAGCATACCATGACATTTACGATCGTGCAGAGACACTACCCTTAACAGCTTTTCCGCAGTTTTTCAAGTTGATGGATAAGTTTTTTGGCCAATTGTAAGCTAAAGCTAATAGGCATGAAATACTGGATCATAATTTTTTCGAGGCTACCGGCAGATGCCATGGCATTGTATCCCTTCATGATTTTTAAAAAGCAGACACTAAAAGAAAGTCAGGTGATTATTAATCATGAAAAGGTGCATTTCAGGCAGCAGCAGGAGCTGCTGATCATCTTCTTTTATCCGCTTTACTTCCTGCACTACTTAATTAACCTGGCTAGGTACCGAAGCCATCATAAGGCATATTTTCAGATATGTTTCGAAAAAGAAGCTTATGCAAATGAACGTGATTTTGGATATTTGAAGCGCCGGAAAGGTTATGCCTGGCTGAAGTATTTGTGTGAACGTTATTGATATCTTGCCGTTTATGTTGGAGCAAATTCAAAGATAATATCATTATACCCCTTTTTTGATAATCAATAATTTCTTAAGATTTCATTTGCAGAGCGGCAAATAACTTGTAGTTTTTCCTTTAACATTCTATACTCAAAGTAATTCTTTGGCTTGGGCAATGTGATTAATAATGGACTTTGTTGACGTAAAGCAATTCGGTTATGAAAAACCCTAATTCGGTTAATTTCTCCGTCCGGTTGTTAACCACTTTTGTTCAACAAAAAAAGGTATATGAATATAGTTATCACAGGGTCGTTAGGAAACATAGGACAGCCCCTCACCATTGACTTAGTCAAAAAAGGACACCACGTCACCGTTATTACCAGCAAAGCTGAACGACAATTTGCAATAGAATCTTTAGGCGCAAAAGCGGCAATAGGATCTTTTTTTAATATCGAGTTTTTAACCGAAACCTTCAGGGGGGCTGATGTCGTTTACCTGATGGAAGCCTGGGAAGGCATAGGCAGTATTTTTGACAAAGATCTCGATTTCGTCGCTGCGTTTGACCGGATCGGCAACAACTACAAAATTGCGGTAGAGCAATCCGGAGTTAAGCAACTGGTACACCTAAGCAGCATCGGTGCGCATACCGACCAGGGAACCGGAAGCCTTTACCTCCATAACAAAGTAGAAGGTATACTAGGCAGGTTGCCAGACGAGGTTGCTATTAAATTTATTCGTCCGGTAGGTTTTTATAGCAATATATATAGGAACCTGGATGCTATCAAAAATCAACATGCAATTATTTCGAGCTATGGGGGTGATCAAAAAGAACCCTGGGTTGCCGCTGAAGACATTGCTGCAATGATCTCAGAGGAAATGGANNAGATCTGTGCACTACCTGGCCAGCGATGAAGTATCTCCTAACGAAGTTGCTCAAATACTGGGTGAAGCTATTGGCGAGCCTGATCTAACTTGGAAGGTTATTCCCAGGGAACAAATGCTCAGCGGGATGTTAGACGCAGGCATGAATGAATGGATCGCAAATGGTTTTATGGCCATGCAGGCTGCGCAGGAAAGCGGTTCGTTGTATGAACATTTTTACCGCCACAAGCCTGTGTTCGGCAAAACCAAGTTCAGGGATTTTACTAAAGCGTTTGCCAAAGTATATCATCAACAAGCTTAATAGACTATGAAAAGAGCATTAATTACAGAAGCGAATAAAGGTATTGGCTTTGAGACTGCCCGGCAGTTGTTGCAAAATGGATATTAATATAACCCGGAAACAGGAGAAACGCCTTGGTAGTTTATTACCTTTAACAAAAGTTGACTGATGAAAAAGGAAGAAAATATAGTTTACAAATTTAAATCCTTGACCGATTTCCATCGGATGTTTGGCTTGCCAAAGCCCAAACATCCGCTCATCAGTCACATTGATATAAAAGAAATGAACTATGAGCCTACAGACTTGCCTGCTTCACTGATCATGGATTTTTATAAAATCGCTTTTAAAACCAACCTTTGTGGTAAAGCAAAATATGGACAAAACTATTATGATTTTAGTGAAGGTGGTCTAGTATTCACCTCTCCAGGGCAGGTATTTGAAAGCCCGGATGGTACAGCAACTTCCGGAAAAATGTTATTGATTCATCCAGACCTTTTTCTTTCTTATTCAGTTTCCAAAAAAATAAAGCAATATGGGTTTTTCTCATATGCAGCCAACGAGGCACTACATTTGGCAGACCACGATCGAGCAACCGTTTTGACTCTATTCGATATTATTGATGAAGAGCTGACCAGTCGTATTGATGACTTTAGCCAGGACGTAATCGTTTCTCAGATAGGATTACTTTTAAATTACAGCAACCGATTTTACAAACGTCAATTTATTACCCGCAAAGCTGTAAACAGCGATCAGTTGCAAAAGCTGGAAGCTATCTTGGACCAATATTTCGGCGAAGGTAAAGCGGTATCTTCAGGGGTTCCTACAGTTCAAGATCTGGCAGACCGGTTGAATTTGTCACCCGGTTATATGAGTGATATGCTACGCGCATTAACGGGCCAGAATGCGCAGCAACTTATTCATTATAAACTGGTGGAGAAGGCAAAAGATATCTTGTCAACAACAGATTTATCGGTCGCCGAAATTGCCTATCAGCTTGGTTTCGAGCATCCGCAATCCTTCAGCCGATTGTTTAAGTCCAAGACCGAGCTGTCGCCATTTAAATTTAGAACATCATTTGCCCAACAACATAAAAGTTAAATTTCATGGTGCTCGACTAACCTTGGCTAACAAGTTTTATGGATTCAATAGACCTTCGAAATTTAATAATACGCACGACATTGTCCAAGGATTCCACCCTTTTTTGATTCGAACCTGGGAATAGATCCTGTCACTCAAATTTGTCAAGTATGCTATCAGGCAAGTGGAAAATGATGTTTAAGATACCTACTGCGATGTCATTTTCGTATATATATGAACCATTTGAAATGATTAGAAAAGACAAATCTTGATTACCATTTGATTATACCAAGTAGTAATAGAGGTATGATGGAAATTGCTAGAGGAAAGAGGGTTATGAAGGCTAGCATGAAATAAGCACTCTTATGTGCAAAATTGAGGGCAGAACCAATTCCAATACGCCGTTCCACCCATAGATTTGGATCTTCGGTATTATAATAAAACAACCCCCATTTCCATAGGTTCTTATTTCTGCTGCTATTAACCTCCATAGTATTCTATTATAGCAAAAATCCTGCAATTTATTCAGTGATTTAGGTGAGTGTATAAAGAGTATTAATCGGCATCAGGCTTATTTTATTATTAGGTTCCTCTTATTATTACCTTAATATCTGATAGTGGCTCAAAATATAATCTTTCAAATTATAATCCCTGTAAGTTAAATGATTGGCACGAGAA
This sequence comes from Pedobacter sp. UBA1654, assembly GCA_002320935.1. Taxonomy (GTDB): domain Bacteria; phylum Bacteroidota; class Bacteroidia; order Sphingobacteriales; family Sphingobacteriaceae; genus Pedobacter. The sequence continues at coordinate 38,709 of DCLG01000037.1, read as the reverse complement.
GAATTTAGGGGATAGAGAATAAAAATGGTTTTTATTCTCAGATTTCTTATGTTTAAGTCTTAAGCTGTAGCCTAGGATGACCATTACAATCAAAGAAACCAAAGATGTCAAACCAGAGGATGTTGTTGCAATATATGATGCGAATCATTGGTCTTCAGCCCAAAAGCCGGAAGAGCTTTTTAATGCCTTGTTAAATTCTCATTCTTTTTTTACTGCATGGAATGGTGAAAGACTTATAGGGCTAGGAAATGCGCTTTCAGACGGTTAATTGGTTGTTTACTATCCCCATCTTATTGTTCACCCAGATTATCAAGGAACGGGTGTCGGAAAGCTAATTTTGAATAGATTTCAAGAGAAATACGGCACATTTCATCAGCAAATCTTAGTAGCTGATGAAAAAGCCATCAACTTTTATGAAAAATGTGGATTCGAGCGCGCTGGAGAAACAAAGTCGATGTGGATTTACCCATGGAGCTGAGCACTGAATTTTAAACTAGGCGCTTTTATGAAACGCACCCGAAGAAGCTGTCCCAATCCACAGAAAACAATATGCTCTTATCCTTCGAATAAATATAGTAGTCCTTTCCGCCCCTTGCCTCAATGAACTTTTCAACTGTTAGCAGGCCGAGATTGTATTCTTCACACGTTTCGTGAAATTCGTCTTCTACTATGATGTGTGTGTGTTCTATTAAAACAAAACAGTTATATATTTTCCGCAGGGTAAGGGCGTCAAACTGACCTTCTCACTTCTGTCTTTATTAAAACTCTAATCTAAAAAGGTTAACTGGCTTTTACATCTTAAGGAAATTTAACTTACCAACTTTGGATGGTTGCTAAATAGAAATGATGTATGTTAAATCAGGTAGATTATCAAAAAATGGTGGAATTCTTGGGCACTGTCCTGCGCATTATCGGATTTTGAGGGAATAATGCGAAACCTATTACCCCTGCCATGGGATTAATTGTTCTACAAATTACAACGTTATTCTTATTTGTCCGTTCAACCACATAAATTGCGTTAGAGCCTACGTAGGGCAAATCAAGATGACTAATGTGGACTTAGACCGAGCTTTAAATAAAATCACAGTTGATTGCCTAACATTAATTGTTCTAATATTACCATTCCTCATTATCTATGGTACTCATGAAGAACATGGCGACTCAAACGTAGGCAGTATGTACGGTCTTTACATTTTTCCAGCAATTCCACTCATTATAATATCATTAGTTGTAGTCGCGATAAGTACATTTTATTTCAAACCTCGAAAAAAGTGGTTAAGTAGTTTGACCCCACTAATTTTTACCGTACCAGCAATTTGGTTAGATAAGAATTGGATTGAAATTCTATTAATAGTTGTATTGATTACGGTTATATATACTGCGTTTAAACCGATGGTAATGAGACTAATTCGCTGAAATTTTATATCTAAGTATGTCGGTATCGTCTGTAACCAAAAAAAGGTCTTTTTTCAAGAATACAGGTTAACGGCGAAATACCGTTTACGAATTCCTGCAATCTATTATCAAAGTTCACATATTTGAGATAAGGCAAGCGCGTTATTTTCTTATTAAAAACTCATCATCAAAAACTCCGAAAAGGCGTATGATCAATGGAATGAGTTTAAGAGCATGGCAGCGTTTGTGGCCAGAGTATAAAAAAATGGGGGCGAAATGATTAGATTTCGCCCCCATTTTGTATGCTTAAAAGGATTACTCGCCCACCAATGGATTGGTGTTTCTCTCGTTAACAGGTATCGGGAATGTATAGCGAGGATCGGATACAGCAATAGTCTGTCCGGCAGCACCTATAGCAGGTAATGCTCTGTTCAACCTTGCAAGGTCATTATATCTATGACCCTCACCAAGTAGTTCAATTCTACGCTCCTTTAAGATCGTCTCCGTCAATGCAGTACCGGCAAGCGCTCCAAAATCATAGTTAGCATCAGAACGTTTGCGAACAGCATCAAGAAGTGCTCTTGCACGAGCAGGATTACCACCAGGTGCAGCTTCAGCTTCAGCAACATTCAGTAAAACTTCAGCATACCTGATCATAGGCACGAAATCGGTCCATGGTGATGGCGTATTGTATTTCTTCAGCACTGGTTGAGCAGTTAAACCAGAACCTGTAAATAACGCTGTGAAATTTACTTTACGGGCATCAGTCTCTGGCCAAAGCGGATCTGCATAAATTCCAGGAGCATTCTTATTTAATGGATAAATCAAGTTTGCACCTGAAAAGCTGTTATAGTAGTAAGCCAATTGGTTTTGCGTTCCAGGAGCATTGGTTGCGGCCATCGGGAATGAGAAGATTGATTCCGATACAGTGTACGGCGGTACATATAAGGTAGCAACATTACTCGCTAAAGTATGGCCGGCACCGACTGTAGTTGAAAATGGTGCTGCCTGAGGAACAATTTTATTGCCTTCTTCTATCACTTTCGCATGGTTTGCCATTGCTAAATACACACGTGTTTTTAGTGCAATCGCAGTGTTTTTATGCGCTCTTGTTGTTTTAGCTAAGGCAGTAGTGTAGGTAGCAGGTAACTGGGTCTCTGCTTCGTCAAGATCTTTAAGGATCTGAGCATAGACTTCTGCCACTGTACTTGAGGCCAAAGCATTATTTGCAAGCGTGGTTTCGGGTATCAACCTAAGTGGAAGGCCCCTTGATGCTCCTCCGTCCAATACGTAAGGTTTAGCGAAAATCTGAACAAGTTGGAAGTACACAAGGGCTCTGATAAACTTAGCTTCTCCTAAGGCAGGATCAATAACAGTGGGTGCTAATCCGGCAAGATTTTGAGTTAAGCCGTCAATAGCTAAATTAGCACGGTTGATTGTAGAATATCCAACAGACCAAAAACTAGAGATGTAAGAGTTAGTCGCATCATTAGTTGCCTGAAACACGTCAGCACCTGTTACATTGTTCGGATCTCTTAGTATGTACTCTTCTGCGCGAATGTCATTGTAAATTTGATAACGACCTCCGAAAAGAGATCCGTTTTTTGCCGATGAATATAATCCGGTGATTACTTTATCAACACGCTGAGGCGTCGTATAAGCCTCTTCCTGTGGTAATTCCAGCTCTGGCGCTTCAACCAGGAATTCTTTCTTACAAGAAGAAGCAAGTGCTGTAAGCATGATTGCAACGGCAGCAACTCTTACTGCCGGGAATCTGTATGATATTTTATGAAAAATTTTCATGTTGTATTTAATTATAAGCTTAAACTAATTCCGAATGTGAATACCCTTCCCTGAGGAATACTATTTCTTTCAATACCACTCGCTAAATTCGAATTTCCGTTAGAAGAAATCTCAGGGTCAACACCGGAATATCCTGTGATCACGAACGCGTTGTTCACTTGACCGTATACTCTCAAACCAGAGATACCCGAGGTACCAAACATTGTTCTAGGTAATCTATAACCTAAAGTAGCTGTTTGTAGTCTTAGGAAATCTCCCTTTTCGATATTCTCTGAAATCAGGAAGGCAGATCCATTGGATACGTTGTCCGTGTATACTGGGAAAGGAAGCGTACCTGTTGTATTTGTCGGTGTCCATGCATTAGTCACGACTTCCTGGAGATTATTCCAGAATCTTTGATCCAGGAGACCTGCACGAGATCCGTTGTAAATATAATTTCCACCAGAGAATGTGAAGTTTAATGAAAGATCAAAGTTTTTGTAAGACATGTTATTGTTAAATCCACCATACCAGGTCGGTAGTGTGTTCCCTAAGATCTGTTGTTGACTTGCAGGAGATGGAGCTGGTGATCCATCGTTAACATAAGTATAACCGTTTCCAGCACTTTGGTGCAGGTACTGGATTTCCCGGCCCTCTCTATCAACAAATATACGCTGACCGTTAGCTGGGTTTATCCCATTCGTTTTTACACCATAAATCTGTGCTGCAGAGTAGCCTGGTTTTGTAATGCTGGTTTGCTCTAAACCTGAGGTGCTGGTTAAAATTTGCTCAACCTGAGGGTCTAACGCCGTAACCATGTTTTTGATTGAAGTGAAATTCAATGTAGCTGTCCATTTAAATTCCGTATCACGGAAGATACCTGCATTTAAAGCAAACTCAAAACCTCTATTGTACATGCTACCAACGTTGGAACGGATCGTTCCACCAGGGATACCTTTTGAAGGTGCTTGAGGAACTGCAAGAATCAGCCCGTCGATATTTTTATTGAAATAGTCTACTTCCAGGGAGAATCGGTTAGCTAAGAAACCAATGTTGATTCCTACGTCTGTTTGCTTGCTGGTTTCCCATCCAAGATCTACGTTTCCAGCTCTATTGAAAACAAAGCCTGTACCATTTTCGCCGTACAATGTTGGATCATATGTTGTAAAATAATTATATGCACCAACAGCAGCATTACCAACCACACCATAGCTACCTCTGATGCGTAAATTGCTGATTATCGAGCTTAGAGACGAGTTCTCAAAGAAGCCTTCTCTTGTCACTTCCCATCCTAATGAACCGCCACCAAAATTACCCCATCTTTTTGCCTCAGCAAAACCTGAGTTACCATCTCTTCTGAAGTTTCCGCTAATGAAGTATTTATTGTCGTAATTGTAGTTAGCGATCGCCAAATAAGATGCTAAGGCAGTTGCGTCAATTCCATTACCTGCAGCAGTATTATTGATAAACTGACCCTGGAACTGCGTATAGAAAGGATCAGATAAGGTTGTGCGTTGTGCGCCCCAGTCATCCACTCTTGTACTTTGGGCTTCATTACCCGCAATCAGGGATATATTGTGAACGCCACCAAATACCTTATTATAATTCAGGGTATTGATAAAGTTGCGGTTGTTTCTGCGGTTGTTGTTGTTATAGGCACGTCCAGTAGTGCTAAATCCGTCACCTGAAAGCGGATTCCAGAATCTGTAGTTCTCTGTGTTTCCGCGATCCCATGAAAACGAAGATTTCAAAATTAAACCTTCCGCTAATTTTAGTTCTGCTCCTAAATTGGCTATTAATCGTGTTGTTTCTGAGGTATTTCTATCTCTATCGATTAAAACTGCCGGATTGGACCAGGTAGAAGAAACTAAGTTCGATCCATTTCCAATCGTACCACCAGTTGGATTTAAGTTATAAGAACCATCATCATTAAACGGCCTTAAGTTTGGTGATAAAGCAAATGCTAACCTGCCTAAACCTGAACTTGCAAATGCACCCCCATCAGTAGAACCACTGTTTGGACTTTGATTAAAGGAATTGGTATAAGCCATGTTCATCGTTAGCTTCAAGTAACTCGTTGCCTGATGAGAAACATTGGCACGACCAGTATACCTTTTGAAATTATTTCCTTTCAAAAATCCTTGCTGATCTGAAAGTCCTCCAGAAATAAAGTAGGAAGTTTTTTCAGTTGCGCTACTTAAGCTCACATTGTGATTCTGGGTGAACGCCTGGCGATAAACCACATCGTTCCAGTCCGTATCTACAGCAGTACCATCGCCTCGAAAATCCTGAAAGAAAGCATTACCATCAGCATCAGTGGCTACCTGAGCGGTTGGATTAACCTGTTTCAAATTTTTAACTGCTTGATTCTTGTATGCGATGTATTCACTTGCATTCATCACTTCAGGAAGCCTAACTGCATTGCTTATACCTGCCCAGGCATCATAAGAGAGACGAGTTTCCCCTCTTTTACCTTTTTTAGTGTTGATGATTAATACACCAGCTGCACCTCTGGAGCCATAAATGGCAGTGGAGGCGGCATCTTTTAAGATATCAATGCTCTCAATGTCTTCCGGGTTGATGTCTCCAAGCGGGTTGTTGGCCGCTGAATTCGCGGAAGTATTGGATGTAGAAACCGGGATACCGTCTACTACAACCAAAGGAAAGGAGGAAAGAGACAATGAACTTAATCCCCTGACACGAATTACAGGAGGGTTATTTAGCAATCCGTTTGGCTGAACGATACTTACCCCTGTAGCCTGACCAACTAAACCCTGTCCAAAACTTTGTACCGGTTTGTTAGCGATTTGCTCTGATGTGACAGTTGATGAAGCGCCTGTAAAGCTTTTACGTTGAATGTTACCATAGCCTGTTACAACAACTTCAGTTAGGTCATTGGCGTCTGAAACCAGTGCTACGTTTATAATGTTAGAATTACCAATGGCTCTTGTTTGTAAAGCGTAACCAAGGTAAGAAAACTCTAACGTCGTTGTTGAGCTGGGCACAGCAAGTGAATATTTACCGTCTGCAGTTGTAAGGGTTCCGGTTTGAGACCCTCTAATTTTCACTGTTGCCCCAGGGAGCGGTGTACCATCCGGGCTGGATGTAACTGTACCAGTGATTGTCCGGTTTTGCGCGACTGCCGTGTGGGCAAGACATAGCAAAATGAACAAGCTTTGTAATAGTTTTTTCATAATCTAAATCTGGTTAATTTAAAGTTTTGTTAATTTTAAGTCAATATAGAAATATTCAAAGAAAAAAATTATGATTCTGAACAATAAGTTGTTCTAACCTAAAAAAACTTCTAAATCTCATAGAAGGAGCATTAAGGGCCTGAATTATAATGTGATTTTTTGTAGCTTGCCTTAGAATTGTCTTTCGTTAAGCTTTAAAATGCATCCTGTTTGATCATGAAAGTTAAAGACATCGTAGATAATCAAAGAAAAAGCTTTTCATTGACGAAAATGTCGTGAAAAATTAATCGAAGTTGCTAAATAGGAGAAAAGGGATGAAGTTTAACATAACCAGAAAATGTTCTCCGGCTACTACGGCCAACAAAGAATAGCGATAAAGAGCATGAAATAACGTGGGCGTGGTAGTTTAGACGCTGCCGCCATAGCATCACTGGAGACAATCTGATTTATATCAGCAACGGCTATCGACCCTAAACTTCATTAAAGATGAGAGGGTTAATGAAATGCTTGGCTTGGAACCATTTAAATGGATAATTATGAACAGCTTTTTTAAGTAACTAAATCCGAAGCTGTCCATCCAAAAAAGAATCTTAATGAGCGAGCTAGGAGGATATAGGTCAGAAATGACGAAAGCTGAATTCAATCACAACTTCGCTTTTTTATTCATGGGAATTTTTATACTCATAAGATCATGGGTATGATCAATTAATATGAGCATAATCTAAACTATGGCAGCTTTAATATTTTAGGCTTTAGAATGCCTTTTTTCTCATACGAAGCCTTATTCATCATAAAGTGAAGCGCTGACATTTCATTTAAATAAACTTCAATCGGCGGCAAGCCTACTTGTTTTCTGCGCTGGTTTACAGTTGCACTATCTACCAAGGCCCTTGGTATAGCTTGACAGCTATCGGTATTGTATGTTATTTGAGTGCCATAGACCTGCTTTTGAGAAGTATTAAGTCGTACTCGATCGGTTAAATATGCAAAATTTTGAGGGTGAGCATTACCGCTGTCAACTTCCTTTTTCATCGCTTTAAGCACTTTTTGCTGAAAATTTGGTTGTTTATCACAATGCTGAACCATGAGCCAAAAGTGATTGGAAGCTTCCTTACCGACCATATCGTATCCAGGATAGCCATACTTTTCAAATACTTGGCTTAATAATTTCTGATGAGTTGTAAATACACTGTCCTTAAATTGTTCTAGCCGCGCTCTGCTCATTAGTTTGTACTTTCCTTCAGGACTTTTAGCGGCGATTTGATCAAATACAACCCAGCTATTTAAACTATCTGTAAGCACTTGATTAAACTTTTTCTGGGCAGATACATTGAATGTGTAAGACCATAAAATTAGCAGCAGGGAAATGAAAGGTCTCATAAAAAATTGTTTTTGAGATTAATATACGGATAATCCGACGGATCTTCAAGCGATAAGCTTGGTCCGGAATCACCGATATATACACCCAGAACCTCATTCATGAAGCAATTCAGCCCGGTGTGCGTGCATGGTATGTATCAGTGAAGTGTTAACTCAGTCGCTTATTTTTTATCATTTTTGAACTGGAATCTATATTTTAGTTAAATCAAATTAGTTTAAAATGAACAAGCGCTTCCTCTCGCTCCATCTGGTGCAACTTTTAATGCTTGGCTGTAAAAAGAACCCTGCCATTAAAACCATATTTGCCTGTACCTCCTTATGATTGAATTTTCTCAAAGAATCTCGGACGGGGATTACAAGAAAGCAATTGCTAAACATTATTTCGGTTACAAATACACCTATATTTCACCGATCCTCGGACTTTTCATGCTTTTAGGTATTTTGACTATTCAAATTGTGTTTGATGGGTTCTTCTCTGAAAGTACTATTCTCGTATACCTTTTAGCTCTTTTTATGCTGCTGCGGCCCATTATTTACATTAATACTGTGTTTAATAGTATTAAGATAAGCAGAGCTTCGTCAAATGAGATGAACATCAAGATCACAGATGATTCTAAATTAATAACGGATAGCGATGGTAATCAGACTTTCTCCAATTTAGTTGATTTATACGCCGATTACGACACCAAGATATTTTTGTTCTTCTACTTGTCCCGGAACCAATACGTCATTCTTGATAAGCGACAAATGAAATCTTCAAATGCGGCTTTTGTAATACAATTATTAGATTCTTTAAAGATAACCAAACGATAAATATAAGTTACTATCGTTTACAGATCAATCCTAAATTGTAAGAAAGTAGCCATATTTGCCAGACGACACCGCTGTGTCTGTTTTTCAAAGTATCCATTAATGCACCGTTTATTGTCTCTCGTTCCTTTGACGGTACGCTATCATTTAAAGGGAAATACATATACTTGTCGATGATGAACTTCGGACTTTTCTTGTCCCGGAACAAAGCAGTAATAAACGATTCCACTGTCCCTTTCCTTTCTATAGATAAACCTTGCGAGATAGGAGTAGCAGGTATATACTTCTTTATCTAGAAGTTATGGTAAAAGCCAATGCTTAAAAATAACTTGTGTTGCAGCTGCGTGAAAACTTCTTCCATTCGGTAATCAGCTCCAGTTTCTATGCGATTATCCTCACCAATGGTATAACCAACTGCTGCGAGCCCACGGATTTCCAGGTTCTCCTTTGCATCCTGCAGAATGCCAAGGTATTCGTTGTTGAGCTTAAGGTAAAACTCTTTTGGGTCTACCTGTAAACCGCTCAGCGGCTTTTCCCAACTGGCACGATAGCGCAGGCGAAACTCTACTGCCTCATTCTTTTGAAAAGTTTGGTCGGTTCGGAAACGGTGACTCAGCCGAGAGCTGTACAGTTTTTGAGTATAGGCATATTGTTGAATGAAACGATGGATGAATTCACCTTCTTCTTGCCGGATCAAATAACCCAAACCTACATCATTCGATGAATTGAGCGCTTTGTTGGCCAGCACTTCAAGGTCTAACCGCTCGAAAATCCGTTCACTTTCATCGCGTGGAAAAGGATGCTGCTTTAAAAGCTGTCGCCCTTCCAGTTTGCTGTTGATTTTCCAGTCATTTTGCAGTTTGATGCTGGTGTTGATAACCGGTATAATTCCAAACTGGTTCTGCGCGGAGGCCATTGAACTTATCAAGGTTAACAGCGCTAGGATCAGGTAACATTTCATAAGGTTCTTAAAAGAGTAAGTGCGGACTGTCTTTTTGGATGATTCTAGATTTGCGGATCAGTGTGCCCTTGTCATCGACAAGCACTTCGTAGTCGGAAGTGCGATTGTCTTGATTACCCCTGATCACGAGTTCATACCTGGTCATGTACTTTTCTTCAGGTTTCTTTTTCGCCAGAAGTAGCTGCAGGGTTTCGGCAGGTCCGGTCCATTGTCGCTGCACCTTGTGGATTTTAATGCGACTAAATTCTGCTTCAAGCGAGTTCATAATCGCATTTTGAAGCGCTTCAGGTAAAGATCTGAACCTGATGAGTGTTTCTATATCCTGAAGTTTTCCGTCCTCATCAAACTCAATACTGTAAATGGTGCCATCTTGTTTTACTTTGGCCTCTATGCTTCGGCCTTTCTGACTCTCTTCGGCATACCATTTTGTTCGCCGCTCATCAAATACTTGATTCACATATTTTAAAGCCTGTTCAGGTACTTGCGTGGTTCTAATGGCGTATTCGCGCTCTATTTTCTGAGCGGATGCTGTCCTCGGGTATAATAATAGCGCCAAGGCAAGTAGCACTGGCCAGCTACTTTTTTTATTGTAAAAATCGGATCGCTTCATCGATCTAAGTCCCTCAACGTTCATGCCCAATTATCCTCAGCTGAATATTTTACCATTAGCTGCTCGTGTCCGCTAAGACCCTTTCCAGTTCGTTCTGCTAATCTCATATACAAAGTTCAACTTCGGCAGCTCAGCAAAGTAGGTTACTTCCTGTTCGCCAACTTTAACCGCACCCAGTCTGCCGATGGAAATCTGGGAAGGGATGTTTGTCGCCCCGATATGGAAGTAAACTTTTGAAACAAACTGAAAAGCATAATTTAACATCAATGTTTTTACAGCATGGTTTATACCTTTTCCCCAGTATTCTACCGCATAAAAGGTATAACCAATGAATATGCTGCTGTCCTGCTCATTCAGATCGTAGAACCTGCTGCTGCCAAGTACATCACCACTCAATTTGTCCACTATTTTAAAAGCCCCTTTACTTTGCAATGCCCCTTCAAAAAAGCTACTGAATACATCCTTTCTCCAGCGGTCTTTGTTGGGGTGTTGCAGCCAGATCGCCGGATCTGAAGCCACTGCATATAGCGGTTCAAAATCGGTGGCTAACAATGGACATAGTTTAATCTCGCCGGTTTCCAATATCGGTTGTATATTCATTTACTCAGTTTTTTGATGAATAGAAATTTAATCAGCCTGTACAAACGTGAACATCCATTTCTCCGGGTTCTGCCAATCTTTTCCTTTGAAGCCACCAATCGGCGATTTTATCAGTACCTCATTCCAGCCTTTTTTCAAGGATATCTTCGCAGGCGCACGATACTCGTAACCCTCATCGATCAAGGGGATTTCCGAATGTCCTTTCTGTCCGGCTCTTTTCCAGTTCGGCGGATCAATTAAAATACCATTCACCCAGATCTTGCTTTGGTGATTGTCCCATGTGCCAGGTTCCGGTGAGTCCGTAGCAGGAGAGCGGGAGAGGTTATTGAAGCCGATCCAGAAATCGGTGACGCTGTCATCATCACTCCAAATCCTGCTGCTCGCATACCAGGTGGAGTTTTCTTTTGCATCATCCAGCACACCACTGATCAGCGGGGCCCACCAGTGTCGCCATACGATTGTTCCGCCTACAACTTCCTTCGCAGCTTTGATTTTGCTCAGATGCTTACCTTCCGGTGCAAAGCTTTTGGTAAGATCACCTTCATTAGGGTAGGGGCCATACAGTTTCCAAATGCTTGCAGACTGCCGCTTGTAAGGAAATGGGAGTTCCGACAGGCTTTGTTGCTGCTGATCAAGCAGCCGGTTTTCGAATTCTAAAAACTGCTGCGCCCGTGTGGTACCTGGACTGCCAATATCAGCGACCCATCCTTGTTGCCCACCGCCGCGCCAGATTCTTTCCGCAAAAGTGAGCATACCAGGGTAAAGGGGATTCATTTCTGCGATGTCAGATTCCGTGGCAACCGCCCTGTCGTGCCACATGCATAATGTTGCGCCTAGTGCATTCCCATTTGCTTTATCTACATTGGAAATCCGTCTGTTGAAAATGGTTACAACGGCTTCCAGAGGATCCATGTGGTTCAGGTAAAGGTGTTTGGAGTCAATATACTGGATATTGGACTGTCCGGAAATATGTGCGTTATCATCCATCCACATCTGCCGTATGGTATTATCTGTGAAGTTGCCTCCGGGTTCCCAGCCAATTACCTTTTTCCCAAATCCCTGGATAAACTTTGTCATTTCGGGCACAAAGTTTTTATTCGTGATCTTTACCTCATCTGCACCAATATGTATGTACGGGAAGTCGTACGTTTCTATTAACTCGCGAAGGATATTCTTTAATATAAACATGCCAGAATCCGACTGCATGTCCGTTTTCATGGCCCGCTTAAAAGCAGCGCTATGCCCCGGCATATCTATTTCAGGTATAAAAGTGATATAGCGTTCCTTGCAGTATGCGATCAGTTCTTTTATCTCCGCTTCCGTGTAGTACATGCCTTTGTTTCTGGTCATGTGTTCTGGTGCGGTTAACTCCGGATACTTTTTAATGGCGATGCGCCAGGCCACATCCTCCGTTGGATGGAAGTGGAAGATGTTCAGCTTGTGCCTGGACATCACATCGATTTGTTTCTTCAGCGATTCCATCGATTGATAGTTCCTGCCCACATCGTTCATAAATGCCCGCCAGGAGAACGAAGGCCAGTCGGTGATCTTACAGGCTTTGATCATTACCCCGTCGCGGTCTAGCTGTTGAAGTGTCTGGATGCCGTTAAACACACCGTGACTGGTCGCACCTGCAATGCTGATCTTTTTGGAGTCTGCATCCAGCCGATAACCTTCCTCCGAAAACTGCGGGGTATGGAAGTTTTTGTCCAGCACAAGTTCTATGTATGGCGCTCCGTCTCTAACTTCTTTCGAAAGCTTCATTTGAAGGCCTTTTTCAGCAAAGTGTGCTTGCAGCATTTCGCCTTCCTTACGCAGTGCTTCGTCTTTAATCACGATGGTCTTGCATGCGTAAAGTGGAAATTCACCTTTGTTCCAGCTGAGGGATTGTGGCAGTGGAATAAGCGAAGGCTGAGGCTGAAGATCATAGACATGAGGATAAATCAGATGCTTCCACAGCAGATATGCGTTCCCCTTCAAGTGCAGCCCATCGTTGCTCAGACCAGCATTCAACTTGCCTGTCTGGTCACTGAAGGAGGTGTGAAGGTCAATATAAGTGTAATGCTTTGGCTGTGCATTTGCTTCCAATGCAGCATTAATCTGAAGAACTTCCTTGCCTTTACCAGTATGCCCCTTGAACATTCCATATACATTATTCACTGGCAGTATGCTTTGAATGTACAACCTGGTTGCCGGCGATTGCTCGCGCAGGTAATCTGCAATGATGAAGATGTTTTTAAGCACGCTGTCGGGTTTAATGTTTCTGGCCAAGTCGTTGGTACCAATCATCAGAAAAACTTTAGCTGGTTTACGTTTTGCCACTTCGTCAATCCTATGAAGAACACCCATGGTATTGTCGCCGCTGATGCCGCGGTTCTTTAACTTCTTATCCCCGAAAAGTTCATTCCATTCACTGCCGTCGGTAATGCTGTTCCCCAGAAAAATGATGTCGCCTGCTGTTTGCGGCAGTTCCTGAAAGAAGCTATATCGCTGATGATAGTAGGTTGAGAAAATGGAGTCGGGATAAAGAGGCTTTTTAGCCTGAGCCAGCAGTACTTGCTGTGCCATGAGCAATAAAATCAAAACAGAAAAAAGTCGCTTCATATCTTTTAGAGTGTTTCCTAAAATATAAATTATTTTCTTGCATGACCCTATGGATGTGTATCAATTTAGGACTTTATCTTGGAATGATCCGGCAAATTCAAGTTTAAGCAAACATAAAGGGGCTGGCTCAAGTTTAGCCTGCATGCAGAACATTCTATTTTTTGGTGATAGCCTTACGGCCGGTTATGGGCTCTCAAATGTTTCCGTTGAATCTTTACCGGCATTATTGCAGGAAAAGATCAATGCCGCCGGACTGGAGTATAAGGTGATCAATGCAGGTGTAAGCGGCGAAACCTCTGCCGGCGGACTCAGCCGTATCGACTTATTACTGGATCAGCAGATCGATATCTTTGTGCTTGAACTTGGCGCCAATGATATCCTTCGGGGCATCTCACCACAAAACACGGCTGCGAACCTGCAGGGTATTGTAGACAAGGTAAAACTNNGAAGATGCTGCTGCTCGGGATGGAGCTGCCTGCATGGATTCCGAGTTCATTGGTCGGCGATTTCCGCAGGATCTTCCGCCAGGTGGCTCAGCGTAACGATATGGCGCTGGTGCCTTTTATGCTGGATGGGGTAGCCGGTATCCGGCACCTGAACCTGCATGATGGTATTCATCCAACGGCTGCAGGCTACCGGATCGTGGCGGATAAGATCTGGCCAGTCCTTAAGCGACTGATCAGTTGATCCTACCCAGGTACGTACTGTTGGAAGCCCGCATGCGATCTGATGAAACGAAGGACATAAAAACTTCAATCCTTTCCTGTAAAAAGGCGGGTTGCAGAGGCAGGAAATCTGCTTCTTTCCGCCGTTTGGCACCAGCGGTTTCAAACACAGATGAATTCTGATCTGGCAGATACGCCATCATCATCACCTGATCTTCCCCCGCTTTAAAATCTTCCGGACGCCAGTTCCAGTTGAACCTTAATCCACCTGCTTCGATTGTTACGACAGCCGCTTCAGGCGGCTCCGCATCTCCCATGCTGAGTTGCAGTTTATCATAGCTCAGCTGTTGTAAGCCTTCCTCTAATCCGGATAAGTTTAGCCGGTTAATTGATGTCGCCAGGTTATGATAGTTCAAAGCCGTTCCACTCGCGGCGCTGCTATAACCAGCCTTCAGAAAAAGCTTCATGCTGCNNATGAGCGTTCTCATTTTTGAAGTGTTGCGGGTTTCTCCGGCAGTGGCCGCAGATTGGCGTTTGCCAATGGTACGAACTACACTTTTGCAGCCCAGTTGATAAAATACGAAATGCTTCAGCTTTCCAGTCGCCGGACCGAGTAAGCCATTGTTTGTTGTTCCCATTCTTTTAATTGTTTTAATGTGTCATAAACCTATAGGAAAGATTTTGTGAAAAGGGTGGCAGGGTGGCAGCCACCATTTTGCCACCATCACCTGTGCAGCGCTGGCCCGTTTTTACAACCAATTTTTTTTTATTATAAATTTCCAGAGGATTTTGGCCAACTGCATGCAAACTGGAGTTGCAGGTATACCGGGGTTGTCGTTAGGGCAACTT
>DCLG01000037.1:13706-23798 GCA_002320935.1 Pedobacter sp. UBA1654 | reverse complement strand
AACCCCTTGTCAAGGCCTTGTTAACGTCATTCTGAGCCGGTTCCGATCACCAGTTTACTTATAAGCCAATCTTATTAATCTGTAACTAACCTGTTTCTTTATTTAAATAAATTCTAAATAACGCTTGGAAATTGGAAAGTCCTTTCTATTTTTGTCACGCTTTAGAATTGATCTAAATAAAGAAATGAAGAAACTCTACACGTTATTACTTTTAAATTTTCTGTTTTTGAATGCCCTGCTTGCACAAAATACTTCTGTAAAAGGAAGGGTGCAAAACGAAGCCGGTGTTGCTTTACAGTCTGTAAACATCACCGTTGATAAATCCAATGCAAGTTCCCGTACAGATGAAAATGGTAAATACGAAATGCGAATGCCTGCCGGTAAATACACCTTCAAAGTTAAATTGATGGGCTATGAGCCGCAAAGCACAACAGTCACAATTCCTTCAGGTGGCACCGAAATAAACTTCACTTTAAAAGATTCAGATCATGCCTTATCAGAAGTTGAAGTTTTTGGAACCAGCAACAAGCAGCAGGAAAAATTGGATGCCATCACCAGGTTACCTTTAAAAGCGAGTGACCAGATTCAGAGTATTTCTGTAATTTCTAATAAACTGATTGAACAACAGGGAGCACTAAGTGTGATTGAGGGCGTTCGTAACGTTCCTGGTGTATATACTTATGCGACGTATGGCGGCGTTAGGGAGAGTATCTCTTCCCGTGGTTTCCGTGGTATCCCAACCCTTAAAAATGGTGTGCGTGTAATGAGCGATTTTCGCGGTATGGGCTTCTCTTCCGATATGCAGGGGGTAGAAAGTATACAGGTCATTAAAGGCGCAAGTGCCATCACCATGGGTGCCGCAACCGACCTGGGCGGTCCGGGTGGTATTGTGAACGTGGTAACCAAGACACCGAAATTTGAAAACTCAGGGAACCTGTCCTTCCGCACCGGAAGCTGGGATCTTGTTCGTCCAACATTCGATGTTCAGCGTGTTGTTAACAAAGCGAACACCTTAGCGGTACGTTTGAATGGTGCTTATGAGAACGGCGGAAAATTCCGTGATCATATGGGTAACGAGTCCTTCTACATCAATCCTTCATTGGAATGGCGCCCGGACGCAAAAACAAGTCTGACCGTTGAGATGGATTACTTCAACGAAAAACAGGCTGTTGATGCAGGTACCGTAAATCTTTCTGTTGGTAACAAGGCCAACCAGATCTATGATCTGCCTTCAAACCGCTTTCTAGGATTTGAATCTGATAAAACCGATACAAAACATAGTACCTATACCGCACGCTTAAAACGCGACCTTACTGATAAAGTTTATCTTCGCGCGGCAATGTTCTATTCGAACTATGACAGTGATGCGATCAAAACCGGACTTGCAGCGGCCAGAGGTAATGGTATTAATGTGGACCAGGTGAATATATATAACCGTTCCATTGCACATAACAATGCAAGGGAAGATAAGAATACCGTTATCCAGTTGGATCTGATCGGCCAAAAGGTACAAACCGGCAAAATCTCCCATACTTTTCAGGTAGGTGGTGATTTCAGGTATTTAGATTTATATCAGCCAACATACAACAGTATCGCAGTTGACCAGATCGATGTCTTTGATCCTTCAACGGTGACCAACCAATTACCCGCAGGCATTAATCCGGCATTTCAGCTGACCAATGAAGTACAATCATACGATTACCGTTTCGGTATCACCATCCAGGATGTGATACAGGTAACAGATTGGGCAAGAGCATATGGTGGTGTGCGTTACAGCACCAATAAAACCCGCGACAATGGTGCTTCAAGTGCAACATCAAGCTTTTGGAATCCATTAGCAGGTGTAATGTTTACGCTTAAAAAGGGTTTTAATGTTTTCGGATCATATACCAACAGTACCAACCCACGTTCAGCATCTGTTGTTGACATTAATGGTGACGCTTTAGGTGCAGAACGTATCGATCAGTTTGAAGCAGGTATCAAGTCAGAATGGTTTAACGACCGCTTGCGTTTCAACCTGACATTCTATCAGATCAACAATAAGGACATGAACCTTGAAGTATTCAATGTTGATGCGAATGGTGTGGTTCAACCAACAGGTTATTATACTAAAGGTGGAAATGATGAGCGTAAGGGTATAGAAGTAGAATTAACAGGTAAAATCCTGCCGAACCTTGAATTGGTAACCGGGTATGCTTACATCAATGCACAATTCAAAAATCACACGACTTTCGTTCCGGGATCTGCGCCTAACAATACGCCAAAACATACATTTAATGCTTACGCAAACTATACCTTCAGAAACAATACTTTGAAAGGTTTGAATTTAGGTGTCGGCGTATACTACCTTGGTGAACGTCCATACAACGACTGGACCCAGCCTGGCGTACAATACCACGCTATTGACCCAAATACTGCGCCGTGGTTCAATAAAGCTTATACCCTTGTGAATGTACAGGTGGGTTATCCGGTAACCAAGAGCCTAAGCCTGAGAGCTTTAATCAACAATATTTTTGACAACGTGGGATATGATGCATACCGTTCGAACTTCATAGACAGAATTGCACCGAGAAACATATCCGGTGTGCTTAGTTACAAGTTTTAACCGCAATATCTTGTCGCATGCATGATCAATTCATCAACAGCATAACTTAATCCAAATGAAAAAGAACTACAACTTTAGGAAGTTTTCAACTGACATCCACTTATGGTTAGGGATCGCTAGCGGCCTGGTGCTTTTTGTTGTTTGTCTAACAGGCACAATCTTGACTTTCGAAAAGGAGATTGTAGAATGGGCAGATGCTGAAAAGTATCATGTTGAGGCTGCAGTGGGAACAAAAGTAATTCCAATTGATGAACTGGTGGCGAAAACGGAAGCCGGACTTAAAGGGAAAGTAACTGGAATAGAAATCCCGGCTAACCCAAATTCGGCATATCGTTTTACCGTGCAGGAGAAAGGCCCGAAAGGTGCAACGGCCGGCGCTGCTGAGCGCAAAGGCAAAGCTGAAGCTGGTCCTGGTGTAAAGCCTGAGGCTGCTGGCAAGGGTAAACCCGAAGGTGGTAAAGGCGGAAAAGGTGGCGGTGGAAAGACCTATCTGGTAAATCCATACAATGGCGACATCACCGGCACGACAAAAAGTGCAACAGCGGAATTCTTTTCAACGATGATGGGCTTGCATCGCTGGTTATTGCTTCAGGATAGTGGCGGTAAAATCGTTGTTGGTGCAGCAACGATCATCTTTGTATTTCTGCTGTTTTCTGGTCTGGTGATATGGTGGCCACTAAAACTTCGGAACTGGAAGCAGGGTTTTCAGATCAAGTTTTCTGCAAATTGGAAAAGGATTAACCATGACCTGCATAATACGCTGGGATTTTATTCCTTCCTGGTTCTGCTGGTTATGGCACTAACAGGTCTTTGCTGGTCATTTGAATGGTACAAAACAGGTGTGAGCGACATTCTGGGTGATGAAGTCTTCAAACAAAGAAGAGAAAAACCACTACCATCAGATCCTGTAAATGCAGGCACTGAAAAACTGACACTGGCTGCGCTGATCAGTACTGCAGACCAAGCTTTTCCATATGAAGGAAATTATCGTTTACGCTTTCCTGCGGACTCCGCAGGTTCTTATGTGATCAATAAAAGTCGTGCAGGTTTTTTTGTATTAACTGCGGCAGATAAAATTCAATTTGAGCAATATACCGGTGTAGTTTTAAAGACTGAAAAGTTCAGCGATAAGCCCTTCAATGAGCAGGTTGCAAGTTCTGTGCGTTCTCTGCATCTGGGCGATATTTATGGAACGTTTTCAAAAATCATCTACTTCCTGGCCTGTCTTTTTGCGACCAGCTTACCGGTTACTGGAACCATCATCTGGATAAACAAACTGCGGAAGAAAGACAAGAAACGCGTTGCAAATAAACGTCGGATTAAATTGCTTCAACAGCACCAGACGGCTCCGGCAGGTTAGCTTAGCAACCGAGAATTCGGTTGTTTGATTAAGCCTTTGATTTAAGCACAATCCTGACAGGTTCCAATTAGAACACAATTCTGTCTCTCTACTTTATAACTTTCCGGTATCGAGAAGTTAGCAACAGTAGGGAGACATTCTATTGTTTGACAGTTGGTGCATCGAAAATGTAAGTGATTGTTGGGCAAGATCTGCTGGTCACATCGTTTGCATAAAGCAAAATACTGCTTTCCATCGTCAGCGACAATCTTATGGACAGTTCCGTCTTCACAGAACTGATTCAGGATGCGATAAATGGTGGCTCTATCAATCTCAATCTCGATTTTCTGCTCTATAGCATCCTGACTCATCGCCCTTGTACCTGCTTTAAGCACAGCGATAACAGCCTCTTTAGTTGGTGTACTTCTTCGTTTCATCCGTTATTGCGATTGTGTTGCAATTAATTATTGCGATTTAGTTGCAATAATAACTAAAGCTTTTAACTTTGTCAATGAAGATTGTATAAATAACAGTTACAAGGTTGAACCGCTAATAGAAACATTATATGGCAGCTAGGAAAAATTTCGAAGTGATTATCATAGGTGGCAGTTATGCTGGATTATCTGCGGCTCTGGCACTGGGTAGGTCATTGAAAAAAGTTTTAATTATCGATGGCGGAGTACGCTGCAACCACCAAACGCCGCATGCTCACAACTTTATAACACAGGACGGGGTAGAACCAGGAGTAATAGCAGCCCGAGCTAGAAAAGATGTGCTGGCCTACAATACAGTAAACTTGATTGATGATTTAGCAGTTGCTGGAGAAGCAAATGAAGAAGGATTCATCATCACGACAAAGTCGGGTGCAGTATACCAGGCGAAGAAGCTGATTTGTGCTTCAGGGATTAAGGATATGATGCCAGATATAAAAGGGTTTTCAGATTGCTGGGGCATTTCTGTTGTCCATTGCCCATATTGCCATGGATATGAACTTCGAAACCAGAAAACTGCTATCATGGCAAACGGCGAGAAAGCCTTTCACCTCGCTACCCTGGTTCACAACCTTACAGATGACCTGATGATCATAACTGGAGGTGTCGCGGACTTTAGCCAGGACCAAGTTGCAAGTTTGGATTCCAAAAACATAAAGATCATAGAAGCTGAGTTGTCGGAAATAGCACACGAAAACGGCCATGTTAAGCATGCCGTACTTAAAGATGGCCAAAAGTTAGCTGTAAACGCAATCTACGCTGCGGTCCCATTTACACAAAACTCAGACATAGCACTTACCCTTGGATGTGAGCTTACCGAATCAGGACTGCTGAAAGTGAATGGTTTCCAGGCTACGAACGTGAAAGGGATCTATGCCTGCGGCGATAATACAGCCATGATGCGCTCGATAGCCAGCGCGGTATACACTGGCAACCTTGCTGGTGCGATGGTAAATAAAGCGTTAACATTTCGGGAGTAAAAGAGATGGAAAGGAAAGTCGCGTAATAAAAATCCGGCTTCTGGGGCATTCTTGAAGCCGGATTAAGGTAACCTTAAAAAAAGACTTTCGATCAGTTCTCTATAACGTGTTGGTTTATAGCTCAATTTAATAAATACGGATTGCACAGAAAACAACATAATTGTGGCATAAGTGTGAAATTATTTGTCTCATAAACTGTTTTTCAAGAAAATTCTTAATTTCAGGAAATGTCAGCTACTTGGCATGCATCAACCGATATAAACCGATATGAGACTAGTCAACATGTTCATGGTGATCCAGCTTGCAATTTTACTTCCGCTGGGCTATTTAAAAGCACAATCCGGCAAAGCCGTACAGACCAAAGTGGCAAACGGAATGCTGGAAGGCCTGACCGAGGCTTCGGGTGTGAAAAGTTTTAAAGGTGTACNNCAAAACCACCAGTTGCTGAGTTACGCTGGAAGGCTCCTCAACCGGCAGAAAATTGGTCAGGTGTAAAAAAGGCCTTAGCTTTTGCGAAAAGCCCGATGCAAGCCCGTGTATTTGGAGACATGATGTTCCGGTCTGACGGCACCAGTGAGGACTGTTTATACCTTAACGTTTGGACACCGGCAAAGACCATGAAAGAAAAGCTGCCGGTACTGGTTTATTTCTATGGCGGCGGTTATGTGGCTGGAGATGGCTCTGAGGGCCGCTACGATGGAGAAGCAATGGCTAAAACCGGAATTGTAGCTTTGACCGTGAATTACAGGTTGGGTGTTTTTGGCTTTATGGCACATCCTGAGCTTTCAAAAGAAACAGCCTATAAAGGATCAGGTAACTATGGTCTGTTGGATCAACATGCCGCATTACAATGGGTTCGTGATAATATTGCTGCCTTTGGCGGCGACCCAAACCGGGTAACCATTGCCGGTGAATCTGCAGGGGCTATATCTGTGTCGGCACAGATGGCATCCCCGCTTTCCAAGAACCTGATCGCGGCTGCAATTGGCGAAAGTGGTGCGATGATCAAGCCTACACTTGCACCCTTACCGCTGAAAGAAGCAGAGAAAAACGGACTTGCTTTTGCTGAGAAAGTTAAAGCCGGGTCATTGTCAGAACTAAGGGCAATGTCGGCGGCTGACTTGCTTAAAGCTGCGGCAGCACCAGGTGGATTTCGCACAGCGGCTACCATTGACGGATATTTTCTGCCGAAAACATTAAATGAAATATTTGCAGCTGCTGAACAGGCCAAAGTTCCTTTGCTTGCTGGTTGGAACTCCGCTGAAATGGGTTACCAAGCTTTTATGCAGGGAGAAAAGCCGAGTCCCGAGGCGTATGCAAAGAAGGTTCGGGAAGCGTATCCTGAACATGCGGAGCAAGTACTTAAGCTTTATCCCGGTACAACCGATGCTGAAGTCATTACATCAGCCACCGCTTTGGCCGGCGATCGCTTCATAGCTTACAGCACCTGGAAATGGCTTGATCTGCATGCAAAAACCGGCGGCAAACCGACCTACCGCTATCTGTTCTCCAAATCTAAACCTCCGATGACGGAAAGCTTTGCCAATGCGACAACAGGCCTTGCAGGCGGTGTGACCAAATCGGACGATAAGAAGCCTGCTGCTCCGGCACAGCCAACGTCACAAGGCGCGCCACATGCTTTCGAAATTGAGTATGCCATGGGCAATCTGGATAAAGACCCGGTTTATGCCTGGAAACCAGAGGACCATCAAATTTCAAAAACCATGCTTAGTTACTTTTCCAACTTCATAAAAACAGGTGATCCAAATGGCGCAGGCCTACCCAAATGGGAAGCCATCTCCGCTAATGGACAGGCAACTTTCATGAATATCGGTTTAAAAACGCAGTCGGAAAAAGCCACCGACCTGGAGCGCTACGAATTTCTGGATGCGCTATATTCGAAATAACTGAGATAATCATTTTAAGGGTGTTATCTTTGCGAAAAAGTTGTAATGCTCGAAATTATCTATCAGGATGAACACCTGATTGCCATAAATAAGCCACACGGACTGCTGGTTCATCGATCCTTCATTGCGAATGATGCTAAAGAATTTGCGTTGCAGATGCTACGCGATCAGGTGAACAGGCGTGTAAGTCCGGTGCACCGGTTGGATAGAAAGACCTCCGGATTGCTGCTGTTTGCCTTTGAAAAAGATGTGGAAGTAGCTTTGCACAAGCAGTTTCAGGAAAGTGCCATACGAAAAAAGTATATGGCCATTTTACGCGGCTATGCACCCGACAGCATGGATATTGATTACCCCCTTGTAAAGGAGAACGGTGCCATTCAGGATGCTTTTACCTCATTTGTGACGGTAAAAAGGGCCGAGCTGAACATCCCCCTGGGGAAACATCCCACCTCCAGATATTCGCTGGTGGAGGCAACACCGACCACAGGCAGGATGCATCAGTTGCGCAAGCATTTCGCGCACATCTGTTATCCGATCATTGGCGACCGTAAACATGGTTGCAATAAACAAAATCGATTTTTTAAAGAGCAGTGGGACATGACCACGATGCTGCTGCATGCCTCGGAGCTGGATCTGATACATCCGGTGACCGGAGCACAATTGAATTTAAAAGCCAACTACCATCCGGAGTTCCGTAGCGTAATGGAACTGATGGGATGGAATTAAGACGAATGATCCTTTTATTTATATGATTTCAGATTTAGTTAAACGTTTGCTGCTCATTACAATGTTGGCAGCACCCCAATTTCTACATGCACAGGATGAATTTCCTCAGCGCATTATCGCTGATCGCAAGAACTCAGCAGCTCAACAACAGAAACCTTATGTGATTCTGATTTCTGCAGATGGCTTTCGCCATGATTATACAAAAAAATATCAGCCTCAGCATTTGCTAAACCTGAGTGCAGGCGGCGTTCAGGCAGAAAGCATGACCCCAAGTTATCCCACACTTACTTTTCCAAATCATTATACGCTGGTAACAGGCTTGTATCCGGCACATCATGGTTTGGTGAACAATACCTTCTATGATAAAAGCCGTGACCAGCGTTACAGCATGTCGGCCAAGGATAGGGTAGGTGATGGAAGCTGGTATGGTGGTACACCACTTTGGGTGCTGGCTGAACAGCAGCAAATGATATCTGCCAGTTTCTTCTGGGTTGGCTCCGAAGCCGCTGTTAAAGGGATTCGCCCAACTTACAGCTATAACTTCACAGAAAAGTTTCCAATGACAGGACGCATTCAGGTGGTTAAAGACTGGCTGAACCTGCCGGAGGAAAAAAGACCACACCTGATCACTTTTTACATTTCTGAACCGGATCATGCCGGGCACGATCACGGGCCGGAGTCTGATGAAGCTGCAGAAGCTGTCAAGATGGTGGATAACGCGATTTATGAGTTGACTGAAGCCGTGAAAACAACCGGTCTGCCGGTAAACTTTATCTTTTTGTCGGATCATGGCATGACCCAGGTTGATACAGAACATCCGCTTACATTACCTGAAATTGACCCGGAAAAGTTTGTTGTTCCAACATCTGGCACCACGGTAAGTATTCATGCAAAGCATAAGAAGGATATTAAACCTTTATACAAGCAGTTGAAGAAAGCGGCTGTAGACTATCAGGTTTACCTCAAGGCGAAGATGCCGAAACAATATCATTATGGTACGAAGGATGATCGGCTTGACCGGGTGGGGGACATTATTTTGATTCCAGAGTGGCCAAGGGTGTTCTCAAGCCGCAAACCAAAGCCGGGGCAGCATGGATTTGATCCTGCAAAAGTAAAGGATATGCAGGCCACCTTCCTGGCCTGGGGGCCAGCTTTTAAATCCGGGCTAAAGATTCCAAAATTCGAAAATGTGCATGTCTATCCATTAATTGCCGAAATTCTGGGATTGGAATACACGGAGCAGATCGACGGCAAAAAGGAAGTTTTGCTTCCTGTACTTAAATAGTAAGATCAATTTTAACATTTTTTAACATATCCGGGTTTAGACCTTTTAGAAGATATATGGTCCTACCTACAAACACAATGAAAACCCTTTAAAAATTAGAGGAAATTCCGGTGTGTTTTTAAACATGCTGTTTGACAAGAGCAGGTAGATAGGTTAGGTTAGGTGAGGCCGGGACAGCGATGTTCCGGCCTTTTTATAGAAAGGTGTTTGTCTTCTGACCAATTTAAGCGTTATGAGGGCTATATTTGAATAATTAAAGAAAACTATGATTAACAGATTTTTTACAGGAAGAATGAGGCTGGTTGTTGCCCTTTCATTTTTTCCATTTTTTTCGTTTGCACAGAAAGCAAACTGGCAGAATTTAGATCTTCAAACAGATTCGGTATTTGGGATCAGCACCGAGCGTGCTTATAAAGAGTTGCTGAAAGGCAAAAAAGCTACGCCGGTTATTGTAGGCGTACTGGATGGTGGTGTAGACATCACGCATGAAGACCTGAAACGTGTGCTATGGGTTAATAAGAAGGAAAAGCCAGGGAACGGTATCGATGATGATAAAAACGGTTACAAGGATGATGTGCATGGCTGGAACTTCCTCGGCTCTGAAAAAGGATCTATAGAGTTTGAAACGCTTGAACTTACCCGACTGTTGAGAAGGGACATGAAAAAGTTTGAGCAGGTAACGACTGTAGCCAAGGAAGATGAAGCTGCTTATGCGGAGTATAAAAAAATGAAAGCTGATTTCGACAAGCAGGTTGCTGA
>DCLG01000037.1:6381-13636 GCA_002320935.1 Pedobacter sp. UBA1654 | reverse complement strand
AATCGTATCGTGACCAAGATCGGTAAACCTGAGCCTACAGCTGCTGATTTTGAGCAATACAAAGCGGCAGATGAAATGGAAAGTCGCTTGAAAATGGTAATGGCAAATGCCTTGAAAGAGGAAACTTACAAGGACTTCTACAAAAACCAGATTCAAAAAGGGGTTGATCACTACGACGAAATGTTGAAGTATAACCTGAACCTGGAGTACGATCCAAGACCAGAGCTGGTAGGTGATGATTATGCTAACGGACGCGAGCGTTCGTATGGCATCAATGATGTTAAAGGTCCTGACGCAAGTCATGGAACTCACGTAGCTGGTATTGTTGCAGCAGATAGAACCAATAACATCGGTATCATGGGTGTTGCTGATAAAGCGCTGATCATGGGTGTTCGTGCGGTTCCTGGTGGTGATGAGCGCGACAAAGATGTTGCTAATTCCATTCGCTATGCTGTTGATAATGGCGCGAAAGTGATTAACATGAGCTTTGGTAAAACGTATTCATGGGATAAGGAACTGGTAGATGAAGCCGTTAAATATGCTGTTTCAAAGGATGTACTGCTTGTACACGCTGCTGGAAACGATAATAAGAACACGGACGTGGAAGTGAACTATCCGAACCGCAATTACCAATCTGGCGGTGTTGCTGAAGCCTACATTTCAGTAGGTGCTTCGGGCTGGAACAACGATGAGACGCTAAAAGCGAGCTTTTCGAACTACGGGAAGACTAGTGTGGACGTATTCGCGCCAGGTCAGCAAATCAATTCGACCATCCCTGATGGCGATGCTTATGCAAAATTTGACGGTACAAGTATGGCTGCACCAGTTGTTGCAGGCTTAGCGGCAACAATTCGTTCGTACTACCCTAAATTAACTGCTGTGCAGGTGAAAGAAATCATCATGAAATCAGTTGTGAAGATTGATCAACCGGTTACCGTAATGGTGAACGATGAGCCGGTTTCTATGCCTTTCAGTGATCTTTGTGTTACAGGCGGTATTGTAAACGCATACAATGCGTTAAAACTTGCTGCTACATATAAATAACAGCCTCTTCGATCAGTAAAGGATCGTGTTAAACCCCCTGTGTCTCCATTGAAGATACAGGGGGTTTATTCTTTGTCTTCTTCGTATTTTATAAATTCCCATACCGCCTTCTTTCTTTTGTACCATACTTTGTAGCTCTGATTAGGAGGTATGGTAAAGTGAAAGGTCAGCTCTGTTTCGTTTGAATCCTTGGGCAGGAAGCTCGACAATAGTGCGTCTGCAATGTTCTTGATTTGTTCTTCTGTGTGCATGTTTAAAGGTAATTGTACAACCTGATATTGTGAAATTACTAATAATTATTTCCAAAAGATAAAGCTGGCATTCTGATATTTTAATTCTCAATCGATTCCTGCCGCACCATGCTGCTGTTTTTCTACCATTGTAATATTAATAGCAGAGATGTCAGAACTTTCCAGAGCCTTATTGCTTAAAACAGTACTTGGGTTGCTCTTTACCTTCACAGGTTTTCAGTTGTATGCCCAGGCCTGGCTGCCAGGTTATAATTACCGTAAAAAGATTACGGTCAACAAAGCGATGGTTGATGGAGCTGTGGACCTGCAGAACTTCCAGCTGCTGGTTGCATTGGAAGATCCTGATCTGCGCTATGTAGCATCCGCCTGCCAGGATAATAAGATTTCAGGCAGCAAAGGAGGCGATTTCGCATTTACACTGGTAAGTGCTCCACAGACACCACTCCACTTTCAGCTCGACGATTATGTTGCGGATATCGGCAAACTGGTCAGCTGGATCAGAATCCCTGCACTTGCAGCTGCGGGGAGCCGTACCCCGGCAACGGAGATCTACCTTTACTATGGCTCCAATACGATCCATTTTCCGGAATCCCCTGCAGCACAGCTGAGCTGGAACAATGACCAGGACCGGGTGTGGCACATGAATGTGCAGCAGGCAGGAAGTTCCATCGGCAATGCTGCCAGCTCTGTTCCAGAGGAAAGATTGCAGCCAGGCACACATATGGATGCCTCCAATTACGTGTCGGGGAAGATCGGCTCTGCTATTCTCCTAAACGGGACCAATCAGTATCTGACCTCGGGTAAGGTCAACAGTACTAATTTTTTTATTTCTTGTTGGGTCAAGTTTACCGCTACGGGCCGGGAGCAGATAATTGTAAGTTCGGATAGTGCCGGGCAGGGAGGCTTTGTGCTGAAGATTAATGCGCAGGGACGGATGGTGCAGGAAACCAGAGCGAATAACACCATTACTTCGAGAACTGCAAACCTCATTATGGTGCCGGATCGCTGGTACCATTTGGTTAGTCAATCTTTTCAGGGCAGGCGAGAATTTTACATAAATGGAGAAAGCTATGTGGTTGGTCTAGGGAACGTCGGTTTAAAGGCAGGCGGAGCTGTGCTTGTGGGTGCCAGTAAGTTGCAGGACCGATACTTTGGAGGCATTATAGATGAGCTAAGAATACAGACCATAAATCCTGGTAAGGACTGGATCACTACCAGTTATGTAAACCAGCTGGCACCAGCAGCTTTTTACCAGGTGACTGCGGAGGAGTCGAATGCCGAAATTGTGCCTACAGGTATGGTATTCAGCAATGTCCTGAATGACTTGTGGACAGAACCTGCGAACTGGAGCAGCGGGGAGGTGCCAGGAGATTTCGAACAAGTCATTCTCCAGCAGGGAAGTAAAGCGAAGTTGCATGGACTGGCCGGGCTGACGTTGAACAAACTCAGCCTGGAAGTTGGAGCAACATTAGCGGTAGATCAGGAACTTGAAGTGCTTTGCGAGGCAACGCTGCTGGAGGAGGCGAAGATCATCATTGGAAATGGTTCCCAGTTGCAGCTTGATGCCGGATTGCTGAACCATGGACTGCTGGCCAGTGCCGATGATGCAGTGTCCGGCGGCCTCCTGTTCTCAGGTGCGGCATTGCAGCTGCTGCGGGGTAATGGAAGGATAGCGGTAGAACAGCTGGTGTTGGACAAGGCGAGCAGTGCTGCTGTGCTGGAGCTCCGGCAAGCTGTAAGTGTTTCTTCCTATGTACGTGCGACGATGGGCGTGCTGAATGCAAACGGGCATCTGACGCTTAAAAATTCTGGTCCTTCAAAGCAGGCTTTCCTTTGGCCTATGGGCAATCCCGGAGATGCTGCTGTACATGCTGAAGTGACGGTGGAGCAGTATGTGCCGGGCGGATATCCAGCGCCGGCTACAGCACGCGGCTGGCGGCTGCAGAGTTCCCCGGTTTACCACGGTTCAGCTGCGGCTGCTGCTTACTATCACCTTTATGACTGGAAAGCGGCCATGTTTGTGACCGGTCCGGGAGGTTCCGGTAATGGCTTTGACGATTCGCCACAGCATGGACACACCATATACACCCACAACCAGGCTGTGCCGGGATCGCTGTCACAGAAGTATAGCGGTATTGCATCCATGAATGCGTCTGTCGACCTCGGTAAGGGTGTTTACGTATTCTCACGTGGAGACCGGCTTGTGCCAGATGCCTACGCCAGGCAGATCCAGACTGCAGCTTTTGAAAGTCCCGGTGCCTATGTCATACGGCACAAAGGACTGCTGTTTCAGGGGGCGATGGAAGTACAGGTACATAGCCGGAGCATGGGCGAATCTGGAGATGGCTTCAACCTGTTGGGAAACCCATATGCTTCCGACCTCAGTTAGGGTGCTTTAGAAAAAGAGGGTGTCAGTTCATACGTTTGGAAGTTCAATCCCTTAAACAACGCTTATGATGTTTCAAATGATCCCGGTACCATCATCAAAGCAGGGCAGGGCTTTTTCGTTAAAGTGCTGAACGGACAGACCAGTGGTCGTATCCGTTTTATGGAGGGCGCTAAGGTGACCAGTGTAGCAGCAGCATTATCCGGCATCGCAGTCCGGACAACTATGTCCCTGGCGCCGCAAGAGCGGCCGCAGTTTGATGCAGAAAGCAGGATCAGCCTGATTATAGGACGGGATGTTTTTGAACAGCAATACCGTCTGGTACTCGCTGAGGGTGCGAATGATGCTATTGATGACCAGGATGCGACTGCGATCGGGACGGGGTATGTAGGCATTTCTGGTATTGGATCGGGTGGGGTAAAGCTATCGGTGGATACCAGGACAAATCCGCGTAGGCGGACGCTGGAGCTACCTTTGTTTGTAAAAGGATATGTTGCTGGGCGTTATAAGATCCGCGTTAGCGGCACAAGTACGCTGGAGCCCGGAACGGAGCTGATCCTGGCAGACAAATATTTGAATACCCGTCAAGTGCTGCATGAAGATCAGGTATATGAATTTGAACTGAATCCTGCCATCGCGGAAAGTTTTGGTGTAGGTCGTTTTATGCTGATCATTAAACCACAGGTAAGCGGTCAGCAGCCCGAGGCAGATGTTGCGGTAGAAGCGTCTGAGATTCTGGCTTATCCAAATCCCTTTGTCAGCAGCTTCAGGTTGAAGGTGCCTGCGGCTGTACCTTTCAGGATGGAACTGCGGTTGCGTGACCTGATGGGGCAGTTGAAGCTGCGGCGCAGCTTTGGACCGGTAAATGGCATGGANNGGAAGTTGACACAAACGCTCTGGCATCAGGGATCTACTTCATGGAGCTGATTAACCTTGATACCGGCAGCACCATCAAAACTTCAAAGCTGATAAAACGATAATTGAATTAATTGAATTGCTATGATGCTGATCTTGTTCCAAATGTTTTTGATCTTAATGCAGTTGCCTGATATGGATGACCCGGGGATGCCTGGTGGTGATCCGGATCTGCCGGAAACGCCACTGGATTCCGGCGTTTTCCTGTTGATCGCTGTGGTGTTTCTTTATGGTGTCTGGCGGACACGCAGGGCATCTGCTGCCAGCTGAATACCTTCCTTATCCAGTATGTAATTGAAGATTCCTTCGATTGGTTTCTGATATATTTTACCTACTTCAATGCCGTTTTCCTTGCAGACCGCCTTCAGGAAATCGCGGTAAAAGTAGGCGATGGAACCAACGAAGTGGCACTCCAAATCTTTATATTCCGGGTAGTCTTTGATATTGGTATCTACAAATTCCTGGAATCCTTTCCGTAAGATTTCGATAATAAAGGGGTGGCTCAGGTGTTCGGCCATGAACCTGCTGAGTGAAGCCAGGTAGATGTTTGGAAATGGCCGCTGGTAAACATTCGTGATCACATTTTCTTTATTAACGTCGTATGTTTTTGCGAAAACCTTTGCAAGGGGCTCAGGCATGCTGCCGTACAGGTAGGCAGTAACCAGTTTACGTCCGAAATAGGTGCCGGAGCCTTCGTCACCCAGCACATAGCCCAAGCCATGCTTGCTGTCATGCAGGTGTTTGCCGTCGTAATAGGAGATGTTTGAGCCTGTTCCAAGTATACAGGATAGTCCTTTTTCATCCCCACAGGTGGCATAGGCGGAGCCTACCAAATCATTCTCAACGCTGATAAAGGCTTTTTTGAAGAACAGCGACAGGCCATTGGATACAACTTCATGTTTATCGGGAGATGAACTACCGGCCCCGAAGAAATAGATCTCCTGCACCTTTGAGGCGTAAGGGACTATTTCGNNGCTTTGCCAGTACTTTATAAATTTCATGTTCGTTAAGAAAATAAGGGTTGATGCCTTTGGTGTTGAACCTGATAATCTCCCCATTATCATAACCCATCCAATCTGTTTTTGATGAACCGCTGTCAGCTACTAAAATCATGCGTTAAAAATAACAATCTTATTGAACATTCAATGTTCCGCTGATCTCTTTCAGACTGATTTCGGTGATTTTTGCCTGGTATTCTGCATCGAGTAAGCGTGTAATCGCATTGATGGAATTCCGTTGGGCTTCGCGTAATTCAAGCGGTGAAATGCTGCCCAGGCGGTATTTCTCCAATGTGATTTCCAGATTCTGGTCCGCTACCTGTACGTTTCCTGACTCCACCTTGAGCAGGTCGAGGTTGGTCATGTAATTCTGGTAGGTGGAGATCAGCTGTGCGTTGATGGCCTGTCTGGTACGTTCCAGGTCCAGCTCCGAGGAACTGATGCTTACCTTTGCATTCCGCTCATTTTGTCTTTGCAGAAAGCCGTTGAAGATGTTCACACTTGCAGTGAGTCCGTAAGTAAGTCCGTTTGATCGTATTTTCTGGTTAAAGCCCGTCGGACTGGTACTTCTGGAGACTTGATAACCACTATTGACCGCAATAATCGGGTATCGTTGTCCTTTGATCTGTTTGAGGTTCAGTTCCGCGATCTTTTTATTGATAAAGGCGTTCTGAAGACTGGGGTTCAGCTGCTGGGATTTCTCTGCAAGATCCTGTAAAATCAGGTTGTTCTGAATATTCATGTCTTCATCAACCTTGAATTCGATGTTCAGGTTTCGTGCCATGATCTGGTTCAGGGTTACCATGGAAGTTTTCAACAGGTTTTTCTCCTGCAGATAAGATGATGTATCAGTATTGAAATCTACAATCGCGGTCAGCACGTCAAGTTTAGAGCCCCTTCCGATTTGCAGTTTGTTCTCTGCGATACGGCGCCTTAATCTTGAGATTTCCATAGCACTATCCTTTGAGACAACAAGCTGTTGCTGTCTTACCATCGCATAGTAGGCATTTACCACATCGGCAATGGTGGTCAGGATCACTGCTTTGGTATTCACTTCTCCCTGTTTTTGCAGTTCTTTCAACCGGTCGAAGTTGGCAAACATCTGGAAGCCGTCGAAAACCGTCCAATCGAGTGCGACACCATAGTTCATGTTGGTGTTCTTTACACCTGAAAGCTCCTGTTCGGGACCCGATGCAGGGGTGCGGACAGTATGCTGATTACTACCATTGCTGGCAAGACTTCCAACAACGGCTGGCAGGAAACCGGCGTTACCTACATTGACGTTGTTTCTTGCAATGAGGAGGTCATTGTTGACCAGCTTGATGTCGTAATTGTTTTTTAGAGCGGTATCAATTGCTTCCCGCAGCGAAAACCGGGGCAGGGAGTCTGTATTCTTGTGTAGTATATTCTGTGCGAAACCATATTGGGAGAAGCCTGACAAGATCAGGCCCAGAATAAACATTTTTATGCTGAATTTCATGCAGATTAAATTGTAACAGTTTCTAATTTCTCGGTTTCCAAAGCTGCCTCAAGGGAACGGGTAAGTTCTTTATTTTCCTTGTGCTCTTTAGACCAGTAGGAGTAAATTGCAGGGATTACAAACAGTGTAAGCACCAATGAGAAGGTGGTACCGCCGACAATGACGATACCCATACCCATAC
>DCLG01000037.1:0-6310 GCA_002320935.1 Pedobacter sp. UBA1654 | reverse complement strand
TGGCAATGCACCGATGGCGATTGCGAGACTGGTCATTAAAATCGGCCTTAACCTGGAAACTGATGCTTCGCGGATGGCCTCCTGAACACTCTTACCTTTTTCCTTAAGCTGATTCGCAAATTCCACGATGAGAATACCATTTTTTGTTACCAAACCAATCAGCATGATGGTACCGATCTGGCTGAAGATATTCCAGCTTTGACCAAATAACCAAAGGGACAGAAAAGCACCGGCTACTGCCATTGGTACGGTCATGATGATGATCACCGGATCCTTAAAACTTTCAAACTGTGCAGAAAGGATCAGGTACACCAGCAGTAATGCAAGTCCAAAAGCAAACAAGGTGTTGGAAGAACTTTCACGGTAATCTCTTGATTCACCGCCAAGATCCGTTGAAAAGGTGTCGTCAAGTACTTTAGCGGCAATTCTGTCCATAGCATCAAGTCCTTCACCAATGCTAACGCCAGGCGCAAGACCAGCGGAAACTGTTGCAGCAGTGAACCTGTTGTTACGGTACAATTGCGGTGGACTGCTTTCTTCCCTGGCATCTACGACGTTGTCCAGCTGGATCAGTTGCCCTTTATTGTTTCGCACGTATACGGAGCTCAGGTCAAGCGGATCTTTACGATCAGCAACTTCAAATTGTCCGATAACCTGGTACTGTTTTCCGTTCATGAAGAAATAGGAGAAACGCTGACCGCTTAATCCAAGCTGTAGCGCCATACCGATGTCCTGTGCGGA
Source organism: Pedobacter sp. UBA1654 (assembly GCA_002320935.1). Lineage (GTDB taxonomy): Bacteria > Bacteroidota > Bacteroidia > Sphingobacteriales > Sphingobacteriaceae > Pedobacter. Next base: position 5,569 of record DCLG01000037.1, on the reverse strand, counting down.
AACCCCAAGGTTTTTCGCCTTATCGCGATTGATGGTCAGGTTAATCTCCGGTTTATTGAATTTCAGGTTTACATCTGATGTGGTGAAACTTGGATCATTGGCAACCTCTTCCATAAACAAAGGCACTTTCTCACGCAGCTTTTCGAAGTTCTGCGCCTGTATGATGTAGTTTATCGGTAAGCCACCCCGCCGGCCAACAGAAATGGTTGGCTGTTGTGTGACCACCACTTTACCTTCGGTGTATTTTCTGGTGACGCTGGTCAGCTTGGTTGCGATTTCAGCTTGCGAGCGTTCCCGGTCACCAGGTTTTACGAGTCCCATCCGGAAGAAGCCCCCGTTCGTAGAACCTCCGCCAAAGCCCGGTGAAGTGATGCTGATGTTAACATTGGCTTCAGGAACTGAATCTACAATCAAGTTGCTGATCTTGTTCATGAAATTATCTGTGTATGCAAAGGAAGCACCTTCAGGCGTGCTGACGTTCATGTTGATGGCACTGCGGTCATCATAAGGAGCCGTTTCTTTCGGGATGATGTTCCAGAATAGGGCAATCATGCCGATACAGATCGCGATGATCGGGATGGATAACCAACGGCGGCCAAGAAACTTGTTCAGGTTTTCCTCGTAACTATCGTTCAGCTTCTGGAAGTAAGGCTCAGTCATCACGTAGAACTTTGACTTGGTATGTCCTGTGCTCTTCATCAGGTAAGCATTCAGCATCGGTGTTAAGGTAAGCGATACGAATGCCGAGATGAGAACCGCGGCACCAATAACAATCCCGAACTCGCGGAAAAGCCGGCCAACGAATCCTTCCAGGAAGATCACCGGAAGAAACACTGCTGCTAGGGTAACGGAAATAGAAATTACAGCAAAGAAGATCTCATTGGAACCTTTAATTGCCGCTTCAAAGGGCGAGTAGCCTTCTTCGACCTTCTTAAAGATGTTTTCTGTAACCACAATACCATCATCCACTACGAGACCCGTGGCAAGTACAATGGCTAAAAGCGAGAGCACATTGATGGAGAATCCAAAAATGTACATGATGAAAAAGGTGAAGATCAGGGATACCGGTATATCAATCAAGGGTCTGAATGCAATTGCCCAATCCCTGAAAAACAGGTAGATGATCAGGATAACAAGGATCAAGGAGAGGATGATCGTTTCCGTAACCTCTGTGATGGACATTTTGATAAATTCAGTAGTGTCCAGTGAAACATCAAGTTTTATGTCTTCCGGTACATCTTTTTTCAGCTGTTCAAAACGTTTGTAAAACTCTTCAGAGATGGCCAGGTAATTGGCGCCAGGTTGAGGAACAAGGCCTACAGCGACCATGGGTTTGCCAGATTCACGGAGCACAGTTTCTTCATTTTCAGAGCCAAGCATGGCATAACCCACATCCTGCAGTCTCACCACGTTGTTTGAATCACTTGCCAGGATCAGGTTGTTGAATTCCTGCTCGTTGGTCAGCTTTCCAAGTGTTTTTACGATAAGCTCTGTATTGGCTCCGGTGATCTTTCCGGAAGGCAGTTCAACGTTCTCCCTGTTCAACGCATCAACAAGATCCGTAGAGGTTAACCCGTATGCTGCAAGTTTTGCAGGGTCGATCCGGATACGCATGGCATACTTACGCTGCCCTTGAATTTGCACGCTACTTACACCTGAAATGGTTTGTAACCGTTCTGAAATTACGTTTTCAGCGTAATCACTCAGTTCCATTACATTGCGCTTATCGCTCTGAATGGTCATGGTGATTACCGCTTGTGAGTTTGCATCAGCCTTGCTCACCGTTGGATTACCGTCTATATCTTTTGGTAAACTCCTTGCGGCCTGAGATACCTTATCACGCACATCATTTGCGGCATCATCAATGTTTTTATCAAGGTTAAACTCGATGGTGATGTTACTGCTTCCCTGGTTACTGGATGAGGATATATTTCTGATCCCATCAATCCCGTTAATGGATTTCTCAAGCGGTTCAGTGATTTGCGACTCAATGATATCGGCATTTGCGCCCGGGTAGGAGGTACGCACAGATACAACCGTTGGATCGATATCCGGGAATTCCCGTACACCCAGGAAAGAATAACCAATGATCCCAAAGAGCAGGATCATGAGGTTCATTACAATGGCCAGAACCGGCCGTTTTATACTGGTGGTTGAAATACTCATGTCTTTAAGATTAGTTGTTTACCACGGTTACTTTTACAGGAGCATCTTCCTTTAAAGCCATAGCACCGGTGGTAAGTACTGTGTCTCCAGCTTTTAGTCCTGACGTAATGACGATACGTTCTGCTGTTCTTGTTCCTGACTCCACAGGAACCTGCTTTGCTTTTCCACCTTTAGCGATGAAAACGGTTTTGCCTTTTAGAACCGGAATAATGGCCTCGGTGGGAACCAATAATGCATTTTCCACCGTATTTAATGTAAGTCTGATTTTTGCGAAAGAGCCCGGCAGCAGTTCACCCTTAGTATTGCTTGCAAGTGCTTTGATCGATAATGTTCTGGTTTGTGCATTGATGCCCGGTTCAATTGCATAGACTTTTCCTTTGTAGGTTTGGTTTAGGCCATCGGTATTAAAATCCACTTCAGAGTTTAGTTTTATCTGGCCAGAATATTTTTCAGGAACAGAGAAACTCACTTTGATAGGGTTCATCGCGGAAAGGTTAGCAATGGCTTTATTGGGGGTCAGGTACTCACCAACAGAGATGTTGCGCAGACCGATCTTTCCATCAAATGGTGCACGGATGGTCGCTTTTGCAAGTTGCGCACGCACAAGCTGTGCCTGTGCATTCAGCGATTGCAGTTCTGCAAGTGCGGTATCATATTCTTCCTGACTGATTGCTCCTTTTTCCAGCAGTTGTTTTGCGCGGTTTTCGTTCGACTGGGAAAGCTTTTGTCCGGTTAGAACCTGTTGCAACTGCGCTTGAATGTCACGGTCATTGATCTTCACCAGAAGGGTGCCCTTCTTTACATTACTGCCTTCAGTGAAATAGATGCCGGTAACAAGTCCTGAGATTTCACTCTGCAGGACTACAGATTCATTTGCTTCGATAGAGCCTGTTACTTCCAGTTCATTTTCAAAAGCGTCTGCCTTAACCACGATACCATTTACAACCATGCCGGAGCCAGCGCCACCTCGTCCGCCGCCAGCCTTCCCAGATTCTGAAATGGCTTTATTTGCATTAATACGGTAATAAACAAAGTAGGCAAGTGCCACTGTAATAAGGGCATAGATGATGTATCTGATCTTCATTTTGGAGATTTGTAATTTGGATTAACAAACAAAAATATCCAAATAAGTTAGCAGGTTCGTGTTGTATTAAGTATGTTACACCCCTAAATTCAATTATTTAAGGTTAAAGTTGGAGAAGTCCTATTTTTGTCGAAAAGCAGTTTAAGTATGTTTAAAAAAAAATCTTTATTCGGGGTGGTAATTTTACTTTCCCTAGGCCTTACCACAAAATCGCAGGTTAAAATCGGTTTTGAAGTAAGTTTTACAGAACCACAGGCGCACTATGCAGAAGTGGAGATGAACATTTCAGGTATCAACAAAGATTATGTGGATGTTAAAATGCCGGTATGGGCCCCAGGTTCCTATCTGGTAAGGGAGTTTGCCAAGAATGTAGAAGGCTTTAAGGCATCAGCTGCAGGTAAACCGGTTAAGTTTGAAAAAGTAAGAAAAAATATCTGGCGGATTTATGGTGCTAAGGCAAATCAGCTTAAGGTAAACTATCGCGTATATGCAAATGAGGTTTCTGTACGTACATCGTTCATTGACGCATCACATGCATTCCTATCCTCTACAGGTATTTTCATGTATCCTGATGGGCATCTGAAATCGCCAAGTACCGTTAAGGTTGTTCCTTTTAAAGACTGGTCCAAAGTTTCTACTGGCCTGGAGCCGGTAGCTGGTCAGCAGTTTACCTATTTGGCGAAAGACTTTGATATTCTTTATGACAGTCCGCTGGAAGTTGGTAATCAGGACATCTTTGAGTTTACGGCTTCGGGCGTGAAGCACGAGGTTGCAATGTATGGTGGTGGTAACTACGACAAGGAACGTTTGAAAGTAGATATGGCTAAGATTGTTGATCAGGGCACTGCGATTTATGGCGAAAATCCGAATAAACATTACACATTTATTGTTCACAATTTTGAGCGTGGAGGTGGTGGTTTAGAACACCTGAACTCAACAGTTCTTGGTGCATCACGTAACCAGTACAACAATGAAAGAGGGTATACCGGATTTTTGGATCTTGTAGCGCATGAATATTACCACTTGTGGAATGTGAAGCGGTTAAGACCGGTTGCTTTGGGTCCTTTTGATTACGATAATGAAAATTATACAACCAACCTCTGGATTGCTGAAGGTTTTACCGCTTATTATGAAAATAAACTTACGCTGCGTGCAGGCTTCAATGATCCAAAGACCTTTGTAAATAAGCTTGCCGGAGCAGTCGCAGCTGTAGAGAACACACCGGGTAACAGGGTGCAATCGGCAGCGATGGCCAGCTACGATGCCTGGATCAAACAATACCGTCCTGATGAAAATTCAAACAACAGCGCAGTTTCTTATTACAGTAAGGGTGAAGTGATCGGCTTGCTTATGGATCTTGCAATTGCCCATGCAACTAAAGGCGCAAAAAGCCTTGATGATGTGATGAAAGCGATGTATCTGCAGGGTAAAACACAAGGCAGAGGTTACACGGATGCAGAGTTTAAAGCTATGGTTGAAAAAATTAGCGGCATCAGCTTTACCAGCTTCTGGGAAAAATATGTGAACGGTACAGAGCCAGTAGATTATAATACTTATTTCGGCTATGCAGGTGTTACCGTTAAAAACGAGAATGCAGGCAAAAACGAGCCATATTTAGGTGTGGCTTCCCGTAAGGTAGAAGGCCGGATGTTCATTACTGCTGTATCGAGGAACTCGCCTGCTTGGCTAGACGGCCTTAATGCTGGCGACGAATTAATCAGCATCAATGACGTTCCAGTAGAAGCTGCAATTGAGCGGATGCCGGAACTGACAGGCAAGAAAGTTGGTGACGTAGTGAACATTAAGGTAGGCCGCGATGGGAAGGTTCTTGATCTGAAGGTAACACTAAAGGCCAACCCGAACATCAAGCTGGTTGCTGAGATCAATGAGAATGCAAGTGCTGCACAGAAAGCAGTGCTTAAGCGCTGGACAGGCGTATAATCCATCCTTGGATCCGATACATAAAAAAGGGGTTGATCAATTGATCAACCNNCCCCTTTTTTATGTATCGGATTTCCTGCTTAGAAAGTAAATCTCACAGAAAGACCTAAGCCAGAGGAGTCAAATTCTGTAGCGGGTGCAAGTTCAATTGCTGGCTTCCAGTCCAGAGACAAGTTGATCGGTGCATCAATAAATTTGTAATCCAAACCAATTACACCGTCCAGGGAGATATAAGCTTTGTTGGTATCATCAAACTTCCATTTTCTGGAACCAACGGATCCACCGATACCATAGTACCAGTTTAGTCCTGCAACATCCTGAATTGGGTTGTAGATCTCATACAAACCGGTTACCCTGAAGTAAGAATAGTTGTTATTT
>DCLG01000024.1 GCA_002320935.1 Pedobacter sp. UBA1654 | reverse complement strand
ATAATTGGAAGTGTTTTAGTCGCAAAACCACTTACTTCGGCATCCGAGTTTTTACTGCCAGCCTGGAATAGTGAAATGGTTTTATCATGATCTTGTACCATCATATCCATATAGTGTTTGTCGAACTCTGCGCCCGACATTCTTTTCATCGCATCAAGATGCTGTTGCTCCATAGCAGGAAGACTTGTTGCCAGGTTTACGGATTTCTTCTCAGCTATACCCATCAGCTCCTTATTCGCGTCACTATGGTCTTTGACCATCATAGCCGCAAAATCTTTAACTTTTTGACTGGATGCTTGGGTTTGAGCCATTTTTCCAGCCTCAACTTCCATCATACCGCCAATGGCTGCTTTTTCCATAAAATCTTTAGGATCTGAAGAGGCCGGATTCATGCCGCTGGTGTCGGTCGTCATCTCAGTTGTACTACCCATCGCAGTCGGGTCCATTGCCGTGGAATCTGTTGTACCATCGGTACTTTGTCCGGAATTACAAGCCTGAATCATTAACGCAGCAACAAAAGTAGCCGCTAAAAACATTTTTTTCATAATAATCGATTTAAGTTTTGGTTAGCATTTAGATAGCTAACAAGCACAATGCTAATCTTGTTTATAAAACAACTGCATAGCCTCTTTTCCCAGCTCCCGGTCAATTCAGAATATAAGGTTGTTTAAAGTAATCTGGATCCACCTTTTCAAAGTATAAGGTGCGCACCGAACGCTTGAGTAAAGCGAATTCCGCCCTGTTTATTGCAAGAGAAGTTCTGTAAATCTCTTCAGGAACATTGTGATTGTTGTAGGTTTCAAAAATTACATTAAAATATTCAAGGCCATTGCGCTCACGTGAAGGCGCTAATGATATATTAAGTGCTTTCCTTAGTGGCTGTGATTCCAGCTTTGTGGTATAAAATCCCCATTTATACTGGTAGCTGATCGACTTGGTGTTGATAATCAATTTTTCTCTCCCAAAGCCATACCATAGTGTTAGCCATCCGAAAAGGATGGTCAGAAGTGTGCCAATCACAAATAGTGCAAGTAACCAGTCGATTAGAGATACAGTGACAATAGCCAATGTGCAAATATTGAAAAAAATCAGAATACCCTTTACAACGTTCGACGTCTCAGCCTCGATCAGTACATGCAGATTCACGTGATCTTTTTTAAGCTCTACTTTCATGATTGCAGGCTGATTTTATGGTTTCTTGTTAAATACCTGAGTCTAGTGCCCGGTCTTCGTCACTAATATCCTTAGGCTCTGTAGGTGGTACATCGTGGAAGCTCTCTGAAGAGCTACCGGTTCCGGTGCCTTCAGCATTTTTGGGGCCACTACCTGTTCCGGTATAACCTGCGTCTTGCAGAGAGTCATATCCCTGAGTTCCGGTGTTGTCATGCCCATCCCGGGCTTGTTCCTTTGTGTTCTGTTCTTCTCCCATGGTTTGAAAATTTTAGGTATAACAGTTAATACAAATTGAAGTTTTAAAAGTTAGTTTAAAACGAACAATATTGCTTGGTTGAAACTATCCGTCTGTTGCGGGAGTTTATACCAAAAACAACGACATGAAGGCAGTGAAGACAAAGGAGCCGCTTGCGTCAAGCTGGGGGCCAACCGGTATATCAATTATAAAACCCAGCATTTAGATGCGGAACTTGGCCCTGATAGTGAAGATGTAGTTTTGGATATGATTGGTGCTGAGTATTTTCACAAGAACATAGATCTGCTTAAGCCAGATGGCCGCCTGGTATACATTAATGCCATGAAAGGCAGTCAGGTAGATCTCAACTTTTGGAAGGTGATGCAGAAGCGGATCAATATTACAGGCAGCAAACTGCGAGTAAGGGATTCTGGCTTCAAAATTGCACTTGCGCAGGAGATTGAAAGGTTTGTATGGCCTGTTATTGAGGCAGGGACGTTTAAACCAATGGTCTACAAGACATTTCCATTTGCGGAGGCTGCTGCCGCACATGAGCTTATGGAAAGTAGTATGCACATTGGGAAAATCATTCTAATCAATGAATAAAACTGTAAATGGCTTCAATCTGATATAATTTTTCTAAATTTAACGTGCTCTCGAGACTTTACTATGCCGACTAATAAAAATCCTGTTAGAACCCTTGGGGGATATATGGGCCTTCAGCTTCCAGAAGGAAAGCCATACTATCCTGATTTAATTCAGCTTAATACCGCACGAAATAGTCTTGAATATGTTCTCGTAACAAAAGGCTATACAACTATATACCTGCCTTACTTCACCTGTGAGGTTCTGTTGGAACCAATAAAGCGATTACAGCTTTATTACCACTTTTACAAGATTGACGAAAATATGGACCCTATCATCGACTTTGAAGTTGATGATACTTCCTGCATGCTTTATACGAATTATTTCGGCATTAAGACTGAAATGGTGGCTCAGCTTAGTAAAACACAGAAAAACCTGATTATCGATAATGCGCAGGCGTTTTATGCTAAACCGCTACCTGGAGTGGATACGTTTTATTCCTGCCGTAAATTTTTCGGTGTTCCCGACGGCGCCTATTTGTATACAACAGCAGCAAAGCGGTTGAAGCTCGTCACAGACACCTCTACAGACCGCGTGTCTCACTTGGTGAAAGCTTTAGACGTCAATATTGAGGCTGGTTATCCTGACTACGTCCGGAACAATGATGTTCTTATTGACAACGAGATTAAAGAGATGTCTAAATTCACTCAACGGCTATTAGCTGCAGTGGACTATGAACATTGTGCAACGAAGCGACGAGAAAATTTTAGCTTTCTACACGAGCAGCTATCGGAATACAACCTTTTCGAAATTAAGTGTTCATCTGAGGACACGCCTATGGTTTATCCTTTGTTTATCAAACAGGCTGATCTGAAAGCACGTCTGATCGAGCGGAAAATCTTTGTGGCGACCTACTGGCCAAATGTTTTCGACTGGACCCTGCCTGATTCTATGGAATTCCAACTCGCACAGAATGTGGTATCTCTTCCAATTGATCAACGTTACGATCTGGAAGACATGAAGTACATGGTTGATATCGTAAAAAGCCTGATATCAGAGAATTAATCTGCATATGCTATCTATATACACCATCAAAGATAAGTTAACCTGGACCAGCTTTATAGATCGTGCTGCAGCATACGATTTTTATCATACCTGGTACTATCACAATTTGGATAGTCCTGAAAATGCCAGACTTTATGTGTACGAGGAGGCTGAGCATTTCGTTGCGTTTCCCCTTGTTAAACGTCAGATTGAAGGTACGGCTCTTTTTGATCTGACATGTGTTTACGGTTATACCGGTCCAATATCGGATAGGGCTTTTAATAACCAGGATGCGGATTTTTTTTCCCGCTTTAGGGATGCTTTCCTAAATACGTTAAAGCAGGAAAAGATTGTCTCGATATTTTCCAGGTTACATCCATTCTTCAATCAGCATCTTGTGCTGTCCGCCTTTCCCGGTATTTTTCCAAATGGAAAAACCGTTGCAATTGATCTTCGAAGGCCTATTGAAGAACAGCGTGCAGGATACCATAAAAGCTATCGTCAGCAAATACGAATTCTTAGGGAAAAAGGATATGAGGTCAAGGAGTCTGATTCACCCGAGGCGATTAGAACATACGCCGAGATCTATTCAGAGAATATGAAGCGTGTCGGCGCTGCGGATTACTACCTTTTTACAACTGCATACTTTGAACAGCTACTGGCGTCTACTGAGTACATAAGTAAACTAATGCTGGTATATCTCAATGATGAAATAGTAAGTGGCGGGTTGGTAGTTTGTACGAATAAGATCATGCAGCTACACCTTATGAGCACCAGAACTGAACATCTAAGTTTATCACCTCCAAAGTTGGTTGTCGATGAACTCAGTATGATCGGACGAAGTCTGGGTTACGAGTTTATAAACCTTGGTGGAGGATTAAACTTTAAAGAAGATAACCTTTTTAAGTGGAAAGCAGGCTTCACAAAGTTATTCATCGATTACAATAGCTGGCGTTTCGTTGCGGATAAGGCCAGCTACGATCGGTTGGTATCAGAAAACGGCATCGATTCAAATACTGATGTCGATTTCTTCCCATTGTACCGATACTAGAAAAAAGACACATAACACTACTTGGATGCCGCTTGTGACATGGCGATCAAAACTGCACCTGCAATCATCACCGTGACACCAACAACCAACTGCCAGGTCATTTTCTCCTTGAGGAAAATAATGGACAAGATAACGGCAATGACGAGCGAGAGCCGTTCTACGGTAGTCACATATGCTGCAGGGCCAAGTGATAGGGCTTTATAAGAGAATACTGTTGACAGGGTGGTGGCAATGCCTGCAAGAATAAGCAGAATCCATGCTTTTTGATCAATATCTTTCAGTGCTGAAAAATTGTTTTGATAAGTCACAATCCCCCATGTTATGCAGAATATAAATACCGCCTGAATGGCAAATGCCAAATTCGAATCTACATTCTTTAAACCTGCTTTAGTTAGTACCACCACCAATGCTGCTGAGCATGCAGCTGCTAAGGCCCAAATTATCCACATATAAGTCTTTTAATAGATAACATCTTTAAAATAAAAAAGATTGTAACATTCAAACATTAACTTATTTTCATGGAAGAAAAATTAATCTAACCAACTTATAACCTTATGAGCAAACATGCTGTACTCGCCTGGTCCATTGTTGTGGCCCTTGGTGGTTTTTTGTTCGGATTCGATACTGCTGTAATATCAGGAGCCGAAAAATCTATTCAAAAGTTCTGGAATTTAACGGTCTTTGAGCATGGCCTTACAATTTCGATAGCCTTAATCGGTACAGTAATTGGATCACTCATTGGATCAAAGCCTTCGGATCAATTTGGCAGGAAAAACACCTTATATTTTGTGGCCCTTGCTTATTTGCTTTCTTCACTGGGAACCGCCCTGGCACAAGACTGGTACGTGTTTTTAGTTTTCCGGCTTTTAGGTGGTTTAGGCGTGGGTATATCTTCCGTAACTGCACCAATCTATATCTCCGAGATTGCGCCGGCCGATAAAAGAGGTAGGTTGGTAGGCTTGTTTCAGTTTAACGTGGTACTTGGTATTCTGATCTCCTATTTATCCAACTACCTGATCGGAACAGAAGGAGAGCATGCATGGCGATGGATGCTCGGAGTACAGGCTTTTCCATCACTGCTATTCTTAACGTTAATCTATTTTATACCAGAAAGTCCACGCTGGTTGATTTTGAAGAAAGGTGCGGAAGACGCCGCTTTAAAAATTTTAAGAATAATCAATCCCGCTAATTGTGATCAGGAGCTAATATCGATCAGAAATTCAGTTCATGTAAGCATCGACAATAAAAGCCGTGACAACCTATTTTCAGTTCAATACCGAAAGCCCGTAATGCTTGCCATGATATTTGCTTTTTTCAACCAGGTTTCAGGTATTAACGCGATCATCTATTATGCCCCAAGAATCTTTGAAATGGCAGGTTTAGGTGCACATTCTTCTTTACTTTCGACAGTAGGAATTGGTCTGATTAACTTTGCGTTTACTTTAATTGCCATAAACTTTATTGACCAAGTAGGCCGGCGCAAGCTCATGCTGATCGGCTCTTTCGGATTGATCGTCTCTTTGTTCCTTGTTGGATATACCTTTTATACTGAAAACTTTAATGGCTTTGCGGTTCCCGTATACATGATGATCTTCATTGCATTCTTCGCTTTTTCCCAGGGTGCAGTAATCTGGGTTTTTATTTCCGAAATCTTCCCTAATCAAGTACGTGCGAAAGGACAGACGCTCGGTAGTTCCACCCACTGGGTCATGGCAGCATTGATAGCTTTTGGTTTTCCCTATTTTTCAGAAACCCTCGGTGGTGCAACTACATTTTTCTTCTTTGCAGGAATGATGGTACTGCAACTGATATTTGTATGGCGATGGATGCCGGAGACAAAAGGACGTTCTCTGGAACAAATTGAAGACAACATCATTTTACATTAAGCGCTAACACATGGAAAATAAAGACAATAATGCCGTGGTATGCTTCGGTGAACTCCTGTGGGATGTTTTACCTACAGCTAAAAGGCCGGGAGGTGCTCCGATGAATGTTGCTTATCACTTGCAAAAACTGAATATACATAGTCAATTGATCAGTAGTATTGGAAATGATGATTTAGGCAGGTCCATGCTCGATTTTATCCAGCGCATGCGGCTTCCTAAAGATGGCATACAAATTCATGGTAGTCGGCCAACCAGCGAAGTTATAGCAACCATCACGGAGGAAAATGAAGTGCTCTATGATATTGTATACCCTGTCGCCTGGGATTTCATCGGCTGGAAACCCGCTTATGATTCTTTGCTGAAAAATAGTACTGCGCTTGTATATGGAAGTCTGGCATCCCGTTCTGAAGTTTCCGCCCAGACCCTCCTGAAAATGCTCGAATATGACACGTTCAAAATCTTTGATGTGAATTTGCGATACCCGCACTACAATCCGCAAGTGATTGATCGATTGTTGCGCGCTGCGAATTTGCTGAAGTTGAATGCAGCGGAACTCGAACTAATCAGCAGCTGGTACAGTGATCATCTTAGTGACGAATCTGACCGGATAAATTATCTCTTCGACGCGTTTAACGTCGAAGAGATCCTCATCACAAAGGGCGCAGCAGGGGCAAGTTACTATAATCGAACGGAGATGTTAAACAGCGCTTCCTATAAGATCCAGGTAAATGATACCATTGGTAGTGGAGATTCCTTCCTTGCCGCTTTTCTCAGCCAAAAACTTCAACGTCAAGATCCTGCAACATCATTGGAATATGCTGTTGCTATGGGCGCTTTTATTACATCAAAGCCCGGAGGATGCCCTACATATGAGAAGGCCGAGTTCGAAGCATTTTTAATGGACCAGCAGGCTAAGCTCAAGCATTAGTTTTGTTTAAACCTTTTGAGAATGTGGTATATACTTGCGTTTAAGTGATTGTACCCGATCTGCTTATTGATCAATTTTATCCAAACTATTTGGTGTCAATCTTTATTAAGGAGAAAAAACAATGGTTTAATTGGTAAAGTAAAGTCATATCATGGAGCAGAACAATTTAAATAAAGAACAGAATCCATTAGAAATGCATCCAACGCCGCCGTTTGAGGGGCAGCAACAAGAAGAACCTGGGCTGGAAGCACCGATGGACCCAAAAGCAGATCATGGTGAAGAGAGCTATAAGGGCTCCGGTAAATTGGTTGGAAAAAAAACCATCATTACTGGAGGGGATTCCGGAATTGGCCGGGCGGTAGCCATTGCATTTGCCCGTGAAGGAGCGGATGTCCTGATATCTTACCTGAATGAACATGAAGATGCCCGGGAAACGGCAAAGTATATTGAAGCCGCGGGTCGTAAGGCAATACTTGTTGCAGGAGATATAAGCGATGAAGCACATTGTAAATACATCATTCAGAAAGCCGTCGAAGAATTTGGCCAGATCGATGTACTGGTTAACAATGCCGCGTTCCAGATGTCCAGAGATACTCTTCAGGATATATCAAGCGAGGAATGGGATAAGACTTTCAAAACGAATATCTACCCTTTATTTTACCTTTGTAAAGAAGCGGAACAACACCTCAAGCCCGGGAGTACTGTCGTAAATACAACATCCGTAAACGCCTACAAAGCACCTCCGCAACTGATCCCTTACTCCGCAACAAAGGCAGCAATACAAAACTTCACCGCGAGCCTTGCGCAGCTTTGGGCCGAGAAAGGTATTCGCGTCAATTGTGTTGCGCCCGGACCGATCTGGACACCACTTATACCTGCTACCATGCCACCGGAGAAGGTTGAATCATTCGGTCAGGATGTGCCTCTTAAGCGGGCAGGGCACCCTGTAGAGCTTGCACCGGCATTCGTGTTACTGGCTTCACAGGACTCAAGTTACATGACAGGATCTACCGTTCAGGTTACTGGAGGGTACCCGACAATTTGATACGGCATGGAAGCAGACGATATTAAACTGGAAGACTGGCAGAGGATTCTGTTTGGGAATGCCTCGCCAGAATTCCTATTGGAGGTTTTTATTCGAACACTCATCATTTATGTGGCCTTGCTCTTAGCTGTTAAATGGCTTGGAAAAAGGATGAACGGTCAACTCACAATCATTGAGATGACAGTAATGATCACACTCGGGGCAATCGTCTCCGTGCCGATGCAAATGCCAGATCGTGGGATTCTGCAGGGATTATTGATCTTGATTACTGCTTTATTATTGCACCGTGGAATAACACACTTGGGCCACCTTAATCCTAGGGCGGAAGACATTTTACAAGGAACGCCTACAGTAATCGTAGAAAATGGCGTGCTTCAACTTTCTGAAATGGACAAGGCCAGAGTGTCCAGGCAGCAGCTCTTCTCTGAGCTTAGGAGTAAGAAAATCTTTCATTTAGGAAAGGTAAGACGCGTGTATCTTGAACCATCCGGCGCTTTCAGCATTATTCTCGCAGATGATGCACACCAGGGACTTCCGTTGTACCCTCCCGGCGATCGTGACATTTTAGAGGGCCTGGAACCCGATTACAAGCAGTTATTGGTGTGCATAAATTGCGGCTTGATAAGCGAAGTACAGGACGTGGAATCCTGTGAGGGCTGCCATGAACATGAGTTTATAAAAGGAATAGCTTAGTGAAAGCTGAACGATGAAAGCAGAGGAATTCAAATTAACAGATATACACCGTATACTAATTGGGGATGTACCAGGGGCATTTTTCATAGAAGTTGTTATTCGAACCATTCTCATTTACTTTCTGCTAATATTAGCAATCCGGTTAATGGGTAAACGCATGGCTCTGCAATTGAATGTTACCGAACTAACTGCAATGGTCGCTTTAGCTGCAGCAATAGGGGTGCCCATGCAGGCACCAGACCGCGGAATCTTACCTGCTGCAGTGATCGCATTTGTTGTTGTGCTTGCGGAAAGATGTATAACAAGGTTCACCATGAAAAATCAGAAAGCTGAAACAGTTTTTCATGGCGACCTTAATGTGCTTGTAGAGGATTCGGTCATAAGCTATGATTGCCTGAAATATGTGTCTATGTCAAAAAGCCTGGTTTTGCAACAGATCAGGTCTCAGGGCATTGATCATCTTGGACAAGTTAAGCGATTATACATGGAATCAAGTGGTGCCTTCTCCCTGGTGAAGTATGATGAACCTCAACCCGGCCTTTCTGTTATTCCAAGCGGAGATGATAATTACTGGGAGGATCATGAGCGCTGCACTGGGATTTACGTTTGTAGCAACTGCGGGAATAGATCCGTAGAAAACGGCAGGCAAGGTGTAGATGATCATTCACGAAATACTTGCAATCGTTGTGGAACAACTGATTGGGAAGAAGCTGTTCTTTAATCTTCTAATAAATATTGGAAAAATAACATTGTGCACAATTTGAAACCAGTTTAAGCGTTTTAAAAACAGAATTACTGCAGAAGAAGTTCAAATCGGGCTGACTTTGAAAGAATTTTCACCTGATTTAGGGGAGTGTATCGGATATACTATCTCAAAAAAGTTTCAATAAATCGGTTAACATATTGAAAACTCAATCCAAAATCCTGAAATGGATTCGGAAGGTAAAGATATATAACACCTCAATGCTTTAGCATGCCAGGTGTCTTTAAGAAAAACCCGTTCATACAGGTTTATATTTGGTTAGAAAAGGGATTGCGTCTGGATGGAGCAACCCTTTCTTTTTTAAAGCTAATCCTAATTTCTGAACCTGCATAATTTCGGCTCCCTAAAATCTCTCTAATTCCCTAATTGATAACAAATTGGGTATTAATACGATTCAGAACTGCGTTAATCGCTGGTTAGTGTTAAGGTTTTAATGCGGAGTATACTTAAAGTTAAGTATTTATCTCTTAACTAATGCATGGTCTACATCTTGTATCATTTAAGGTTTTTACCGGGCAAAAATGGTAACTAATCACCTGAATTCTGGAACAGGCTTTGCCAAGTGTAATAAGATGAGGCGGAATATTTAAAACTTGAATTTCTCATAGAATTGTTAAAATACTATTAAATGTTAGTGTAAGTATTACACTAAGAATAATTTGATTTATATTTGAGACATCAAAAGCAGGGATTCGTAGCTGCCGTAAAAAGATTATACATTCGGAAAGTAAATCCTGGATTTACCGGAAGAAATAAAGGAAAACCCGTTCATACAGGTTTATATTTGGTTAGAAAAGGGATGCGTCTGGATGGAGCAGCCCTTTCTTTTTTTGTAGCCATTTCGCCTTTTTGTCAATATTCTTGTCTCTTCGCGAGGACAAGCGCCTTCCTTCATGCACAATATATCATCGTGGCATTTCTTTTTACTTAAAACCAATCTTTAGTATAATTGTAAATAGGGCAGGCGAAAGTCAAACTAAGATTATTCGGGTGATATGAAGGAAATTAAAGAGATTATTTTGGCGCATCAACAAGCCATTGCTGCGGGTAAAAAGACAGCCCTGGCAACGGTAGTTCAGGTAGAGGGTTCTTCATATCGACGACCAGGCGCCAGGATGCTTGTTACGGAGGATGGGGTACTTACAGGAGCTATTAGTGGCGGCTGTCTGGAAGGTGATGCCTTACGAAAGGCCTTGCTTGCTATAAATGAGCAACGAAATAAATTAGTCACCTATGATACGACGGACGAGGATGACGCCCGGTTTGGTGTACAGCTCGGCTGCAACGGTATTGTTTACATCCTTTTTGAGCCAATAGACCCGCATAATTTAACGAACCCGATTGCACTTCTGAACTTGCTTCAACATCAGCGGCAGCACATGGTTTTATGTACTTTGTTTTCAATGGAACAGCAAGCTGTTCAGCCGGGCACACAATTGTTGTATGGAGGGCATCACAATTCGTATTCTAAGGCCAACTGGTTTGATGCTCATGTTTACAATAGTTTAGATGCTGAGCTGAACCAGGTTTGGCAAAATAGACAATCTGTGTTTAAAAACATTGATGCAGATGGTATCACATTCAGGGCGTTTATTGAAGTAGTTGAACCGGCGGTCGCATTGTATATTTTTGGCGCTGGCAACGACGCAATTCCGCTTGCGAAAATAGCTGACATTTTAGGCTGGGAAGTTCATGTCGTCGATGGGCGTGGTACACACGTCACCGCATCAAGGTTCCCAATCGCCGCATCTCTGATTCTTAAAAAAGCAGAAGATGCACTGACGAGCATCCGCTTTGATGAGCGTACGGCAGCAATTCTGATGACACATAATTACAATTATGATATTGAAGTTTTAACTCAGCTTGTTAAAACGGATTGTCCGTACGTTGGGGTGCTCGGGCCAAAGAAGAAAATGCACCGCATGCTTGATGAGCTGTCTGCTGCAGGAAAGCCAATCATGAAGTCTGAATTGCAACATATTTATAGCCCTGTCGGACTAGATCTTGGTGCAGAGACGGCGGAAGAAATTGCATTGTCAATCGCTTCCGAGATTAAAGCTGTACTAGCAAAGAAAGGTGCTGGCTCCTTGCGGGAAAAAGAACAACCAATACATAGTTGATGGCAAGGTATGCAATTATCATACTCGCCGGGGGTAGTTCTTCACGGCTGGGGAAACCGAAGCAGTTGTTGGAAGTAAATGGAACAACGCTGATCGAATACATAGTTAACCAGGCCAAAGCCTTAACAAATGCCTGTACGCTGGTTGTTACTGGAGCTGCAGATTTAGCAATTCGCAGTACGCTCTCCCTTTCTGATGTACGAATGTATTTCAATCCTGACTGGGAGCTTGGAATGTCTGAATCGATCAAAGCAGGAGTGCGGGAGGTATTAAAGCTGGAGCCTCATATTAATGGATGCATTCTCATGGTTTGTGATCAGCCTTATATTAGTACTAAGCTGTTAGAAGACATGATCGCTCTGTATGAAAGCGGTTCATCTGAAATAGTCGCCTGTACGTATGGGAATACTGCCGGGACACCTGTACTCTTTGGTCCGGCACACTTTGATGAATTGTCAAATCTTCGAGGACATGCTGGTGCAAAGAAAATTATAGCCAAATATCAAACAAATACCAGCTATTTACCCTTCCCTATGGGTCTAATAGATATTGATACTGCGGAAGATTACGTTACTTTTATCTCCAAGAATCAATAAACTGCAGTACAGCAGGGCAAAGGAGTTTTTATATATGATTATTGATAACTACAACCGGGTTCATGATTACCTTCGTATCTCACTGACCGATAACTGTAATCTCAGGTGCTTCTATTGTATGCCTGATGAGGACTATGATTTTACACCACCATCCAGGCTCATGCAACCGGATGAAATCGTTGCGCTCGCCAAAATCTTTGTTGATGAAGGTGTAAAGAAAATTCGACTGACCGGTGGCGAGCCCTTTGTCCGTAAAGACGCATCAAAGATTATCTTGGGCTTGTCAGAGCTGCCAGTAGAATTGAGTATCACAACAAATGGTACCAGAATTCATGACTTTATCGATGTAATGGAAAACGCTGGAATAAAGTCGATAAACGTTAGCCTCGACACTTTGGATGCAGACAAGTTTATGCTTGTAACCCGAAGAAATGTTTTTACACAGGTGATGGAAAATATCAATCTGCTGCTCTCGCGTGGGTTTGAGTTGAAAATCAATGTGGTCGTGATGAAGGATCTTAATGATATCGAAATCAATGACTTTATAGCATGGACCCGGGAGGTGCCAGTTCACATTCGCTTTATAGAATTTATGCCTTTTAGCGGTAATCGGTGGACCAGTAACAAAGTTGTATCATCCGCCGAGATCCTCGAAATTGCAGGACAACAGTTTGAATATTTGGCAATGCCGGGAGGCATTAACGATACCGCCAGAAAATATGCAATTCCCGGACATCGTGGTGACTTCGCAATAATCAGTACTATGACTGCGCCTTTTTGCAGTGGTTGTAACCGAATGCGGTTAACAGCTGATGGCAAGCTCAAGAACTGTCTGTTCTCAAATGGGGAAACAGACTTGTTAAAGCCGCTTAGATCAGGTGAGTCTGTATTGCCCCTGATCCATCAGAACATCAGATCTAAGGAAAAGGAACTCGGCGGGCAGTTTACAACGGCAATTCAGCACATAGAAGCCTTAAACATTGAGAACAGAAGTATGATCACCATTGGAGGATAACATACATGATTACGGTAACGGAAGCTAAAAATATCATCAGAGAGGGTTTAAGTCCCTTAGCGCCTAAGCACCTTCCTTTAACAAAAGCAGCAGGCTTAGCTTTAGCAAAGGATATCTTCGCGTCCACTGATATTCCAAATTTTAGACAATCTTCGATGGATGGTTATGCGATTTCATACGAAGCGGGTAGATCCGAATTCGTACTTGTGGCCGAAATACCTGCAGGATCATCGAGCCATATCGAACTTCTTCAAGGCCAGGCGGCGCGCATATTTACTGGTGCACCTTTGCCTGAAGGTGCGGATACAGTAGTGATGCAGGAAAAGGTGACCGTAGAAGACGACCGTATCTCGATTGGTACTGAAGCCCTGCAACCGTTTCAAAATGTTCGTCAAAAAGGTGCAGAAATCAAACGCAATGCACTTGCTATGCAGGCGGGCACAATACTTACACCTGCTGCGCTAGGATTTCTCGCGGGTATCGGCATTTCAGATGTGAGTGTTATTCCTAATCCAGGTGTTTGCATAATTCTTACTGGCAACGAGCTTCAGGATCCTGGTAATCCACTTGAGTTCGGACAGGTATATGAAGCCAATTCGGTGATGTTAAAGGCGGCATTGAAACAAGTTGGCGTGACTACAGTAAGTTTGTTGAGAGCCGAAGATGATTTAAAGGTACTACAAAATGTATTAAATCAGGCCCTTCAGGAGGCAGACCTGGTGTTGCTAACAGGTGGCGTAAGTGTTGGAGATTATGATTTTGTGGTTGCTGCAGCGAAGAATTGTGGTGTCAAACAAGCCTTTCATAAGATTAAACAAAAGCCGGGGAAACCTTTGTTCTTCGGCACAAAGTACCAGAAGGTGGTATTTGGATTACCAGGAAATCCCTCTTCTGTTCTAAGTTGTTTTTATCAGTATGTATTGCCTGCTATTGGCTGCATGACTTCCAGGAATCTGAAATTGCGGAATATAGAAGCGGTTTTAAGCCACAACTATTCCAAACCTGCTGGTTTGACCAATTTCCTGAAGGGACACTATGAGCCTTCCGGAAAAGTTTGGGCATTGCATGCACAAGAGTCTTTCAGACTGCACTCTTTTGCTGAGGCCAATTGCCTGATTGTACTTGAAGAAAACCGATCTGATTATGCAGCAGGTGATATGGTTCAAATTCATTTGTTACCCGCAACTTAAATGGAGCTGTATTATATTATTCTTTTTATAGTGGCATTTCTGTATGCTTCCGTAGGCCATGGAGGTGCTAGCGGGTATCTGGCGCTCATGGCAATCTATGGGATCGCGCCTGAGGTCATGAAGCCGACAGCCTTGTTACTCAACTTGTTTGTCTCGGGATCCGCATTCCTGCAATTCTATCGAGGAGAACATTTCCGGGCACAAATCTTTTTGCCGCTGGCAATTGCATCTATCCCGCTATCTTTTATCGGAGGTATGCTTGTTATTGAGGATGATATTTATAAAAAGATTCTGGGAATATTGCTGCTCCTACCAGTCATTCGTCTATTCTTTTTTGCCAACACCCAGCGATCGGAATTAAAAGACGCTAATCGTTATTTCTCCCTTCTCGTTGGTGGANNTGCTTCTAAAATGGACAGATCAAAAACAAACTGCTGCTATCAGTGCGTTGTTTATATTTGTAAATTCAATTGCAGGCCTTGCTGGCCAGTTCACCAAAGGAATCGAATTTACTAACAATATGTTGATATATGTTGTTGTTGCGTTCAGTGGAGGCTTATTAGGTGCATATTACGGTGCATCCAGGTTTAATCAAAATGTACTTAAAAATGTACTCGGTGTTGTACTCTTTATGGCAGCGTTTAAATTGTGGTTTATCTAACCCGGCATTAAGGCCAAATTAATAAAAAAATGAAGTTAAGCCATGTTATGCCCTTTGGGCAAATTGCAGAGATCACGGGATCTGATTCCTTTCAGCTAACAGCTAAGGATACAGATGAAATCCAGCAAATACTTGTCAGTAAGTTCCCCGAACTCCAAAAGCGACAGTATGCGATTGCAGTGAACAAGC
>DCLG01000023.1:33217-50277 GCA_002320935.1 Pedobacter sp. UBA1654 | reverse complement strand
AGGCTTTTCTTGTTTATACGGTTTTTTACATCAGGCTTTGCAGTTGTTTTATTCAGATGGTGTCCCATATTGATGATCTACAACGGTAGCTGAATATGGGTGGTTCGGTATACCTATTCGCAACAATCTTTCTAATTACGCGCCATCAACTAAGCTACTTTGTTCCTGCCACAACTAAATATTATATTGTGTGCCAGCACTTCTACATTTCAATACCTTGAATTTTATTGTGATTGCCGGATAAAAGAATTGTAACTTTGGCATTTCAAAAGGACAGAATAAGAAGCATTAGTTAAGAAGGAAGTATGATGAGTAAAACGAATAAGAAGCAAGATGCACTAGATTATCACGCGCAGGGCAGACCGGGTAAAATCCAGGTTATTCCTACGAAACCAACAGCCTCTCAGAGAGATTTGACATTAGCCTACTCTCCCGGCGTTGCTGAGCCTTGTCTGCGTATTGCTGATCACACTGAAGATGTTTACAAATATACCGCAAAGGGCAACCTTGTTGCTGTAATCAGTAATGGTACAGCGGTGCTTGGGCTTGGTGATATCGGTCCTGAAGCGAGTAAACCCGTAATGGAAGGTAAAGGCCTTCTTTTTAAAATCTTCGCAGATATCGATGTATTCGATCTGGAGTTGAACACTAAAAATATAGATGAATTTGTAAATATTGTCAAAGCACTTGAGCCTACCTTCGGTGGGGTAAATCTGGAAGACATTAAGGCACCAGAGTGTTTTGAAATCGAGCGTCGCCTGAAAGAAGTGATGAACATCCCGGTGATGCACGACGATCAGCACGGTACCGCCATTATCTCTGCAGCTGCATTGTTAAATGCATGTGAGCTGCAGGGCAAAAACCTTGAAGATGTCAGGATCGTGGTAAACGGTGCAGGTGCTGCAGCGATTTCATGTACCCGCCTGTATGTTTCTTTAGGTGCAAAGAAGGAGAATATCGTGATGCTGGATCGTTCAGGCGTAATCCGTGCAACACGTGAGCAGCTCGATGCCATCAAATCTGAATTTGCTACTGCACGTGAGATTGATACGCTTGAAGACGCTATGGTTGACGCCGATGTATTTATCGGTCTTTCTTCGGCAGATTGTGTTTCTGTAGAGATGTTGAAATCAATGGCTAAGAACCCGATTGTGTTCGCAATGGCGAATCCAAATCCTGAGATTGCTTATGATCTTGCCATCAGCTCGCGGGAAGATCTTATTATGGCTACCGGTCGTTCAGATTATCCTAACCAGGTTAATAACGTACTGGGTTTCCCATACATCTTCCGTGGTGCGCTTGATGTTAGGGCTACCACTATCAACGAGGCAATGAAGATTGCTGCTGTACACGCTATTGCAGATCTTGCAAAGAAATCTGTTCCTGAAGCGGTGAACATGGCTTACAATGCTAAGAACCTGAAATTTGGGAGTGACTACATCATTCCGAAGCCAATGGATCTACGTCTTATGACGAATGTTTCATCTGCTGTTGCGAAAGCTGCGATCGATTCCGGTGTTGCAAGAAAAGTAATCACCGACTGGGATGCGTATAAAGAAGAACTAAAAGGTCGCCTGGGTGGTGAAGACGCCATCATGCGTGCAGTAACAAGTCGCGCAAGATCTGCGGCTAAACGTGTTGTATTCGCAGAAGCTGATAACTATAAAATTCTTAAGGCGGCTCAGATCGTTAAAGAAGAACATATTGCCATCCCGATTCTTTTGGGTAATATAGCCAAGATCAATGCGATCATTGAAGAACATGCGCTTGAACTGGATGGCGTGGAGATTATTGATCCGATGCAGGAGCCTGAGCGCAGCAAGAAATTTGCTGATGCGCTGTTTAAAAAGAGACAACGCAAAGGCTTAACCCAACTGGATGCGGGTAAACTAATGCGGGACCGGAACTACTTCGGTGCTTCTATGGTTGAGTTTGGCGAAGCTGATGCAATGATCTCTGGTTTAACCAAAAACTATGCAAGTACCATTAAACCGGCGCTTCATGTAATTGGTATAGAGGAGGGGGTAAACCGCGTTGCGGGTATGTATATGATGATGACCAAAAAAGGTCCTGTTTTCTTTGGTGATACGACGGTAAACGTAGATCCGACAGTAGACGAACTTGTAGATCTTACACTATTGATGAACAGTGCCGTGCGCAAGTTCAATATTCAGCCAAGGATCGCATTGCTATCATACTCTAACTTTGGTTCAAATACAGGTGTTGTGCCTGAAAAAGTTAAGAAAGCGGTTAAGATCCTCCATGAAAAACATCCTGATATTCTAGTTGACGGAGAGATGCAGGGGAACTTTGCCATGAACAATGAGTTGCTAAAGGATAACTTCCCTTTCAGCAGGTTGGCAGATGCTCCTGCAAATACGCTGGTATTCCCGAATCTGGAGTCCGGTAACATTGCTTACAAACTATTACAGGAGCTTGGTGGAGCAGAGGCTGTAGGCCCGATCTTATTGGGAACCCGCAAGCCGGTGCATATCGTTCAATTGGGTAGTTCGGTTAGAGAGATCGTGAACATGGTAACCATTGCAGTGGTAGATGTGCAGGTTAAGGAAGAAGAAGCTGCCGCTAAAAACAATTAAAGAAAGATTAATACTAAGATACAATGTTCGATTATATTGATGGGAAACTAACTTTTAAATGTCCGGCCTATATCGTTGTAGAAGCCGGGGGAATCGGTTATCACATCAATATATCATTGAATACATACAGCTTATTGGCTGACCAGGAGCGCTGCAAGGTGTATACCTGGTTGCATATTAAAGAAGATGCACATACTTTGTACGGTTTCGCAGATGAAGGAGAGCGCAGGCTTTTCCTTCATCTGATTTCCGTATCCGGGATTGGCCCCAATACTGGCAGGATGATGTTATCATCCATTACTCCCAATGAAATTCAGGCGGCCATTGTAAGTGGTGACCTCCCCCTGATTCAAAGGATAAAAGGTATTGGTGCAAAATCGGCGCAGCGCCTGGTGTTGGAGTTACAGGATAAACTAAAAAAAGAAGGTTCGGGATCACTGATCGCTGCACCACTGAATACTACCGTCAGAGAAGAATCCCTTTCTGCATTGATGATGCTGGGCTTTGCAAAGCAACCTGCAGAAAAGGCACTGGATCAAGCCGTTAAAAATAACGGCACCGATCTGACAGTTGAACAAATGATCAAGATTGCCCTAAAAAACCTATAATTATTTACGCTTATTGCTATTGAGAAGAACAGCTACCTTAATTTTATTTTTGGTTATTTCTTTTGGCATACAACAGGTTTACGCACAAGTAATACCTAGACAAACCAAACCTGATAGCATAAAGAATTCTTTCGGGATAGGGGAACGCATTCGTCTTGGTCTGAGCGATAGCCTGCGGCTTTATACGCCTTTACCGGGTAACTTCAAACGTGAAGTGGAGTATGACCCGATCAATAAGCAATACATTATTCGCAACAGAATTGGCGACCGCTTGCTAAGCACCCCACAATATTTAAGCATAGAAGAATACCAGCGACTAATGGAGTCGGAGATCAAGGAGCAGCATTGGCGCAGTTTCTCAGATGCGGAGGTGACTGACTATCGCAGAACGGGCATTTTGCCCCCGGTAACCATCAATAGCCGGACCTTCGAAAAGCTGTTTGGTGGTAACACAATCGATATTCAACCTCGGGGAGAAGCTGAGCTGACTGTACTTGGCCGTGTTAACAGGAATGAAAATCCGCTGTTTAATCAGCGGCAACGTGTACAGTCTAACTTTGATTTCAGCCAGCGCATTCAGATGGATGTGATTGGTAACATCGGTACCAAGCTGAAGCTGAACATGAATTACAATACCGAGGCCCAGTTCGATTTTGAGAACCAGATTAAACTGGATTATACCGGAGGGGAAGACGACATTATTAAAAAAATTGAGGCAGGAAATGTGAGCCTGCCTTTAAATACCAGCCTCATTACCGGAACACAGGCACTTTTTGGTATAAAAACACAGATGCAATTCGGAAAGTTGACGGCCACCAGTGTTCTGACACAGCAGAAGTCACAGTCAAGGGAGATACGGATTGCCAATGGTGCGCAGCAAAATGAGTTTCGCATAAGCGGCGACAGTTATGAAGCAAATAAACACTACTTTTTAGCACAGTATTTCAGAAATAACTACAATAGGACACTGGCAAATCCACCAACCATCAATTCAGCGGTGAACATCACTAAGATTGAAGTTTGGATTACCAATAAAACGGGTAATACAACAGATTCAAGAGATGTTTTGGCCTTCATGGATCTGGGTGAGAATACTCCATATAATTCCGCACTGATCCAAGGAGGCGCAGGCTATTCCCCGGTGCCTTCTGGCTTTATAGCACCAAACTTTCCCCGGGCTTCCAACAATTTACTGGAAAGACTGCCTGCAGGTTCGCGTTTCACAAACTCCAATGATGTGAGTGCTTTTTTCCAGGCAAGCGGCGCAACGGACAACTTCGCTAAATTAACCTATGCCCGGAAATTGACCGACCGGGAGTACAACTTTCATCCCCAACTTGGTTATATTTCGTTGAATAACGCACTGAATGCCGATGAAGTGCTCGCCGTGGCATACAGATACACATTTAACGGTGTGGAGTACCAGGTAGGAGAGTTCTCCACAGATATCTCCTTCAATCAAAGTACACCAAATGTCTTGTACGCCAAGTTACTGAAGAACGAGACCACGAAAACCAATCTGCCAATCTGGGATCTGATGATGAAGAACATCTATGCGATTGGTGGATATCAGATCTCTCCACAAAATTTTAAGTTGGACATTTTCCGGATCGATGAAAGTTCCGGTATCGAACGGCCTGCAATCACGGAAGGACAACGTACCCAAAATCGCCTTTGGATTGATATTACCGGACTAGACAGGTTAAATCAGCAGGATGAAAAAAAACCTGATGGCTTCTTTGACTTCCAGGCAGAACATCAGCCATTTGGCACAAATAACCCGGGTACCTCTGGGACCACCACATCAAACGCCTCCCTTTCGGGATTCGCTTCAAATAGCCGAAAAGGTTACATTACAATCGATCCATTAAACGGCCGGATTATATTTCCGGTGATTGAACCCTTTGGGAATGATCTGGCTGCACAATTTAGTCCGGCAGAAGCTGCGCTTGCCGCGAGGTACACGTTTCCGGCACTATATGACTCCACTCAGGTCGTTGCACGACAGCTTTTTACCCGCCAGAACAGGTATATCATTAGAGGTGGTTACCAAAGTGAAGTGTCTTCCGAATTTAATCTGAACGCCATAAATGTACCTGAGGGATCGGTAAAGGTCTTTGCCGGCAACATCCCCCTTCAGGAAGGCAATGATTATACCGTAGACTATATGTCCGGCCGTGTAAAGATATTGAATACTGCAATTTTAAGTTCAGGTCAGCCCATTCGGATCACAACAGAGAATAATGAACTTTTTGGATTGCAACAACGGTCACTATTTGGAACCCGCCTGGATTACCGGGCCAGTAACAAACTAAATCTCGGTGCAACGATAATGAACCTTTCGGAAAAGCCACTAACCGCAAAGGTAAACTTTGGTGAGGAACCCATCAACAATACCATTTGGGGCATGGACTTCAATTATAGCAGTCCTTCGAGGTTCCTGACGCGGATGGTAGATAAGCTACCCTTCATTTCTACAAAGGCTCCATCTGCCGTGACGCTGTTTGGGGAGTTTGCACAGTTAGTTCCGGGCCATCCGAATGCCTTGAATGCAGATGGAAGTAAAGGCGGTACCAGTTATCTGGACGACTTTGAAGCGTCAAGAACGGTGATCGATTTAAAGAGTGCTATTGCCTGGCAACTCTCAGGTACCCCACAACAATTTCCCGAATCGCAACTAATAGATAACCTGGGCTATGGTTACAACCGCGCAAAAATTGCTTTTTACAACATTGACCCCAGCTTTTACAATCGTACCGCTTCTACATTACCAACTTATCTGCGAAATGATCGCAATGAACTCTCCAATCACTATGTGCGGGAGATTATAGAACAAGAAGTCTTTCCATTTAAAGAAACGGCAACAGGATTAGCAGTAAACCTGCCAACACTCGACATCGCTTACTACCCGACACTGCGCGGTCCGTATAATTATACCTCAACGGGTTTTGGTCAGGACGGGAAGCTGAACAATCCCCGTTCACGCTGGGGAGGTTTATTCCGCAGGATTGAGAGTAACGATTTTGAGTCTTTGAATATTGAATACCTGGAGTTATGGGTGATGGACCCCAACATCTATAAACCGAACAATTCTGGGGCCGGCGACCTGTATTTTAATCTGGGCAATATCTCAGAAGACATATTGAAGGACGGCAGGAAGTCGCTGGAGAATGGTCTGCCAGCTGATAACGACCCAACCAAGTTTGACGAGACGAACTGGGGTCGCGTCCCAAAACTTCAGCCGGTGGTGCAAGCCTTTGACAACAATCCGGACATCAGGCGTGCACAGGATGTGGGGCTGGACGGTTTATCTGATCTTCAGGAACAACAGAAGTTTACTACCGCATTGAACCAGATCAAAGCACAGCTGAACCCCGACGCTTCGGCAGCCTTAACTGCAGATCCCTCTTCAGACAATTTCTCTTTTTACCGGGGACCAGCGCTGGACCAGGCGCGTGCCGGCATATTGAAACGCTATGAAAACTTTAACGGTCCGGATGGAAATTCAAAGACTGCCCAGCAGTCGCAGGCTGAACTGGGCCTGGAGAATTCAGCTTCCACATCTTTGCCAGACGGCGAAGATGTAAACCGCGATAACAATATGACCCAGTCTGACGAGTATTTCCAGTATAAAGTTTCCATGCGTCCGGCGGACCTGGAAGTTGGCCGGAACTACGTTACAGATAAGGTGGTATCGCAAGTAAGATTGGCAAATGGTCAGACACAACCCGTAACCTGGTACCAACTACGCATTCCCCTTGCCAATTATGATCAGAAGTTTGGCAACATACAGGACTTCAAGTCAGTACGCTTTATCCGTATGTTCCTGACGGATTTCGCAGATACTGCGGTGTTGAGGTTTGCAAAAATTCAGCTGGTCCGTGGCGATTGGCGCCAGTATAATGCTACGAATAATGGTTCGGAGCTTATTGTAGATCCTGCTCTGATTCCTGCGGCACCGGACAACTCCAGCGTTGAACTGGCAACGGTGAACATAGAAGAGAATGGTAAAAGAACACCAATTCCTTATGTGGTACCGCCCGGCATTGAGCGGGAGCGAGATTTCAACAATTTCCGCAATGACACACGTCAGAATGAACAATCTTTATCCCTGAATGTGAGAAATCTGCGGGACGGTTATGGCCGGGCGACCTTCAAAACCGGTACAAATGATTTCCGATCCTATAAAAGGCTGGAGATGTATGTCCACCTGGAAGCGCTTGGGAACCGGGTGCTGAATGATCAGGATGTAAGTGCTTTCATCCGGATTGGTACCGACAATCAGGACAATTACTACGAGTACACACAGCCCCTGTATGTAACGCAGCCAAATACAAGCGATCCGGCGGCCATTTGGCCGGAAAGGAACAAGATTGACATAGCGCTGGAGCGTTTTCAACAGGCGAAGATTGCCAGGAACAGTGCCAGACTCCCAAACGGGCAGGCTTGGCCGGTAAACATACCTTTTGATTATAGTGATGGGAACAGCGTTATAACCGTAAAAGGGCAGCCAAATATGAGCAAGGTGCGGCTTTACATGCTTGGGGTTAAAAACCCGTTGCGTAATCCGGATCTGCGCCCTGGTGACGATGGCTTGGAGAAAGATGCACAGGTTTGGTTCAATGAACTGCGCTTAACGGAATTTGACGAGCGTGGAGGATGGGCCGCAACAGCAGGTTTATCTGCGAAGCTGGCTGATTTTGGTGATCTGAACATCTCTGCAAGTAAATCTACCATTGGCTTTGGTTCCATAGAGAAAAGAGTATCTGAACGTAACCGCGCCGACAACACGTTCTTCGATGTGTCCTCCAATCTGGAACTGGGTAAATTCTTCCCTAAGAAAAGCGGACTGGTCATTCCCATGTTTATAAGTGCTTCTGCCCAGATCAGTACGCCGCAGTATGACCCCAGAACACCTGATATCGAGCTGAAGAATGCACTTGATCCAGCAAACAAAGAGGAGAAGAAAGCCATCCTGAACTATGCACAGGATTATACAACCAGAAACAGCATCAATTTCAGCAATGTACATAAGGAACGGACTGATCCTGATAAGAAGCCACGACTCTGGGATATTGAAAATTTGAACCTGAGTTATGGGTATACAAAGTACTTTCACCGGGATTTTATTAATGAAAATAACATACAACAGAGCTATCGAGGCTCGCTGGAGTATCGATATGCGGCACAGTCAAAATCGTATCAGCCCTTTGAAAAACTGATCAAGTCGAACACACTTGCTTTATTACGAGACATCAACTTCAGTCTGCTGCCGAGTGCCATCAATTTCAGGATTGATTTTGACCGCTATTATTCTGAAAACAGCTTGCGGAACAATGATCCTGCGAATGCTATACCTGTGAATACAACTTATAATAAGAATTTCCTGGTAACCCGGGTATATGGCATATCATGGAATCTCACCAGGTCTCTGACGCTGGATTTCGATGCTACCAATTACGCCATCATTGATGAGCCTGAAGGCCGGATCAACGGGCTGAAAACAGATACCCTTTGGCAGAATCTGAAACGTTTGGGTAGAACAACGGATTACAACCACGATCTGAATGTTACCTATAACCTACCCATCAACAAAATTCCGGGTTTGAACTGGATCAATGTGGCGACACGTTATGGTAGTAACTTCAATTGGCAGACCGAGCCTTTATCGACCTTGCGGGATCCCAACATTAACCTCGGTAATACCATTCAAAACGCGAGGAACATACAGGTTAATCCCACTTTAAACTTCAATACTTTGTACAGCAAGTTTGGTTTTATAAAGCGGGTTGCTACAGATCAGAACAAGTCCGCTGCGAAGTTTTTCGTAGGCGTACTGACCAGCATCAAAACGGTTAACGCAGCTTTTACACAGACTAAAGGCACCTTTTTACCAGGTTATTTACCAGGAGCGGACTACATGGGTATAGATGAGGTAACCGGTGCGCCTGGTCTGGGCTTTGTATTTGGTAGTCAGCGTGACCTGCGGGCGAGTGCATTGGCCCGGGGATGGCTTACAAGAGATACGCTGCAGTCACAACTGTACGTGAACACATTGCGGGAAGACCTGAGCCTGACCAGCACCATAGAGCCCTTTCGTGATTTGAGGATTACGCTCACTGCAAACCGGAACCGTACGATGAACTTTTCCAGCAACTTCCGGTACAGCAATGAAAGTGGCTCATTTGAGAACCTGAGCCCTTATACAACTGGCGACTTTAACATTTCATTTATCTCCTTAAGAACGGCTTTTTCGGATAAGAATGGCAGTACCGCCTCCGGATTATATCAGCGGTTTATGGCCAATAGGGCCATCGTTTCACAGCGCTTAGGTGCAGAAAATGTGAACTCCAGGGGCCTTACCGGAAATTTTGCTGATGGGTACAATGAGGGTGCACAGGATGTGATTGTCGCATCATTCCTGGCTGCGTATACTGGTCAGGACGCCTCATCGGTACGTCTAAAAGGTTTTCCAAAGATCCCGCTACCCAACTGGCGGATCAACTATAGCGGATTATCAAGACTGGCTTTTATGCAGGAGACATTCAAGTCAATCGACATCAGGCATTCGTACCGGTCTACATATGCAGTGAACAGCTTTAACTCGCTGCAGCAGTATCAGGAACGTGACGGGTCAGTAAGCAGCAGGGATTTGAACAACAATTTTCTTCCGCAGTACCAGTATAGTCAGATCACTATTGCGGAGCAGTTTGCACCATTGATTGGTGTAGATACCCGGTTGAAGAACAACCTGACAGCAAATTTCGAGATCGGCAAGAGCCGGTTACTCGGCTTAAGTTTGGCAAACAACCAGCTGGCGCAGCTGTCAGAGAACAACCTGGTGTTTGGCCTGGGCTACCGTACCAACCGGTTCAGGTTTCCCTTTGGTTTGTTTCAGCAAGTACGTTTGGACAATAACATGGACATAAAACTTGACGTTGCTGTCCGCGATAATAAAACGGTGATTTACCGTGCAGATGTAGATGAAGCGGAAGTATCATCAGGGGCGAAAAACATAGCCCTGCGTCCAAGTGTTGACTACATGTTAAATCAACGGTTCAATGTGCGGCTGTTCTATGATTCGAACATCACCAAACCCTACACGTCTATGAGCTATAATACGGCTTACAGCAACTTCGGATTTAGCCTTCGGGTGACCCTGAACTAGCGTTTGTGGAACGAATTAACATTTGCATAAAGGACCAGATTAGTTACCTTTGACAAAAACAAAACACGATATGAATTTTCCAGCAGAGTTGAAATACACGAAAGACCACGAATGGGTTAAGGTTGATGGTGAACATGCCATTATTGGAATTACTGATTTTGCACAGCGCGAGCTTGGTGACATCGTTTATGTTGACATCAACACCGTTGGTGATGAAGTTGCAGCTGATGATGTTTTCGGAACTGTAGAAGCTGTAAAAACCGTATCTGATCTTTTCATGCCAGTTACCGGAACGATACTGGAAACCAATCCTGCATTAAACGACAATCCTGAGCTTGTGAATACAGATGCTTATGGTGAAGGCTGGATGGTTAAAGTGACCCTTTCAAACCCTGCAGATCTTGACGGTTTATTAGATGCTGAAGCTTATCAGGCTTTAATCGGCGCTTAATAAATGCAGCTATTAAAAGAGTTAAAGTACCAGGCATGGGCAATTGCCTGGACACTTCTTATTATAATCCTCTGTTGCATGCGTACAGAGGGTGCATCTAATACCGGGTTGTTCTTTGAAGGCTTTGACAAGCTTGTGCATCTCGGTTTCTTTTATGTGCTTACCGTGCTGATGTTTTATGGCAAAATAAACTATCAGCACAATTACCGCTTCCGGACTTTAACCATCTTCAAAATCATTCTGATCACGGCTTGCATTGGTGCAGGTATCGAGTTTTTACAAGCTTTATTCTTCACGTATCGTTCTGCCGAGTGGTGGGATTTTGGCTGTGATATGATTGGTGTGATGATGGGGGTTTTCAGTTACGTGCTTTTACATAAAAAAGATTATGAAAAATAGCTTTAAATTTTTACTTGCCCTTTGCCTGCTCAGCAGCTTATCGGCCTGCCGGATCTTCAAATCCGGTTGTGACTGTCCTAAAGTGAGCAGCAACACCAGCAAAGCGCACATGGTACATGGCTAAACCAGCCACTGTTTAAGTTGTGCAGCTAAGTACATTGTATTTTAAATGTTACTTTTGATTTAATATCCTTTAGTAAACCTTAAAGGTTTTATGAAGTCCTACCGGGGTAATTTCACCCATAGGTCATACATGAAAACTTTTACGAAATCCATTACCTTTCTTTTTTTTCTAATTCTTGGCTTTGGTGCTTCTGCACAGGACCGTAATGGCTCTGTAACCGGAAAGGTTAGCATTGAAAAAGACAAGTCTGCAGTAGAATATGCCACGGTGGCTGTTCGAAATCTGAAAGATTCTACCGTTGTAGGTACAACGACAACCAACGCACAAGGTGTATTTACAATCAAAGGTCTGGCACCTGGAGCCTATCGTTTATATGTGGCTTATCTAGGTCTGCAAAATGTGAACAAAGATTTTAATATTGCTCCAGCCACTGGAAGCGTCAATCTTGGAGAACTATTAATGGCTGACGACGGACTGAATCTGAATACTGTGGAGATAAAAGGTGATGCACCTCCCGTGATCGTAAAGAAAGACACGCTTGAATTTAATGCAAGCTCATTTAAGGTACGGGAGAATGCCGTAGTGGAAGATGTTCTGAAGCGGGTACCTGGAATGGAAGTCGCTAAAGACGGTTCGGTAAAGGCACAGGGTGAAACGATTACGCGGGTTAGGGTNNNNTTCTTTGGTAATGATCCCTTACTTGCGACCAAAAACCTGCCTGCGGATATGATCGACAAGATTCAGGTAATTGATCAGCTTTCTGATCAGGCGCAATTTACGGGCGTTGATGATGGTAGCCGTGAAAAGATCATTAACATCACGACCAAAAAAGATAAGAAGAAAGGCTATTTCGGAAACTCCAGCGTAGGTTATGGTACTGACGAACGCTATGATGCCAACATCAATGTGAACAAGTTCAATGGCGACCAGCAGATGTCCGTTATTGCGCAATTTAATAATGTGAATAAGCAGAGCTTTGGCGGCGGGGGCGGATTTGGTGGTGGTGGTGGCGGCCGTGGTGGAGGTTTTGGTGGCGGCGGTGGCGGCGGAGCAACCCAGCAGGGTATAACGACGACCAATGCTGCAGGTTTTAACTTCGCAGATGTCTATAATGAAGGGAAGACGCAGTTCAATGGTAGTTACTTCTTTAATAATACTTCGCTGCTTAACGAACAGCAAAGCTTTCGCCAGAACCTTCTTGGAAACACGGTGACTACCTTTGATGAGCATTTAACGAGCACTACGGAACGTCTGAATCATCGTTTAAACCTGCTTTTGGATGCCAAAATTGACTCATTGACCTCAATTCGTATCCAGCCGAACTTGAGTTATACCAATACCGAGCTGAAACGGAGTAACGCATACATCAATAACTATAATGAATATACGACAGTTGGTACGCAGAACTTTGAAAATATGGGTACTACACCTTCATTGTCGAACAATCTGTTGTTGAGGAGGAAGTTCTTACGCCCGGGTAGAACCTTGTCGTTAAATGTGAACACCAGTGTTAATAACAGCAATTCGGAAAACTTCAACACGATTGATAATATAACAACTAACGCCATTGGTACTTCGCAGGAAACAACCAGGCAGTTTAATGATCAGGAAGGTAAGTCTTTCGGAAATACGTCCAGATTCGTTTATACGGAGCCGATCTCCAAGACCATGAGTTTGGAACTGAATTACGAAAACCGTTACAACTTTGACAACTCGGAGCGACTTACCTACAATTTCAATGAAGTGACATCCAGATATGATTTGCTTGATCCGACCTACACCAATGCTTACGAGAATACAACCTTAACCAATGCTTTGGGGTTTAGTTTTAACCAGACGGCTAAGAAGTACACCTGGAATGCTGGATTGGCCGTGCAGAACACGGATCGTAAAAATGAGAACCTAAGTACCGGAAACATCATCAACCAGAACTTTTACAACCTTACTCCAAGTGCACAGTTTCGGTATACTTTCAGTAACAGCAAGCGTTTAAGGGTTAACTATCGCGGTAGAACGCAGCAGCCATCCATTTCGCAGATACAGCCGGTACTGGATAATTCCAATACACAGAGCATTGCGATTGGTAATCCGGAGTTAAGGCCATCTTTTACCAATAACCTGAGCATCTTTTACAACAACTTTGATTTCAAGAATTACCGCTCCTTATTCTTGTTCGCAAACATTAACCAGACGGTTAATGCTTTCGGAAACAACAGTTCAATCATCACCGATGAAAATGATGAGAACTTCGGAAAGATTGCTGTAAGGCCGATTAACGTAGACGGCGTATATCAGGGTAACATCTTTGGAAGTTTAGGACTGCCCATAATTCCGGGCAACAAGTTGAACTTAAACATTAACCTGGGTAGTGCTTATGCAAGAGGTGTGAACATTACCCGTGGACTGGAGAATATTACCAACGACATTAGCATAACGAATGGCTATAAGCTTGTGGCGACCTTCGATAAGTTTGATTTTACTGCAGGTATTAATGGTTCACTGAACCGCGCAACATACTCCGCACAGCCTCAGCAAAACACCACGTACTATACGCTGAATCCAACGTTGGACATCAGCTACGTGTTCCCAGGTAATATCCGCCTGGCGGCAGATGTGGATTACTTTCAGAATACGGGTCGTGGAGAAGACTTCGATACGAAATTTACTTTGTTGAATGGCTACATCAGTAAGCAGTTCTTCAAAAATCGGGGCACTTTCAAACTGGCGGTAAATGATGCACTGAACCAGAACCGGGGGATCTTGCGGACCAGTAATGATAACACGATTACCGACCTGAGGTTTAATGTGTTGAAACGCTTTTATATGGCTTCATTTACCTATTCACTGAATAGAATGGGTGGTAAAAACATCAATCCAATGGAAGGCCAGGGCAGAAGAGGTTTTGGTGGGCCCGGTGGTGGTGGCAGAATGCGCATGTAGCCAAACTAGATATTTTAGAAGCCACAGAAATGTGGCTTTTTTGGTTTATACCTGTATTGTAATATTCATAGTGGACAGGCAATTCAGCGCCCTTTATTTGGAATTATTATAGATAAAGGCTAAATTGCCTGCTAATTCACGATATGAAGCTATCACAATTAACTCCGGGACAAAGCGGTACAATAGTAGAATTTACGGACTTGGAAATGTCTGTAAAATTAATTGAGATGGGCTGCCTTCCGGGGGAAGTTGTAGAAGTTGAGCGCATTGCGCCACTTGGCGATCCTATGGCCATCCGCGTTGCGGGATATCAACTTTGTCTAAGGAAAAATGAAGCTTCCGTCATTATAATCGAATAGAATCTTGAGGTCCACTATTAAAATTGCCTTAGTTGGTAATCCTAATACGGGAAAATCAACGTTGTTTAATATACTTACCGGTTTAAACCAGAAAATTGGAAACTTTCCAGGTATAACTGTTGATAAGAAATTAGGATATTGTAAGTTGCCTGACGGCCGCCAGGCGGAGATCATAGACCTTCCAGGTACCTACAGTCTTTATCCGAAGAGTCGAGATGAGCGTATAGCCTTTCAGGTGCTTGCCGATAGCCGTAATGCGAGTTATCCGGATATGGTGGTGGTTGTTGCAGATGCGACAAATTTAAGAAGGAATTTACTACTGTATACGCAGGTTGCTGATCTCGGCCTCCCTGTATTGCTTGCTTTAAACATGACGGATATGGCCCAGAAAGAGGGCATAGACATCAATGTAGACAAGCTGTCTGCACGCCTTGGTGTGCAGGTGGTACCCATTTCTGCCAGAGGGAACATAGGCATTGACAAGCTTAAAGCTGCGATGGCGAACACGAATCTGGCCACACAACTGCCGGGGACGGAAATGGACAGCCTTGCTCCGGAAGCATTGAGCCATACCCGTGAACTACTTGGAAGCGAAAACACTTACTTATGCCTGCAGGTTTTGCATCAGCATGAACACCTGCCCATGTATACCGAGCTGGAGCATGAAGCACTGGAGGAAATCAAGCGTACAAACGGCTTTGATGCGAACAAACTTCAGGCTGCAGAAACCATCGCCCGCTACCGCTACCTGAGCGGTGTACTTAGCGGTGTGGTTGTAGATACCGGTGCAACGCGTAAATTCGCTTTCAGCGATAGGATTGATGCCGTGCTAACCAACAAGTTCTGGGGTTTCATCATCTTCTTCCTTATTTTATTTTTCATATTTAATGCCATATTCTCCTGGTCAACTTATCCCATGGATTTGATTGAAGGTGGTTTCGGCTGGTTAACGGAGTACGGGCATGAACACCTGCCTGAAGGTATGCTGACAGATCTTTTTCTGGATGGTATTCTAGCCGGATTGGGTGGTATCGTCATTTTCATTCCTCAAATCGCTATCCTATTTGCTTTTATCTCCATTCTGGAGGATACCGGATATATGGCGAGGGTTACGTTTATGATGGACAAGATCATGCGTAAGTTTGGGTTGAGTGGTAAATCGGTAGTACCTATGATTGGTAGCTTAGCTTGTGCTGTACCGGCCATCATGAGTGCCAGGAACATTGAAAACTGGAAAGACCGTATTATTACGATCATGGTGTCTCCTTTAGTGAGCTGTTCGGCACGTTTACCGGTATATACCTTATTAATTTCCCTGATTATCCCGGAGAAGCTGTTGTTTGGCTTCATCAATCTACAGGGACTTACCCTCATGGGGATGTACCTGATCAGTATTGTTGCAGCGATACTGGTGGCATGGGTGATGAAAATTATCATCAAAGCCAAGGAAAAATCTTATTTCATTATGGAGCTTCCAGTTTACCGGATGCCAAGGTGGAAGAACGTGATTTTTACGATGTACGAGAAATCGCGAACCTTCGTGTTCGAAGCAGGTAAGGTCATTATAGCGATTTCTATTGTGCTATGGGTACTTGCTACCTATGGACCGCCGGAGCGCTTTGCGGCCATCGACCGTAAATACGAGCAGCTTGAAGCTTCGAAGATAGAGACGGAAATTGCAACACTTGAACGTGACCGTTCTGCGGAAAAGCTGGAAAACTCCTATGCCGGTATTCTGGGTCATGTACTTGAGCCGGTAATCAGACTTTTGGGCTTTGATTGGAAGATCGGTATCGCACTGGTGACGTCCTTTGCTGCAAGGGAAGCTTTTGTGGGTACCATGGCGACCATCTACAGTGTAGAGGGTGGTGAAGAGGGCGAAAGCATCCGTAATAAGATGCGCGCTGCACGAAACTCAGATACTGGTTTACCGGTGTTTACTTTTGCTACCGGCTTCGCGCTGATGCTGTTCTATGCCTTCGCGATGCAGTGCATGAGTACTGTAGCCATCGTGTACCGTGAAACGAAAACCTGGAAGTGGCCTGTTTTTCAGATTGTTTACATGACCGCCCTTGCTTACGTTGCGAGTTTAATTGCTTACCAATTGCTGAAATAAACTTATTTAGCGAAATGGCAGACAAGGTTGAGGTTTTAGCGCAGTATATGCCGCCAACGGCTGCGCTTACCATTGCAAAGTGGATCGACTACTTTCAATGTGAGTTTAAGATCTCTAAAACCCGCAGTACTAAACTTGGCGATTACCGCCATCCTTTTAGAGAATCGGGGCACAAGATCTCTGTGAATAACAACCTGAATAGCTATGCTTTCCTGGTGACCACCGTGCATGAGTTTGCACATCTGGTAACCTGGGTAGACCATAAGAATAAGGTAAAACCACACGGACTGGAGTGGAA
>DCLG01000023.1:32807-33124 GCA_002320935.1 Pedobacter sp. UBA1654 | reverse complement strand
CTCTTTCCGCAGGATGTTGAGCTTGCCATTACAAACTACCTTCAGAACCCTGCTGCTTCAAGCTGTACGGATCTGAACCTTTCCAGGGCGCTGCGTGCATACGATAAACCGCACAAGTATGTGAGGCTGGAAGAGATCCCGCAGGACGATGTGTTTAGCATCAAAGATGGTAGAAAGTTCAGAAAAGGACCTCGGTTAAGAAAGCGGTTTCGCTGTGTGCTGCTAAGTAATGGGCACGTTTACCTGTTCAATCCGCTGGCAGAAGTAGAAGTGCTTCCGGAGGGTACATAGATCGCCTGCATGTCCTCTACTTTCCA
>DCLG01000023.1:32372-32750 GCA_002320935.1 Pedobacter sp. UBA1654 | reverse complement strand
AATGTGCAGGGTCGCGCAGCAGGCTGTCTACGAATGCATCAGCTGATTGTAGCACTACCTGAGCTGTATAACCGTTCGGGTTGGCACTTTTCAGTGATATAAAGCTGGCATCGGGGTATCTCGTAATCTTGTCAAACACCAGCTCAAAATCATGTTTTCTTTGTAGTGCATCAAACAGGCGTTCGACCGCGGTTTTGTAGTCTTCAGCCGGTGCGGTGCCCACAGGTTTAAAAGCAGCTGTGCTTAGCTCAGCAGTGCTGCTGGCAACCTTACTTTCCCCTTTAAATACCGTATAGTTCCTTAGGTAGGTACGACTTTCTTCAAAAGTCCGCTCTTGTCCCTCGTTATGCTGTAAGCTTGCCGTAACTAAAATCAGGC
>DCLG01000023.1:22415-32296 GCA_002320935.1 Pedobacter sp. UBA1654 | reverse complement strand
AGCAAATGCAATTACAGCTTGTTCATTCAGGCCGGTGGCTGATGACTGGTTGATTATACCAGCCTGCGGATGATTGGACTTCTGCTGACAGCTCGCTAAAAGCATGATCAGGCAAATTGCGCTGTATAGATTCGTTTTGAAGCTCATATATGATTTACTTTTCTCCTTTGTTCTTTTCATCCCAGAGCTTTGCAAAAGACTTCGGCGCCACTTCAGGATTGCTACGGTGTTTACCCCATATATTACGGAACAGATTTTTTAAGAAGAAGTTCTTTATTTTTCCGCCTACGAAATCCATACGGCTTCTTTTAGACATGCCGGTCTTCCATGCTTTCCAGCCCAGATCTTCAGTTTTGGTGTTGTCATGTTCTGCAGTTGCATCCCTCCGGTTTAACAGCAGCATTTTATGGATATCGATCCTAACCGGACATACTTCCGAACATTTGCCGCATAGGGTAGAGGCATAACTAAGGTGTTTGAATTCCTTCATGCCTTGCATGTGCGGCGTTATTAGTGAACCAATTGGCCCGCTGTAGGTGGTATTATAGGTGTGGCCACCAATGTTCTTATACACAGGACAAGCATTTAAACAGGCACCACAGCGGATGCAATACAGGCCTTGGCGCTGATCTTTCTGAGCCAGCAGATTGGTTCGGCCATTATCAAGGAGAATAACATACATCTCCTCCGGCCCATCAGTCTCTCCAGCCTGGCGTGGTCCGCTGATTAGGCTATTATACACTGTAAGGTTCTGCCCGGTACCATGACTGGCTAGCAATGGCCAGAAAAGATCCAGATCAGACATAGAAGGAATGATCTTCTCTATGCCGGCTATTGCAATGTGAATTTTAGGGAAAGTGGTGCAAAGCCTTGCATTACCCTCGTTCTCTGTCAAGGCAATGCTACCGGTATCAGCAACAAGGAAATTCGCACCCGAAATACCAATATCGGCCTGCAGGTACTTCTCTCTTAACAGTTCTCTTGCTTTTTGGGTAAGCTGTGCTGGGGTAGCATCGATCGGTGTGCCGAACTTATCATGGAACAGCTTGGCAATTTCCTCCTTGCTCAGGTGCATGGCAGGCGTAACAATATGATAGGGTGGTTGACCAAGCAGTTGTACAATGTACTCGCCAAGGTCACTCTCCAATGATTCTATGTCGTGTTTTCCCAGGAAGTCGTTGAGGTGCAACTCTTCCGTGGTCATCGATTTAGATTTGATAACAGTCTTTCCACCTGCTTTCCTGATGATGTTCAGAATCTCCTTCTGTGCCTCTTCCATGTCATTGGCCCAGATTACCTTACCACCTCGCTTCTGGAAGTTTGTTTCAAATTCAGGGAGAAACTTATCCAGGTTTTCCATCACGCGCCATTTAATCACGTGTGCCTTTTTCTTGGATTGTTCCAGATTCTCAAACTTTGACAATCCGCGTTCTACAGCGACATTGTACTTTCCAATGTTGTGGTTGATGGTTTTCCTGTGATCCAGGTCAAAGACCTTTTCGTCCGACTTCTCTAAAAACGCTTCAGCACTTTTCATCATGTTCAAATATAATTATATATAAAGAGATTCGGCAAGTAATTAACCAGCCGGCTCTATAACAAAAAAACCTGCCTTTGGAGGGCAGGTCTTTATAACGATTATTTAATGGGTTATCGTGCGGGCATGGTGTCTGTTTTGNNCACCGTTGAAGTAGAAAATGATTGGAATACCGTGTTTAGCGAAGTTATAGTGGTCAGAACGGTAGTAGATACGCTCTGTATCATTTGGATCATCAAACTTGTAATCCAAATGCAGCTTGGTATAAGTTTTATTTGCACTTTCGCTGATCTGGCGCAGTTCAGTACTCAACTTATCAGAACCAATTACATAAATGTAGTTTGTTGAATCTGGTTTGGTCTGATATTCCGTACCTGTACGGCCAATCATGTCGATGTTTAAGTTCGCTATGGTACTTTTTAAAGGATAGATCGGGTTTTCAGAATACCAGTCGGAACCTAAAAGACCTTTTTCTTCACCTACAACAGCTAAGAATAAGATGCTTCTCTTAGGACCTTTTCCTGCTTTTTTAGCCTTTGCAAACGCTTCGGCCATTAAAATTACACCAGTAGTTCCGGAGCCATCATCATCGGCACCATTGAACACCTTGTCTTCACCAGTGGTAGTCATGCCTTCGTGGTCATAGTGTGCAGAAATTACCAGAACTTCTGACTTAAGCTTAGGGTCAGAACCTTCCAAATAGCCAAGTACGTTCTCTGCACGAAGTTTATTTTCCTGCTTTACTGCACTTGCAGAGATATCAACTTTAATTATTCTTGAAGCAGGTTTTGCGGCTGTGGTGATTTGTTGCTGCAAACCATCAACAGTGAGTCCTGATGCTTTTAAGATCTGATTGGCAGTCGCGGTATTAACGGTAACCACGTTCGGTGATTTCTGGTTCTGCATACGTTCTACGTTAGCAGCTTTTAATAATACCACTTGATCACTTCCGGCATATCTTGACTTCATTTCAGGAGTAATATTATCCAGTACCGGATCAACCAGAATTATGCCTGCAGCATTGTTGTCCATCAGGTAACTGATTTTTGCCTGACGTTCTGCCATTGCCTTACGCATTGCGGTGCGGTCACCGGCGGCAGGTGCAGCAGCTTTCTGGGTAGGATCACCTGAAGCGAAGATCATTACCACTTTGCCACTAACATTCTGTCCAGTGTAGTCGTTGTATTCAGCTTTATTAAGGCCATATCCTGCAAAAAGAACTTCTGATGCACTGAATGTGAAGCCTTTTAAGGAAACTTGATTTGGTTGAATAACGAAGTCTTTCATGGACTCCATTGGGGAGCCATTAATGGTAAGCACAGCCTGTGATAGGTTGTAAGTTGCCATACCAACCGGCTGGAAATAGCTTCCATTTACAGGTGCTGCTAAACCGATATTCTTAAACTGTGTACGGATATAGTCGGCTGCCATCCAGGCACCTTTCTTACCCGTTTCACGGCCTTCATATTCGTCTGATGCCAATACAGATAAATGCTTGTAGGCATTATCTTTTGAAATGCTCTGGCTAAATTTTATTGCGGTCTTGTCCTGAGCACATGCTCCAAAACCAAGCAATAAGGCCATGCTGGTGTAAACAATTTGTTTTTTCATTTATTTGTTGTTGTGTTTGTGCTGAAGCTCCTGATCATCTACTATTATAGACGTTCTCCTTCAGTATAGGTTTAACATGCAATTTTCTCTACGCGATCCCCATGTCTGCCACCTTCAAATGCGGTGTTGAGGAAAGTCTTCACCATCTCTTTTGCCAGTTCCTCAGAAACAAAGCGGGCCGGAATACAAATTACATTGGCATTATTGTGCTGCCTGGCAAGTGCTGCAATCTCAATTTCCCAGCAAATGGCTGCACGAATCTGCTGGTGTTTATTGGCCGTGATGGCCACTCCATTTGCACTTCCGCAAACCAGTATTCCAAAGGCAGCAATGCTGCTTTCCACCGCTTCTGCAACAGGGTGCGCAAAATCCGGATAGTCAACTGAGGATGCTGAATGCGTACCAAGGTCCTGAACCTCATAGGCCAGGTCTGCAAGCATACCT
Source organism: Pedobacter sp. UBA1654 (assembly GCA_002320935.1). Classification (GTDB taxonomy): domain Bacteria; phylum Bacteroidota; class Bacteroidia; order Sphingobacteriales; family Sphingobacteriaceae; genus Pedobacter. The sequence continues at coordinate 28,704 of DCLG01000023.1, read as the reverse complement.
TTAAGCATTTCTTTGTATTCAAATCCGGCATGATCCGAACCAATGGCAATTTTAATTGTCGAAGACATCTTCAAATCTAATTAGAATAAAACAGATGGGTAGTAAAATATTTGTTAGGCACTCGGTGTGGTGGTACCAAAAATTTCTTTATTCTTCTTTTTCTCTATTGCTGCGGAGATGTAAATACTTAACTCGTATAGTAAGAATAGTGGGGCCGCAACGATCAGCATGGTATATGGATCTGCAGTAGGCGTTACCACCGCTGCTACGATCAGGATTAATACCGTTGCGTACCTTCTGCTCGCTCGCATGAAAGCTGGTGTCATCACACCCAGTTTCGACAGGATATAAATGATAACCGGCAGCTGGAAGATTATCCCTGCACCTAAAGTTAGGGTCATTACAGATGATAAATAGGAATCAATGGTAAACGTGTTTTCAATGTCCGGACTCACCGTGAAGTTGGTCAGGAAGTTAATTGAAAGTGGGCATATCAGGTAATACCCGAACATGATACCTAAAAAGAATAAGCTGGAGGCAAAGATAACAAAGCCGCTTGCCGACTTACGTTCATGCTCATGCAGTGCAGGTTTAACGAATAGCCAGACTTCAAACAACAGGTAAGGAATACCCAGAATAATGCCGACCATCACACAGGAGTTCAGTTGCAAGGTGAACTGACCGGCCATTTGCGTGTTGATGATCTTTGCATCTATCTTGGTGATACAAAATTCCGGGCCGAAAATAGAAGGGTAATTTTCAACCAGGCTACACATCATGCGATAAGTCCAGAAATCTGGATTTTTGGGGCCCATGATGATCTCATTGAAGATAAAATCTGTAAAATAGAACGCCCCGATGGTCAGCACCAACACCACTGCTACTACGCGTAAAAGGTGTTTTCTTAAAACATCAATGTGGTCAAAGAAAGACATTTCAGCTTCCAGCGTTTTGCCTTTCTCCTTTATAGAATCTATTAGTTTTTGCGTTTTATTCTCACTCATGTAGCTAACTTGAAAAACAAAAATACCATTCTAATCGAGATTTAGAATGGTATTTACGTTTAATTATAGTCAATAGTTTGTCTATTCAGAAAATTGAAAAGTTTCCATGAACTTGGTGGTAAAATTACCTGCACGAAAGTTCGGATCTTTCATCAGTTTCAGGTGAAAAGGTATTGTGGTTTTCACCCCTTCAATCACGAATTCACTTAAAGCACGTTCCATGGTGCTGATGGCTTCTTCCCTGGTTTGTGCAACACAGATCAGTTTAGCAATCATAGAATCATAGTTCGGTGGGATCTGATATCCTGCATACACGTGTGTATCGACACGAACTCCATGTCCACCCGGTGAGTGGAAGTTGGTGATTTTACCTGGTGATGGTCTAAAGTTGTTAAACGGATCTTCAGCGTTAATCCTGCACTCGATAGCGTGCATATGCGGCAGATAGTTTTTACCGCTGATTGGAACACCTGCAGCTACTTTAATCTGCTCTTTAATCAGGTCGTAGTTAATAACTTCCTCGGTAACTGGATGCTCCACCTGAATCCTGGTGTTCATCTCCATGAAATAAAAGTTACGGTGTTTGTCAACCAGAAACTCAATGGTACCTGCGCCTTCGTAGGCCACTGCAACGGCACCTTTAATCGCCGCTTCGCCCATTCTTTCCCGCAGTTCTGGAGTCATGAATGGTGAAGGAGCTTCCTCAACAAGCTTTTGGTGGCGACGTTGGATCGAGCAGTCTCTTTCTGATAAGTGGCATGCCTTACCATACTGATCTCCGATGATCTGGATCTCAATGTGGCGCGGATCTTCAATATATTTCTCCAGATAAAGGCCGTCGTTGCCGAAGGCTGCACCTGACTCTTGTCTCGCACTATCCCAGGCATTCTCAAACTCTTCATCTTTCCATACCACACGCATTCCACGGCCACCACCACCGGCAGTAGCCTTCAAAATAACGGGGTAGCCCATTTCATTTGCAATGGCTATACCTTCTTTAACGCTTTCCAATAGTCCTTCAGAACCTGGAATGGTTGGTACACCTGCTTTTTTCATGGTTTCTTTGGCAGAAGATTTATCTCCCATGGAGTTAATCTGCTCAGGTGTTGCACCTATGAATTTAATCCCGTAATCACGGCAAACAGAAGAGAACTTCGCGTTTTCTGACAAGAAGCCATAACCTGGGTGAATTGCATCCGCATTGGTTAGTTCAGCCGCAGAAATAATATTAGGAATACTTAGGTAAGAATCTTTACTTGGAGGTGGACCGATGCACACCGCTTCATCAGCGAACCTGACATGTAAGCTTTCTCTGTCCGCAGTTGAGTAAACAGCAACGGTTTTAATGCCCATTTCTTTACAGGTACGGATGATACGCAAAGCGATTTCGCCCCTGTTGGCAATTAGTATTTTTTTAAACATAGAATGGTTAAGATGATAAGATTGCTGTTAAGCAAAATTAAATAGGTTCTACTAAAAATAACGGTTGGTCATATTCTACTGGTGAAGCATTCTCTACCAATACTTTAACAATTCTACCAGAAACTTCACTTTCAATCTCATTAAATAACTTCATCGCCTCAATGATGCAAATCACTTTTCCTGTACTCACCTCATCACCAACATTTACGAAAGATGGTTTATCAGGGCTTGCTGAACGGTAGAACGTACCAATCATAGGAGATTTAATGGTGATGTATTTTGAAGTCTCTGCTGCTGCTTCTTTATTCTCAACTGTAGTTGCCACCGGCTGCGGTGCTGGGGCTGCTGGCAATACTGCTGCTGCAGGCGCTGGTGCTGGAACGGTCGTGGTGATTACAGTAGGCGTCTGATTGGTTTTAATCGTAATCTTGAAGTTTTCCTGCTCAATAGCAACTTCATTCACGCCAGAACGAGAAACAAATTTAATGAGTTCCTGAATTTGTTTGATATCCATTTTCTAGATGTTATTTTTTGAAAAAATTGTGTCTTAGAACGAACTAAGTTAAGATTAATTATTGTATTAAATTAATATGCCCACTTTAAGTAAACGGATCCCCAGGTAAAACCACCGCCAAAAGCCGCAAGAATAAGGGTGTCACCTTTGTTTAGCTGGCTTTCCCATTCCCATAAGCACAAAGGAATCGTACCGTTCGTGGTGTTGCCATATTTGTCGATGTTTACCATTACTTTTTCGCTGCCTACGCCCATGCGGGAAGAGGTTGCATCAATAATTCGTTTATTTGCCTGATGTGGTACCAGCCAGGTTACATCATCTGAGCTCAGGTTGTTTCTATCCATGATCTCTTTAGCAACATTGGCCATATTGGTCACCGCGAACTTGAATACCTGCTGACCTTCCTGGTACACCACGTGTTCATTGGCATCTACCGTTTCATGCGATGCGGGTCTTGCCGAACCACCTGCTTTTTGGTGCAGATATGGCATGCCATTACCATCACTTTTCAAGATAGAATCCATAACACCGTTTCCTTCTTCATTCGGCTCCAGCAACACGGCGCCACAGCCATCACCGAAAATGATGCAGGTGGTACGATCCTGATAGTTCACGATAGAAGACATTTTATCACCTCCAACAACCAATACTTTCTGATGTTTTCCAGCTTCGATAAATTGCGCTCCTGTAGAAAGTCCGTACATAAATCCGGAGCAAGCGGCATTAAGGTCGTAACCCCAGGCGTTCTTCGCGCCAATTTTAGCGCCTAATATATTTGCGGATGCAGGGAAGGGCAGGTCCGGAGTAGTGGTGCAGAAGATGATCAGGTCAATCTCCTCTGCAGAAATGCCTCTTTTTTCCAATAACCCATTAACAGCATGAACCGCCATGTCGGAAACACCAAGCCCTTCACCTTTTAATATTCTTCGCTCTTTAATACCCGTTCTAGATACAATCCATTCGTCGGTTGTATCAACGATGGATTCAAGTTCCTTGTTTGTTAAGATATAATCAGGAACATAACCATGTACTGCGGTAATGGCAGCGTGAATTTTACTCATTTTTATGTTTTTATTTGAACGCGGCCTGTATTTTCTCTACCAAGCCGGTAGCAATCATATCTCTTGATTGCATGATCATGTTTTTTACAGCAAGAGGGCTGGAAATTCCATGGCCGATGATTACGGGCGCATTAACACCCAGTACAGGGCTGCCACCGTAGTTTTCATAATTGAAACGGTCAAAAAACTCGTCCTTTATGCCTTTTTTCAAGGTAACGATATAGAAAGATTCAGCAAGCTTTAACAAAACATTCCCCGTAAATCCATCACAAACTATAACATCTGCTTTATCATTAAAAAGATCACGCCCTTCAACATTTCCAACAAACTGGAACAGACAGGTATCTTTCATTAACGGGAAAGTCGCCAGGCTCAACATGTTTCCTTTTTCATCTTCCTCGCCGATATTCATCAAAGCAACTTTAGGATTGTTAATTTGCATAACATGTTCGGCATACAAACTCCCTAGTGCACCAAATTGTAGCAGCGTGTCTGGTTTACAATCCGCATTAGCACCTACGTCGAGCATTACCCCAACGCCGCCGCTAAGTTTTGGAACATGCGTACACAAACAAGGACGAATGATGCCGGGGACTGTCTTTACACTAAAAACAGCACCAACAAGCATAGCACCAGAGTTACCTGCACTTGCAAATGAATCGAGTTTACCTTCTTTTAATAGATTATAGCCAACGGCTATACTGGAGTTAGGCTTTTGAAAGATAGCCTTGGTGGGGTGTTCACCCATACCAATCACTTCGTCGGTATGAACATATTCGAACTTATCCGGATCAAAGCCGGCTTCAACGATTAGGGGCTTGAACTGCGCTGTGTCACCGATCAGAACAAGTTGTTCATCCGGGGACAGTAATTCATGGGCAGCTATTGCTCCCAAAACATTCGCTTTGGGAGCATAGTCTCCACCCATTATATCGAGACCTATTTTCATAGTAAAAATCAGTATGTGTTAAGCAGCATTATTGCGCCAATTAAAAGGGTCTAAGTTAAACTTAAAGCCTGTTAAAACACAAACTATTTTTTAAGAAAATTACCCTATAGAGGTGTTTTCAATAACCAATTTACCGTTGTAGTATAAGTTACCATCAACGTTGTATGCATGGTGAGGTACATGTATCGCACCAGTAGTTTGACAAGTAGCTAAAGAAGGCGCTACTGCTTTATAGTGGGTTCTTCTTTTGTCTCTTCTACTCTTAGAGATCTTGCGTTTTGGATGTGCCATTGCTTTTTATTTAATTATTATTTTAATTTTTTTAAGGCTTCCCACCGTGGGTCGTCAACTGTTTTCTCTTCTTCTGCTTGATTACTTATCGAAAGCTTGTTTAACCGTTCAATCATTTCCTGGTCGCACTGCACTCCCGTACCGTTCTCTTCGCAAATTTTTATATATGGAACCGAAACTGTGATGAATTCATATATCATTGTTGAAACATCAATTTCGCTTTCATTTCTATTCAGCATAATGATCTCCAGATCATCACTCTCTAAATCGTCCTCCGCAAACTTTACAATCTGGCGCTCCTTGACATCTAAAGGGGCATCAAAATCCGATAAACATTTGTCACAATCCAATCCAATCGTTCCAAAAATATGAAACTGAAGAATTAGCATGGTTTCCTGCTTATCCATTTCAAGCGCAACCTTTAAGTCCCCTTTCTTTACTAAAGAGTACTCAAAAGCGTCAAAAAAGCTATTATCAATTTCAAATTCAAACTGATGTTTGCCAATTTTTAAGCCTGTGAAGGGGATTGAAAATTGTTTTAGCGGTTTCAATTTTACTTAAATTTTAGCCCGCAAATGTATGAATTATTTTGGTATTAATAAAACTATTGGCAGAAATTTAAAATCCTAGTGCCCATCATCTTTAATGTCCGCAGCTGTCTCAATAAGTCGGCCACCCGGACGTAATCTGTTGTCGAACAAGGCTTGCTGCTCCCGTCTGCTTTTTACAATGTGAACCGCAGCGAACAAGGCCTCTGTAAAAGAAGAAGGGTCAGCCACATTCTTACCTGCAATGTCATACCCGGTGCCATGGTCTGGCGAAGTGCGTACAAACTTCAATCCTGCAGTAAAGTTTACCCCGGTTCCAAAGGCAATTGTCTTAAATGGAATGAGCCCCTGATCGTGGTACATGCCCAGTACCGCATCAAACTGCTTGTAGGTGCCGTTTCCGAAGAAACCATCAGCAGCATAGGGTCCAAAGCAGATCACCCCCTTATCGAAAGCCGCCTGAATCGCTGGTGCTATGACCTCCTGATCTTCTTTACCCA
>DCLG01000023.1:12308-22407 GCA_002320935.1 Pedobacter sp. UBA1654 | reverse complement strand
CAGCATGAGGGTTCAAACCCAGTACAGCGATTTTCGGTTTCTCGATCCAGAAATCCTTCTTTAAGCTCTCATTCATCATCGTTAGTTTACGGATGATCTTTTCCGCAGTCACCTGTGATGAAACTGCGCTCACCGGAATATGGCCGGTAACAACACCTACACGTAGATTTTCACTTACCATAAACATCAGTACTTCCGAACTGCCGCTTTTCTGCTGCAAATATTCCGTATGACCGGGAAAATTAAAGGTTTCCGATTGGATGTTATGTTTGTTGATAGGTGCCGTAACCAAAGCGTCTATTGCACCACTGGTCAGGTCTTCTGTTGCTTTTTCAAGGGATAATAACGCATATTTTCCACCTGTTGGAGTCGACTGGCCAAGTTCAATCTTTACATCTTCTTCCCAGCAATTGATTAGGTTTACGCGTTTCGGATTTGCCGCTGCAGCTTCTGGAATGACATTGAAGGTCAACTCGCCCAACCGCAAAGCCTTGCGATGAAAGGAGGTCACCTTCGTATGTCCATATACAATTGGAGTGCAGTAGTTCAGAATTCCAGGCTCTATAAGTGTCTTCAAAATCACTTCCAACCCAATACCATTTATGTCACCTATGCTTATTCCTATTTTTACTTTTTCACTCATTGTAATGCTTTAGAATTTAGCGCAAATTACAGAATTTGGCTTAATCTTACGATGATACTGGCAAAACTTTAGTTATTTTGCGGTTTAATCAAGAGATATGAGTTTGGTAAAGGCAAAGAAACATTTAGGGCAACATTTTTTAACCGATAGAAAGATTGCCGCTAAAATTGTTGAGGGCTTAATTCATACCGATCAATATAATAAGGTACTTGAAGTGGGTCCCGGAATGGGGATCCTGTCCGATATCCTGCTGGAGAAGGAAAACTTTGAAACCTACCTGATCGATATCGACCGTGAATCTTACCAGTTCCTTCAGGAGAAATATCCTCAACTCGGCGAAAAACTTATTCTTGGAGATTTCCTCGCATTGGACCTCCGCAGCATCTTCCCGGAAAAATTTGCCATCATTGGCAACTTTCCATACAACATCTCTTCACAGATCCTTTTCAAAGTGCTGGAGCACCGCGACAATGTAGTTGAAATGGTTGGTATGTTTCAGAAGGAAGTAGCAGAACGTTGTGCTTCCAAAAGCGGCACCAAAGAGTACGGTATCTTAAGTGTACTGATTCAAGCCTACTACGACATCAATTACCTGTTTACCGTAAAACCGGGAACATTTAATCCACCTCCTAAAGTAAACTCCGGAGTGATCCGCCTTAGCCGCAATAATGTCGCTGAATTGCCATGTGACGAAAAACTCTTCTGGCGTGTTGTGAAAGGTGGTTTTAACCAACGCCGCAAAACCTTACGTAACGCACTTTCAGGCACCATCCCTAAAGAAAAAATGGATGATCATGCCTTCTTCGATAAAAGAGCTGAGCAGCTTAGTGTGGCCGACTTCATCAGCCTCACCCAACATTTAACCAAGCTAAATCAATAAGTAATGAAAGGAAAGATTCTAATTGTCGACGATCTACATTCAGTGTTCAAAGAACGCGCAACTGCTCTAGGTTTCGAAGTAGATGATCTCCCAAAGATTACCCGTCAGGAAACTCTGGATATTATAAATAACTATACCGGCATTGCGGTACGTACTAAATTTAGAATTGATGCGGAGCTATTTGATGCTGCGCCAAACCTGAAGTTCGTTGCTAGAGCAGGGGCAGGGTTAGATAACATCGATGAGGCTTATGCCGCCACACGTAACATCAGCCTGATCAATGCGCCCGAAGGCAACTGCGACGCAGTAGGAGAGCATGCGATTGGAATGCTGTTGAGCCTTGCCAATAACTTCCGCCAGGCGGACATGCAGGTGCGCAGAGGTACCTGGGATCGTGAAGGTAATCGGGGATGGGAGCTAAAAGGCAAAACTGTAGGGATTATTGGCTACGGATTTATGGGCAGCAGCTTTGCCAGAAAGCTTTCCGGCTTTGGTGTGAACGTAATTGCTTACGACAAATACAAAACTGGTTTCTCCGATGCCTATGCCACACAGGTAAGCATGGAAGAGATCGTTAAACATAGTGATGTTTTAAGTCTACACATTCCTTTAACCTCAGAAACGCGGCAGATGGTGGATGATGAATACTTCTTTCATTTCAAAAAGCCAATCTTCTTCATCAGCACGGCAAGGGGAGAAGTAACCAATACCCAGGCATTACTGAATGCTATTGAAGCCGGTAAGATCCTCGGCGCCGGACTGGATGTATTGGAAGTGGAGAAGTTCCCTATACTGGCCGGGCAAGCCTGGTACCAGCAACTGGTAAACTCAGGCAAAGTGCTTTTAACACCGCATGTGGCTGGCTGGACATTTGAATCTTATCGTAAGATATCGGAAGTACTGGCAGATAAGCTTGAAGCGCTTGAGCTGAAATAATCAACGTTGCATGCGCTGAAGAACCAGCTAAGAAATTCCGGACCATATTCCTATAGTACAAGCTGCACGTTCGGCAAAAAGATTTGCATTTGTAAATACAGGCTGTTATCTTCGTTTTCATTGAAGCAAGACTATGTAGGCGAAGAGCCGATGTAGTCTTGTTTGTTTTTTATAGGAATCATAAAATAAATTGAGCTATGACAGAGGTTACTTATTATACCCAAGATGGTTTAGATAAACTAAAGCAGGAATTACAGTATATGAAGACGAAGGGGAGGCAGATGATATCTAAGCAAATAGCTGAAGCACGAGATAAAGGTGATCTTTCCGAGAACGCAGAATATGACGCAGCAAAAGAAGCACAAGGCTTGCATGAAGCCAAAATTTCCAAATTAGAGGGCACACTTGCCAATGCACGTTTAATTGATGAGTCGAAACTGGATACATCGAAGGTTCTTGCTTTATCTATCGTTAAGATCAAGAACGTAAAAAACGGTGCAACCATGACCTACCAGTTGGTAGCCGAAACAGAAGCAGATCTAAAGACTGGAAAGATCTCCGTAAAATCACCTATCGCACAGGGATTATTGGGTAAATCAGTAGGTGATAAAGCAGAAATCCAGGTTCCTGCAGGTAAAATGGAGTTTGAAATATTAGAAATCAGCAGGTAATAATACATATATGGCAACCATCTTTTCAAAAATCGTAGACGGCGAGATCCCCGCACATGTTGTTGCAGAAACGACAGAGTTCCTGGCATTCCTGGACATCAATCCTTTAACAATGGGGCATGTCCTGGTTATTCCAAAGAAAGAAATAGATTACATTTTTGATATGGACGAGGAAAGCTATTTCGGCTTAACCTTATTTGCCAAGATTGTAGCCGAAGGCATAAAGAAATCTTTCCCTTGTATCAAGGTGGGTATGGCGGTGATCGGACTTGAAGTGCCACATGTGCACATTCACCTGATTCCAATGAATTATGTCAGCGACATGAACTTCAGCAAGCCTAAGCTTAATCCTACACAGGAGGAGCTGGAAGAAGCCGCGCAGAAGATTAAAGCAGCGTTGACTTTATAAATTGTTTTACGCTTAAAAAGTAAAGCGCCTGTATCATATAATATGATCAGGCGCTTTTTCGTATGTTCAGCTTTTTAACTGTAGAAAAGATATTGAGATATTGCTTTTATCTCAACTTCGGATTATTATGATGCCTGTCGGCATCTCTGATGCTTTTCTTTTGCATATTCTGCTCCAACGCTTCCGTCAGGTCAATGCCCGTTTGGTTCGCCAGACAGATCAGCACAAACAACACATCCGCCATTTCCCCGCCCAGATCCACGGCCTCATCACTCTTCTTAAAAGATTGCTCACCATACTTCCTCGACATAATTCTGGCGACCTCACCAACCTCTTCCATCAGTATGGCGGTGTTGGTCAGCTCATTAAAGTAACGTACACCAGTTTTGTTGATCCATTGATCAACGGCTTCCTGCGCTTCTTTGATGGTCATCTTATTCTTTGTTTTTAGTATCTATTGTAATGGTTACCGGACCATCGTTAAGCAATCTGATCTTCATGTCAGCACCAAACACCCCGGTTTGTATTTCTTTGTCAATTAAGGAAGACAATTTTTTAATCATGCTTTCATACATAGGGATCGCTTTATCTGGCCTTGCAGCTCTTGTAAATCCCGGCCTATTACCTTTCTTGGTTGCAGCAAACAATGTAAACTGACTAATCAATAGTATATTACCATTAACATCTGCCAGGGATTTGTTCATCAGTCCATTTTCATCACTGAAAATCCGCATACCCGCAATCTTTTGTGCCAGCCATTCCAGATCCTCCTGATCATCGGCATCTTCAACACCCAGCAGTACCAAAAAGCCTTGTTCAATGGCGCCTGTAACTTGTCCTTCTACGGTGCAGCTCGCCTCCGTTACCCTTTGTATAATCGCCCGCATATTAAGCTCTGGTTTCGTTTCCGTGATAAATGCTCAGGTAACTTTCGTACCTGCTCAGTTCAATTTCGCCTTCCTCTACGGCTTTGGTCACCGCACACCCCGGTTCATTTACATGTCGACAGTTGTGGAATTTGCACTGGTTGAGTAATGCGCGCATTTCCACGAAGTAATGTCCTAACTCTTCCGGCCGGATATCAAAGATTCCCAACTCCCTGATTCCTGGCGTATCAATCAGATAGCCCCCAAAAGGCAGTTCATGCATCTCTGCAAAGGTCGTTGTATGCTGTCCCTTATCACTCGCCTCGGATACTTCTCCGGTTTTGATGTCCAGATCTGGCATTAACGCATTGATCAGGCTTGATTTTCCTACACCGGAGTGGCCGGAAAAAAGCGTGGTTTTATCCTTCAGCAAATCTTCTATGATATGCATGTTGGTACCCTCAAGTGCTGAAACCGTGTAACATGGATAGCCAATGTTTTCATAAATGGCTTTATAATCTTCCAGTATTGCGAGCCCTGCATCATTGAACAGATCCAACTTATTAAAGATCAGAACGGCAGGAATACCATAAGCTTCGGCTGTTGCCAGAAAGCGGTCTATGAATCCCATCGATGTTCGCGGTGAGGCGAGTGTCACCACCAGAAAAGCCTGGTCCATATTAGCAGCAATAATCTGTGCCTGCTTAGACAGGTTTATCGACTTCCGGATGATGTAGTTCTTGCGTTCATGAAGTTTATCAATGACGCCATTACCAGAGTTCGGCTCCAGTTCAAAGTTTACCTGATCGCCCACCGCAATCGGGTTGGTCGTCTGTATGCCCTGGATCCTGAACTTGCCTTTGATCCTGCAATCGTAAATTTCACCGTCTTCTGCATGTACCTGGTACCAGCTTCCTGTTGATTTGATAACTAATCCTTGCATATATTAAGTAAAGGTAAGAAAAGCATGCCTTTTTGCTCCGATTTAAACACTGCTGTATGATATGAGTTTATAATTATTTGAAATTCATTTGTTAATGTAAAAAATATAACTTTACTTTATGTCAACGCACTTAGTGTGAAAAATACAATGTACAACTCAAGAACCATTACAAGCATTATTATTACAACCACCGGGCCTAACCGGAGGGTGGTAATCTAATGTGTTCATAAATTTGATAAACAACATAGAAAGCGCCTTCCTCTAAACAGGGAAGGCGCTTTTTTTTTAACCTAAACAACATGAAGATTTTAAAATTTGGTGGTACTTCTGTAGGATCCGTTGCAAGTATAAAAGCATTGCTGGGCATTCTGGAAACTGAAGTCCCTAAGGGTAATCCCATCGTAGTACTTTCTGCGTTTAGCGGCGTGACCAACCAGCTAATCGCCATTGCCGAGAAGGCCCGGCAGGAACAGGATTATACGCCAGACCTGAAGAGTATCGAAAACCGTCACTTTGATGTGGTGCGTGCACTGCTGCCGGCAACAGCTCAAAACCCCGTTTTTAGTAAACTGACCATCTACTTTAACCAGTTGGAAGATATCCTGCAGTCTGTGTCGGTACTTAAAGAACTTAGCCCCCAGACACGGGACCTGATCCTGAGCTTTGGTGAGCGCTGCTCTACATTCACCATCTCCCATATTGCCAAACAGCAATTTAAAGATGTGCTTGCAGTGGATGGTTCAGACTACATCAAAACTGATGCAGACTTTGGCAATGCAAGAGTAAATACCAAACTTACCGACCTGCTGATTCAGGATTTCTATAACAGTCACAGGGCATCATTGCTGTTCGTTACCGGATTTATTGCCAGTTCTGAAGATGGTCGGATCACCACATTAGGCAGGGGAGGCAGCGACCATACGGCTTCTATCTGGGGCTCCGCACTTGGCGCAGAAGAGATCCAGATCTGGACCGATGTAAATGGCATGCTTACCGCTGATCCAAGAATCGTCGAAAAAGCCTTTTCATTGAAAGAACTGAGTTACACAGAAGCAATGGAACTTTCTTATTTCGGGGCTAAGGTCATCTATCCACCAACCATGACACCAGCATTCCTGAATAAAATTCCAATTGTGATTAAGAATACCTTCAATCCTGAATTTGAGGGTACCTATATCCGCCCGGATACCCAGGCCACCGACCTTCCGATCAAAGGGATCTCTTCCATAAATGAAGTGACCATCATCAATCTTTCGGGCAGTGGCATGGTGGGTAAAACAGGCTTCAGTGGCCGGCTATTTTCGCTGCTTTCGCGCGAGCAGATCAACATCATCCTCATAACCCAGTCTTCATCAGAGCACAGCATCACTTTTGCAGTGAAACCGGATGATGCATTGAAGGCTTTAAAATTGATCAATAAGGAGTTTGAACTGGAGCTGCAGACCAATAAGCTGGAGTATCCAGGCATGGAAAGCAACCTTTCGGTAATTGCTATCGTAGGTGAAAACATGCGTCATACACCGGGCATGAGTGCTCGCTTATTCAACGCCCTGGGTCGTAACGGTGTGAATGTCCGGGCCATTGCGCAGGGCTCTTCGGAGTACAATATCTCTGTAATTCTCTCAAAAGAAGATCTATCTAAAGCAGTTAACGCTGTACATGATGCCTTTTTCTCCCAGCTTAAAAAGACCCTGCATGTATTCTGTTTAGGTACAGGAAATATTGGCAAGACGCTGTTCAGCCAGCTTCACGAACAAATGCCTTATCTGGCGCAACACAATGATCTTGAAGTTAAAGTGATGGGCATGAGCAATAGTCGTAAAATGCACCTGAGTATGGAGGGCATGGACCTTTCCAATTGGGAAGCAACAATGGAGGAATATGCCGAAAAAGCAGACCTGCACCTTTTTGTGAAAAAGATGCGGGCAATGAACCTTCCGAATTGTGTATTCGTAGATAATACTGCAAGTGAAGAACCCGTAGCCTTTTATGAGCAGGTGCTGAAATCCAGCATTTCAGTGGTAACCTGCAATAAGATCGGAAATTCAGGAGATTTCAGCCAGTATCAGGCCTTCAAAAAGGCTGCGCGTACATTCGGGGTGGAGTTCTATTACGAAACCAATGTTGGTGCCGGACTGCCGATCATTAAAACCCTCCGTGATCTGATGCTCAGCGGTGATCAGGTGAGCAGGATAGAGGCAATACTTTCGGGCACCATCTCCTACATCTTCAACAATTTTAAAGGCGACAGAAAGTTCCATGATGTGGTACGTGAAGCACAGGAGAAGGGGTTTACAGAACCTGACCCACGGGACGACCTTAATGGTAAAGACTTTATGCGTAAAATGCTGATTCTGGCACGTGATGCCGGTTACGAGATGGAAGCGGCTGATGTGAGCATTGAAAACATGCTGCCTGCATCCTGCATGGCGGCATCCTCAGTTGATGAATTTTATACTGAACTTGAAAATAATGCAAGCTACTTTGACAACTTGAAGCAACAGGCTGAAGCTGCAGGTAAGGTATTGCGGTATATCGGCAAGCTTGAAAATGGCAAAGTAGAGATCACGCTGCAGACCGTTGATGAGAGTCATCCTTTCTACATGATGTCTGGTAGTGATAACATCATATCCTTCACTACAAATCGTTATTCGCAGCGCCCGATGGTGGTTAAAGGTCCTGGAGCGGGTGCCGAGGTTACTGCTGCTGGTGTATTTGCGGACATCATAAACCTTGGAAAAAGATGAGTGCGTCTGTAAAAGTTTTTGCGCCGGCCACGGTGGCCAATGTCGTTTGCGGTTTTGATGTTCTGGGTTTTGCAATCAATGCACCCGGTGATGAGGTAATCATGAGGAAGGTTTCCGCTCCGGGAATACGAATTACAAAGATCANNCCCTGGACCCCAAAAAGAATACGGTAAGTGCCAGCGTGCAACATTACCTGGATCATATCGGGCAGCCTGATATGGGATTAGAAATTGAGCTGCACAAGAAAATGCCAATTGGCAGCGGGCTGGGCTCCAGTTCTGCAAGTACAGTAGCGGGCTTGTTCGCCATCAACACCTTATTGGATGGGCTGCTGAGTAATACTGAGCTGATCCCTTTTGCCATGAAAGGGGAAGAACTGGCCTGTGGATACGGCCATGCAGATAACGTGGCACCAGCATTACTTGGCGGCTTTGTGCTGATCAGAAGTTATGAGCCGCTGGATATCCTTCGTTTGCCATTCCCTGAAGAACTCTATGCTGCGGTCGTTTACCCTGAGGTGGACGTACCAACAAAGGATGCACGGGAGATGATCNNAGTAAAGTACTGCTTAAAGATGCGGTAACGCAAATGGGGAATGTCGCCGGACTGGTGTCCGGATTATTCCTGAAAGATTATGACCTGATCGGCCGGAGCATGCAGGATGTGCTGATCGAACCGATCCGCTCTATTTTAATTCCTGATTTTTACCGGATGCGGGAACTGGCACTTGCAAATGGCGCCATAAGCTTTGGGATCTCTGGCTCAGGTCCATCAGTTTTTGCACTTTGCAAAAATCTTGAAACCGCTGAAAAGATCACGGCCACGTTGCAGGCGCAATTGAAGTCGAGTAGTATCAAAAGCTTGACTTTCGTCTCCAAAGTAAACAGTGCAGGACCACAAGTCATCTCCTAAACCAAGCTAAACCATGAAACTATATAGTACCAGTAACCACGACCAATTGGTCGATTTTAAAACGGCTGTTTTTAACAGTATGCCCCTTGATAAAGGTTTGTATATGCCGGCAAATATTCCTCTTCTGGAAAAGGCCTTCATTGATAATATTCATCAGTATAGCCTGCAGGAAATTGCCTTTGAAGTTGCTTCGGCCCTCATCGGCGACGCGCTGCCTGCTGTAGCACTGAAATCTATTATAACAGATGCATTGTCTTTTGATGCGCCACTGCAACAGCTGGACAGCCACACACAGGTCTTGGAGTTGTTCCATGGGCCCTCTTTAGCTTTTAAGGACTTCGGCGCCCGCTTCATGAGTCGTGTGATGTCGTACTTCCTTGAGGAGGGTGAACAGATGCTGGATGTGCTTGTCGCCACCTCGGGTGACACTGGCGGAGCCGTTGCACTTGGCTTTCTTGGCGTGCCGAATACACGGGTAACCATTCTTTTTCCGAAAGGTAAGGTAAGTGAAATTCAGGAATTACAGCTTTGCACCAATGGACATAATATCCATGTGCTGGAAATCGATGGTACCTTCGATGATTGTCAGCAACTGGTTAAGGAAGCCTTTGCTGATACTGAACTTAACACGCACTTGCGCCTGACTTCTGCAAATTCCATAAACATCGCCAGGCTTATTCCCCAGACGTTCTATTACTTCAATGCCTATGCACAGCTGCGCAGACAAGGGGTTGAAAAGATGGTAGTTGCTGTGCCTAGCGGTAATTTCGGGAACATCGCCGCAGGTTTGTTGGCGCATCGCATGGGCCTTCCCGTTGAACAGTTTATTGCCGCAACGAATATCAATGATACGGTGCCACGCTTTCTCGAGACCGGTGTTTATGAAACCCGGCCTTCGGTGCAAACCTATGCCAATGCAATGGATGTAGGTGCGCCTAGCAATTGGGTTCGTATTATGGAATTGTTTAAAGGCGATTTAGAAGCACTAAAAGCTGTACTTCAAGGGTACCGATTTACAGATGAAGAAACGATTGATGCGATCAGAATGCTTTGGGAACAGCATGGTTACATCGCGTGTCCGCATACAGCGAT
>DCLG01000023.1:8305-12287 GCA_002320935.1 Pedobacter sp. UBA1654 | reverse complement strand
GAAGGATCAGATGCCGTATGTGTGTTCTTATCTACTGCACATCCCTGCAAATTTCCGGATGCCCTGCCGCAAGTGGTTGCGTCAAAAATTGTAGTGCCTGAAGCGGTGCAGGACTTGAAAAACAAACAGCGGCAAGCAACGGCCATGGCTGTCGACTTCCCGCTGTTCAAAGCATATCTTCTTAATATGCCTGAAGCTTAAAATATGGCTTGTGCAATTTTTCTGGTGGGCTCCGGATTACTCATGGTGTAGAAATGCAACACGGGTACACCGAGGTCCATTAGTTCTTTGCATTGCGCAATCATCCATTCCACGCCAAGTTCTTTTACTGCTGCTTCGTTCTTGCAATCTGAAATTGCTTCACTTAAATCTTCCGGCAAGTCGATATGAAAGATCTTCGGCAAACTGATCAGTTGCTTCGAAGATGTGATTGGCTTCAGCCCAGGTATAATAGGTACATTGATGCCATTTTCGCGGCAACATTTTACGAAATCAACATACTTCTGGTTGTCAAAGAACATCTGTGTAACGATAAATTCTGCACCCATATCTACCTTTTGTTTAAGATATTTAAAGTCAGTTTTCATGTTAGGAGCTTCGAAATGTTTTTCCGGATAACCGGCAACACCTACACAAAACTCCGTTCTAAAAGCGGAGTGATCTTCGTAGAGATACTTTCCGTTGTTCATTTCGATAACCTGATTCAACAGCTCTGAAGCATAAGCATGTCCGCCGGGTGTTGGAACGAAATGTGCATCTGCATGTCTTGCATCGCCTCTCAATACGAGTACATTATCAATTCCCAGGAACTGAAGATCGATCAATGCATTTTCAGTTTCTTCCTTGGTGAAACCACCACAGATCAGGTGGGGTACAGCGTCAACCTTATACCGGTTCATGATTGCCGCGCANNGGTAGGTGAGCTTCTCCAGTAATCCGCTGTCGTGCTGCTTGTAGATATAATCCTCCCGATGGTACGTTACATCAATGAAGGGTGGGTTAAATTCCATCAAAGGATCAATCGCGTTGTAAATGTCGTTGATACTTTTCCCTTTGATGGGTGGAAGTAGTTCGAAAGAAAATAATGTCTTGCCTGCGGCTTTGGTTATATGTTCGGTTATTTTCATGTACTTATAGATGGTATTGTTAATAGGCTAAATTTGGTCCGAGCCAGCGTTCTGCTTCTTGCAGCGACATGCCCTTTCGGATGGCGTAGTCGGCAACCTGATCCTTGTCTATTTTACCAAGACCGAAATACCTGGATTCCGGGTGTGAGAAATAGAAACCACTTACAGCTGCGGTAGGGTACATGGCGTAACTTTCCGTGATCTTCAAGCCAATTTGCTTTTCAGCATCAAGCAATTCGAATAAGGTACCCTTTTCCGTATGATCCGGACATGCCGGATAACCTGGCGCAGGGCGGATACCCACATATTTTTCCTTGATCAGTTCTTCATTACTGAAAGCCTCTTCAGGTGCATAGCCCCAGTACTCGGTACGCACCAGCTCATGCATCTTCTCCGCGAACGCTTCAGCGAGCCTGTCGGCAAGTGCTTTTACCAGGATGCTGTTGTAATCATCATGGTTGCGCTCGAATTCAGCGACCATTTCATCACAACCTATACCTGCTGTTAAAGCAAAACCACCAAAATAATCCTCCACATTAGATTCGTGTGGGGCAATAAAGTCCGCCAAGGCATAATATGGATCTCCGGCTACTTTCTCTCCTTGCTGACGTAAGGTATGGATCGTTACTGCTTCTCCATTTACATCCAGTTTAATATCATCACCAATAGCGCTTGCCGGCCAGAAGCCGATCACTGCTTTAGCTTTTAAGAGCCTTTCAGATACAATCTTCTCCAGCATGATCTGCGCATCTGCGTATAGCTTCTTCGCAACATCACCTACATAAGCATCTTCAAAGATCTTCGGGAAACTGCCTCTTAACTCCCAGGTATGAAAGAATGGTGTCCAGTCAATGTAAGGTACCAATTCTTCCAACGGGAAGTCATGGATGATCTTCGTACCCAGGAATTTTGGTTTAGGTGCAACCTTTGTGAGGTCGATCTGGTATTTATTTGCACGTGCCTCTTCAATGCTTTTAAATCGCTTGTCGGAACGCTTATTCAGGTGTGCAATCCTTGCTTTTTCATATTCTGCACGGATGCCACTGATGTATTCGTCTTTGCTTTGTGGGTTAAGCAATGAACTGCAAACCGTCACACTTCTGGATGCATCCAACACATGGATGGCGGGGCCGGAATAATGTGGTGCCACCTTCACAGCTACGTGGATTCTTGAAGTGGTTGCTCCGCCGATGATCAACGGAATGGTAAATCCTTCCCGCTCCATTTCTTTTGCGAAATGGACCATTTCATCAAGGGATGGGGTAATCAATCCGCTAAGCCC
This sequence comes from Pedobacter sp. UBA1654, assembly GCA_002320935.1. Classification (GTDB taxonomy): domain Bacteria; phylum Bacteroidota; class Bacteroidia; order Sphingobacteriales; family Sphingobacteriaceae; genus Pedobacter. The sequence goes on along the minus strand of DCLG01000023.1, from coordinate 9,878 downwards.
GATGATGTCTGCATTGATCTCTCTTGCTTTCTTGATGATGTCCTGTGCAGGCACCATTACACCCATATCCACCACCTCGAAGTTGTTGCAGGCAAGTACTACACCCACAATGTTCTTTCCGATGTCGTGGACATCTCCTTTTACGGTAGCCATAAGGACCTTTCCGGCAGATGAACTTTGGTTCCCGTCTGGATTGTCCAGCTTCTCCTGTTCTATGAATGGAAGTAAGTAAGCCACCGCTTTCTTCATTACACGGGCAGACTTAACCACCTGCGGCAGGAACATCTTCCCGGCGCCGAACAGGTCTCCCACGATGTTCATGCCATCCATCAAAGGACCTTCAATGACCTGGATTGGTTTATCAAACTGCTGACGGGCTTCTTCAACATCGTCATCCAAGTATTCTATGATGCCCTTAACCAGGGCATGTGATAATCTTTCTTCAACAGTACCTTTGCGCCAGGCTTCATCGCGAACCACTTCCTTGCCTTTACTTTTGATCGTGTCGGCATATTCCACAAGGCGCTCTGTAGCGTCATCGCGGCGGTTGAAAAGCACATCTTCCACCAGTTCCAGCAATACAGGAGGGATTTCTTCATATACCTCCAGCATGCCCGCATTCACAATGCCCATGGTTAGTCCAGCCTTAATGGCGTGGTACAAAAACGCGGAGTGCATGGCTTCGCGCACGGTATTGTTGCCACGGAAAGAGAAAGAAATATTGGAAACACCACCACTTACATGTGCATGTGGCAGGTTTTCTTTAATCCAGCGGGTTGCATTGATAAAATCTACCGCATAGTTGTTATGCTCTTCAAGTCCGGTACCCACAGTCAGGATGTTCGGGTCAAAGATGATGTCGGCAGGGTAGAAGCCTACTTCGTTTACCAGTATGTCGTAAGAACGCTGGCAAATCTCGATCCTGCGCTCCAGATTATCCGCTTGTCCGCGTTCATCAAATGCCATGACCACCACGGCTGCGCCATACTGCATGATTTTCCTGGCACTTTCCTTAAACTTTTCTTCACCTTCTTTCAGCGAAATGGAGTTTACAATCCCTTTACCCTGTACACACTTTAAACCTGCTTCAATAACCGTCCATTTGGAAGAGTCAATCATGATCGGCAATTTCGAGATGTCAGGTTCAGAGGCAATCAGATTAAGAAACTTGGTCATTGCGGCTTCTGAATCGATCATACCTTCATCCATGTTCACATCGATGATCTGCGCACCTCCTTCTACCTGTTGCCGGGCTACACTTAATGCCCCTTCATAGTCGCCACCAAGTATCAACTTGGAAAACTTAGGCGAACCAGTGATGTTGGTCCGCTCTCCGATATTTACAAAAATACTCTCGGGTGTTATGGTTACAGGTTCCAGTCCGCTTAAACGAAGGTGTGTCTCTATCGTTGGAATCTTTCTCGGCGTTACATTTTTGGCTTTCCCTGCGATGCACTTGATGTGATCTGGTGTGGTACCGCAACAGCCACCAACGATATTCACAAAACCATGTTCAATGAAATCTTCAACCAGGTGTGCGGTTTCATGTGGCTGTTCATCATAGGCGCCAAAC
>DCLG01000023.1:292-8234 GCA_002320935.1 Pedobacter sp. UBA1654 | reverse complement strand
GGACGCATTTCTTTTGCACCAAGCGCACAGTTAAAGCCGATACTTAAAGGTTTTGCATGCGCTACCGAGTTTAAGAATGCTTCTGCAGTTTGACCAGACAGGGTTCTGCCTGAGGCATCCGTAATGGTGCCGGAGATCATGATCTCCAGTTTCCGTCCTATTTCATGTTCGTACTTTTTGATGGCGACGATGGCAGCCTTGGCATTTAGGGTATCGAAGATGGTTTCAATCAACAGCACATCGGAACCACCATCAACCAGTCCACGTACCTGCTCGAGATATGCCGCTTCCAGCTCGTCGAAGTAGATCGCGCGATAACCCGGATCATTCACGTCTGGCGACATAGAAAGCGTGCGGTTCGTCGGACCAACTGCACCAGCCACAAAACACCTGCGTTCCGGGTTTTCAGCCATGAACTCAAGTACAGTTTCCTTTGCTATCCTTGCGCCTTCATAGCTCAACTCGTAAGACAAATCCTCCATCTGGTAATCGGCCATGGAGATCCGTTGTGTGCTGAAAGTGTTGGTTTCTATGATATCTGCACCCGCCTTCAGGTACTCCAGGTGGATCGCCTTGATTACATTAGGGCGCGTAAGGTTCAGTAAATCGTTATTTCCTTTCAGGTCGCAAGGATGATCCTTGAACCTTTCTCCTCTGAAATCAGCTTCAGTAAGCTGGTATCGTTGGATCATGGTGCCCATAGCACCATCAATAATCAGTATGCGTTTGTCGAGTTCTTCTCTAATGCTCATTTCCTAGGTAATTAAGCATACCAGCTTCGCAAATCATCACAAAGGCGTGTATACTAAAAGCTTAATCAAGATTCCGGGGTAGGATTCGAATCACTTATCTTTCTGTTGCCGCTTTGAAATGGCTTCAGTAGAATGTAGCACCTTGTAAGCACAGGTTGCTAAGACTTCGCAGGGTCTGTCCCTCCATCTTTCTTTATAAGCAGCCACAAAAATGCAACAAAGAATAGTATAAAACAAGAAAAATGGATTTTAAGCCAATTAAATTGCACATTAAGCTTATAGAAGCTTCTCGCTCCAAATATTATTCTGATCTAACGTGCCTGTGTTTAACAGGAGGGCTCTATCTTTGTCCTAAATCCGTAACTATGAAATACCTTAGAATTTTTCTCATCAATGTCATCGCATGTCTGCTATTTAACTTAAATGCTGAGGCACAGGATTTAAGTTTGAAAAAACAGGTTTGGCCAGACCAGTATCTGATGCAGACAAAAACGCTGGTGCAGAACATGAAGAACCCTAAAGCTGCAAAGCCGCTCATCTACAATATTGGTTTTGTCAGTAACATACAAGGCGCCAAAAAACTTGTTTCGGCGAATAAAGAAGAAGGGCTTGCCCAGCTCAGATCTGAGTTAAAGAATAAGCCGAAAACCAGTCCGATTGTGATTTACTGTGGCTGTTGCCCGTTTGAGCACTGCCCGAATGTAAGACCAGCTTTTACATTGCTGCAAAAGCTGGGCTATACGAACGCGAAGATCCTGAACCTCCCGACCAGCATTAAAGCTGATTGGATCGATAAAGGTTATCCAATGGCTAAGTAGCCTTAATCATTGAAGCTGCACTGACTTAAGAAATCCATGCCAGGCATGCCGATCGGTGCACCTGGCGGCATTTCTGTCGCCTCCGGTGTTACAAACTTATTTGGCTCCCGTTTGAATTCTTCTATCTGCGACAAGGCAAAGAGGTAGCTTGATTTATCTCTGGCATCTGCAGTTGGCATTTTGTTATTCATCCAGGTTTTAAGTTCTTCAAGTTCATACAACGCTTGTCCGCGTACAACTTCCGAAGCCCTGGTATTGGCTGCGAGCATGATCATATATTTTAATACCTGGTTATTGACCGCAGTTTGTATTTCTCCCTTGTAGCCCTTTTCCTTCCCAGCTCTCCAGGTTTCTTTAATCAGGCGGTCTGCAACGTCTATAAAGCTTGGGTTCTTTTTGTCTCTGGCATTATACTCGATTAATCGACTCGCACGTTCGGCATCCAGTAGGTAGGATAGTGTGGTGCTTGCAGCAGCTTCTGCTGCGGCAATCGGGTCAAAGGTAGGGCCGGTATGACCTTTGAAGGTCTCGATTGTAGCAGGATACCCTGTAGGACGTGGTGGGATCTTCTGGATGAGTTGTTCAGGCAATGCCAATGCATCCGGCGTAATGGTGGACATCAAAGACTCGAAAGCCCGCCACTGCACTTTGGGATCTACCATCCGGGTTGTTACCTGCCCATCGTTTTTAACGGCATGCGTGAAATATAAGCCGCCAATGGATTTAGCCACGGCTTCAATCTGAAAACGATGCAGCAAATATGCAGGTACCAGTACTTCTTCCAGTGTCGCCATGGGTTCACCATCACGAATTGCTTTTTCAGAAAAACGTTCCAGCACAACTGCTCTAACGGTCATGATGTTGGTCATCTGGTCTATTGGATCCTGTCCATCATCCCATTGGTTTGATGTCGGGTGCGCATGCCCACCGATATCCGGGATGTAAATAAAACCTTGTGCTAAGGTCTCTTTCATAATATCGTCCAATCCTTTTTCCTCTGCACTGGCGTCCTTAAATTCTGAATAACCCCACATAATGGCACGCTTGTCCCAGCTGCCGATCCCGGAGGCGTATGCATTGGAAAGATCCACGGTTCCATCGGCCTTAAGCGCAAACCTCGGATAAGGGTAGTCCATAACCGAACTACGGTCTTTAGGACTTGCGGCAAAGTTGTGGTTCAGTCCTAGTGTGTGGCCGATCTCGTGTGCCGACAGCTGACGGATCCTGGCTAAGGCAATTTCTTCCATCAGACTGGATACAGGTTTGCCGTTCTCGTACGGTTGCAATAATGCTTCTGCAATGAGATAATCCTGGCGGTGACGGTCCGAGCCGAGGGTTACCACACCTTTGATGATCTCGCCGGTACGCGGATCCAGGTAGGATGAACCATAAGAAAATGCGCGAGTAGGGCTGCCAGAGCGGGTGATCCAGTTGACCATGTTGTAGCGGATGTCCATCGGATCGGCACCTTCAGGAAGCTCTTCAATCCGGAACGCGTTGATATATCCTGCAGCTTCGAAAGCCTGGTTCCACCATGCACCACCATCAATAAGCGCCTTCTTAATTGGTTCCGGTATGCCACGGTCTACATAATAACGGATTGGGTTTATCGCTTCACTTTTAGCGGCCGCAGGATCTTTTTTCTGCAGGCGGTGCCTGCGGATAAAGCGTTTTATAATGGGTTCCGACATGGGCGCGGAAAAATCCATGTAGGAGAACTGACCCAAGGAAGAGCGGCTATCGAACTTCCTGATCTTGAAGTTATCATCTGGTAAGGCCACAAAAGACTGGTGCATATTCACGGTAACAGCCGTTGGATCAGGCGCAAGGATGCTTCTGCCGCCTGCATTGCCTCCCGTGAAGGTTAACATCGCTTCAAACTCTGTATTCTTCGGGAAATTCTTTGTTTGCTCCATGAACAACACGGAACGACTTTCCTCCAGCTTATACGAGCTGCCATTGGATACTGAACGGCTGCCGAAGGTGCCTGTTACGCCAAGTCGGGCAGCTATGCCCTGACTATCTCGGATGATAAAAGGTGTAAGGTCTACCAGATATTTCCCGCCTGTGCTGGAAACTGGTGTAAAAGCATATGTTACAGACTTAGCGAAGTTTTGCTCAACGGCCCTTACTTCGTCCTTATTGTCGCTGATTGCACGATAATTGTAAACCGGCTCCACCATCAGAATTTTCGGTCCTGCTTTTACAAATTTTACAATAGAAGCATTCGCTTGACCGCGTTCAGGACCACCATTGCCAACACCAGATGCGAGTGATCGGAAGTACAGGAACTCCTGGTCTAGTTTATCAATTTCCAGGAAGATCTTCCCGGTTTTTTCGTCATGATAAAAGTTAAAGTAGCCTTCAAACTTTTTAAGCTTGCTAATATCGGGTGATGTACTGCTTGTTTCCGGCCTGCTGCCTGGATTACCCGGTTTGCTTGTCTGATCTTGTGCGTAAACAAGATTACTTAATGTAATCAGGCCCGCAATTACTTTAATTTTTAAGGGCATAAGCGAATTGTCGATGGTTTAGGTGAAATAACTTAACCTAAATTATGTTTTTTGCTGATAATTCCAGCTAAATGGTTGCTGTTTCGGTGTAACGATGCCGTTATTTGGTTAATTCTTAAGCTCGCTTTGCGCTTTACGGAATTTTAGGCATAAAAAAACCGGAACATTTTGGTGTTCCGGTCGTATTCGTTAAGTATATGCTTAGATATTCAGGTTGTCAATAACCTGCTGTTCTTTCAATGCATCTACATTGTTTTTGGTTCCGAAGTTATCTTTCTTCTCGTCAAAATACGCTAATATCGAGCCAATCGTTTCCAGGTTGTCAGCTACCCGCTGGTGCATATCAGGAAGATCCTGCTCAAGACGTTTGTCGCCCAATTCGATATTGTCTACTTCTATTTTACCTAATTTTTGAATTAATGCTTGTTGCGAATTCTGTAAGTCAATCAATTCATTCGCAATCTTTTGCATCAAATCAAACTTTTTAATCGTATCCATATCTGTTGGTTTTAAGTTTAAAATATAAACTGCCCAATTACCAAGCCAAGAACTTATAAGTTTCCAATTAAAAGTCCATGGGCCATGATGCGCCTAACGAAAGGTTTGCTCAAGCTCCCTGGTCATCTCATCCAGTCTGGCCAGGCGTGCTTTCTGTTTTCTTCCATCCCGAATGGAAACGATCAGCAGAAAAAGTGTCGTTACACCCATTGCAGAATACTTCAGCACTGGCGCAGCCTGGCTGGTGATCTCCCAAATGTACATCATCACAGCAAACCAGAGCAGTACCATATAAATCCAGATGTACTGACTGATAACTTTACGTTGCCAGCGGATCTTCTTCAATTGAAAACTTACAAAGTCTGTACTGGAAACTTCCAGGTTATCTTTCCTGAAATCGTAACTTCTCCAGGCGGCTGCCGCAAAAACGATCATCAGGAGGCAGGTAGATGCAAGGCTTAGCTTAAAGGCCAATCCAAATTCCGCATGAAAATTTATATAGACCGTCACAATGGCGATTGTTGCAGCAAGGAAGCCCAGTGACATATACACATTGCTTCTATAAAGGCTCCGTTGATATTTATACCACCTGGAATCCAGCGATCTTTTTAATTCATTCGGCTCCATGCCCGAGTTTAAAGGCTGAGCCTGCCAGCTGCTTTTTAGTTCTTCAAAGTTCATAATGTTTGCTTGTTGACATCAGTTTTAATAATCTACCCTTGATTCTGTTGATCTTGACGCCGACCAGATTTGCATTGTTCCCGGTGATCTCTGCAATATCTTTATAGCTTTTGTCTTCAAGTACCAGCGAAATAATCAGCCGGTCTGCTGGCTCCAGTTGATTAATGCAGTACCTCAGGTGATCAAGCCTGACTTCAGATTCCTTTTTATCTTCCATGGNNCTCATATGCAACAGGAAAAAAATCAGGGATTGGTTCATGCTGGTGGCGCTTGTTCTTCAGGTTGAAGCTGATTGCAGTGTTCACTGCGATCCGGTATACCCAGGTACTTACTTTTGCATGTCCCTTGAAATTCTGAATGCTTTTCCAAATTTGAAACAGGATCTCCTGATACAGATCATCAGCCAGCGAGGCGTCATAGATGTATGCACGGCAAATGCGATAAATACTTGCGCGGTTCGATACGACTAGTTTTGTAAAGGTTTCTTCGTCGGGCTTCTCCATATATTGTATTAGTAGGAGCAATCATTATATTATTACAAGCCCTGAAGATAATTTTTTGATGGGGAAACATCCTGCTACCTTGCGGCTGCAGGATGTTGAGATCTATAGACTTTGGGGAAGTGTAACTTCGAACATCGTGCCTTCGCCAGGCCTGGAGTTTACTGTGATCTTGCCATTCAAGGATTCAACAAGATGGGAAACGAGGCTTAAGCCAAAACCATAACCTTTTTCGCCACCAGTTCCGGAGGTAGTTTCCGCTTTGCCAATTAAAATCTGCTGTACAGCAGTGCCGTCTATACCAACACCAGTGTCTGTGACGGTAATCGTGAGCAGCTTTTCCTCCGCATTTATGGAGAGCCCCAGATTTACGGATACGCTTCCGCCTTCCGGTGTGAACTTGATGGCATTAGAGATCAGGTTTCCTGCGATTTGCAGCAGCTTATTCTTGGAGAAAGGAACCGTTTCATTGCCAGCATTTAAGATAACCTCCAAATCAACCCGCTTGAATCTGGCTTGTGGCTGATAAAGTTTGATGAGCTTATCTTTGAAAAGCGGCAGATTAAACTCATTTTCTGCAAGCGGCTTTTGATTGCCTTCCGTTAAGATCTCATCCGCAAGTTCAAGTAGTGAACGCCCGCTCTTATTGATCATGCTAATATATTCCATCAATTCGGCTACATCTCCTGCAGCACCCTGTTCCGAAATTAATTCTGATAGACCTATAATACCAGCTAATGGACCTCTGATATCATGTGCGGCCTTCTTTTTAGAAATATTCGATTCATGGAGTTTTGCACTTAGCAATTCAAGCGCATGAATAGATTTCAGCCTTTTTACAACAGTTTGGGCAATGATTTCCAGCAACTCAATTTTTTCAGGGCTGAGGGATTTAACTTCGGTATCCAGTACACACAGCGCGCCTACATTAAGTCCGCGGGATAGCTGCAGTGGCATGCCATAGTAATAGCGTAAGCCTCCGGCATCTTTTACATAAAATTTGCTACTGAAACGCTCGTCCAGCCGTAGGTCATGAACTTCAAGCGGCTGGTCGGACATGATCGTATACTGGCAAACAGACTCCTCTCTGGGCATTTGCTGCAAATCCATTCCGTGACTTGATATGGTCCACTGGGTAAAGGAATCAATGATATTAATCAGCGAGATCCCGGTTCCGGTAACTTTAGTAGCAAGTAGCGTGAGATCCTTGAAATTGTCTTCCAGATTGGTGAAATCGAGGTCAAGGTTAGAAAGGCTTATGATCCTTTCCAATTCATTATGGGGTATCGTAATTGATTTATTTGCCATGCACAAGTCTTAAGTCAATGGTAACGGCCAACTTACATATATATTATCCTGAGCCTTAACTCAGATGTTCCTTGATGGTGCCCAGCAGCACCTGAAGGTCGAATGGCTTATTTAAAAACGCATTTGCACATGATTCTTTACTCATGACCTCTGCAGGGGCATGGGCAGACATCAAAATTACAGGAATCTCTTCCGTTCGGATATCCGTTTTAATGCAGGTGCAAACGTTAATGCCATTTCCATCGGGTAGCATAACATCAATCAGGAACAGATCTGGATGACTTTTTTCGCAGCCTGTATTAAAGTCTGCAACAGTAGGGAATAAGGAAACATTATAACCTTCATCTTGTAAAAAGTAAGTTAGAACGTATCCGATATCCTCATTGTCTTCAAGGATATAAATATCACTTTTGTTCATAGCGAGGTAGGTTAGGGAAGTTTATAGGGTAATGCAAAGTATCAACTTTGACTGAAAAATAAAGAATTATTTTGAATCTGTTACAGATGGGCAATAAATAAGTATATGTACCGTTCGCCTTGATGCCTGTATCGCTTTTACTAAATTTAAACCTTAAACATTTACAGATGAGATTGCTTTTCATATTGGTACTATTAAGCTGCTTTTTCACAAGTGTCATCACACCGGTTTTTGCTCAAAGCTATAGATCAGATGATCTGGTAATAGAGAAGCGCTCCGATGGTGTTTTTCAGCATATTTCTTTTCTGAAAACGCAGGATTTCGGGAAGGTATCCTGTAACGGCATGATCGTAGTAGATGGTAACGAAGCAGTGGTACTTGATGCTCCCGCTGAAAATAAGGCTGCAGAAGCGCTCATACAGTGGATTCGAACGGAATTAAAAAGCGAGATCAA
>DCLG01000023.1:0-182 GCA_002320935.1 Pedobacter sp. UBA1654 | reverse complement strand
GGTGGACTAGGGGCTTTTCACGCTCAAAAAATACCTTCTTATTCCCGCGCACTAACCATAAAACTGGCCCGACAGCGGGATTTTACCCTGCCTCAGCACGGCTTTGATGATTTGCATGTTTTTAATTTAGGGCGTAAGAAGATTGAAGTCAGGTATTTTGGTGCCGGACATACCCAGGATAA
>DCLG01000064.1 GCA_002320935.1 Pedobacter sp. UBA1654 | reverse complement strand
GTCATTGTGCAACAGCCACGAAGGTAACTAACCTGTTTTTCTTTTAGCTGTTATTCCATTCCAATCATTCATCAATGACCTATTGATATCATTATACATATATATCTTTATATCAGTGGTGATTAGACTATTATATCAGATCGAAACTTATAAAATAAAAGACCCATTATTTTATAATAATAATTAGAAGAAATGCAATACAGCCTAAGAACGACCAAATTTATGTAAGCTGATGTTCAGGTTTTCGGACGCACAAGGATGCTGTGCTTGATTTATCCCATATCTAACTCCTTTTTATAGCTTACTAGAATACCCAATAATAATTCTACCTTGCAATATATTCTCCGGATAAACCACTAATCTTACCCCTATGAATGTCATTGGTATTGCCTTGGCTTTGATACTCATCGTTGATTTGGTGCTCTATTTCCGGAAAAGGAAACAGCAGCAAAAACAGGAAAACAGTGGGGATGACTACAAACGCCTGTTCCACGGCATCCCTACACCGATGTATATCTACGAGGCCCAAACTTTTCGTTTCCTGGCCGTAAATGATGCCACTATTGAGCAGTATGGCTATACGCGGGAAGAGTTTCTTAACATGAAGCTCACCGATATCCGACCACCGGGGGAGATCCCCGCGCTGATCAAATTCCATGAAAGCCTGCCGGAAGGCCACGTGAACGCCGGCCGAATGTTGCATTGGAACAAGGCCCGGCAACGTTTCTATGTCAGCGTTTATACTCATTTCACCATTTTTGAAGGCAAAGGCGCCCGCCAAGTACTGATCGTCAATGTCGATGAAAAGATGCGGGCCGAGCAGGTCCTCCTGGAGAAATCCGCTGAGATGGAGAACATGCTCGATAGCATTACGGATGGCTTTTACGCGCTGAACAAGAACTGGGAAGTGACTTTTATGAATAGAGCCGCCGAACAGGCGCTGTGCTGTACCAGGGAAGAGTTGATGGGCAAGAACCTCTGGGATTTTTTCCCACGGTCCCGGGAAGGGCGCTTTTACCAAGAATACGAGCGCGCCATGAACGATAGGTCAGTGTGCATTTTGAAGAATGCTACGCACCGCTGGGCGTCTGGGGCTCCATGAACATTTACCCGACGAAGGACGGTATCGTTGTCTATTTTGTGGATATCACCGAACAAAAAAAGATACAAGAAAAGATCTATAATGACGGGCAGAATCTCCGGGCGATCATTAACAATACCCGCGACCTGATCTGGTCGGTCGACCGGCAATCCCAGATCATTACCGGTAACCAGGCTTTCTGGGACCGTGTAAAAAAGCTGACCGATAAAAATGAAGATGAAGTCACCAATGCGGATTTTGTAGACGAAAGGCTGAAGGTTTTTTTTGAAAGTTATGAGCGGGCCTTTACAGACGAGGCCTTCAGCCTCGTCCGGGAGCGGGAGATCGAAGGCAAAAAAGTTTACGAGGAACTTAACTTTAACCCGATCCGTGACCTGCATGATGTGGTAATCGGCGTAAATTGCTTGTTGCGGGATATCACCGAGTCACAGGAACATTTGCATAAAATTGAGGACCAGAACAAGCGCCTGCGGGAGATCGCTTGGATACAGTCCGCACCGCGTCCGCGTTCCAGTGGCAAGTATCCTGGGGCTTGTCCAGCTTTGCGACCTAAATGATTCCCTCAATGCGGAAATCATTCCAAAGCTAAAAATATCGGCAGAACAGCTCGACAAAGTGATCATGGAGATTACCGGATTGACGGATGACCTGATCTGATCAGTTTAGAAATATAGAATAGGTTCGTTCTAATAGGTATTGCTAGAACGTGGCACTATTCGTGTCGCTTTTATGGTGACGGTAAATTGCCGCCGACCACTTATATTAAAAACAAGTCAAATGGAAAAATTAGCATTACTGGCAAGGCTGGAGGCCAAACCAGGTAAAGAAAAGGAAGTAGCTGAATTCTTGAAAAGCGCGTTACCTTTAGCCGAAGCTGAACCTGGCACCATTCGCTGGTATGCCCTGCAGATCGGGCCGTCTACCTTCGGTATCTTTGACACTTTCGCCGATGAAGCCGGTCGCGAAGCGCATCTGAGCGGCGCGATCGCCAAAGCGTTGATGGCGCAGGCTTCAGATTTACTTACAGCGACACCAGTCATTGAAAAAGTAGATTTGCTAGCTGTCAAATGAACTTTAAAATAAAAAGTCCTGATCCAGTGGAAACACTGGATCAGGACTTAAACCTCTTGTAGGTGTTTCGATTTGTTGCGTTGGAAGCGTTAATTCCTAAGCAAAACGTTAAATTCGTTCGGAAAAAAAGATGACCGCGATCGATAAATTAGACGATAAGGAACTTTCTTAAAATAGATACAGGATACTAAAAAGATGAGAAAGCCAGCAGACATCACGTATAGTTAAAATGAGACAACAAATGTCTCAGAAAAGAAGATAACTAACTCGATTTTCTTTTAGCGGTATGTAATTTCCAATAAGTCTTATAGATATATTTATACTATGATATCAGTATTAATTGATGTACTAAATCACAATAAAAAAGATTGTCTTAAAAAATGAAGATTTACATTCAACATCTTTGCGTCTTTAGCCGAATTCGAGAGAGAAATTATTAGTGAGCGAACTAGAGCTGGCTTAGCTGCAGCAAGAGCAAGAGGCAGAAAAGGCGGTCGGCCTCCTGGATATAGCAAGGAAATTATTAGCAAAATGAAAGCGGTGAAGGTACTATATGATCAACGAGATAAGACCGTGCAAGAAATTGCAGATGATCTTTCCATTAGTAGAGCAACGGCTTATAGATTTCTAAAGATTGCCAATCAGTGGGTGTCAGAAAAGAAATAATTTTCATTCATTGTACACTGCCCATAAACAGTGCTTGTATTGGCCTGAATTGAAATATTTATCAACTTTAAAGTAGCTAGACCGATATAGACAACTTACGCATAACTCAATTACGTCCGCACTGCAGACGCAATTGAGTTATGCGCAAACAAGTCTTTGTTTAAATATTGACGATAGAGATAAACGAGGCTTATGATTGGTAATTCGTCGTATGTAACAGGTTTATTACGTTTCGAATATTTCGAATGTTTTGACTATTTCGTTTATTTGTTGAAAAGTCTATTATGAGAACTATTGAACAACGCCGTAGGCCCTCTAAGTCTGAGCAAAAGGTTGCACGTGATTCATATCCTGCAGTTCTTTCTGTTCTATCCCATATCAATGGAGAAGAAACTGAAATAGAAATCGAGGAAAATAAAGAACGAATTAAAATTCCCTCTAGAGCACTAGAACTTTTGAGCGACATCTTAAAAGCGATGAGCGAAGGTGTGCCCATTTCTATAGTACCCATTGCAACTGAAGTTACCACTCAAAAAGCAGCCGAGATCCTAGGGTGCTCTAGACCTTACCTGATCAAGTTATTAGAAGAAGGTCAAATCCCATTCGTAAAAGTAGGAAAACATCGTAGGATTAAATTCGAGGATGTAGTAAGCTATAAACAAAGAATGAAGAAGGACCAAAAACAAAGCCTAATTGACATTATGGGTTTTGATGAAGAAAAAGGACTTTATGATTCATAGTGTCAGGTTTAAAGCCGTTCTAGATACCAACGTCATCTATCCGATCGAAATTAGAGATTTGTTATTTTGGTTTGCACACTATGAACTATATACACCAAAATGGAGCAAAAATATCTTTGATGAATGGAAAAGAGTGATGGTCAGAAAAGGCATAAGTGAAATTGAAGCATCAAAACGCGTAGAAAAGGGAGTGTAACGCCAACTGTGTCATTTAAATTAACGCCTCTCAGAAGCCTCTATTCTCCTGAAGAATT
>DCLG01000079.1:21202-31069 GCA_002320935.1 Pedobacter sp. UBA1654 | reverse complement strand
GCGCCATGTATCATCTTTATTGATGAGGTGGATGCAATTGGTCGTGCCCGTGGTAAAAACAGCATGATGGGTGGTAACGATGAGCGTGAAAATACGCTTAACCAATTGCTTGTAGAGATGGATGGTTTTGGTACCGACTCTGGTATCATCATTCTTGCAGCAACCAACAGACCTGATGTTTTGGACTCTGCATTATTACGTCCCGGACGTTTTGACAGGCAGATCTCTATTGATAAGCCAGATTTGGTAGGTCGTGAACAAATTTTTAAAGTTCACCTGAAACCGATTAAAACTGCTGAAGTTGTAGATGCAAAAAAGCTTTCTGCACAAACTCCAGGTTTTGCTGGTGCTGAAATCGCAAACGTTTGTAACGAGGCTGCACTTATTGCTGCTAGACGTAACAAAGAGAACGTTGATATGCAGGACTTTCAGGATGCAATTGATCGTGTGATTGGTGGTCTGGAAAAGAAAAATAAGATCATTTCTCCAGAAGAGAAAAGGATCGTTGCTTACCATGAGGCGGGTCACGCTATTGCTGGCTGGTTCCTGGAGCACGCTGATCCATTGGTTAAGGTATCTATCGTACCACGTGGTGTTGCAGCTTTAGGTTATGCGCAATACTTACCGAAGGAGCAGTTCCTGTACACTACAGAGCAGTTATTAGATGGCATGTGTATGACTTTAGGTGGACGTGTTGCAGAGGACATCGTATTCGGTAAGATCTCTACGGGTGCGCAAAATGACCTGGAAAGAATTACCAAGTTGTCTTATGCAATGGTTACAATCTACGGTATGAACACCAATATCGGTAATGTGTCGTTCCATGATCCACAAAATGAGTACAACTTCAGTAAACCATATTCAGATAAAACTGCGGAAATGATCGATCAGGAAGTACGTGCGATTATCGCAAATGCTTACGAAACGACTAAAAAGCTGTTAACTGATAAGCGTGAAGGACTCGAGAAACTGGCACAGAAACTTCTTGAGAAGGAAATTCTGTTCCAGACAGACTTAGAAGAGATTCTTGGTAAACGTCCTTTTGACAACCGTACTACATACGATGAGTTTGTAAACGGAACTGGTGATCAAACACCGGCTGCTGAAGGCCTGATCCACGAAGGTGTTGGTGAAACCACTGACCCAACCGCAATTATTAACCCTGCAAAATCGGAGTCCTAAGGGCTTTACCGAAAGAATTAAGACTGTTATATGCAGGAAAGCATCTCTTCAAAAGAGTTAATGTTAAAGAAGATAAGGAAAGCCCTTTTGGAAAAAAGGGACATTCCTTATCTTAATGTTGAGGATTCTCCCTTGTACAAAACCACGGAAGAAATCCCTGAAATATTGTTTGCAGAAGAACTTACCGCTGTTGGCGGTAATTTCATTTTCTGCGAGAATGGGATCGATTTTATCGAGAACATGCTTGATCTTGCTGCTAAATTCAAATGGCGGAAGATCTATTGCTGGGAGCCTGAACTCCAGGAACTCCTAAATCATTATGAATTTCCTTTTTACGAGACCGACAAAGACTTTGAAATGGCTGAGGTAGGCATCACCTTATGTGAAGCCTTAATTGCCCGTAATGGCTCTGTGATGGTCTCCAATAAGAATGCTGCCGGGCGCCGGTTAAGCATTTATCCCAATCATCACATTGTGATTGCCCGAACCGGGCAGTTGGTGATGGATCTGAAAGACGGTTTTCAGTTGATCAAGTCAAAGTACGGTAATGATCTACCTTCTTTAGTGAGCAATATTACGGGCCCAAGCCGTACCGCGGATATCGAGAAAACCCTTGTTCTGGGGGCGCATGGTCCTAAAGAACTGTTCGTATTTCTTATCGACGATTTCAATTAGTATTTTTTCAGTATTTGTATCTTTAGCTAAATAACGTTAGATTTATACTTTATACCAAAATAGTATACGGTTCAATATGAACAAAATTAGCCCTTTGTATTCGACAATTACAGGTACTGGAAGTTATATTCCAAACAACATCGTACACGGCAACTCATTTCTGGAATCCGCATTCTATGAAAATGGTTTAAAGCTGGACAAAGACATCAATGAGATCATCAGCAAATTTTCTGAAATCACCGAAATTACCGAGCGTCGCTATGCGGATGCCGACCAGGTGAGCAGCGACATTGCTACAGTAGCTGCACAGAATGCAATTGCAGACAGCGGCATTGACCAGGAAAGTCTGGACTGCATTATCTTCTGCCATAATTTTGGGGATGTTAAATTGGGTTCGAACCGGATGGATATGATCCCTTCGCTTGCTGCCAAGGTAAAACAGCGATTGCAGATTGCCAATCCGGATTGTGTGGCATATGATCTGATCTTCGGCTGCCCTGGATGGGTACAAGGCTGCATACAGGCAGATTACATGATTAAGACCGGCGATGCTAAGAAAGTTTTGGTCATCGGATCCGAGACTCTTTCCAGGGTAATCGATCCACATGACCGGGACAGTATGATCTTTTCTGACGGCGCAGGGGCAGTGATTCTGGAAGCCATTGCTTCTGATACACCAACCGGGATTATAGCCCATAAAACGCAGTCCTATACGCTTCAACATGCTTCATTGCTGACCATGGGGAAAAGTAACAACCCAAGCCATAATGCTGACAACACCTATCTTAAAATGAATGGCAGGAAGTTGTATGAATTTGCGGTGATTAATGTACCTCAGGTCGTTAAGAAAGCAATTGATAAGGCTGGGTTATCCATTACAGACATTAAAACCGTGTTCATTCACCAGGCAAATGGAAAGATGGACCATGCCATTATGAAACGCCTATTCAAGCTGTATGACGTAGATTCTGTACCGGAGAAGCTGGTACCCATGACGATATCCTGGTTGGGCAATAGTTCAGTGGCCACAATACCAACTTTACTGGACTTGGTGAAGAAAGGAAAAGTAGAGGGATACGCTGTAAAAAAGGGGGAGTATGCTGTATTTGCTTCCGTAGGTGCAGGCATGCACATCAATGCCTTTATTTATCAATTTTAAGGCGCTCAAAGCAGCTTAACTGCTGAAGGCACTATCTAATTTTCAAGTATATAAAAAAAGCGNNCGCTTTTTTTATATACTTGAATTCTAAATTAAGAAACTGCTTGTTCTAGAGTAAGTGCCTCATCTACCAGGATTCTTCCGCAGTGTTCGCAAACGATAATCTTTTTGCGCTGACGGATATCCAATTGTCTTTGAGGAGGGATCTGGTTAAAACATCCTGAACATGAATCACGGTCAATGGTAACAACGGCAAGACCATTATTAGCATTCTTTCTTAAGCGGTTGTATGCCGTTAATAGACGCTCTTCAATGCTGGTTTCTGCAGATTGTGCCCTTACGTTTAAGGTCTGCTCGTCTTTTTCCGTTTCAGCAGTAATGGTTTCCAACTCACCCTTTTTTACCTCTAAGTCTTTTCTTCTGGATTCTAGATCTGCTAATGCTTTCTCATAGATTTCAGTTTTGTTTGCGATATCAAAACCGAATTCTCTGATCTTTTTCTCGCATACCTGAATTTCCAGGTTCTGAATTTCAACTTCCTTGGTTAAAGCATCATATTCACGATTATTTTTAACTTCTTTAAGTTGGGTATCGTATTTCTTGATCAGGTTTTGAGCCTCTTTGATCATATTTTTACGGCTTACAATGGAATCTTCAGTATCATCCAGTTCACCTTTTAATTTTTGAATACGGGTTTCTAAACCTGCAACTTCATCTTCCAGGTCAGCAACTTCCATTGGTAATTCACCACGGATCTGACGGATTTTATCGATTTTAGTATGAAGGGTTTGTAATTCGTATAAAGCTTTTAGCTTTTGCTCTACAGTTTGTTCCATTAAAAGAAGTAATTTATGGGGTTTGTATTTTGCGCCGTTAAACGGATCGCAAAGTTAGGAAATTTTTCCCGAATAATATTCAACAACAGATTTGACGTAAACTGTTCACTTTCAAAGTGTCCAATATCTGCAATCATCAATTTTTGCTCCGCATCAAAAAACTCATGATATTTAAAATCAGCGGTTACAAATGCATCTGCACCAGCAGCTAAAGCATCCTTCAGAAGGAAGCTTCCGGAGCCACCACAAACAGCTACTTTGCGTATCGGCTTTATCAATACTTCCGTATGCCGGATTACACTGGTTTTCATCTGTGTTTTGACAAGCTTTAAGAATTCGGAGCCCTCAAGCGGTTCTTTTAAAAAGCCGATCATACCTGATCCAACCTCCTGATTTTTGTTTTCGAGCAGGTAAACGTCGTAGGCAACTTCCTCATAGGGGTGGCTCTCCAACAACGCGAGCAACACTTTTCGTTCATCCTGAGCCCGGAAAATGGTCTCAATTCGCATCTCTGCTTCCTGATGTCTAATACCAGGTGTACCTACAAATGGATTTGTTTCTTCATTGCCGTTAAAGGTTCCTGTACCGCGCGTATTGAAGCTGCATTCGCTGTAATTGCCGATATGACCCGCACCTGCGGCAAAGAGCGCATCCCGTACGGTATCCGCTTCATCAACCGGACAGTAGGTAACCAGCTTTTTGAGCTGGTTTTTCTTTGGGCTCAGGATTACTGGATCTATAATACCCAGTCTGTCGCAGATCACCTTATTTACCCCATGCTGTACACTGTCCAGATTGGTGTGAATGGCATATAGGGCAATGTCGTGCTTAATCGCTTTCAAAATAACCCGTTCGATGTAATTCTTGCCGTTAAGCTTTTTTAATCCTTTGAAGATGATGGGGTGATGGGTAATGATCAGATCGCAATTGTGCAGGATTGCTTCGTCCACAATGGCTTCTGTGCAATCCAGGGCCACCAGTGCGGAGCGCACTTCTTTAGTAGCCGCGCCCACCAGCAGTCCTGAATTGTCATAATCTTCCTGGTAGGCGAGTGGTGCTATGCTTTCCAGGTGTTGTATTAACTCGTTTAACTTCATTCTTAAATTGGGTTGCCCATCTTTACCATCTGCAGGCTCTCAAAAACCATGCGCTGATTGTATTCAAAAGCAAGACTTTTATAATTGATCAAATCTATGATCGTTCCGATGAAACAAAGGCCCAAAGTAAAGAAATAAAGCACACCCATGCCGATTTGGTTCACCAAAAAGCGGGATAGCCCCGGAACAAAGAAGCCCAGGATGCAGTAAAGCAACATATCATCGGGGTTTCTTCTTTTACCACCATAGATCATCAGAAAACCACGTAACTGGTTATCACTGAAACCGGTTGTAGCGGTTTGCAGGTACGAAAACTCCTGCGGGGTGATGCCCGGCAGGGACATAAATGGTGAATTAAACATAATATTTCTCCCTTCCTATTAAACTTCTTTTAGTAAACAGCTGTTTGAACAATATGAAAATGCGACTAAGCAGGATCAGCAATGCGGGTATACCAAACCAGTGCATTTGTAAGCTTTCCCGGAGATGACCCTGCAGCAAATGGCTTAAAGAACGGCCAATTCCGCAGCCAGGACACCAGGTGATACCCAGATTTGCCACTGGGCAAAAGCTGAAATCCTGATGTTCTGTCACGTTCGGCTGACTGGATGTTGCCAGCAGCAGCAGGGCAGCAATCCAGAAAAGCAGTTCGAATGACAGGNNGTATGCCGGCGCTTTCATTTTCGTTTTATTTTTAGAGCCAGAAATGCCTCCGATGTTACATTTTACACAATCTTAAATCTTACATTTGTCTGTGAACATTCGCGAAATTATCAATCAATATAAGTCAGATGAGCGCATTGTAGCATTAGCAAAGGCCCTTAATATGGGCAAAGGCAGCAAGATCCAGCTTAAAGGACTGGTGGGTTCTGCCGATGCAATGATTGCAGTTGCCAGCTACTTTTTACTCCATAAACCGCAGCTTTTTATTCTCCCAGACCGCGAAGAAGCGGCCTATTTTCTGGGAGATCTTGAGAATATTCTCGATAAAGCAGTGCTACTCTTTCCATCTTCTTACCGCAAAGGTTTTGATTTTACCCAGATCGATACTGCAAATGTACTAAGCAGGGCAGAGGTGCTGAACGAGCTGAATCATGATTCAGAGTTCGGAAAGATCGTAGTGACCTACCCGGAAGCTTTATCTGAGAAAGTTATCGACCGGTCAGTACTGGAGAAGAATACCCTTGAAATTACCGTAAATACAAAGCTCAGCATAGATTTCATCAACGAGTTTCTGTTCGAATATGAGTTTGACAGAACTGATTTCGTCTACGAACCCGGCCAGTTTTCTATTCGCGGTGGGATTGTAGACATCTTTTCTTTCTCCCACGATCTGCCGTACCGCATTGAGTTCTTTGGCGATGTGGTGGAGAGCATCCGGACCTTCGAAATTGAGAGCCAGCTTTCTGTAGATGACGTAAAAACCCTGACCATCATCCCGAATGTCCAATCGAAGTACCTGACAGAAAGCAACATCAACCTGCTGGATTACATTGACAAAGACACTCAAATCTGGATCAAAGACGTCGAATTTACCTTAGACATCATCAAAGCAGGCCACAAAAAAGCAGTGGAACTTTGGAAAGCCTTACCAGCACAGGAAAAGCAGGAAAACCAAAACTGGATAGATCCGAAATACAGCTTCTCTGATGAAAAAATGATTGCTGATATTTTGCAGGAATTTCCATTGGTAGAATTTGGGAAGCAGTTTTTCTACAGAACGGAGCATGTCTTTCAAATTGACACCAAACCACAGCCTTCTTTCAATAAGGATTTCAATCTTTTGATTCACAACATCAAAGAAAATGAGAAAGCGGGAATATTCAACTTCATTTTTTCATCTTCAGCCAAGCAAACAGAGCGCCTATATGCCATTCTGGATGACATAGATAAAACGGCGAAATTTACACCGGTAAACATCTCATTAAGGGAAGGTTTTATAGATCCGGTACGCAAATTTGCCTGTTATACCGATCACCAGATCTTCGACAGGTTCTATAAATACAAGCTTAAAAGAGGCTATCAACGCAGTCAGGCAATAACGCTTAAAGAGTTGCGTGACCTAAAACCCGGTGACTACGTGACCCACATTGACCACGGTATCGGCAAGTATGCCGGACTGGAAAAGGTAGAGGTAAACGGAAAAACGCAGGAGATGATTCGTCTGGTTTATGCAGACAATGATCTTCTGTACGTAAACATCAACTCGCTGAACCGTATTGCCAAATACAGTGGCAAGGATGGTACGCCGCCGAAGATGAACAAGTTGGGTACCGAGGCTTGGGATAAGCTTAAGAAAACAACAAAAAAAAAAGTTAAAGACATTGCCAGGGACCTGATCAAACTATACGCCATGCGTAAATCGCAGGTGGGTACAGCAATGGCACCTGACGGCTATATGGAAACGGAACTGGAGGCTTCCTTCATCTATGAAGATACCCCGGATCAGGAAAAGGCCACCATGGACGTGAAAAAGGACATGGAAGCACCGTACCCGATGGATCGTCTGGTTTGTGGTGACGTAGGTTTCGGCAAAACGGAAATTGCCGTCCGTGCTGCATTTAAAGCTGTGGCAAATGGCAAGCAGGCAGCAATACTTGTACCTACAACCATTCTGGCGCTGCAACATTTTAAGACCTTTGCAGGCCGTTTAAAGGACTTTCCTTGTACCATCGACTATATCAACCGTTTTAAAACAAACAAGCAAATCAAAGACACCCTGGCGCGTTTAGCAGAGGGTAAGGTCGACATTGTTATTGGCACACACAGGCTATTGAGCAAGGATGTTAAATTTAAAGATCTTGGCCTGATGATTATTGATGAGGAGCAGAAGTTTGGAGTAAGTTCCAAGGAAAAGCTTCGTGCACTGCGCGTAAATGTTGATACCCTTACCTTAACTGCGACACCAATTCCAAGAACGCTGCACTTCTCCCTGATGGGTGCAAGGGATTTATCGATCATCAATACGCCACCACCTAACCGGCAAGCCGTAAATACAGAACTTCATGTTTTTAATGATAAGCTGATACAGGAAGCGGTACAATTTGAGCTGGACCGCGGGGGACAGGTGTTCTTCATCCATAACCGGGTGAATGATCTTACCCAACTGGGTGGATTGATACAGACACTTGTACCAAAAGCGCGCATCGGTATTGCTCACGGACAGCTTGACGGCGATGCTTTGGAGGATGTAATGCTGGACTTCATTAACGGAGACAAGGATGTGCTGGTTGCAACCACGATCATAGAAGCCGGACTGGACATCCCGAATGCCAATACGATTATCATCAACCATGCTCATATGTTTGGTCTGAGTGACCTGCACCAGATGCGGGGCAGGGTAGGCCGTTCCAACAAAAAGGCATTCTGCTACTTGCTAAGTCCGCCCTTATCTACATTAACAAACGAGGCGAGGAAGCGCCTAAGCGCCATTGAAGAGTTTTCAGACCTTGGCAGCGGTTTTAACATCGCCATGCGGGATCTGGATATCCGGGGCTCGGGAAACCTGTTGGGCGCGGAGCAAAGTGGCTTTATTGCGGAAATAGGCTTTGATATGTACCACAAAATCCTGGATGAAGCCATTCAGGAGCTTAAAGGCGATGAATTTAAGGAGTTGTTCAAAGATGAACCAACCCGCCCCTTTGTAACCTTTACACAGGTAGATACGGATGTGGAACTTCACATTCCGGATGACTACGTAACAAACATTACAGAGCGTTACAACCTGTATACAGAGCTATCCAAGATAGAAAATGAAACACAGCTGAAGGCCTTTGAAACATCCTTGCGCGACCGCTTTGGCCCGATACCAAGACCGGTAACCACCATGATGAAGGTGCTGAGGCTACAATGGGTTGGGAAAAGACTCGGTTTCGAAAAGCTTAGTTTCAAAAAAGGAATCCTTAGAGGGTATTTTATCGCGGATAAGCAGTCTGCCTATTTCGATTCCAGTACATTCGAACGGATCATCAATTTCGCACAGCAGCATCCGCGATTATGCAATTTAAAGGAAGTGAAAAACAGCCTTCGTATTGCGTTTGAAAATCTGAATACCATTGACGAAGCGGTGGAGATGCTGGAACTCGTTGCACACTAAAAATTATATGAATCCTCAACTCTTAAAAGACCTCGTAACCATGAAGATGCCCTTCGGGAAGTATAAAGGCTACACCATGTGCGACCTGCCTGAATCTTACCTGATATGGTTCCATGGCGAAGGCTATCCTCCTGGGAAACTCGGTGAGCTCCTGGCTACACTTTACGAGATTAAATTAAACGGACTGGAGTACCTGCTGCAGCCCTTAAAAGCACAGTATAGAAACGGTAATTAATTCCAAGAAAAGGCCCCGTAAAGCTATATAACCAGCATTACGGGGCTTTTTATTCGCTATATTAGTTGAAGATCAGGTATAAATAAACATATACAATCGGCGCAGCAACAAGCAAGCCGTCAAAACGGTCCAGCAAGCCACCATGTCCTGGCAGTAAATTACCCGAATCCTTAACATCCAGGCTTCGCTTAAGCATGGACTCTACTAAATCTCCCAAGGTACCGAAGCTGACGATCAGTATTGCCATACCAGCCCAGATCAGGAGCGAGATCTCCGTAAAAAACATGGATACGATGCCTGCAACCAGCAAGCTCATCAGTATTCCGCCTGCAAAACCTTCCCAGGTCTTTTTAGGAGAATGCCTTTCAAACAGCTTGGTTTTACCCAGTTTACGTCCAAATAGATAGGCCCCTGTATCACTTGCCCACAACATCAGCATAAAAGCCAATGGCAAATGGAAGTTGAACTGTTCATCCCGAACATAGCCCAACGCGTAAAAGAAGCAGAATGGAGCCACTACAAAGAGCAATCCAAGGAAAGTATAGGCAATGTTGCTGAAAGGGTTCCTGGCGGTCCTATAAAGCTCA
>DCLG01000079.1:3871-21161 GCA_002320935.1 Pedobacter sp. UBA1654 | reverse complement strand
GAACACAGATACAGCTACTGGTATCCCTAAAAGCAGGTATTTAGTGTCAAATGGAAAAAAGGGGAAAGCAGCAACCGCACCAAACATTAGAAATCCGGTAAAAATACCAAGGATCTTAAGTGGCAGAATGCCCGCTGTATTCACGAGTGTATAGAACTCATAAAGACCTGCAAGACTCAGCAGCAGGTAAAATACTGTAAATACTTCAGCACCTAAAAAGAAGGAACCCAACATTACAATCGCAAAGAAAAACGCGGTTATTGCTCTAGTCTTCATTCAGGTTGTTTTCTATGATGTATGCTAATGCCTGATCAAAATTCTCCGGCTGCACCAGAATATTCACAACGCCGAAGGCTTTGTATGAGGAATCCTGCTTGTTCATGACCACTGCAGGGATATCATTTTCGATAAGTGCCTGCTTAATAATCTCCGCTGTAATCGGGTTCGCGGTGGTGTATACTTTGGTCCAGTTGTTTTCCATTTTCAGTGTATTGTTTTCTAAGATAAATGAGCATCAAAACTGTTAGAATCAGTCCTAAAACATAGCCCATCCAGTTAAATGCAGGTGTCTCATCTACGTTCTCCAAAGGTAGGTTATGCTTTTGAAAGTACAAGGCCATACATACCGCATAAGCGTTGTTCAGGAAATGGGCGAACATGGGGTACCACAGACTTTTGGTCCACACGTAAATGTAGCCGAATAATGCGCCAAGCAACAACCTCGGTATAAACCCAAAGAACTGAACGTGTATGGCACTGAAAATAAATGCAGTAATCCAGATGGCTACATGGTAGCTTCCGAACATTCTGTTAAACGCACGCTGTACGCCACCCCTGAACATCAGTTCTTCTGCAATTGCAGGTAAAATGGCAATCATGAATAGGTTAATCATGAAATCTCCCGCAGTACGCATCGTCAACAAAGCAACAACCATCTTCGTGGCTTCATCTTCCTTTGCCCGCATCCAGTCTTCCACCGGCTTCAGAAACTCAGGCAGTGTCATTTTCTGGTTAATTAATCCTGACAATTCTGTTAGCGGCAAGGAAAACAGCATCAGCAGAAAGACCATACCGAGCATTGGTAACACCGGTTTTTTCCAATCATAAAACTGGCTGATTTTTCGCCCCTCGGTAAGCGCAAGAAATATAGGAGGTAGTAGAAAAAGGCCTATGGAACTAAGAATCTGGACGATTTTAATGGCATTTAACTGTTCCGGATCATCCAATGACATATTTGTCAGCGCTTCCATAGCGTTATGATCTGAGATCATCAGCAGCACAATCAGGCTTAATACACTGCATATAATCAGCCCTGCCAAAGCATAGCCCGTTAGGATAAGTAACTGTACATAAGCACTACTTTCTGATCTGTGTTTCTGCAGGAAATCCATTGTGTGTATGATTTTGTACCTTTGTGCTTATAATTTGCGTTGAAGATAGAAAAATGTCCGTAAAAATAGGAAATATTGATTTGGGAGCGTTCCCGCTGTTGTTGGCTCCGATGGAAGATGTAAGTGATCCGCCATTCCGCTATGTATGTAAACAAAGCGGGGTAGATATGATGTACACCGAGTTCATCTCTTCAGAAGGACTGATCCGCGATGCGGCAAAAAGCAGGCAAAAACTCGACATCTTCGAGTATGAACGTCCTATCGGAATCCAGATCTTCGGAAGTGAGATCGATCACATGCGCGAAGCGACGGAAATCGCTACTATGGCAGGTCCTGATCTGATGGACATCAACTACGGCTGCCCGGTTAAGAATGTAGCCTGCAGAGGGGCAGGGGCAAGTCTCCTGCAAGACATCGACAAGATGGTAAAAATGACTGAAGCCGTGGTTAAAGCAACGCATCTGCCCGTAACGGTTAAAACCAGATTGGGCTGGGATGACAACACCAAAAACGTAGAAGAAGTTGCAGAACGCCTGCAGGATATCGGTATTCAGGCATTGACCATCCATGGCCGTACCCGCGCACAGTTGTACAAAGGCCATGCAGACTGGACATTGATCCGTGAAATCAAGCGAAATCCAAGAATCAAGATCCCTATCTTTGGTAATGGCGACGTAGACAGTCCTCGAAAAGCAGCCGACTGGCGCCTTGAATATGAAGTGGACGGTATCATGATTGGTCGAGCAGCAATAGGGTACCCATGGATATTCCGCGAGATCAGGCATTTCTTCAATACCGGTGAATACCTGGCCGGCCCGACTGTGGAAGAACGTGTAAACGTTTGCAGAACCCATTTTGAGAAGTCAATTGAGTGGAAAGGTCCACGTGTGGGTATATTCGAAATGAGAAGACATTATGCCAACTATTTCAAAGGCTTACCAGATTTTAAACCTTACAGAATGTTACTGGTAAAAGAAGAAAATATACAGACCATTCACGAGATATTGGACGAAGTGGCACATAAATTCAGGAACATTGAGCCAATAACAGAAATGGCTTAATTTTTGAAAATAACAGCATTTACAACAACAATATGGTAACAGCAATTACTCAGGGAATCAAAATTTCAGTTGAAACCATGTATCAGGATGAATACTCTAATCCTGGGAATGAACAGTACATGTTCGCTTACCGTATTGAAATCGAAAATCTTTCTGATTATACAATCCAATTGCTGCGCAGACAATGGTTTATCTTTGATTCTAATGGCACCATTAAAGAAGTTGAAGGTGAAGGTGTGGTAGGGGTACAGCCGGTGTTGGAACCGGGGCAGGTGCATGCCTACGTTTCGGGATGCCAGATCACAACAGACATCGGCAGTATGCGTGGTAACTATTCCATGGTTCGTGTAGTAACGGACACGCCTTTCAAAGNNTACCAGAGTTTTCCTTAATCGTACCTTACCGCTTAAATTAATCCTATACTGATCGTTTTACCGGTTTCCTTTTCCGAATAACATGCCCAGGTAATAGAACAGATTGCCCAAAGCACCTATCGCAGCGATGATATAGGTCATTGCAGCCCACCATAGCGCATCTTTTGCCTGCTGATGCTCTACTTTGGAGAACATAACGGACTTATTATTACTGATCCACAATAGTGCCCTTCTGCTTGCGTCAAACTCAACAGGGAGCGTGATCAAACTAAAGATGGTCACTACTGCCAAGCCAAAAACACCCAGGCTCAGAACCACCGGATTGCCGGTAAATCCGATTAAAAGGATACCTATGATCAGTATCCATTGCAGCAAATTAGAAGATAGCGACACTACCGGAACCATCTCCGAACGTAAATACAACCATTTATAGCTTTTACTATCCTGTATGGCATGCCCGCATTCATGTGCAGCAACAACTGCTGCGGCTACACTTCGTCCGTGGTACACGTCTGTACTTAGATTTACCGTACGGTTCCTGGGATTATAATGATCGGACAATTGTCCCTCAGTGCTCATAACCTGCACATCAAAAATTCCATTATCCAGAAGCATCTTTTGCGCAACTTCCTTCCCCGATAATCCTGAACTCAATTCCATCTCTGAATACCTGGAGAACTTCGTTCTGAATCTCCATTGTACGATCATACTGGTGATCAGTACAGGTATAATGAATATGATATAAGTAATCATTTGCTTGTATGAGTTATACCCTGCAACTCAAAAAGTGTTCCCTAAATGGCTAATGATCAAAAAATTAGCACATTATGGATTTAAATACTCAAATAATTATTGTAGGAATGTTTATATTTTACTAATATCTTTGTTATTTCGACAGGAATAAACCAATCTTTTATAAAAATATTAGCAATATGGAATACCTCATTATCGCACTGCTGCTTTTCATTTGTGCATTGATGTTCATCTTCTTTAAGCGACCTGCTACAAACCAGCATCAGGCAATTCTGGAACTGAAGGAACTGGAACATCAGAGGAACCTGGAAAGACATACCGCAGAAAAGCTCCGCATTGAATATGAGCTCCGTGACCTGCGTGAAAGCTTCATGATGGAGCGTAGCAGGGCCATAAAGGCCGAGGAAGCCCTTAAAGCACAACTAAGCCGGCAGTTGGAACAGGAACAATACATTCAGGAACTGCAACATAAATTTAAACTCGAATTCGAACACTTGGCCAATAAAATACTCGAAGATAAGACCAGCAAGTTTACCGAGAGCAACCGCATCAACCTGGACCTGATCCTTAATCCGCTGAAAGAAAACATCAAGGCATTTGAACAGAAAGTTGAAAAAGTATACAAGGACGAGTCTGATGAAAGGAACATGCTCAAAGGTGTCATATCGCAGCTGATGCTACAGAGCAAGCAAATTCAGGAAGATGCAAATAATCTGACCAAAGCGCTTAAAGGGGATAATAAAAAACAGGGCAACTGGGGCGAGATCATCCTGGAAAAGGTGCTGGAACGCTCAGGATTGGTCAAAGACCGGGAGTACCGTGTGCAAGCTTCATTAAACCACGTTGAAGGCAACAGATTACAGCCAGACGTCCTGATAGACCTCCCGGACGAGAAACACGTTGTAATCGACTCAAAAGTATCTCTTATCGCATATGAACGCCTGCTCAGTGCAGACTCAGAAGAGGAGCGGACGATTTACATCAAACAACATGTTAATTCCATTAAGGGGCATATTCAGAATTTATCAGGCAAAAACTACCAGGATCTCTATCAGATCAACTCCCCGGACTTTGTACTGCTGTTTATCCCTATTGAATCATCCTTCGGTATTGCTGTGCAGGAAGATGCAGAGCTGTTCAATTATGCATGGGACCGTAAAGTTGTAATTGTTAGTCCCTCTACGCTACTTGCCACCCTTAGAACCGTAGCCAGCATCTGGAAACAGGAACGTCAGAATAGAAACGTACTTGAAATTGCAAGACTCAGTGGCAGTATGTACGAGAAGTATATCGGATTTCTTAACGATATGGAAAGCCTTGGAAAAAACCTGAGGAACAGCCAGGATTGCTATGATAAAGCTTTAAACAAATTATCCCATGGTGCAGGCAACCTGACCACTACCGCAGAAAAGATCAAACGCTTAGGTGCTAAAACAAACAAACAAATCGATAGTAAGTTCTTGGATCAGAGTCTGATCACCGAGTAGTTTTCATGAAAAAGCCTTTTAATTTGCACCATACTCCTGCAAATTAAAAGGCTTAATTTAAGGTTAAACCGTAAATATCTACAGCTTAAAAGCGTTCCATCCTTGCGCTTTCAACTCATGTACATTGTCTGATTTCGAGATCATCTTACACCCCGAGTTCTTATCCGTAATGTGACCAATGATACTGATGTCTACATCATTCTTTAGCTTGGTATAGTCCGATTGTTTAATGGTAAACAGCAATTCATAATCTTCACCGCCATTCAGCGCACAAACCGTTGGATCCAGTCCAAGTTCCCTTGCGGTTTCGTAGGTCAGCGGGTCAATTGGAATTTTCTCCTCATAAAGCGTAACGCCCTTCTCCGATTGCTGGCAGATATGCAGGATCTCCGAAGCCAGACCATCAGAGACATCAATCATCGCAGTGGGAACAATGTCCATCTGGGCAAGCAGGTCAACAATATCCCTTCTTCCTTCTGGTTTTAACTGACGCTCAATGATATAGTCCTTACCTTCAAGATCCGGCTGTATGTTCGGATTTTCTAAAAAGATCAGCTTCTCGCGTTCCAGAATTTGCAGTCCCACATACGCACCGCCAAGATCACCTGAAACGCAAACAAGATCACCTTCACCCGCACCATTACGGTAGCAAATGTCCTTTTTGTCGGCATAGCCAATACTCGTCACACTGATTACCAAACCCTGTTTACTGGTCGAAGTATCTCCACCAACCAAATCAATGTTAAATTTGTTGCAGGCAAGCTCAATACCTTTGTAAATTTCCTCAACAGCCTCCAAAGGAAATTTGCTCGACAAGCCAATGGAAACGGTAATCTGAGTAGCAATACCATTCATCGCGTAAATATCGCTTAGATTCACCTGCACGGCCTTGTAGCCCAAATGCATCAGCGGTACGTAGGCCAGATCAAAGTGAATCCCTTCAAGCAGCAGATCCGTAGAGATCAGCACCTCTTTTCCTTCAAAATTCAGCACCGCTGCATCGTCACCAATTCCTTTTGTACTGCTTTCATGACGGATCTTGAAACTATCCGTCAGGTGTTTGATCAAACCAAATTCCCCTAAAAGCGCAATATCTGTACGTTCCTTATTTTCAAACATAATTTCTTCTTTAACGGCTCTCCAGCCTCTTTAACTTCTATCCAGCGTTTTGTGCAGCTATCCATCTTGGAAAGCCCTTGCGCAATTACAAACCTAAACTTGCCGAAATCTCCAGCATACGTTCAATCGGTTTCCTCGCCGCCACAATCGTCTCCATCGGTACCGTCACTTCTGGTGTTTCGTTTTTCAAACACAGATACAATTTCTCCAGCGTATTGCGCTTCATGTAAGGGCAATCATTGCATGCACAGTTGTTGTTCGGCGGTGCCGGGATAAATGATTTATCCGGACATGCTTTTTCCATCTGGTGAATAATCCCGCTCTCGGTTGCAACAATGAATTCTTTAGCATCACTATTGATGGCGTACTTCAACAATCCTGTCGTCGAACCGATGTAATCTGCCATCTGCAACACCGATTCTTCACACTCCGGATGAGCAATAAATTTTGCTGCCGGATGACGCTCTTTCAGCTTCGTGATTTTCTCTCTTGAAAAGATCTCGTGTACCATACATGCACCATTCCAAAGCACCATTTCACGACCGGTTTTCTTGGACACCCAGGCGCCAAGATTTTTATCCGGACCAAAGATGATCTTCGTATCCTTTGGCAAACTTTCTACAATCTGAACCGCATTGGTTGAGGTGCAGACAATATCGCTCAAGGCCTTCAATTCTGCACTGCAGTTTACGTACGTGATCACCACATGATCGGGGTACTTTTCCTTGAACTTTTTAAACAGATGCGGCGGACAACTGTCGGCAAGCGAACAGCCAGCTTTCACATCCGGCAACAAAACCGTTTTTTCTGGTGACAGTATTTTGGCAGTCTCTGCCATAAAATGAACTCCTGCAAAAACGATGATGTCAGCTTCAGTTTTGGCAGCCTCCTGAGACAAGCCTAAACTATCACCAATGTAATCGGCGATGTCCTGGATATCCGGTTCCTGATAGTAATGCGCCAGAATGATCGCGTTTTTCTCTTTTTTCAGTTTCTCAATTTCATCGAACAGATCAAGAGTCGGATCAATTTTTTCGTCGACAAAACCTTTAATATTTATTTCCTCTAAGGTATCCATTTTCAACAGTTCAATAAATTATAATTATTTAATATAAATAGACTTCTATTGTTTATTAGTGTGTTAGTAATGTTTGTAATCTTTGTAAAAATCATTCGAATATTTGAGTTGTTACAAAGTTATTAACATTTTAAATAGGTTTTTATTAATTCTGAAGCTTGATTATGAGTGATATATAAATTCAGCTTCATACTTATCAATACTCGAATGTGTATTATTTTTAGGTTAAAAAAACGTTAATAACCTTGGCAAAGTTGCGCATAAATACTTTATAAAATTGTGTCAAATTGCCATTTTACCTTAGCTTTAAACAATCAAGAAGAGTTGTTCTTTTTATTTATACAAATAACTAACAATGTTATCAACGTTGTTAACAATAGCCCGAATTACCATAAAGAATGAGAAAAGCAGATTTTTTAGTCATCGGATCAGGTATCGCGGGTTTAAGCTTTGCTTTAAAAGCTGCCCAGCATGGAAAAGTACTGATCATCACCAAATCAAATGAAGATGAATCCAACACCAAATACGCCCAGGGAGGGGTGGCAGTCGTTGTAAATGAGGATGATTCGTTTGAAAAACACATTGCCGATACGCTGATTGCCGGAGATGGGCTATGTGATCGGGAGATTGTGGAAATCGTTGTCTCTGAGGGACCTCAGCGTATTCAGGAGATTATTGATTATGGTACCGAATTCGATAGAGATCATTCGGGCTTATATGATCTGGCTAAAGAAGGTGGCCATTCTGAGCATCGTGTATTACACTATAAAGATGTAACCGGCTACGAAATCGAGCGCGTGCTCTTAAAACAAATTCACGAGAATAACAACATCGAAATATTAACACATTACTTCTGTTTGGAGTTGATAACCCAGCATCATCTCGGTGAATTTGTGGACAAGAGCACAAAAGTTATTAACTGTTTTGGTGTATACGCCTTTAATACAGAGCTTAACGATGTGGAAAAGATCTTAGCAAGTGTAACGGTCATGGCTTCGGGTGGTGCTGGACATATTTATTCAAGTACAACAAATCCGGTCATCGCTACTGGCGATGGAATGGCAATGGTATACCGCGCAAAAGGAAAATTGCGGAATATGGAGTTCATTCAGTTCCATCCAACGGCCCTTTATCACCCTGGTGAGTACCCGGCTTTTCTGATTTCGGAGGCTGTCCGTGGCTTCGGTGGTGTGCTTCGGAGGAAGAACGGGGAGGAGTTTATGTATGAATATGACCCTCGCGGATCGCTCGCTTCGCGCGATATTGTTGCTCGTGCCATTGATGCGGAGATGAAAAAATCGGGCGAAGAATTCGTCTATCTCGATATTACC
The DNA here is from genome assembly GCA_002320935.1 of Pedobacter sp. UBA1654. Classification (GTDB taxonomy): domain Bacteria; phylum Bacteroidota; class Bacteroidia; order Sphingobacteriales; family Sphingobacteriaceae; genus Pedobacter. The sequence goes on along the minus strand of DCLG01000079.1, from coordinate 12,567 downwards.
CATCGCAAGAAAGAAGACATTTTGGCACATTTTCCGAACATCTATGCGAAGTGTTTATCCATCGGAATAGACATGACCAAGGACTATATTCCGGTTACACCGGCTGCACATTATATGTGTGGTGGTATATATGTAGATGCTTATGGGCGCTCTTCAATTAACAACTTATATGCCTGTGGGGAGACCTCGTCAACAGGTTTGCACGGTGCCAACCGCCTTGCCTCAAACAGCCTTTTAGAGGCCCCTGTTTTCGCGCACAGGATCTACCTGGATGCGATAGAAAGATTCAAAGATAACGTCATTCCAGACAACATTCCGGAGTGGAATGATGAAGGTGTTACGCAGTCAAACGAAGATATTCTGGTAACCCACAACCTTCGTGAAACGCAGAAATTAATGAGCGATTACGTAGGTATTGTCCGCTCAGATTTCAGACTGGATCGCGCGATGAGAAGGCTGTTTCTACTGTATGAAGAAACGGAAGAATTCTATAAAGCCAACAAAGTTTCTGTAAAACTTTGTGAGTTGCGGAACGTCATTCAAGTTGCTTTCTTAGTCATCAAATCTGCTAAGGCACGTAAGGAAAGTCGTGGACTTCATTATACAACTGACTATCCAGACCACGCCGAAACCATCCGGGATACCATATTTTAAAACCTTATTTATGCCAGTAATTTTACCAGTAGAAGATAAAAATCCCATCTGGGGAACCAATTGTTTCATTGCTCAGAATGCCACCATTGTGGGTGATGTGACCATGGGTGACAACTGTTCGGTATGGTTTAATGCCGTGATCCGTGGCGATGTAAACTCGATCACAATTGGTCATGAAACCAACATTCAGGATGGTGCGGTTATCCATGCCACTTACCAGAAAGCCGCTACCGTAATTGGCAATCGCGTATCCATCGGACACAATGCTATAGTTCATGGCTGTACCCTGGAGGATAACATCCTGATTGGAATGGGTGCTATCGTCATGGATAATGCTATTGTAGAGCCTTATTGTATCATTGCTGCAGGTGCTGTAGTACTGGAGAATACACGTTGCGAGAGTGGCTACTTATATGCAGGAATGCCAGCTAAAAAGATAAAGCCCATTACAGGGATGCAACGGGCTTTATTGGATAAGTTACCTGATAACTATATGATGTATTCGGATTGGTTTAGATAGCCGGTTCTTCAGGGATCTCTACCGTTTCTTTTCGGTCCCATCCTGCTCGTATGGAAAGCTCTTTGGGCGCATTGTAAATCTGTTCAGGGAGCTGCTTCGTACTTACCCTTCCGGTATCCCAAATGCCGTTTCCATTTCTATCGTACACCACGCGAATGAAGTACTTACCAGCCCGGTAATTATTAAAGTTAAGCGTGGTGTCTCGCATAATCTGGTGTTCTGATATGGTATTTTTATTTTCATTTGTAACCTGCAGTATGTAGTTCTTGTTCTGCTCAGGCACCTTAACAGTGACCACCAGGGTTCCATAATCATCAGTATTCGCCAGCTGAAATGCTTTTGTGAATTCTTTGTTTTTTGAATCAAACATACCAGTTACGGCCCCCGGATTAAACTTCATTTCGTAGGGCGTTCCTTTATCCCAGGGAAACTGTACATGGTAACTCAGGAAGTCTGTGCTGTCTTTTACCAGCTGATAATTGGTCACTGCTACCGAATCTTCAAGCAGTTCTATTTTGCTGCGGTCTATGGCTGTAATAGGGCTGGGGAAGGTAAGGCGCAACCGGCGGTTGGGATCAAGCTGCCCCGCTTCAAGGTTATCTGACGCCATTAAGTTTCTGGTATACGTATCTTTTTTACCACGGGTAAGCTTAACGGTTTGCAGTAGTTTTCCAGCTTCCAGTATTGATACTTTGGTCGAATCAAAGCTCATATCATTCAGCCAAACCCGCACCGAGTCGTTTGTTTTGCTAAACTGGAATTGCTTCGCAGCATCAAGATTTGATGGTTCTGTAATCACTACAGATGGCTGCCGAAGCTTCTGATTCCAGGTGATCAGAATGGTCCCATCAGGGGCGATTTTCCTGTCGTTTATCCTGAATTCCTGTGGATCTTCCTTAAATACTTTAATCTTTATGTCGCTGACATTTTCACGCAGAACGATGGTATCGGGCAAAAATCCAATCTCATCAGAAACCTGCTGGTAGATCTTATCACTTGTTTTTTCCCGAAGTGCATACGCTTTGTAACTGTTTTCGCGTAGGTTGTTCAGCTGAAATAAACCTGAACTATCTGTAGTGGTATAAATTGATGGCTTTGTTTTACCGATAATCGTGTCCCGGTCCAGGGGAACAATAAAGGCAAGTGCATCCAGGACCGGTTCACCTGTTAGCGCGTCCACAACCTGCCCGCTTATTGACAAGGAGTCGAGCTTCGGACCGGTTGCAAATACATAGGTGAAATTTTTAAGTACGTTATTTTCGTTGATGTCGGCAATAGACTTCCCGAAGTTTAAGGTATAAGTAGTATTCTTTTCCAGGGTATCCTGAAAGCTGATCTCCAGCGAACGCTTCTTAATTTTTAATTGTGGCAGGCGTTCCATATCCGGGGAAACACTAAATTCCCTGAACTGATCATTCAACTTGAAATATTCGTCAAACTGAATAACGATCGTCTGTGCATTGAAATTCGTCGTCAGGTTTTCGGGGACCATCCGCAAAACCTTAGGTGCTATGCTGTCCCGCGGTCCGCCCTGTATTGTTTTCTGGCTTGCACAGCCGCCAACCAGGAAAAATTGGTAAAAACCATATGTAAAAATCAAGATGAACTGCCAGGTTTTAAATTTCATTGTTTTTAGCGCTTTTAAGGCGTTTTTAGTTGCTGGAATGTAATCTGTTTAAAATTTAAAGAAGATGGCTTAAATCGAATAAAAATAGGTTGATTTTCAAGTACTACTTTTGTATAAGTAATATATTGATAATCAACCATTTGTATCTTATCTGCTGATGTGTACCATTAAAACGGAGATATCTGAAGGTGAAACACCAGAAATTCTGGATGCCTGACCCAGGGTTCTCGGCTTAATCTTCAATAATTTCTCTCTTGCTTCCTTCGACAGTGAATTTAGCTGCGAGTAATCGAAGTCCGGATTGATATCCTTGTCTTCCATCTTCTGCATTTTCGCAACAATTTCCTGTTCTTTCTCAAAGTAGCTGTCATATTTAATCTTGATCTCCGCCTGTTCTACAGTCTCCTGATCGAACTTGCTTAGGAGCTCATTTAATGCTGCACTCACTTTTCTTACATCCTCAATAGAAACCTGAGGACGGCTCAATAAACTGAAAAGTTTTACATTCTGGCTAATCGGACTGGTGCCCAACTCCTGCAACATATCATTTGCCTGGGACATCTCAATACCTTGCTTACGACTGAATGCAACGATCTCATCGGAGTTCGCTACTTTCTGCTTTACGATATCAAGTCGCTCATCACTGATCAATCCAAGTTCATGACCAATAGGGGAGAGCCGGATATCTGCATTATCTTGTCTCAATAGGAGACGGTGTTCTGCTCTTGATGTGAACATGCGGTAAGGTTCTTCTGTACCTTTTGTAACCAGGTCATCGATCAATACACCAATATAGGACTCAGAACGCTTCATAATCAGCTCATGTTTGTCATTCACCTTTTGATGTGCATTAATTCCCGCGATAAAGCCCTGACTTGCAGCTTCTTCGTACCCGGTTGTTCCATTAATTTGCCCAGCAAAGAATAAATTCTTGATTTTTTTAGTCTCTAAGGTTAAATCTAACTGGGTAGGTGGGAAATAGTCGTACTCAATCGCATATCCCNNCCCGGACGAAACATTTTCGCATTTTCAAATCCTGGAATCTGTGTAAGCGCACGATATTGGACATCTTCAGGAAGGGAGGTAGAGAATCCATTTACGTAGATCTCTACAGTGTTCCAACCTTCAGGTTCTACGAAGATCTGGTGACGGTCGCGTTCCGCAAAGCGGTTAATTTTGTCTTCTATAGAAGGACAATATCTAGGACCAAGTCCTTTGATACGGCCGGTAAACATCGGAGATTTTTCGAAACCTTCCTTTAAGGTTTCGTGTACTTTGGAGTTGGTATAGGTAATCCAGCAGCAGCGTTGTTCAGTTGGTCTTTCTACTTTCGTGTAAGAAAAACGTCCTGGATTTACATCGCCCCATTGTTCTTCCATCACGGAATAATCAAGCGATCTGCCATCAACACGGGGAGGGGTACCGGTCTTCATTCTACCAGCTTCAAATCCCAAAGATGTAAGTTGTTCTGTTAAGCCCGTGGCGGACTTCTCACCAGTACGACCACCGCCAAATTTCTTTTCTCCGATGTGGATCAATCCATTTAAGAATGTACCGTTGGTAAGCACCACAGCCTTTGCTTGTATCTCTACACCGATAGATGTTTTTACACCGCAGACAACATTGTCTTTAATAACGAGGCTACTCACCATATCCTGCCAGAAATCTACATTCGGCGTACGCTCTAATGCAAGGCGCCACTCTTCTGCGAAACGTTTCCGATCATTCTGCGCACGTGGACTCCACATGGCCGGACCTTTAGATAAGTTAAGCATCCTAAATTGAAGCGTGGTCTTGTCTGCTATGATTCCAGAGTATCCACCCATGGCGTCAATCTCTCTTACAATTTGTCCTTTGGCGACACCACCCATTGCTGGATTACAGCTCATTTGTGCGATGGTCTCCATATTCATCGTAATTAAGAGCACTGAAGAGCCTAAATTTGCTGCGGCGGCCGCGGCCTCACAGCCCGCGTGTCCAGCGCCTACAACGATGACATCATACGTTTTAAACATGGTTTTTTGGGTTATGTTTCACGTGGAACTTAGGTTAATTTGATCCTTTATCACCAGGGTTCCACGTGGAATATCTTGATTTTTTAATTTTAAATTGACTTGAAAGAAGATGCCATAATCATCTTAGTTGTTCTTCTCAGATAAGGATAACCAGCGTTCCATTACTTCATCAAGTTCAGTGTTCAAATCCTTGATCTCGGTAGAGATTTTTTCGATTTCTTTATAATTGCTGCTGTCTATCGAGTTAAGGGAAGCCGATAGGTTTTCGATCTCTGCTTCAAGAGTGGCAATTTTTGCCTCTGAATCCTCAAGTTCTTTTTGCTCTTTATAGCTTAATTTCTTAGTAGCTTCCTTTACAATTGGAGCAGGAGCAGCCGAAGCAGGCTTCTTATCTGCTTTATCTTTTAATTGCTCAAGGCTTAGTCTATATTCAGAATAGTTACCATTGTAAATACTTACTTCACCATTACCTTCCATGATAAACAACTGCTCACTCATCTTGTCAAGCAAATACCTATCGTGAGAAACCAGGATCAATACACCAGGGAAATTTTCAAGAAACTCCTCAAGAACATTCAGCGTGTCAATATCAAGATCATTGGTAGGCTCATCCAGTATCAGGAAGTTCGGATTTTGCATCAAAACCTTCATCAGGTGCAAACGCTTTTTCTCACCACCACTTAGCTTTTCAACCATACCATGTTGTTTCTTCGGTGGAAACAAAAACAGTGTCAGCAGTTGTGAAGCAGAAATCGTTTGTCCATCTGCCATCTTGATGTATTCAGCATCAGACTTTACAATATCAATTACCCGTTCCTTTTCATTAAAAGCAAGGCCGCCTTGTTTGTAATATCCATAAACTGTCGTTTCTCCAACACTCACTTTACCTTTTTCCGGTTGCNNTTAGCAGGGTAGACTTACCAGTCCCGTTTTTACCAGCTAAACCAATCCGGTCTGCTCGTTTAAAAGTATAAGTGAAATCATTGATGATCTTCTTCTCATCAAAGCTTTGTCCGATGTGTTCAAGCTCCAGAATTTTGTTTCCCTGTCGCGCCATCTTCACATTTAACGTGATACTTTGATTTTCAGTATTCTGCTTGGTTCTGCTATCCAGATCATAAAATGCATCAATCCGCGCCTGTGACTTAGTACCACGAGCCTGCGGCTTTCTGCGCATCCATTCCAATTCCTTTTTCAGTAAATTTTTGTTTTTCTGGAATGTTGCCTCATCTGAAGCTTCGCGCTCTGATTTCTTCTCCAGGAAATAAGCATAATTTCCATTGTAGGTGTAAGTCTTACCTTTGTCGAGTTCTACAATGGTGTTGCAAACGTTATCCAAAAAATACCTGTCGTGAGTAACTAAAAGCAAGGTCTTATTTCCGGAGGTAAGTAATTTCTCAAGCCATTCAATCGTGTCAATATCCAAATGGTTGGTCGGCTCATCGAGAATGTAGAAATCAGGATCCTCAATCAGCAACTTTGCCAATGCAAGGCGTTTTTTCTGACCACCAGATAGGGTAGAAATTTGCTGCTGCAGATGTGTAATGCCCATTCGACTGAGAATTGTTTTTATTTCATGCTCATACTCCCAGGCATTGTGTTCACTCAGTTCTCCGTACAGGCGATTCAAATCATCTTCATTCGGATTTTCCTGCTCAATGAGTTCCTCGTATTCTTTAATCAGCTGTTGCTGTTTGTTCTCAAGAGAGAAGATAAAATCGCTTATAGAATAGCCCTCCGGGAAAGTAGGCTCCTGATCCAGAAAACCAATCCGAACAGATTTATTCTTTACGATCTTTCCCTCCAATGGAAGAAAACGCTCGGCAAGTAATTTCAGCAGGGTACTCTTTCCTGCGCCGTTTATTCCGACTAGTGCAACACGTTGCCCGGTCTGGATTCCTATTGTTAATTTTTTAAATAGCCATTCATCATGGTAAGCATGACCAAGGCCTTCAGCTGCAATTAATGTACTCAAAGTGTGTTATTAACGAAAATTTATATGCGTAATTGATACAAAAGTACGCAATAAATTTGTGCATTCACTTTCAGGCATTTAAGCAGAATGTAAATTTAGTTCCTGCACAGCCTTACCGATCTGAACGACTTCTCCGATTACCAGAACTGCAGGATAACTAAGACCAGCTTCTAGTGCAGCAATCTCCATATTTCCGGCACTGCAAATTAGCTTTCGTTCCTGCGGCAGCGACCCATGCTGAATGATGGCAACAGGCATATCGGCTAAACCCGCAGCCGTATAAATATCGGAAATTTGCCGAAGCTTTTTCATACCCATGTAAATAACAACTGTCGCTTTACTGTGGATTGCACATGTAAGATCAGCCGACAAATTGCCATCCTTTTTTGTACCGGTAATTATCCAGATGCTTTCACTTACTCCACGGTGGGTAAGAGGGATGCCCTGAAGTCCGGATGTTTGCATACTGCTGATCCCAGGAATGTAAAAACAAGCTATGCCCAGTGCCGATGCGAACATCACTTCTTCATAACCACGACCAAATATATATGGATCACCGCCTTTTAATCTCACAACAATTCTTTCGGAATTGCAATGTAAAGCAATTAACTCATGGATTGCTTCCTGAGACATGTAATCTCCGTAAGGTTGTTTGCCTACATAGATCTTTTTGCAGTTATGCTTCGCAATTTCCAGCAAATCCCGATTGATGAGGTTGTCAAATAAGATAACATCTGCATTTTCGAGCACTTTCTGTGCTTTTACAGTGATTAAATCCGGATCTCCAGGTCCACCACCAACTAAATACAGTCCTTTTTCGAATATTTTATGCTTCATAAGACAGAAAATCAAATATAAAACTTCTATAAGCATAAAAATAGATCAATATTTTTGATTTAAATGATATAAGTCATAAATAATTGCAATAAAATTCAATAAATATTGCTTTTTACCTTGTAAATATCATAACTTACGTTCACAATATTCAAATGCCCGTTAAATAGTCTTGTTCTTAATATATATACGAGTAAAAAACACCAGGATACTACTATTATAATCGTAATTATTGCCTAAATCACCAAATATATTCCTGTTTTCGTAGATGAAATACGAAAAATCGACTTTGAAGTTGCCATTTGCTATAAAATGCGAGGGATTTAGGCAATCGACAGCTTCATCAACTCTTAAAACCAATTTTAATCTGATGGAAAAGGAAACAATTGTAATTATCGGCAATGGCATGGTGGGCCATAAGTTCTGCGAGAAGTTAGCAGCTAAAACCTCCGCTTTTAATATTATTGTTTTTGGAGAAGAATCCTGGCGTGCTTACGATCGCGTCCATTTAAGCGAATTCTTCAATGGAAAATCGGCAGACGATCTGTCGCTTTGCCCGGGAGACTGGTACCTTGAAAATAACATCACACTGCATCTGAATGATGCGGTTAAGGAGATTGACCGAGCTCAGCAGATGATATATTCCAGCGCTGGAAAGTCGATCCGCTATGATACACTTGTCATCGCAACTGGTTCGAGTGCTTTCGTCCCAAACATTCCTGGTCTAACCAAAAATGGCGTTTTTGTATACCGTAATCTGGATGACCTCGAAATGATCCGAAGCTATGCCGCAGGTACAAGGAATGCAGCTGTGATGGGCGGTGGTTTGCTCGGACTGGAGGCGGCCAAGGCCCTAATTGATCTGGGAATCGAGAAAACACACGTAATTGAGTTTGCGGACCGGCTGATGCCAAGGCAAATAGATGCTGCTGGCAGCGATATGCTGGTTTCCAAACTGCAGGAGCTGGGACTTTCCATCCATCTGAATAAAACGACGGTTGCCGTAAATGGTGATCACCAAATTACAGGATTACAATTCAACGATGATACGCAATTAAACCTGGATATGCT
>DCLG01000079.1:0-3866 GCA_002320935.1 Pedobacter sp. UBA1654 | reverse complement strand
TAAACTATGTGGGTTGGAGGTAAGCAGCAGGGGCGGGATTGTCGTCAATGAATACCTGCAAACCAGCGATCCGAAGATCTTTGCCATAGGAGAATGCGCACTTTATGAGCAAATGATCTATGGACTTGTTGCTCCGGGATATGAAATGGCGGAGGTGCTGGCAGAAAACCTTTGCAAAGGCAGTAAGACTTTTCAGGGTTTTGATATGAGCACAAAACTTAAACTCATTGGAATTGATGTCGCAAGCTTCGGCAATCCTGCTATTAAGGAACCTGCATGCAGAACCATCATTTTTGAGGATACCCATAGTGGTACTTACAAGCGGATCAACATCAGCAACGACGGCAAATACCTCCTGGGCGGTATCCTGATCGGCGATGCTACCGCCTATAATATGTTGCTGCAAACCGTAAACAATAAGCTATTGCTGCCACCCAATCCAGAAGATCTGATTCTAGGAACAAGAGGTGCAGGCGGCGAAGATCAAGCCGCTTCAGGTATCACTTCACTACCCGACGAGGCATTAATCTGCAGCTGTGAGGGCATCACCAAGCTACAGATCTGCGATGCGGTAACTGCCAATGCCTGTGAGACGGTGGATGCAGTAAAAAAATGTACCAAGGCCGGTACTGGTTGTGGGGGCTGCATGCCGATGGTAAAAGATCTGCTGGTGTATACCATGAAAGCCAACGGTAAGTACGTCCGCAATGTCATTTGTGAGCATTTCAGCTACAGCAGGCAGGAACTATATGATCTGGTACATATCCATGAGATCAAATCCTACAACGAAGTGCTCGACCAACTCGGTACAGGTGATGGTTGCGAGGTATGCAAACCGCTGGTCGCTTCCATTTTGGCCAGCTTATGGAAAGAAATGATCCTGGCAAAAGGCAATGATACCGCACAGGACAGCAATGACCGCTTCCTGGCCAACATACAAAAAGGCGGCTCATACTCCGTAGTGCCCCGTATCCCGGCAGGCGAAATCACCCCGGAGAAGCTCATTGTCATCGGTCAGGTGGCACAAAAGTATAACCTGTACACCAAAATCACCGGTGGGCAGCGGATCGATCTATTCGGTGCCCACCTTACGGATCTGCCTCTGATATGGGAGGAACTGATTGCTGCTGGATTTGAAAGCGGACATGCCTATGGCAAGGGATTAAGAACCGTTAAAAGCTGCGTTGGCAGTACCTGGTGCCGCTTTGGACTGCATGACAGCGTAAGTTTTGCCGTCAGGATCGAAGAACGTTACAAAGGGCTGCGAACCCCGCACAAGTTTAAAGGGGGAGTTAGTGGCTGCATTCGTGAATGTGCCGAGGCCCAGAGCAAAGACTTTGGAATTATCGCCACGGAAAAAGGATGGAACCTTTATGTCTGCGGAAACGGCGGCAGTAAACCACAACATGCAAAATTGCTGGCTACTGATCTGGACAGCGATACCTGCGTACGATATCTCGATCGCTTTCTGATGTTCTACATGCGCACGGCAGATCCACTCGCACGGACGGCAACCTGGCTAAACAAGATGGAAGGTGGCATAGATTACCTCCGCAATGTAATCGTAAACGACGGTATTGGAATGGCTGATACCTGGGAAAAGGAGATGGAACAGCAAGTACAGCTATACAAATGCGAATGGAAAGAAGCCGTAGAAAATCCGGCCATTCGCAAAAGATTTAACCACTTCGTTAATGCACCGGGAGAAAAAGATCCGTCCATTGCTTTCACTGAAATGCGTGGTCAGAAAAAAGCGGAATGGATCAAGGCCTAGACAATCAACCTCATTTTAAACCTAAACAACAAAATCATGAATGTAGCATGCGCTGAAGAAACCTACACCTGGATTGCAGCTTGCCAGGTAGAAGATGCCGCCGAAAATGGTGGTGTATGTGTCAAATTTGGGGAGGAGCAGATTGCGCTCTTTTATTTCACCCGCCGCCAGGAATGGTATGCGACACAGAACCAGTGTCCGCATAAGCAGCAAATGGCCCTTAGCCGCGGCATGATCGGCACGCTTGGCGATCAGCCAAAAGTCGCTTGTCCTTTTCACAAGAAGACCTTCTCGCTGGAAACCGGTGCGTGTTTAAACGGCGATTGCGGCAGCATAAAAACCTATCCGGTAAGGGTAGAAGACGGGCTGGTTTATATCGGTTTTACAAATTAAAATACAACAAGATGGATTATGTATCACCAAAAGAAGTGGCAGGCAACATGATGGCTGCCGCTGTATCGAAATCATCACTTTCCGTGAAAGATCTGCTGATTCGTGGAAGCATGTCGGGCGCCTTGCTGGGCATCTCTGTTACCCTGGCCAACCTGGCCAGCTCACAAACCAAATTACCTATGGCCGGTGCACTGGTCTTCCCGGTTGGATTTGTCATCATCATCATACTGGGCATGGAGCTCGTAACAGGCAGCTTTTCACTGATCCCGCTGGCCTGGTTCGAGCATAAAATAACTGCAAGAACGATGTTGAGCAACCTGTTCTGGGTATTTACCGGCAATTTAATGGGCAGCCTTTTGTTTGCATTACTGTTCTGGAGTGCCTCTTCAGAGACTGGAACGCTCACTGTACTCGGGCCAATCGATAAGATGCTCGTCGCTGCAGCAGAAAGAAAAACATCCGGTTATGCAAGTCATGGTGCCGCAGGGATGTTGACAGCCTTTGTAAAGGCAGTATTGTGCAACTGGATGGTTTGTATGGGTGTGGTAATGGCCATGACATCCAAGTCTACCTCCGGAAAGATTATCGCCGCCAGCATGCCGATCTTCATCTTTTTCGCACTTGGATATGAGCATGCCGTAGTGAATATGTTCGTCATTCCTGCCGGGATGTTGTTTGGTGCCAATGTAAGCATTGCGGATTGGTGGTTGGATAACCAGCTCATCGTCACCCTTGGAAACATTATAGGCGGGTTATTATTTACCGGCATGGCAATTTATTATACGCATGGCAAACCTGAGACGGATACCATTCAATCGCCCTTAAACCTAAACTCCTGATGTATGAAGATATTGATCAGAACAGGTGTTCTCGCTTTGCTGATGTTATGTGCGGGCTTAAACCTGACAGCGCAATCTGCTGAAGGCATTAAGACCAAAGCACAATTGTTTGAAGGTTTGGTCGTGGCCGGATACCTGGACCGTGGCGCATTTGTAAATTGCACAGGGCCCGCCATTAAGTTCTCGAAAAAGCCTTATTGCCTGCTGCTGGGCTTATTACCAGGCTTGCGAATTAAGGAAGACCGCGTTGCACCGGGGAGCCCGAAAAATTCAGTAGTAACACCTTCATTAGGTTTTGGATTAACAGCGTCGTTCAAACACCTGGCCCTNNCTTACAACGGCAAAACAGCCAGTAAAGACGGTGTTTGGAAGGCTGGTGTTGGTGTCGGATATCGGTTTTAATTGGCATTGCTGAGCAATTGCAATCCGGCAGTGTCTAATATGCGGATCTTTTTACCAGACAGCTGGATGAGGTTTTCCTGAAGCATTTCATTCATGGTGCGGAATACTGTTTCATAACTGGCGCCGGTAAATGCCGCAAGATCCTGCCTGCTGATATCAATGCTGATGCAACCGGATTCGTCGAGCCCGAATAATGATTGTAGCTGAGATATTGCAAGTGCTAAGCGGCCTTTTACAGGCATCAGGGCGAGGTTGCGCATTTTATCTTCAGATTCCCGGAGCTCCTCGGCATAGAACATCATGAGCTTAAAGGCAAAATCATGGTTTACCCGCAAGGTGGATAGAAAAAATTCTTTGTCGACATAACAAATGCTGCTGGCTTCAATTGCCGTAGCTGAAACTGGATACACAGACTCGCTTTCGCCCAAAGCCCGGTGACCGAAAATTTTCCCCCTCGT
>DCLG01000032.1:31775-35795 GCA_002320935.1 Pedobacter sp. UBA1654 | reverse complement strand
TAAAGCACCTGATTTCCCTACCGGCGCCATCATTTATGGTTATGCCGGCGTTCAGGAAGCTTTTGAAACAGGTCGTGGCCGTATCGTAATGCGTGCTAAAGCCGAGATCGAAACCAATAAAGACCGCGAAAGCATCATCGTAACGGAGATACCTTACCAGGTGAACAAGGCGATCATGATCGAGCGTACTGCTGAACTGGTTGGTGAGAAGAAGATTGAAGGTATTTCCAATATTAAAGATGAATCTAACAAGGATGGTATCCGTATCGTTTATGAAATTAAACGTGATGCGAATGCCAGCATTGTCTTAAATAATTTATTTAAACAAACTGCCCTACAGACCTCATTCAGTGTAAATAACATCGCATTGGTGAATGGCCGTCCGCAGTTGTTGAACCTGAAAGATCTGATCAGACACTTCGTTGATCACAGACATGATGTTGTTATCCGCAGAACCAAGTTCGAGCTTGCTGAAGCGCAGAAACGTGCACACATACTTGAAGGTTTACTGATTGCACTTGATCACCTGGATGAAGTGATCCGTTTGATCCGCTCTTCAAATACACCTGAGGAAGCAAGGGTTGGCTTGATGGAACAGTTTGGTCTGAGCGACATTCAGGCAAGAGCAATTCTTGACATGACGCTGCGCAGGTTGACTGGTCTGGAAAGAGATAAAATCAAGGAAGAATACAACGAGTTGATGAAAACCATCGAATACTTGCAGTCGATTCTTGCTGATGAAGGTTTAAGAATGCAGATCATCAAAGATGAACTTGCAGAGATGGTAGAGAAATACGGCGATGAGCGTAGAACAACCATCGTACACTCTGCCGATGATATGAGTATGGAAGACTTCATTGAGGATGAGGATGTTGTCATCACCATTTTACATGAAGGTTACATTAAACGTACACCAGCTACAGAATACCGTACGCAGGCAAGAGGTGGTAAAGGTTCAAAAGGAAGTGATTCAAGAAACGAAGATTTCATTGAGCATTTACTGGTTGCATCCAACCACAACTACATGTTATTCTTTACGGAAAGCGGTCGTTGTTTCTGGCTGAGGGTATACGAAATACCTGAAGGTTCACGTTTAAGCAAAGGACGTGCAATACAGAACATCATCAATATTCCGAAGGAAGAGAAGATAAAGGCATACATTAAGGTTAAGAATCTGAAAGATCAGGATTACCTGGAGAACAACTTCATCATTATGTGTACCAAGAAAGGTACCATTAAGAAAACTTCTCTGGAGGCTTATTCAAGACCACGTGTTAACGGTATCAATGCCATTAACATCAATGAAGGTGATCAACTGTTGGAAGCAAGTTTAACCAGTGGTTCAAGCGAGATTTTAATGGCGCTTCGTTCTGGTCGTGCGATTCGCTTTAATGAGTCAACAGTACGCCCAATGGGGAGAACTGCCACAGGTGTAAGGGGTGTAACCCTCGCTCACGACCAAGATGAGGTGGTTGGCATGATTGCTGTTGATGATACAAGTGCAACGGTGCTTGTGGTATCTGAAAAGGGATATGGCAAGCGTACAGATATCGAAGATTACAGGGTGACCAACCGTGGTGGTAAAGGTGTAAAAACCATCAGTATCACGGAGAAAACCGGAGACTTAATCGCGATAAAGAACGTTACTGATGCAGATGATTTGATGATCATCAACAAATCGGGTATTGTGATACGTATTGCTGTTCGTGACCTTAGGGTAATGGGAAGAGCAACACAAGGTGTTAAATTGATTAATTTGAAAGGCACGGATGCTATTGCTTCGGTTGCTAAGATTGAGCATGAGGAAGAAGAAGCACTGGAAGCTGTACTTGAGAAGTTAGATTCGGAAGCGGGTGACGCGGAAAGTGTTCTGGCCGACGGTACTGAGGAAGCACCTGCAACTGCTGAGGAAGAAACAGAAGAAGAGGAAGATGACGTTGAAGATGCAGATGATGCAGAAGCGGACGATACCGAAGATGAGGAACCAATAAACTAAACATAAATTAAAAATTATAACAAAAATGAAAAAAGTACTTTTAAGTATATTGTTAGCGGGAGTAGGTACTGCGGCGTTTGCACAAAAAAGTGAAATTGCAGAGGCTAAGAAAGCCTGGGGCATATACCAGCTAACAGGCGCTACCGGCGCAGATGTTGCTAAAAAGTTAGAAACCCTTAATGCTGCGATCAAACGTACACATGCTGCAATTGTACACGAGAAAACCAAGAACTTACCAGAAGCATGGTCATATCGTGCGTTGTTAACTTCTGCAGCTGCATTAGCTGATACTTCAAACCTCCAGCAGGCAGATTCATACCTGAAAGTTGCACAGGAAGCAGTTGAAAAATCAAAAAGCCTGGATACAAAAGGTTCTGAGAAAGAGAACATTGAGCAAGCTGAATTAAACATCAACAATGCAGTAAGAAACATTGGTGTACTTGCTTATCAGAAGAAAGATTTCAAGACCGCTTACGAGAAGTTCAACCAGGCGACCGTTATCAATCCTTCTGACACTGGTATGTACTTAAATGCAGGTATTGCTGCACGCGGAATGGAAGATTATCCAAAAATGATCGATTCTTATAAAAAAGTAATCTCATTGAATCACCCGGAATCTGCAGCGCTTTATGAAGAGATCGTTAATACACAATTAACCGCTCAGAAAGATACTGCTGCTGCGATGGCATCTATCACAGAAGCAAAGGCAAAATATCCTGAGAACATCAACTTCATCACCAGCGAAACTCAAATCTATCTTCAAAAAGGTGATGTTGAGGAAGCGGAAAGCACATTAACTACATTGGTAGCTAAACAACCAGGAAACGCAACTTTCCAGGCTGCACTTGGAAATGTTTACCTGCAACAGGCTTTAAAGCTTCAGGGTGAAATGAACAAAATCGATTCTAAAAAAGTGAAAGAAACGAATGCTGCTAAAGATAAGAGAGATGCATTGGTAGAAAAATCAATTCCTTTCTTTAATAAGGCACTTGAAATTGATCCTAAGAACATTGGCGCTTTAGAAAACTTAAAGACCATTTACACGTTCAAGAACGATACAGCAAAATACAATGACATTAAAGCGCGTCTTGATGCAATTCAGCAATAAGATTCACGAATGTTAGTTATAAAAGAGGGATAGAAGTATCCCTCTTTTTTTTTATAAATTTGTAATTTAATCCCCGTTATGAATAGATCAGCTTTCTTGTCGATTATCTTGCTTTCTGCTACTTATTTCCATGCTTCTGCTCAGAAAAGCCAACTAAGGATTGCCCGCAACACCATAGGTAAGCTTCAGGCTGCAGTTGTTGCAAAAGCAGATGTCAACAAGCAGCATAACATCATAGGAGAGGGGCTTAAAGCAACACAATCTGCCCAGCAGGACCGTAAGACTAAAAAGTACCCTGAAACCTGGGCGATCGCAGCTTACCTGAATTCTTATCTTGCTGTTATTGACGAGAAAGATCCGGAAAAATACTACCAGGATGCATTGGCACTTATTGACACTGCCAAGCAGCTCGACAGGTATCACGAAAATGAGAAACTCCTTGACGCAGCGATACTCAATACCTTAGTAATCAAGCAGGAGAAAGGCAATCGTGCTTTTAACAATTACGATTACGCAACGGCTTTGGGATATTTGAAAGAACTAAGCGACTATTTTCCTCAGGATAGCATACTGGCACTTAACACGGCAATCGCCTCACAGAACCTGAGAAATTACAATGAAGCCCTTGTATACTATAACCGGGCGATTGGAGCGGGCGCGAGGAATCCGGTGATCTACCAGCATTTGGCTGACATTTACGCCTCTAAATTTGACACAGAAAATGCCATTAAGGTGTTGGAAACAGGCCAAAAACGTAACCCAAATAATCCTTCCATTGTTAATAATCTGGTAAATTTATTATTAGACAATGAGCACTATGAAAGAGCAGAAAAGACACTTGAAGAAGCAATCAGGCTCGAAGGACAAAATAAAGAATTGTACTACCTGTACGGCTACTTAAAACAGCTTAGAAGCC
>DCLG01000032.1:0-31770 GCA_002320935.1 Pedobacter sp. UBA1654 | reverse complement strand
GGTATAATTCACATTAACATGGGTAATGATATCCTCAAATCCAATAAGGCTAACAAAAATGAGTTGTATGAGGAACAGATAAATAAATCTGAGAATATTCTTACACACGCTTATGAGATCGCGCCAAATGATCGCGCAACAATTCAGCTGCTTATCGAGATCAATACCCGTAAACAACGGTATGATAAAGTAGATGAGCTTAAGGAGCGGTTACACGAGTTTTAATTAAAAGCTGTTGTACATAAGGGAGGCTTATATACCAAAAGAGATATTAAGCTTAGCACAACTTAACATAATATTAATTATAGGAATAAAGATCAGGGATTGAATTTGCGCGGACCGGGCGTTCGCTTGAACCCTCAATATATGAAAATTCAAGCGAATTGCCTAAGTTATGCTTTGCCTTCCTGACCATTCTTGAATTCCTTTATGCCTTTGCCGAGGCCTCGCATTAGCTCAGGGATTTTTTTACCTCCAAAAAGTAGTAAAACTGCCAAAAGAATAATTAAGATTTCTTGTGTACCGATCGCTGCTAAAACAATTGTAAGTTCCATGTTTGTTGATTTAAATTGACATTCAGAATTTTAAAGGCTTAAAGTTGAGCCTCCGCTTTTTTATGGTAAACCCAATAAACAATTATTGGATATACAAAAAGATTAAAAAGTGTGTTGGTGATCAATCCGCCGATAACGACCACTGCCAGTGGCTTGGAGGCCTCCGAACCAATTCCTGTGGACAGTGCTGCAGGTAATAAACCGATTGCTGCCATCATCGCCGTCATGACCACAGGCCTGATTCTCGAATGAAGGCCGTCGTTCAGTGCATCTACAAATGTCCATTCGGGGTTATAACGCAGTTCTTCGAAGTTGCTTTTGAATTTTGTGATCAGGATCACGCCATTTTGAACGCAAATACCAAATAAGGCTATAAAACCTATTCCAGCGGATATGTTAAAGTTGATTCCCGTAGCCAACAACGCAAGTATGCCTCCAATCATGGCAAATGGCACATTGTTTAACACAAGCAGTGAATCTTTAATATTGCCAAAAAGTACAAATAGAATAAAGAAAATCAATAATAAGCTGATCGGTACTGCCTGTGACAACCGGCTGGCCGCACGTTGCTGATTTTCGAAATCACCGGCCCATTCCAGGCTATAGCTTTGCGGCAAGGTGATTTGTTCTTTTACCTTCGCCTGGGCTTCAGCAATCACGCTACCCATGTCGCGGCCCCGAATGGAAAACTTGATTGCACCATAGCGACGGTGTTTATCTCTGTAGATCATACTTGGTCCGGTGATTTTGCTGATCGTGGAAACTTCTCCCAGCGGAATCTTTCCACCCGAGATACTTGGAATCATGAGCCTGCCTATTGCCCGTTCATCCCCTCGAAAATCGTCCGGATAACGAATAATTAAGTCGAATTTGCGCTCACCTTCGTATATTTCAGTGGCGGCCTTCCCTCCTATGGCCATTTCAATGACAGCATTCGCATCTGCAGCGGTAATACCATAAAGTGCCAATTTTTCCTGATCCAGATTGATCTGTAGCTCTGGCTGACCAAGATTTCTTAATATCCCAAGATCTTCGATGCCTTCAACATCTTTAAGAATGTTATAGATCTTTTCTTCTTCACGTTCTATTACATCGAAATCTTCCCCGAACATTTTCACAACGATTGAACCTTTAACACCTGAAACAGCTTCCTCCACGTTGTCTGATATTGGCTGTGAGAAGTTGAGGCTTATACCGGGAAACCCTGCAAGCCTTGCCTGCATACGTTCAATAAGTTNNTTCTTCCTTGCTCTGTTTTAATTTCCATTCTTTTTTTGGGTGGATGTCGACATGGAACTCCATATTGTAAAAGCCAGTCGCATCGGTACCATCATTAGGTCTTCCAGTCTGGGACATTACCTGTTTCACCTCATCAAATTCCAGGAATATTTTCCTCATTTCATTTGATAGGTTTCTTGTTTCATCTAGCGATACACTCAGTGGGCCGGTTGCACGTACATAGATAGAACCTTCATCGAGGTTGGGGAGAAATTCGCTGCCGAGGAATTTAAAGCTGACCAGCCCTGCAATCAGGCAGATCACAGAAATGCCGACCACCATTTTTCTTTTACGGAAGCAGATTTTGAAGATCCGCATGGTGTTTCTACTCAAAAACTCGAGAAATATGTTGTGCTTCTCCCGTACATCTCTTTTCAATAACAGCCCCGCCATGGCAGGCACCAGTGTGAAGGTCAGGATGAGGGCACCTAAAAGTGCAAAGCTCAAAGTCCAGGCCAGTGGAGAGAACATCTTGCCTTCTACTTTTTCAAAAGTAAAAATTGGCAAGAGCCCGGTAATGATGATCAGTTTCGCAAAGAATATCCCCTTACCATTTTCGAGTGCAGCCTTTTTAATCACGCCCAGTTTACTCATGCGATTGAACTTGGACATGCCTACAGCCTTGGCTTTATGATCAAGCGCGACAAAGATGCCTTCCACCATGACCACTGCTCCGTCGATAATGATCCCAAAATCAATGGCACCCATAGAGAGTAAATTTGCGGACATGCCCTTTAACTTGAGACAGATGAAAGCAAATAATAAGGCCAGCGGAATGATGAGTGACACGATTAAAGTGGTTCGCCAATCTGCCATGAACAAGAAAACAATGAGCGTAACGAAGATAATGCCTTCCAGCATGTTACCCATTACGGTATGTGTTGCGTAATTAACCAGATCTTCCCGATCATAGAATGGATTGATCTTAACATCATCTGGCAGGATCGTGTTGTTTATGACTTCAATTCTTTCCTTTAGTCTCGCGATGACCTCACTGGGGTTTCCACCCTTACGCATCACGACAATGCCTTCTACAACATCCGGATCATAGTCCCGGCCCACCTGCCCAAGTCGTGGAAGTGCAGATTCCGTGACCGCTGCTATGGTTTTTACATATATTGGTGTACCGTTGAAGTTTTCTACCACCACGTTCCTGATCTCATCTATATTATTCAGTATGCCGATACCGCGTACCACATAAGCCTGGCCGCTTTGTACGATCACATCGCCACCGACATTGATGTTGCTTTTAGATACCGCCTCGAAAAGTTCGGTGGCGCTTACGCCATATTGAATGGCTTTTTGCGGGTCTACCGTAATTTGATAGGTCTTAACTTCACCCCCGAAACTTACTACATCTGCAATACCGGCGACAGAAAGAAGCTCCCGCTGAATCACCCAGTCTTGCAGGGTTTTTAGTTCGCGCACTGATTTGACATCACTGCTGAGCGTGTAACGAAAAATCTCCCCTGTAGGACCATATGGCGGTTGCACCTCCGGCTTTAGTCCTTCAGGGAGATCTGCTTCTTCTAGATGATTGTTGACCTGAACCCTCGCAAAAGCATAGTCCACATCATCTTCAAATGTTATTTTAACGATCGATAAGCCAAACAGTGAAGAGGACCTGATGCTTGTCCGCTTTTCTGTAGGGTTCATTGCAATTTCGAGCGGTCTGCTTACAAATTTTTCCACCTCTTCCGCACTCCTTCCCGGCCATTGCGTAATGATGGTGATATTGGTATTCGTGACATCGGGAAAAGCTTCAATGGTGGTTTGCTTGAAGCTTAGATACCCGGCCAGTATCATGATAAAAGTAGCGAAGAATATGAAGTACTTATTCTTTAATGAAAATCCGATGATGTTCTTAATGACTTTGTTCATTGGGGCAGTTTAATTCAGGCTGGACTAATTTTTTAAGTTTTCGTATATGAAAACCTGTTTTGATGCGATGATGCGTTGACCGGGATTGAGGCCCTTGCTGATATACGCTTTGCCTGCAGTCTTCCTGCTGATTTCCACCGCTTGTATTTTTACTTTCCCAGCCTCGTCCAGTACAAGTACATGGTTTTTATTGTCGTCGAAAATGATTCCCCGGGAACTTACCACAGGCAGATTAATGCTAGATCTCGATTGAATACGGGCCGTAGCAAGCATGCCGGGCTTTAAGATCAGCTCTGGATTTGAGATGCTGACTTTTGCATTCATGACCGTACTGTCGTTATCCAGCACGTTCAGGATCTTGTTGATTTTACCACTGAAGGTTCTATCCGGATAGGATAATAAAGCGATTTGTACCTCGTCGCCTTCTTTAATATTGGGTATGTCAGATTCGTAGATGTTGATCAATGCAACTACCGTTGATAAGTCTGCTATGGCAAATAGCACCTGATCATTATCCGGGCGCAACTGCATGTTGGAGTTTACATTCTTTTCAATGATGAATCCGGAAATTGGTGAAACAATGGAATAGGCGCCGCCACTATCTCCGCCATTAAGCTTAAGAACGGCTTTTGCGTTGTTGAGTTCCGCCGTTTTAACCAAAAAGTCGTTTTTAGCTTCTTCAAGTTCTTTGCCGGAGGCAAGCTCACTGCCATATAGCTTTTCCGTCTGCTCAAGACTACGTCTGGCATTGGCGAGTGCTGCATCGGCAGCAACAACATCTTTCTCGTAGGCAGACATTTCTGCACTTTCCAGACTCGCAAGCTGCTGCCCTTTGGCCACACGGTCGCCAACCATTACGGACACATTTTTTACAAGCCCACTTACCATGGGGTAAATATTTGCCTGCTTGTCTTCACTGGCCATGATCTTCGCAGAAAAACTCAGCTCCACATTTGCATTCGCCTGTTGTACCGTATCGATCAGCAAACGTTTTATCAGTGAATCGCTTACTTCGAAGCGCTTAGCGGTAATCGGTTCAACATTAGGACTGCAACCTATTGCCACAAAAATCATCAAGCATAGATAGCTGATGTAACTTACTCGTATGTGCATATATTTTATTTGAAAATGGTGATGCCTGTTTGATAGTTTAGTTCCTCTTTGGCGTTCATCAGGCGATATTTAATTTCATTCACCTGGGTTGTACTCTCCTTGTATGAGTCATAGAAGTCGAGAAATTCCAGCAGGGAGATGTTCCGTTCCCTATAGTTCGTGGTCAGCGATTCCAACATCTGATTAAACTTGCTGCTAAAATCTTTGTCCAGCCCCTGATAGAGGGTCTGCACCTTGATGGCTGCCTGGTAGCTCGTATACAGTTCTGATTCTACTTCTGCCTCTTTTCTTTTTATTTCAGCTATAGAAGCGTCCACGCCGATCCTGGCTTTCTTAATTTCGCCCTGGTTCCGGTTAAATAGCGGTATCGGAAGACTGATTCCGATGCCGGTATACTTCTCCGGATAATTACCTTTGAGATCGTAATTCAGGGATACGGCAACATCAGGAACGGCGTGTGCCTTTTGTACCGTAAGTAAGTTCTGTGCATAAAGCAACGCGGTCTTGCTTAGTTGCAGGTCTGCACGGTTCACTTTAGCAGAATCCAGTAATACAGTGAAGGGAATCTTTCCCGGATGAAACTGCTCCGGATTTACACCCTCTGCCGTTAACACGAGATCTTGCTGAGCATTGATACTGCTGAGCAATTTCAATCTGCTTTCTAACGCTTCTAAATCGTTCTGTAGCGCCATGCGCTCAGCTTGCAGGCTCAGCAGCCGGGATTTGATTCTGATCACATCCTTGCCGGCGGTATTTCCAAGCTTTAACTGCTGTTCGCTGGCCAGCAGCAACTGATTTAGTGCGCTAAGCAGCTGATCATATAAGGCCAGTGATTGCTGCTGATAGTACGCCTCGTAGAAGGTGCTTCTTAATTCAAATTTCAACGTGCGGATCAAATCAAAGTAAGCGAATGATTGCATTTTTAATCCGGTTTCCGCGACCTGAATGTTCTTGTTGCGCTTGCACGCTAATTTGATCAGCTGGGTTACGGAAGCGGTATATTGTCCGCTGGCACGGGATGTCTCGAAGTATTTTCCGGTTTCATGGTTATAGAACAGATTTTCGTAGCTAAGTTCCGGATTTTCGAAGAGCCGCGCAGTTATGATGTCTGCACGCGATTGTTCGACCTGGTACCGCTGTGCAATCAGCTGTGCATTCTGCTGCAGAAATGACGCCTCGGCATCCTGCAGGCTTATTGTATCAAGGCTTTGGCAAACAGCTGCTGAGAATGGTACTGCCGTTAATATCCAAATGATGGTGATTAGAAATTTCATTTGCGCCAAAGGTATCCAGGGCGCATTAAAGCCTAATTAATGCTAAATTAAAACGGAATTAAAATCTGGGAATTGAAATGATGAAGGTTGTTCCCGATGCCGAACTTGTTTCAAGCTCGATTGAGCCCTTAAAAAGATTAATGATTTTTTTTGCCATGAACAGGCCCATGCCGCTTCCATGTTTAGTGTTCCTTGTTGCAGAACTGTAAAAAGGATCAAAGATAAACGGCTGATCTGATTCGGGAATTCCAGGGCCAGAATCCGTAATAAAGATCATTGCGCTTCCGGCTTCAGTCTTCATTCTGCAGTTTACATCATTTTGATTAGAAAACTTGAAACCATTGGCAATTACATTGTTGATTGCAATTTTCAACAGGGTTGGATTTGCAGATACGATAACATCTTCATTTTCGCCAGTCTCAAGGGTTAGTACCATGGCGGCCGCCCCGGCATTGTCATTCCATTCCGCTTCAATTGACTTTAACATGCTTTGCAAACTGATGTTTTCAAGCTTGGCCGAGCCGTATTCAATGTCGGCCTGCGCGAGTGCAAGCAGCTCTTTGATGATGCTGTCCATCCTTTCAGCATCCTCTAACATAGAGGAAAGTGCCTTCCGGTATGCTTCTGCTTCACGTTCTTTAGAAAGCACGATTTCAGCGCCGATCATCATGCTTGTCAGCGGCGTTCGAAGTTCAGGAGAGGAATTGGCTATGAAGGTCCTCTGTAGCACAAAGGCCTGTTCCAAATGCGCCATCAGTTCATTAAAATTACTTGCCAGCAGGCCGATCTCATCTTTATTCTTCCCGCCTTGTACACGGTGGTTCAGGTTACTGGATTTTATAAGCTTCACCTCATCGATGAAAACATCCAGGGGTTTAAGTATGCGTCTGGCTATTGACCTGGAAGAAAGCAGTAAGGCAACAAAAATGAATATGAAAATAAAGAACATAACCGTTTTTAATTTCTCCAGCCTGTACATTGTGCTTCTGTCGACAGCAGAAGCTAAGATCACGAAATCCCCCTGATTATCTTTGTAGAAGATGCCGACAACCTGAGTTTCATCAATTTTGAACTTAACTTTACCTTCCCTTCTAACCTTTTCAATCGTTTCCTTCTCCCACAATCCAGCTTTAGAATCAATGAAAACCGGATGATTGCTTGCATCATATATCCGGATTTCTTCTCGACTGAGCTTGTCGTAGTACTGGCTCCGGTTCTTGCGAAGTGCTTCGGCAGATAACTCATCGGCCTCCAGATACAGGTTTGCAGTCACCATTGTGCGATCTGTCAGGCGATCGAAAAAGTCGGCCTCCATGAATTTAGAAAAGGTAAAGTAGGTGGCGAATAGCACGATCAAAAGCATCAAAGTACTGGCCAGGGTGAAATAGATTGCAAGCCTGTCTTTTATCTTCATACTTATTATTTAAGGATATAGCCCATGTTGATTCGGGTATGAATCAGCTTTCGTTCAAAGTTTTTTTCAATTTTGTTTCGCAGAAAGTTGATGTATACATCTACGACATTGGTTCCTGTTTCGAAGTTAACGTCCCATGCCTGCTCCGCAATGAATTGCCTGGTAAGTAGCCGATTGGGGTGCCTTAAAAAAGTCTCCAGCACTGCGAATTCTTTAGCGGTCAGGATGATTGGAATGCCTGCACGATGAACCTCTTTGTTCGCCGTGTTTAAGGTAAGGTCTTCAAAGCTGAGTGTATTGTCTTCCGGCTGTGGAGCATTGGGTTTTGCCCTTCTAAGTAATGCTTCTATGCGAACCACCAGCTCTTTGAAGTGAAATGGTTTCACGAGATAATCATCTGCCCCACTATCAAATCCAGATACTTTATCGTTTAATTCTCCGAGTGCGGTCAACATGATAATCGGCAGCTCCGCATTGTGCGCCCTCAACAGCCTACAAACTTCAAGGCCGTTTAATTCGGGTAGCATGACATCAAGAATGACAAGGTCGAAACGTTGATTTCTGAAAATTTCCAAAGCCGCTTTGCCCTCTGTTAAAGCAACAACACCATAGCCCTGCTCTTCCAGCCCTTGTCTGATAAATCCGGAGATCTTTAGATCGTCTTCTGCTAATCCTATTAACTGCATCTTGATCAAAGGTATACTACAGGTCCCAAAACTTCTAATTTCTCGAAAAAACAGTGACAAACAAACATGCACCATCGTCATTTAGATTTACTGGAAACAGGCACTTAACCCGTAAATGTTTCTAAATTTGCTGATGTTTCCTGCACGGACAATCAATAATGAATTATTTCTAACCGCTATATGCTTAATAAACCAATAAGGAGCACTCAGGATTTTTTATTAAGTACATACTTTGCAGATGGTCTTCGTATTACAGTTGGTGTACTGTTACCATCTTTGATTTTAGCGCAGTTTGGCCTGCTGAAATACGGAATGACCTTGTCTCTGGGTGCGCTCTGTGTAAGCGTGGTGGACACTCCCGGTCCCATCGTACACAGAAGGAATGCAATGCTTATTACAACCGCGCTAATCACCGTAATTAGTTTGATCATCGGATTGATTAACCGGAACTATTATATTACGGGTGTAATCCTCACGATATTTTGTTTTTTCTTCACGATGTTATCGGTGTACGGTACACGTGCGGGTGCCGTGGGGACGGCCTGCCTTTTGATCTTCGTACTCAGCATTGATGATGTGCGGCCAGCTTCGGAAGTGTTTATCCACGCGGTATTGGTGCTTGCGGGAAGTTTATGGTATTCTGCCCTTAGCTTTGTGTTTTACAGACTACGGCCTTACCGGATTGTACAGCAGACGCTTAGCGACTGCATCATGGAAATAAGTGCATTTTTACGGTCTAAAGCAAAGTTCTATCATCAGAATACCAACTTCGATGCTAACTATGCTGAGCTGCTGACGCTGCAAATTCAGGTGCATGAGAAACAGGATGCTGTTCGTGATGTCTTATTTAAGACACGGGAAATTGTCCGGGACTCAACCCCGGAAGGCCGCTTTCTGATGTTGGTTTTTGTCGACATGGTGGATTTATTTGAACAGGTCATGTCGACCTACTACAATTACAAAGAACTTCATGATCAATTTGACTCCACAGGTATTCTGGCAAAGTACGAAGCCGTGATACTGGAAATTGCGGATGAACTGGATGAACAGGCATTTGCACTGAAAACCGGTGGTCAGCCTGATAAGCCCCTGAAGCTTATGGAACATGTTACCGCTCTGAAGCAGGAAATCAATGAACTGGAGAAGAATAATACCGAAGGAAAGTTTAAGACCCTGGGAATTATTGCCCTTAAGAACATTGAAGTGAACATTGAGAATATTGTGAACCGCGTTGTAACGGTTAACAGGTATTTTGATAAGGGGGAAAAGAAAAAGATCGAAGGTCGCGCGATTGACACGGAGCGCTTTGTTACCCGCCAAAGCATTGACCAGAAACTAATCTTTGAGAACATCACCTTTAAGTCCTCTACCTTCAGGCATGCTCTGAGGGNNGTATGTTGTTGGGATACGTGATCTCCAGATCTTTAGAGTTCTCACATAGCTACTGGATTTTACTGACGATTCTGGTGATCTCCAAACCGGGATTTAGTCTTACCAAGGAGCGAAATTATCAAAGGATCATTGGAACCATTGTAGGTGCAGGTATCGGCATTGTTGCGCTAACTTTTATAAGTGACAAAAATGCATTGTTCTTTATCCTGCTCTTCTGTATGATCGGCTCCTATAGCTTTCAGCGAAAGAACTATGTTGTGAGTGTTGTATTTATGACGCCTTATGTCATTATCCTGTTCCAGTTTTTAGGCATGGGCGGTATCTCGGTAGCAACGGAACGAATTTACGACACGCTGATTGGTTCCGGAATTGCCTTCGTTGCCAGCTATTTGCTGTTCCCCAATTGGGAATATGAAAAATTGAAGGCGGACATGATCGGTATGTTAGACGCAAACTGTGGGTACTTCAATCAGGTAAGCTTATTATTTTTTGATAACGGCAAGGATTTCACGAACTATAAGGTTGCCAGAAAGCAGGTTTACGTTGCTACGGCGAACCTTTCTTCTTTGTTTCAACGTATGTTCTCTGAACCGAAAAGCAAGCAGTTCTTAATTAAAGAACTACATCAGTTTACGGCGCTGAATCACCTGCTGTCCAGTTATATCGCCACGCTTGCGCTATATTATAAAGAACATGACTTCGTCCTGCTTAATATTGATCTGATTAAGCCGCTTACTAAGAACACGGCTTACCTGATCACACAGGCGCAAGAAAATCTTAATAATCCAAGAACGGAAAAGAATCCGGTACCGCTGATTAAGATCAAAAATGACGATCAAGTCATTTTAAGTCAGGACGAAGAATCGGTGTTTCAACAATTTATAACCATACAAAAGGTAGCTTACGATATTTATAAGCTCACTGAAAATCTGAAGGTCTAAAGCTTAGCACTTAACCAACCATCTCTTCCGCGGATAGGATCTGCTCTTTTCCGACCCTGCTTTTTTCGAAGATCAGGTTTGCGACTAAAGCTGTCCAGCCCGTTTGGTGCGAAGCACCTAAGCCCCTACCTGTATCTCCATGAAAATACTCGTTAAAGAGCAAATAATCCTTGAAGTGTGGATCGGTCTGAAGCAGATCCTCGTCTCCGAAGCAAGCCCGTCTACCCTGTTCATCAAGTTTGAAAAGATTGATAAGCCTTTCACTCAATGCGTCAGCAATCTGGTCTAATGGCAACATGTTCCCGGAGCCTGTTGGGTACTCTACTGTAAAATCCTCACTGAAATAGTCGTTAAAACGCTTAAGACTTTGTACAATCAGGTAGTTCATGGGCAGCCATATCGGCCCGCGCCAATTACTGTTTCCGCCGAACATGCTACTATCACTTTCACCTGGGAGATACTCCACAACAAATTGCTCACCATTGCCATTGAAAACATATGGCTTTTCTTCGTACTGCTTTGATAAGCTTCGGATGCCATAATCACTTAGAAATTCGGTTTCATTCAACATTCGATGCAGAATTCTCTTCATCCGGTGTCCCCTTAATAAACTTAGAAGATGTTTATTTTCAGAGCCGGTTTCGGTCCATCTTGAAACCAGTGAAGCAAGGTCAGGTCTGTGTTCAAGGAACCACTGCATACGTTCTGCAAACTGAGGTAGCTTCTTCAGTGTATCTTCTTTAATCACCTCCACAGCGAATAAAGGCACCAGCCCTACCATGCTTACCAACTTAAGTTTCACCGCAGTGCCGTTATCCATCTGGAGCTCATCATAAAAGAACTCGTCTTCCTCATCCCATAATCCGGTATCATCAGGTCCCATGATGTTCATGATTGCACCTGCGATGTAAAGGAAATGTTCAAAAAACTTAGTGGCCATATCCTCATACACCCGATTATTTAAGGCGAGTTCAAGGGAGATATGCATCATGTTGAGGGCATACATGGCCATCCAACTGGTACCATCTGCCTGCTCGATGGTCATGCCTGAGGGCAGCTTCATGCTACGGTCGAATATGCCAATATTATCAAGCCCAAGGAAGCCTCCTCCAAAAACGTTGGTTCCGGCGTGATCTTTTCTATTTACCCACCAGGTAAAATTGATGAGCAGTTTTTGGAATATAGACTCCAGAAATGGCAGATCACCCTGGCCATTATTATTTTTCATGTCCATCTTGTAGACTTCCCACGCCGCCCATGCATGCACTGGCGGATTGGTATCATCGAAGTTGAACTCGTAAGCTGGCAGCTGTCCATTTGGATGCATGTACCATTCCTTAGTTAATAATAGGAGCTGATTTTTAGCGAATTCAGCATCCACCAATGCGAAACTTACACAGTGAAAGGCGAGATCCCAAGCCGCGAACCATGGAAACTCCCATTTATCGGGCATTGAAATCACATCTGCACTATTCAGGTGCTTCCAGTTTACATTCCTGGAGTTTGAATGTTCATACGGTGGTTCAGGACTGCTTGGATCACCTTTTAACCACTTTCTTACATTGTAGTCGTAGAACTGCTTGTTCCATAATAAACCGGCAAGAGCCTGTCTTTGAATGTTTTTTTCGTCCTCGTCTTCCAGGTCGGCCTGCAGGTCCTTATAGAACTCGTTGGTCTCAGCTAAGCGCTCTGCAAAGATTTCGTCGAAATCAATAAAGGGCAGTTCCAACATGTCCTTGCTCAGTCGAAGCTGAACCGTAGCAGACTGGCCACCCTCGATTTCAAGTTCATAAAGTGCCGCGGCCTTAGTGCCTTTATTCTCTGGATTAACGCTAGAAAGTTGTTTATCTACTACATAATCGTTGATGCCATCTTTGTAGTAGCCTGCGCCGTTGGCAACATTATATAATTTATTCGGGTTGCTTTCATTTTCGGTAAACAGCCATGTAGAGGGCCGATCAGCATAGAGGAAATACTGCCCGAGGTGCTTCTCTCTGATTTCGAGTGAAGTGCCGCTTTTCTTAGAAAGATGTGCTTCTTTTTCATGATATCCCCAGGACCAGCGATTGCGAAACCATATTGTCGGTAGGATTGTAAGCGGCGCAGTTTCCTTGTTCCTGTTATGCGCGGTGATTTTGATTAGAATATCTTCCTGGGCTGACTTAGCATACTCAATGAAGATGTCGAAATAGGCGTTGTCATTGAAAATGCCTGTGTCAATCAAATCAAACTCAGGTTCCTTCCTGCTTCTTCGCCGGTTCTCTTCTCTGACTTGCTCGTAAGGAAAGGGATTTTGAGGATACTTGTAGAGCATCTTCATATAGGAGTGCGTTGGCGAGGAGTCCAGGTAATAGTATTGTTCCTTAACATCCTCTCCATGGTTGCCTTCGTTATTAGATAGTCCAAAAAGATTCTCTTTCAGGATCCGGTCTTTTCCATTCCAGAATGAAGGTGCGAAACACAGATATTGCTTTTCATCTGAAATACCTCCGATACCCTCTTCTCCCCAGCGCCATGCTTTGCTTCTCGCCATTTCATGTGTTACAGACTGCCACACGTCGCCATTTGCGCTATAATCTTCTCTGACGGTGCCCCACTGCCGATTTGATACATAAGGTCCCCACTTTTTCCAGTTTGCTATTGATAAGCGCTTCGATTCCTGATTCATTTCGTGTGTTAAGTATGTTTTAATGCCCTAAACCGAGACTAAGATATTAGTTTCCCGCGTTTAGCCCCCTCCTGTTACTGTAAAAATATATTCCACCAGATGCATAAATCTTATTATCAGGTTGTTGTGCAAACCACACCGCCTAAATTTCATGCCAATGCGATGCGCACACAAATTTTAATGATTATTGCTGCCTGCGCACTTTTTCATAACTTCAGATCAAAATTCAATGAGAATGAAAATTGCTACGTATAACGTAAATGGTATAAACGGCCGGCTTCCGGTGCTTTTAAGATGGCTTGCAGAAACGCAACCGGATGTAGTCTGCCTTCAAGAATTAAAAGCCCCCGACGAGAAGTTTCCGGAGCAGGCAATTAAAGACGCTGGATACAATGCGATCTGGCTGGGGCAGAAAAGCTGGAACGGTGTAGCAATTCTTAGCCGTAACCTGGAGATTAAAGAACTGCGGCGTGGCTTGCCCGGCGATTCAGAAGATTTACAAAGCCGGTATATTGAGGCTANNGTGAACGATGTTGTTATTGGTTGTCTTTACCTGCCAAATGGAAATCCGGCTCCCGGCCCCAAACTGGAATATAAGCTAAGTTGGTTTAGAAGACTCCAGGATCATGCTGAACAGCTGTTAAGTTTCGATCTACCCGTGATACTTGCCGGCGATTTCAATGTAATGCCTACTGAACTTGATGTTTACAAACCCGAACGTTGGGTGAATGATGCCCTTTTCAGACCCGAAGTGCGGAATGCTTTCCACAGTTTGCTTGGTCAGGGCTGGACCGATGCCCTAAGAACATTACATCCGGAAGCGGTTATATATACCTTTTTCGACTACTTCAGAAATGCTTATGGGCGGAACGCAGGTCTAAGGATAGATCATTTTCTACTAAGCCCTCATTTAAAAAATAGATTAAAGGCTGCTGAGGTAGATCGGCACGTGCGCGGTTGGGAGAAAACAAGCGACCATGCGCCTGTCTGGATTGAAATTGCAGATCAATAGCGAGCTTGCCTGGCAGCAGATGTAAATTTATAGCTACACATTGTTCACAATGACATGAAAATGAGTGCACTGAAGTTTCATTCGGTAATTTATAAGCGGATGTGAACGGCAATTTTTATTAGATTAGAGACATGAAACATACTTACCAAAAATTCAACTTTAACATGCGACACATCACACGGCCGTTTGTATTGGGTCTTCTGCTTTGCAGCAGCACCGCATTTGCACAAACCAGCAAAGCTGTAATTGATAACATCATGACTGAAGGAATCAATAATTCCCAGGTGGAGAAGCTTGCCCACGAGTTACTTGACGGCATCGGACCACGACTGGTGGGTACACCGCAGATGAAGCAGGCAAATGACTGGGCAGTTGAAAAGTATAAGAGCTGGGGTATTTCTGCCAGAAATGAAAAATGGGGAGAATGGCGCGGCTGGGAACGCGGTATTTCTCATATTGATATGGTAAGTCCATGGGTTAGATCCCTGGAAGGCACCCAACTTGCCTGGAGCCCGGGAATGGGAAAAAAGGCCAGCGTTGCGGAAGTGATCATACTTCCGGATCTTGCGGATTCCATTGCATTTAAAAAATGGTTACCTAACGCAAAAGGTAAATTTGTGATGATCTCCATGGCACAGCCCACTGGTCGTCCTGATTATAACTGGGAAGAATTTGCATTAAAAGAATCTTTCGAGAAAATGAAGGCGGAGCGTACTGCTCAAGTCGCTGCCTGGCGCAACCGCATTGCTAAAACTGGCTACACGGCCCGTACATTGCCGGTGGCCTTGGAAAATGCCGGTGCATTAGGTATCATAACCAACAACTGGTCAGCAGGATTCGGCGTAAGCAAGATTTTTAGTGCATATACCAAGAAAGTCCCTACAGTGGACATTACATTAGAAGACTACGGTTTGCTATATCGCCTTGCAGAATCAGGTAAAAAACCGACCATCAGCATGCACACAACATCCAAAGAGTTAGGTGTTGTCCCTACCTTCAATACCATTGCTGAAATAAAAGGAACAGAAAAGCCTGAAGAATATGTAATCCTTTCCGCACACTTCGACTCATGGGATGGCGGAACCGGTGCAACCGATAACGGTACTGGAACCATTACCATGATGGAAGCAATGCGTTTACTTAAGAAATATTATCCAAACCCGAAGCGAACCATTCTTGTGGGCCACTGGGGCAGCGAAGAACAAGGGCTGAACGGATCAAGAGCTTTCGTTGAAGATCATCCGGAGATCGTTAAGAACCTGCAGGCATTATTCAATCAGGATAATGGAACCGGCCGTGTTGTAAATCTTGCAGGACAAGGTTTTGCAAACTCCAAAGACTATTTAGGAAGATGGTTAGCTGCAGTTCCTGACACTTTGAAGAACAGAATCAAACTTGATTTCCCAGGTAAACCGGGCGCAGGCGGTTCTGACTTTGCTTCTTTTGTAGCTGCAGGTGCTCCAGGATTTTCTTTGAGCTCACTAAGCTGGTCTTATGGCAATTATACATGGCATACCAATCGTGATACCTATGACAAGGTTGTATTCGACGACGTAAAGAACAATGCAATGCTTGCCGCAATTATGGCGTACATGGCTAGTGAAGATCCAGAGAAATCATCGACAGTGAAAGCTGAAGGTGTAAAATGGCCTGTTCCAAACAAAGCCACCCGCAGAGGTGGACTGGACAAGTAAAGCACCTGTTATATTGACAATCTTTTAAGTTGATAAAAGCCCTGAAGAACATGACTTCAGGGCTTTCTTATTTAACCCCAAAAAAATATTCAACTTATACAAAACGTGCTTTTGCTTTAGTTATATTTAGTTAACTAAACAACTAAAAGTGAAGCGTAGAAAGTTTATCCAATTATCAGGTATTGGTGCCGCTATGGCAATGATACCCGCAATACCTGTATGGGGAAATGAAATCCCCATAGAGAAGTCTCTGGAGTATGTTGATCCGGCAGCAAAAAAGATCATAGCTGACGTGGCACTAAATGCTGCCCGTTCCAAAGGTGCAACATACACGGACGTTCGAATTGGCCGGTACCTGAACCAGTATGTTGTTACCCGTGAAGACAAAGTGGAAAATCTGGTAAATACCGAATCCTATGGCATTGGAATCCGTGTTATTGCGAATGGCTCCTGGGGCTTTGCGGCTACAGATAAGATGGATAAAGATAGCATTGCAAAAACTGCTGCCCTGGCAGTCTCAATTGCGAAGGAGAACTCAAGACTGCAGTCAGAACCTGTTAAACTTGCAGCCCAGAAAGGATATGGTGAAGTATCCTGGAAAGCACCGATCGAAAAGAATGCCTTTGAGGTCCCCATCAAAGAAAAAGTTGATCTGCTTTTGGCCGTGAACGACGCGGCTATGAAAGGTGGCGCTGATTATGTTAACTCGATCATGTTCATGGTGAATGAACAAAAGTATTTCGCCTCTACCGATAACTCTTACATTGATCAGGATATCCATCGCATCTGGCCAACCTTCTATATCACCAAAATTGATAAAGCTTCCGGAAAATATGAAACCAGAAATGCCTTGAGTTCCCCGATGGGAATGGGTTACGAGTATCTGGATGCAGGGCCACAGGACAAGGTAAAAACACCTGCAGGAACGCTTTACAAAGGCAGGTATGACATGCTGGAGGACGCCCGGCAGGGTGCAGCACAAGTTTCAGAAAAAATCAAAGCGAAGTCGGTAGAACCTGGCAAGTATGATCTGGTACTTGATCCCTCCCACTTGTCACTGACCATACATGAATCTTGCGGGCACCCGACAGAGCTGGACCGGGTGTTGGGCTATGAGGCCAATTTCGCCGGAACCAGCTTCCTTACACTTGATAAATGGGAGACTAAGAAGTTCGAATATGGTAGTAACATTGTGAATATGGTCGCAGATAAAACACAAGCCGGTTCACTCGGCGCCGTTGGTTATGATGACGAAGGGGTAAAATGTGGCAAATGGGATTTGGTCAAAGATGGCATTCTGGTCAATTATCAGGCAATACGCGATCAGGCACACATCATTGGCCTGGATGCCTCTCAAGGCTGCTGCTATGCAGACAATTGGTCCAGTGTGCAGTTTCAGCGCATGGCGAATGTGTCACTTGAGCCCGGTACAAAACCGCTCAGTATTGCCGATCAGATTAAGAATGTAAAGAAAGGAATTTATATAGTAGGTGAAGGTTCGTTCTCCATCGATCAGCAGCGGTATAATTTCCAATTTGGCGGACAGCTTTTCTATGAAATTAAAGATGGTAAAATTGCAGGCATGTTAAAAGATGTCGCCTATCAGGCCAACACACAGGAATTCTGGAACTCGTGTGTTGCCATTTGTGATCAGAGTGACTACCGCCTTGGTGGAACATTCTTCGATGGAAAGGGACAACCCGGTCAGTCAAGCGCGGTATCACATGGTTCTTCCACCACCAGGTTCAATGGAGTTAACGTTATAAACACAGCTAGAAAAATCGCATAAGATGGCATTAATTACAAAAGAAGCGGCAGAGGCCCTGTTGAAAAAAGTCCTTAGCTATTCAAAAGCGGAAGAGTGTGAGGTTAATTTGTCTGGCCGGGACAGCGCTAACATCCGGTACGCGCGCAATCAGGTGAGTACCAGCGGCGCATTAAGTAGCACCAGTCTACTAATTGCGTCTGCATTTGGAAAAAAAATGGGGATCGTCACCTTGAATGAAATAGACGACGCATCTATACAGAATGCTGTGCAGCGATCCGAGGAACTCGCTAAATTGGCACCAGACAACCCCGAGTATGTGCCATTTGTTGGTCCACAAAAATATGGTCCCTCATCGAAAATGTATGCAGAGGCCACTGCAGCAGCAGGCCCTAAGGAGCGTGCAGATGCTGTAGCAAAGAGCCTTGAGGTAGCCAAAGCAGGTAAATTGAACGCGGCCGGCTTCTTGGAGAATAGTGCTGGATACACAGCGGTAATGAACACAAAAGGACTTTTTGCATACGAAACTGATACTAACTTAGAATTTAGCATCACCATGCGTACTGAAGATGGTAAAGGATCTGGATATGTCACCAAGGGTTATAATGACTTCAGCAAGCTCGACGCCAAAGTCTCTTCAGAAATATCTGCAAAGAAAGCACTCGGATCTGTTGCCGCCAGGGCTATTGAGCCTGGGAAATACACAGTAATTCTCGAACCGACTGCTGTTGCAGTCCTGCTGGAACACATCACGTTCAGCATGGATGAGCGATCCGCTGATGAAGGCAGGAGCTTTTTAAGCAAAGCTGGTGGCAAGACCAGGCTTGGAGAACAACTTGTTGATCCCCGTGTAAACATCTATTCAGATCCATGGCATCCTGAACTGCCGGGATCAACTTTCAATGCTGAAGGACTTCCGATGCAAAAAACATATTGGATCGAAAAGGGAATGGTAAAGAACATGCCTGTTTCAAGGTATTGGGCAGCCAAAAAAGGCAAAGCACCACTTCCGGGACCAAGTGGCGTGATCATGGATGGCGGCTCCAAATCGCTCGAAGAACTTATAAAAGGTACTGGAAAGGGTATTTTGGTCACCAGGCTATATTATATCCGATCTGTTGATCCGCAGACATTGCTATTAACGGGCCTTACAAGAGACGGTACATTTTACATCGAAAATGGAGAAATCAGGTTTCCTGTCAAGAACTTCCGGTTCAATGAAAGCCCGGTAATCATGCTTAATAATCTTGAAGAAATGGGTATACCGGAAAGAACTGTAAGCGACGAATCAAACAACAATTACCTCATTCCGCCTCTGAAAATAAGAGATTTCAATTTCACATCATTATCAGATGCTGTATAATAAAAAAGGGAGATGCTGATCTCCCTTTTTTTATGCTCTAGAAACTGATCACATCGAGTTCTTTTTCAGGAACGAGATGTGAACGCAAGGTTTCATTGATATTGCTCCTAATCAGGTCTGCGATCGCTTTTATGATTCTTCCTTTAGCGTGTGGTTTATGAAAAACAATACTCATTTCCCTTACAGGTACAGGTGCATTAAATGGTGTTACTCTTTTCCGGCGTTCCGTTGATAACGATTGATAGTATAGTTCTGGAATCAGGGTTAGGCCGCCAAATTCATCAACCATATTCAAAAGGGTATCAAATGAACTTGCTTCAAGTTTCAGGTTCTTCACAGATACTTCATCTTTCTTCAATGAACACAACTGTATAAATTGTTCTCTCAGGCAATGTCCTTCTTCGAAAAGCCAGACTTTTTGCTCGCGTATCTCCTCCGGTAATATATACTTCTTGTCCGTACTCAGATCGCCGTAAACCATTAAAGACTCATGGAACAATACGACCTTGTCGATTTCAGATGCTGTGATTGGGGTAGCTAAGATGCCAATATCAATCAGACCTTCTTTCAACTGTTTGATGATGTGATCAGTTGTGAGTTCCGCGATTTCAAGTTTTAACTCAGGGTATACTTCCAAAAGCGGCTTTATAATTTTTGGCAATAGGGAATTTGCAATTGTCGGAATGATTCCGATCTTGATTTCTCCGGCAATGGTGCCGTTAATCTTCTTGGCTTTTTCTGCAAGAAGATTAGAATGCAAAACAATTTTCCTGGCTTCCTCAATAATTTCTAAACCTGCGTCTGTTGTATAAACCCCTTTAGGAGTACGATCAAACAGGATTATGTCCAATTCAACCTCTAACTTCTTGATCATGGCACTAAGGGTAGCCTGTGTGACATAGCAATGTTCAGCTGCTCTGGTGAAATTTTTAAACCGGTCTACGGCTATAACGTATTCTAACTGTTGGATGTTCAAGACTATAGATTTTGTCGATGGCAAAGATAGAAATTTTCAGTTATTAGGCTGGCAGGATACTCGATACTTTTGAGTCTGAATTAAATCATAAAACACATGATGAAACACATTACCCTTTTCGCAGCACTGGCCATTAGCGGACAGGCGCTCTTTGCGCAAACGATGCGAACGAACACAGGTGCCATTATTGGCGACAACCAGAACTCCAAAACCATTGGAAACAATGGGCAGGTCCTACTGGAGGACATTCATTTGATCGAGAAACTCGCAGCCTTTGACCGGGAACGTATTCCTGAACGTGTGGTACATGCACGTGGTGCAGGTGCATATGGTGAGTTTGTTGCTGCTGCAGACTTTTCTGAGGTTACAAAAGCAAAAATGTTTTCGGCCAAAGGAAAGAAAACGCCTCTATTCGTTCGGTTTTCAACAGTAGTTCATCAGTCAGGATCTCCAGAGACCTACCGGGATCCACGCGGTTTCGCGGTGAAGTTTTATACAGAAGAAGGCAACTATGACCTTGTGGGAAATAACCTGCCTGTTTTCTTCATCCGTGACGCCATCAAATTTCCGGATATGGTTCACGCTTTTAAGCCATCTCCCCTAACCAACGAAGCATCACACCCACGCCGGGTTTTCGACTTCTTTGCAAACGTGCCGGAAGCAACGCATATGCTGACCTGGTTGTTTTCCGACTATGGCATTCCAGCAAACTTCAGGGAAATGAATGGCTCAGGGGTACACGCATTTAAATGGGTTAACGAACAAGGCGAGGTGACCTATGTAAAATATACCTGGAAATCTAAACAAGGTGAGCGCAACCTGGAGCAGGCAGAAGCGGACAAGATACAGGCAACCATGACAGAGCATGCAACAATGGATCTGTTTAACAACATCAAAGCGGGGAACTTCCCTAAATGGGACCTGTATGTACAGCTACTTAAAGCAGAGCAGTTTGGTGCCCTGGATTTCAATCCACTCGATGTAACTAAGGTATGGCCTGAAGCTGTAGCAAAACTAAACCTGGTTGGTACAATGACATTGAATAAAAATGTAGAGAACTACTTTCAGGAAGTTGAGCAGAGTGCATTTTCTCCCGGCACCCTTGTTCCTGGAATTGAGCCCTCTGAAGACAAATTACTTCAGGGTCGTTTATTTTCATACTTCGACACCCAACGGTACAGGATGGGCGGCAACTTCCAGCAGCTTCCAGTGAATGCACCGAAGGTTGAGTCTTACAACTACAACCAAAACGGGGTGATGTCTTCCAAAAAGCAGAACTTCGGTGACATCAATTATCAACCTTCTGTAAATCGCCCGGAGGTAAAAGACGATAGCAAATTCAAATACTCAGTTTCAAAATTTAAGAACACGGAAACTGCGCAAGCTAAAATTTCCAAGCCGAACGACTTTCAACAAGCTGGCGAACTATACCGCTCTTTTTCTAAAAAAGATCAGGACAATTTAATTGCTAACCTTTCTGGTGCATTGAAGCAAGTAAACAATAATACAACTGTTGCAAAGATGATTTTCTACTTCTATCAGGCAGACCGTGACTATGGAATGCGGTTAGCAAAAGAACTAAATCTTTCAAGAGCCGAACTTGAACAAGTATTGTCTAACACACAAAAATAAATTATTGGGCGCCTTAGGGCGCCCTTCTTAAGTTGATTATGAAAAAACTATATATCTCACTCCTTCCGCTCCTGCTTACAGTTGGATTAAATGCACAAACCATCGATATCTTTAGTGCAACACGTACAAATGATAGCATCACCGTAAAAAAATATATCAGTGCAGGGGGAAAAATTGACACTGTAAATCAGAGTGGACATACACCGCTTATTTTAGCTGTTTACAACAAAAATCTTGAAGTGGCAGAGCTACTGATTAAAGCAAAAGCAAACCTGAATACAACAGACCAAGCCGGAAATTCAGCATTGATGGGTGCATGTTTTAAAGGATACACGGAACTTGCCGCATTGCTGCTTGCACATGGTGCATCCCCGAATCAGGTTAACAATAATGGTGCAAGTGCCTTATTCTTCGCAGCTACGTTTGGCCATGCGGAGCTCGTGGAACTACTGCTCCGTAATAAAGCCGATAAAACGATAAAAGATAGATTCGGTAAAACGCCGTTAGATTATGCAAGAGGTCAGGGCAATGATGCCATCAGCTCCTTATTGGAGTAACAGTTTAAACCGGAAAACGTTATTCGGAATGGTTTAGGAAAAAGTGCTGTACTAATAGTAAAGTCTTCGCGTCGTTAAATGCGCCGGCAAGCATCTTTGCTTTTGCGTCCTCGAAGGAGAGTTCAACCAATTCGATATACTCCCCTTCCGACTCCAGACCGCCTCCGGCTTCATGATCACCTTTACTGTTGTACTCCGCAACGAATAAATGTAGAAACTCCGTTACGCCACCAGCTGATGGATATACTGCTCCTACCTTTTCTAAATTCTGTATCCGGTACCCGGTTTCTTCCACAGCTTCACGTATAGCAGCTTGTTCCGGTGATTCACCTTCATCAATCAAACCGGCGCAGGCTTCAATCAGGTTCCCTGAAGGATTCCCATTGATAAAGGATGCTACTCTGAACTGATTAGTAAACAAAAGACTGCGCTGTGCGTAATCAACGAGCAATACTGCAACAGCATCGGGCCGGTAGTAGATTTCATGTAAATGCTTAACCAACCTTCCTCCATGACCAGGCTTTTCAAAGCTGATTTCTTTCAGTGGGTACTTTTTATCAGATAATGTTGTCTGGCTAAATATTGTTACTTCACTCATTAGGATTTATGTTTAAGGTTGATGTTTTGCATAATAAAGCCGTCGCGCGGACGGGTTGGCATTCTTGAAAAGGGATAAGACATATTTTGTTTTGGAACGGTAAATTCCGTTTTTGAAGCAAGAAAGTGCAGGACGGTTTTAAGCGTTTCAATTGTAATCAGCTCTCCAGGGCAGCGGTGGCCAGTTTCCGGATAGCCACCACCTTGTGCAAGAAAATCATACGGCTTTAGCTGCCGGCTGCCAAAGCGCTCCGGGATAAAGGCGAAAGGGTTATCCCAAAGGCGGTCGTCGTGATTGGTGCCATACATATCCAGAAGAACAAGGGTGCCTTTTAGAAACTCCAGACCGTTCCAGGTGAAGGACTCACGAACTTTTGCGCCCATAAAGGGTGCGAAGGGAAAGAACCGCCTTACTTCATTTATAAAGTTCTCCTGATAGCTGTTACCTCCAGAGATAAACTGCTCTTGATAGCTATTATTGGTGAACAAAGCTGTAGCAGCGAAGGTGATGTACCAGGAAATGGCAACAGTAGGGCGAAGGATATTTATGAGCTCTACAGCAGCCAGCTTAGCATTCAATATAGTCCCAGCAACTTCTTTATAATGTGCACAATGGTATAAGGGACTATCTGGATTTACTTTTAATTGACCGGTCCGGACTTCTTCAATGACCTTTGTGATCCATGCTTCAACTTCTTTTCTGGCTTTTGCACCCTTAAAGTGCCGGGCACCCATGGTACCGAATGCATCGACCATACCGATGAACTGCCTTGCCCTCAAGGGTGATTCATCAATAGATAGTGGAACACCTGCCCAGGCACAGATGGCTTCACAAAGGATGATTGCTGATTCGTCAAATAGCACGATACCCTTACGGGCTGTCCAAGCTACGGATGCCACTTCCAGTTCGTTCCTGATCAGTTTCTGCAGCCTTGCAACGTTTTCATCGGTCATAAACGACAGGAAAAGTGCTTTTCTATGGCTATGCTGAGCTGCATCTGTAGTATGAACCGCATGTACCCCTGTAAGTGTCTTTTGTATCGGCGGGGGAATTGCGCCCCTTCTTACAAACTTTTCCGGGGCATAGAAAATCGCTGCAGCTTCTTCACCGCCCATGCAGATCACCTTGAAACCTGGAACATTAATGGTAAAAACATCGGTATTCATGAGCCGGCGGCGATTCATGATGAAGGTAAAACCGTCATTGAATAGGTGAAAAGCTGCTTCAGCAGCATTCAGGGTTGGTACATCTGGATTCTGGTATCGCTTCACGTTCTATAGTTTTGAGAGGAAAACAAGCACATTCCCGATGCGGTTTTATTTAATCGAATTTATATATCATGGATAAAGATCTCGTACTAATACTTCATGACTTGGCTCCATGAAGGCGCAGATTGGCAAACTCATTATAAATTGGAGCAGGTCTTCAAGGTGGAAACCGGGAAAATAGCTGTCATGAATTCAGTAGTTTAAGAAATTTTTTCAGTGAAAATGTCCTTTTTTCAGTCAGGACCG
Organism: Pedobacter sp. UBA1654; assembly: GCA_002320935.1. Taxonomy (GTDB): domain Bacteria; phylum Bacteroidota; class Bacteroidia; order Sphingobacteriales; family Sphingobacteriaceae; genus Pedobacter. The sequence continues at coordinate 7,458 of DCLG01000032.1, read as the reverse complement.
GCATTTTTCGCATCGGCACAACACTTGTATAATCCTGATCAAATAAAGGTTTTAATAAATTGATTTAACATTTTCTAAAAAGGAGGATTTATTATGTCACTTATTAAATTCAACAATGGAGGAAACAACAAGAGTTTAAACACTGGTTTCAATGACATCTTTGAATCAGTATTCAATGACTCATTTTTGTCGGACAGAATGATTTCAAGAGTGCCTGCTGTGAACATCTGCGAAACACAAGATCACTACATGATCGAAATGGCTGCTCCTGGTCTTCAAAAAGAAGATTTTAATATCAAACTGGACCGCAACCTGTTAACGGTGTCCGTTGAACAGAAAAAGGAACACACAGAACAGCACAAGCAGTACAACAAACGTGAGTTTACTTATAGCTCGTTTGTGCGATCATTTGCACTGCCAGATACAGCTGATGATGCGCAAATAGAAGCACACTACACCGACGGTATGCTAAACATTCATGTCGCCAAAAAAGATGAAGCTAAGCAGATCGTTCGTCAGATCGAGATTAAGTAAGCGTTTCTGAAACCAGCATTAGAAAAGCGCCAGTAGTAAACTGCTGGCGCTTTTCTAATATCCTTATGAAAACAGATCAAAGCCATATTTCGCATCAGACCAAAACTCGTCTAATGCCATTATCCTTGGCTTGAAAAAGGATATGAGCTTTGGCCAATCTTCCTGCTTAAAGATGTTTACATCATCAATGCACTTACTAATGCTGCTAATGGTTTTTCCGTATTCATCCTGCGAATGGAGAGACCAATCCCATTCCTCTCCTATGCTGCCAACAAGGATGTTCTTGTAGGCTTTAAACTGCTCAAACATCAGTTCCTGAATTCCCAAGTCAGAATGTGAAATTTCAATCGCAATTTTAGCAGTATGCTGGTCTGCATTCATCCTGAAATAAAGGTGTTTAATCCCTGTTTTATAGTTCACCCAGTTCACCTTCGTACCATCAGCAGTTGGTTGAAGGGCCATGTACTGGCCAAATGCAGTCCAGAATGCCTGCCTGAGGGTTGAAGCTTGTTCTTTTGAATACAATGTCTTAGTACAATAAAGCGGTAAAACTACATCTTTGTCCAGCTGAATGCAATTTTTAATTCTTCAAACCCAGTTAATGCTCGTTTGTTTATTCCTAAACCAATCTACCAAGAAACTAGAATGTTATGGAAAACAAAGAAAAATACGCGTTGGTAACAGGTGGTACCAGCGGCATTGGAAAAGAGCTGGCGAAGCTACTAGCCGCCAATCAGTACAACCTGATACTCGTATCCAGAGATCAATCTGAACTACAGCTCGTTGCTGAGGAGTTACAGGAAACACACCAAGTACAGGTACATACCATTTTGAAGGATTTGTTTAGGAGAGAAAGTCCATTTGAAATATATGATGAAGTCAAACACATGGGTTTTGTTGTCGAAGTCTTAGTTAATAATGCAGCACAGGGCGCATATGGAGAATTTAAGGACATTGACATCAACCGCCAATTGGACATGATCCAGCTCAATATAGGCGGATATGTTACCCTTACCTCTTGTTTTCTGCAGGACATGCTCTCGAGAGGCACAGGAAAGATACTTAATGTAGGCTCAATAGCTGGGGAAGCGCCCGGACCACTGCAAGCGGTGTATCATGGAACCAAGGCATTCATCAATACCTGGTCGTCCAGCATCCAGTACGAACTAAAGGATAAAGGGATCACGGTTACCGCGCTTTTACCGGGACCTACTGAAACCGATTTCTTTAATAAAGCAGAAATGAATGAATCCAGAATGGTGCAGGATATCCCGCACGCTGATCCGGAAAAGGTAGCAAAAGACGGCTTCGACGCGCTCATGTCTGGAGACGCAAAGATCATTTCAGGATTTATGAATAAAGTTCAGGTGGGCATGGCGAATATGCAGCCCGACAGCATGGCTGCTGCGAGTATGTATAAACAGCAAAAGCCGGTTGATAGGAAGGAAGATTAACAATGTTGCATATGCGTACCTCAAATAAGAAGAGCCTCCAATTGGAGGCTCTTCTTATTTTTCCCGTGATACAAACTTATGGAAAGTACTCGTCTCACCATCTGCTTTTTTATCCTGATAAAGAAAGTCCAGCTTGTCTTTGTCAAAATCTTTAAAAAAGTCATCCCACTCAATCTCTTCTAAATTTGTGCTATCGCTATGTTCTGGAAAATGTATCCTCAGAACACCTTCATCGCCATTTTTACCCGTTCCTTTAACACGTGCCGGAACACCTTTTCTTTTTTCCACCCATTTTTTGATGGCATTGTGATCATGTGTTTGATTGGATGAACTCATAATTTGCTTATTAAAGTTTTCGATTATTACTTTTTGCTTTTGTAAACATTGTAGGCAATAATAATTCCCACCAGGAAGATTATTCCGACGATTATAGGTATGAACATGATTTAAAAGTTTAAGTTTAAAATATTTACATTATTCCTTGTCTATCAGCTTGAAACGTTGAAATACCTGTCTAAAGCATTCTCAAGCGTCGGTAAAAATATCCCCCTGTCGCTTGTTAATCCACTGTAACTCGGCCTTGTCGCATTAAAGTTCAAGGCCGCATAAGGTTTTCTAACCAGGAGTGCTGCACTGTAGCCGGCTCTATTAGCAATTTCATTAGCCAGATCTGCCCAACTGATCGTGCCTTGATTGGCAACATGCCAGATTTTAGCTTCTCCGTCAATAAGAAGATCCAAACTACTATGTATAAGGTCGCTTACAAGTGTTGGCGAAATGAATACATCATCTGCAACACCAATACTTTCATGCCTGCTTAGCGCAGCGATCATACGACTCATTGCACTATCGTCTGCCAAGTGCGAGAAGATCTCACTGCTTCTTATGACCAAAGCTTCCGGATATGCACTTAATACCTGTTCCTCTGCTCTGGCCTTACTTAAGCCTAAAAGATTTATGGGGTTCACGTGATCTGACTCCGTGTACTCACTATTTTTAAGGCCATCAAAAACCTGATCGGATGAGAAAGTCAGCAGCTGGATCCCAAACTTTCTACAGCATACGGCAAGATTTGCAGGAATTACTGTATTGGTCAGGAAACAATTTTCACGGTCAAGCTCGGCTTCTTCCACCTGGTTGAAATCTGCCGCGTTGATCACTGCCCAAGGTTTAAACCTGTTTATTGCAGCTTCCACCTCATCAATGGCGGAGAGTCTGAGCTGTTTCCTGGTCAGTGCTACATGGTTCAGGTTTCGATCATTGCAAATTTTCACGAAAGCCATCCCAAGCGAAGTATCTGCCGCAATGATGAGTATTGGATTCGGACCTGGGTTTTGAATGGCGTTTGGTGCACCTGCACGAGGGTATAAAATCCGGTCCTGTCGCAACCACCACCCTTCCTGTTCCAGCACGGGGTGCCTGTAATCTACACCTTTTGCAAGATCAGCCACCATTTTAGCAATTTGTGTGGGTCGTGCCTCACCTGTGCGCACATCAAAAGCACCGGATTCATAATTACGAACTTCGGTGGTAAGTAGGCGGTCCCATCCGTAAGCACCGAACAGTGACCAAATGGTCACACCCCTGAAATCTACACCCTCTGCCAGCAATGCTTCTGCGGCTTTAACAATGTAGTTGACCCAGCGCAACTGATCTTCCCGGCCACAATGAAGATGTGCTTCTGTAATTGCCAAGGGCGTTTTATATCGTAACCACGCATCTCTCAACAGTTCCTGCGGACCAGCGAGTATGGCTTCTGCACTTCTAACAGCTTCAACATCCGCATAGGTGTGTTTACCATTTCGACCATGTGTGTGCACCGGATAAACACGAAGGTTCTCATCTAAGAACCGCTCGGAGGTAATGTAGTGATTGAAACCCATAATATCCGGAGGACATGGATGCTCAATAAAATACCTTAGTTCATTGGGCGTAATACCATGATCTACAAGATAGTCGTAAAGATCATGGTGCTCATCCACCATTCCACACAACAGATCAAGACCTATCCACCTTCGTTTATTTTCGAAATCGGCCTGGTATTGAAGTAAAGGCGTCGCATGTGTCTTCCCAATATCCTCAGTATGTACAAGGCGAGCGTCTGGGTTGATCTTCCTTATGGCTTGCATCGCCATTGCTGTGGCTTTANNTATGCGGAAAAAGCTCCTATCACTACTTTCGTGTGGGTACCACAAACCATAAAGCCCGCAAAAACGGGCTGTAGTTAATGGTTCGTTAACTGGCGTATAGTAATTTATCCAGGGAAACTGCTTCGCCACACTTGCTGCGTAGGAAGCCAGGCCGACTGCAAAACTATCGTCGAGTATGTTAACATAAGCCGGTCCACTACCGTGATGTACCAGACCGGCAATAACATCAATGTTGTTTGCGTTTAAGTATTCTATCTGGCCTTTTGTAAAGGACCAGTCTATTACGCCATCCTGTTCAGGTAGATGTTTTTCCCAGATAACAGGATAGCGGATCTTTTTTATCCCTAAATCTGTCAGCAACTTGAGATCTTCATTTCGTCCGTAATGCCCTTGATAAACCAGCTGGTCAAAATATTGATCGCCTACCCGGTTAATGGTACATTCAATTCCTCCCCAAATTTCCATGCTTCATAGATTAACTGGCGATTGAAATCTTCTTCACACTGCTCAAAGTCGTATTCATATGCTTAACCATCGATTCGAAGGTCTGATCCCAGCTGATGTCATTTAAAAATTCATCAACCTCTGTTAACCATTCTGAAGTATCTGTTTTACTGAATTCCGAATCTATAGCTTCAATGAATTCCTCGCAGGACGATGCGATGTGTACGAGCTTTTTGATACCATAAGGTTTTACAACATCACGGATGGGTGTTGATATCACCGGTTTTCCTGCTGCCAGGTATTCAGGCGTTTTCGTAGGACTGATAAATCTGGTAGACTCGTTCAATTGAAACGGAATCAATGCCATGTCCCATCCCGATAGATATCCTGGAAGTTCACTGTATGATTTTTGACCCAGATAATGTATGTTCTTATTTCTTGGAAGGGTAGCTTCATCTATCTTAACCACTGGTCCGATTAAAATGAAATGCCAATCAGGTCTTTGAGTTGCCATATTGCCGATCAGCTCAATATCAAACCGCTCATCAATAACACCATAAAATCCAAGTTTCTTCCCAACAATATGCTGCTGATCTACCGGCTCCGTTTCTATTGCTCTGGCCTGTGCAAAATGCGCTTTGTCAATACTACTCGGGAATGGGTGGATATTTGAATGTTGTTGTTTTTTAGCTTCATATAGAGAATGACCTCCTGTAAATACAACATCCGCTTTCGCCAATAATCTCCGTTCAAGGCTAATTAATTCCTCCGGAGCAAATTTGAAGGCAGAGAGTTCATCCATGCAATCAAAAACAATAAGCTTCGGTTTGTATTTATCTGAGAAGGATAATGCCATTGGCGTATAATACCAGAATGTCCAATCCTGAAGATCCGAATTCTGGAAGAATTTATCTAATAGGGCCATCAAGGTGTTGTGTACTTCACATGCACTAAGACCCGCTTGTAGGTGTGGAACAACAACGGTCAAACCATGATCTCTGGTAGACAGGTGTAAATATGCATCCTCGTTTACGTCGAAAATTGGTTCTTCCATATAATAAACGTTGGCATGAGCCGAAAACCTGGTAAGAAGATGTTGTGGTCTTTGAAAGACGAAATCCCACCTTAGGTGAGAGAAGCAAATCAAATTTTTGGTCGGCATTTCTAGGGACTGTTTCATAAAAATTTAGTTAAGATGTAAATGTTCGAATCAACTTAGCTCGTCTCAACCGGCAACAAAAGGCATGGTTTAACTATCGCGGCTTTTAAGTTTTGACTATAAAACCATGATCAACCAAAAATTGTTTGAATGGCATATACCTATTTGCTTAGCTATTAATAACCAGCCTTTTAGTAAAACTACCTGAACCTATTGGGAAAGTAAATTTTCTGGCGCATGGAATAACTTTTGCTAATAGCAGGTAAAATAATTTAGAATGAAAAAGGAAGATATACAATGGGACGACTGGCACCGGATCTTAATCGGATCAGCTCCGACCAGTTTTCTACTGGAAGTTTTAATTAGGACGATAATCATGTATCTGGTACTTCTTGTTGTACTTAGGTTAATGGGCAAAAGAATGGGTGGCCAGCTCACCATATCAGAACTTGCTGTTATGGTGACCCTGGGGGCAATTATCTGTGTACCCATGCAGGTCCCAGACAAGGGTATAGTACAGGGGATTTTCGTTCTGCTATGTGCCTGGGCATTTCAGCGAGGTTTTACCTTGGTGGGTATNNCGGCGTTCTGGAAGTTGCACAACTTGATGCCGCCAACATCTCACGCCAACAACTTTATGGTGTGCTCAGGGCGCAGAATATCTATAATCTGGGCGAAGTAGAGCGGGTCTATATTGAAGGTAGTGGGCTCTTCAGTGTATTTAAATATGATGCTCCAAAACCAGGTTTATCTCTCTTCCCGTCCAGAGATGAAAAAATACTAAATGGACAACAGAAGACCGACGAGCATTTTCATGTATGCCGGATGTGCGGTAGAACTGCAGAAACAGAGCAAGAGAAAAATGGCCATTGCAACAATTGTGGCTGTGAAAATTGGGAAGAAGCTATAATATAACCATATGAAACCAGAGGAATTAAGTTTAAGCGATTTTAACAGAATACTTATTGGTGAAATACCGGCATTTTTTTTCATAGAACTGATTTTCCGGGCCTTTCTCATCTATGCACTACTTATTGTCTCCATGCGGCTCATGGGAAAACGGATGTCGGCACAGATTAGCCGGAATGAGATGGCTGCAGTGGTATCTCTTGCAGCTGCTGTGGGTATCCCACTGATGAACCCAGATCGCGGTATTCTGCCGCCGGTAGTGATAACGGTGGTGATTATCTTTTTCACAAACCTGGTATCCAGAAGAACATCCAGAAGTGAGCATTTTGAATCATTAACTCAGGATGACCTTGATGTGCTTGTTCAGGACGGTGTATTGAACCTGCCGACTATGGAACACACACGGATTAGTAAGGAAAGGATCTTCTCGCAATTGAGAAGCCTTGGGATTTATCACCTGGGCATGGTAGACCGTCTGTATATAGAAGCGAACGGTATGTTCAGCCTCTTTAAAGAGAAAGAACCGGGCATTGGGTTGAGTGTACTGCCAGATATAGATCCAGAATTCGCAAAAAGAAAATTAGATAAGACAGATGATTTTGTGTGTTGCCACTGTGGAACGTTAGCTAAAACACTGATATCCACGATGCGCACCAAGTGCCCGAACTGTAAAGCTATCCAATGGGCACCTGCCGTAAAACTTGCTAAATAATTTTTTTTTAAATTTATTTAGCATCTTAAATAAATAATTCTACCTTTGCAGCCTCTTCAGGAACAAAAAAAGAGATGATTCCGTAGCTCAGCTGGT
>DCLG01000056.1:11922-12247 GCA_002320935.1 Pedobacter sp. UBA1654 | reverse complement strand
GGTAATTTCTGGCTAAATTCCAAGTGATAAGATTTCATGTTTTTAATAACAATCAAATTTAATACTTGTTTAATTGCCTGTTTATGTAAAATCAGCGCAATTTGCAGCTAAATTTTGAAAAATTGTTAATGGTTTTGAGTTTATAATACGGTATAAATGGTTTTAATTGGATTTTTGTAAAAATAACTTTGAATTTTTAGGTTTAAAGACTGTATTTTTGATTCAACAACTGGATATATTATGATAATTTCCATGTTAATATTGAATTGTATCGAAATTAAATCAATTTTATGAAAAATCTGACCCTAAGACAGAGTTTGCCGTT
>DCLG01000056.1:8161-11872 GCA_002320935.1 Pedobacter sp. UBA1654 | reverse complement strand
TCTGGTATTTTTAATGACCCCTGGACTGGCTTTCTTCTACGGTGGGATGGTTCATCGTAAAAATGTACTCTCAACCATGATTAAGAGCGTGGTTGCTGCTGGTGTGATTACCGTCATGTGGGTTGTTGTGAGTTTCAGTCTTGCTTTTGGCGACAGTATTAACGGCATTATTGGCAGTCCTGGAACATTTCTGTTTTTTCAGAACGTTAATTCCGGCGCACCATGGGCAGGGGCACCAACAATACCCTTAACGTTGTTTGCAGTATTTCAACTGATGTTTGCGATCATCACTCCCGGATTGGTTGTAGGTGCAGTAGCGGAGCGTATACGTTTTACTTCTTACATTCTGTTTATTGTACTTTTCTCTGTCTTTGTTTACTCACCATTGGCGCATTGGACCTGGCATCCTGAAGGGTTCTTGTTAAAAATGGGTGTATTAGATTTTGCGGGTGGTACCGTGGTGCATATATCGGCCGGTATGGCTGCACTTGCCGGAGCATTGGTGCTGAAGCGCCGGAAATCCCATATTGAAAACAAGGAGATCCCGCCGGCGAATATCCCTTATGTTTTGATTGGTACCGGTTTGCTTTGGTTCGGGTGGTTTGGTTTCAATGGCGGTTCTGCATTTGGATCGGGTGCGCTTGCTGTAAGTGCATTTGCGACCACCAATATGGCAGCTGGTGCTGCAGGTCTGTCCTGGATGTTCTTTGACGTGCTTCGTGGTAAGAAGCCCTCCGTGTTGGGCTTCTGTATTGGTGCAGTGGTGGGCCTGGTGGCAATCACGCCAAGTGCGGGCTTTGTGGCCATCCCGGTGAGTATCTTCATTGGTGTTGTTGCAGCGATCATCTCGAATCTTGCAGTAATGTGGCNNAATCACGTACCAGCCTGGATGATACGCTTGATGTTTCCCCATGCCATGGTGTTGGTGGGATTGTTGGTATGATCTTAACGGGCGTATTTGCTAGCAAGCAAATCAACCCGGCAGGCTTTGATGGCTTGTTTTACGGTGATGCTAGTTTTTTCCTGACACAGCTAAAAGGAGTGGTTATTGTAGTCACCTTTAGTTTTGTGATGTCATTCGGGATCTTCAAGCTGGTGAACCTGATCCAGCCGATACGTGTGAGCTCAGCCGAAGAAGAAGAAGGGCTTGATGCTTCCCAGCATAATGAGAAATACTTCCAGGGTACACTGATTGTTGATAACAGTGAAATTGCAGTGGATACCCTGAATAAAGTTCCTGCCTGATTGGTTTAATGCACCATTTTGTCGGCGCAGGTTGAACTTGCAAAAGCTTCGGGCTTAGCTTTAAATATAAAGCCCATACTCAAGATGTAACCCATTGCTTCGTTAAGCGCTTTGTTTGATTTAAAAGATGGACTCGTATTGATGTCGGCGTGTACTTCCAGGCCGACATCATAAAGGTCCAGCAGATCACAGATCGCATAAGCAGTTTCAATTGATTTCTGCACCTCTGCCAGCATCCGTTCTTTGATGCCCATCCTATGGGTTGACTTCTCTTGATGGATGTACATAAACCCCGCCATGATGCGCGCGTAGCAGTACAATAACAGTAGCGAAGTTTGTTATTGGCCCCTTCACCTGCGAATCTGTACCAATGCAGATCTTCAATTTGTAGCCCTTTTCACTTTCCCGGATAATCGCCTGTTCAATTTCTTCGAGTATTGGCTTATGGATAACCTCACCGCTGAATTTTTTCCAGTTCATTAGAGTTGGATTTAGAATGTCGCTTCTCTAAGTTAGCTCTTTAGATGTAAAAAAGATGTTAAATAGGGTACTTAATTCCTTAATATCAGTATGTTGAGGTTTTTAGTTAGCATTTGTTCTGGGTTTCCAGTAAGGTAGAATCTTTAAAAACTCAAAACAATAACATTTAAACAGGGTAGTATTAGTACATATGACAAAGAATAAAACCATTATTGTTTCCAACCGTCTTCCTGTAAAAATTGTAGAAAAGGATGGGGTTTATGAATTAAGTCCAAGCGAAGGTGGTCTTGCCACTGGTTTGGGCTCTATATATAAATCTGGAGATAACATCTGGATCGGATGGCCCGGACTGGAGGTTCCGGAAGACAGGCAACAGGAAGTAACCGAAAAATTAGCTACCCTGAATCTGATTCCGGTGTTTTTAAGCAATGAAGAGATTTACCAGTATTACGAAGGCTTTTCGAATGAAGTATTATGGCCGGTGTTTCATTACATGACCACCTATGCCAATTATGAACAAAGTTACTGGGATTTTTACAAGAGTGTAAACACCAAGTTTGCTGATGCTGTAGAAAATCACCTGAAAGAAGGAGATACAGTTTGGGTGCATGATTATCAGCTTCTACTATTGCCAGGCATGGTCCGTGCACGACAGGCGCATGTAACGATTGGCTTTTTCCAACATATCCCTTTTCCATCTTACGAAATATTCAGGCTTATTCCCTGGCGGGAAGAACTTCTGGAAGGCATGTTCGGTGCCGACCTGCTGGGCTTCCATACATTTGATGATGTAAGACATTTTCTTAGTGCTGCCAGTAAGCTCTCCACTTCCAAATATGCAAATAATGTCATCAACCATAATGAGCGCCAAATCGTTGTGGAGTCTTTCCCGATGGGTATTGATGATAATAAGTTTGAACGTCTGGCAGACAATGAACGCGTTTCAGCTCATATCCAGTCTTTCAAGGAATCCAAGCAGGGATCCAGAATGATTCTTTCCATCGACAGACTGGATTACAGCAAAGGGATCATCCCAAGACTGCAGGCTTTTGAGCTTTTTCTGCATTGCTATCCAGAATACATTGAAAAAGTAGAGTTGTATATGATTGTCGTGCCATCAAGAGATACGGTGCCACAATACAAAGAACTGCGTGAGCAAATTGATCAGCTTGTCGGCAACATAAATGCTAAATTCAGAACACTGAACTGGGCACCTGTCCATTATTTTTACCGTTCTTTCCCTATCGAATTCCTTTCAGCATTGTACCGAACAGCCGATGTATGTCTTGTAACGCCTATGCGCGACGGGATGAACCTGGTTAGTAAAGAGTTCGTTGCTTCTAAAACGGACAATAGAGGTGTGCTTATTCTTAGCGAAATGGCTGGTGCGTCAAAAGAGCTGAACGACGCTTTGATTGTAAATCCGAACAACATCGGTGAGATCATGCGTTCGCTTGTTCAGGCATTGAACATGACAGCGTCTGAGCAGGAACATCGCATGATGGGCATGAGAGCCATCGTAAAAAAATTCAATATACATTTATGGGTAAAAAACTTTATGGATAAACTTCAGGAGGTCAAAGATATGCAGGCGGCTTTGCTAACCAAATATGCCTCAGCTTCAATAAGAGAAAATATTAAAACAGCATACAACAGCGCTGGAGATCGGTATTTGTTCCTGGATTATGATGGAACACTAGTTGGCTTTAAAGGTGATATTGACAAAGCTTCGCCAGACGAAGAGCTGTTGAACTTGTTGTCATCACTGTCAGATGTGCAAGGCAATAAAGTAATCATCATCAGCGGAAGACGGCACCAAACGCTTGAAGATTGGTTCGGCCATCTTAAGTTAGATATGATCGCCGAGCATGGTGCGTGGCAAAAACAATCCGGTAAGGAATGGAAAAGCCTGCCGCTGTTAACTGACAAATGGAAACAGGATATTCGCGCAGTGCTGGAAACATACACGGACCGTACCCCGGGTTC
>DCLG01000056.1:6725-8128 GCA_002320935.1 Pedobacter sp. UBA1654 | reverse complement strand
TCCCTGGTTTGGCACTACCGGAAGGTAGAGGAAGGTCTTGGAGAGCTGCGTGCACAGGAAATTATAAATCACCTGAGGATTATGGTTGCAGATAATGGTTTGCAGTTAATGCCGGGTAATAAGGTTTTAGAATTTAAGAATATAGAAGTAAACAAGGGAAAGGCGGCATTAAACTGGATGCATGATAATCATCCGGACTTTATACTTGCATTGGGGGATGATCACACAGACGAAGACATCTTTAAAGCCATACCGGAAGAGGCCCACACGATAAAAGTTGGTGGAAATATATCTGCTGCAAGATATTATTTAAGGAACCCGACCGAAGTCAGGTCCTTTTTAAAAACGTTGATTAGTTAAAGAAATACTGGCCTGTCCAGTTTAATGGCAATTCGGTGTGCAGCATTCATTAATCCCACATGGCTATAAGCTTGTGGGAAATTACCCCATTGGCTGCCATCGTTTTCGTCGATGTCTTCACTAAATAAATCAAGATGGTTGCCATATTTCATCAGGGATTCAAATTCCCTGATGGCATCATCAATGCGGCCCACACAGGCGAGTGCCTCTACATACCAGAATGCACAGATCAGGAAAGTCGACTTTGGTTTTCCAAAATCATCAGCGTGTTTGTAGCGGTAGAAAAGCCCGTTATCAGCCTTCAACTCCGTTTCGACAGCGATTAGATGGTCCTTTGCTTTTTGAGATTGGGGATCCAGATAATTCATCAGTATCAACTGCAATGTACTTGCGTCGAGGTGCTCACTACCTACGCCATGTGTGTAAACCTTGCGAACCGGATCATAACAGTCCTCGATATGCTTTGCTGCCTTATCGATCAGCACCTGTGCACGGTATTTGCTTTTTTCGTCATTGATGGTGGTTGCCATTTTTAAAGCGGCGTTTGCACCTGCCCATTGAAACAGGTTTGTATAACAGTGATGATTGGCGATGTTGCGGAATTCCCAAATTCCTGCGTCCTTCTCATCGATGGTACGCTCAATTTTTTTAAGCAGGTAGTCGAGCCATTGCGCGGAGCCATGTCGCTCATCGAAGATGAACCTTGCATCATGGTACAGCGGTAGCATGGAAATAAGTACCTGTCCATAGATATCGTTTTGGATATGTTCGAATGCCTGGTTGCCGATTCTGACCGGTTGGTTGCCCTGGTATCCTTTTAAATTTGTCAGAATACGTTCGGTAAGCTTCCGTTCTCCTGCAATTCCGAACAGGGGTTGGTAACGTTCATCATTACGGAAGGAGATGTCGGTAACGTAATTAAAGTAACGTTCCATCTCCTCAAAGTGACCGATATGGTTTAGTGCCGTAATTACATAATAGGTGTCACGCATCCAGCAGAAGCGATAGTCCCAGTTCCTTACGCTGCCCGGGTGTTCCGGAAG
>DCLG01000056.1:3087-6707 GCA_002320935.1 Pedobacter sp. UBA1654 | reverse complement strand
GGCTATAGAAGAGTGTTTGATCCAGGTACGCCAATATTGCTTGGTGCTTAGCAGGAATCTTTCAACAGTACTGTCGATTGGTGCTTCAAGCTTATAGCCAAATGTCATAATGAGGTATTTTGGTTCATTCAACGCAAAATACCGTTCATCTTCGATGTAGCTTAATGAGATATTCGTACTCAGCTGCAGCATTTCACTACCAGATTCATAGAGGATGTGGTTGCTTCCACGACTGCGGCTGAAGGTATCTTCACCATAGTTGTATACCGGACGGCATTTTACCTTAACACGTGGATTACCACTAATAACTTCAATTTTTCTGATAAGCATTAAAGGCTTGTAATAACGTTCATATTGCCTGAAACGCGGAGCGAAGTCGGTAATGCGGTAGGTACCTTCTGGATTTGTAATTTCTGTGCAGAGGATATTGGTATTCTCCAGGTAAAACTGATTGGATGTATAATCGCCTGCCGGACGTACGGAAAATTCGCCGCCTTTCTCGTCATCCAGTAAGCCTCCAAAAACAAAGGAGCTGTCAAATCGGGGCCAGCAGAGCCAGTCTACATTCGTGTTTTTGTTGATATGTGCGAGGTATGCACAATTTCCAATTATTCCTGTTTGATAGGTGTGTCTATCCATTTAATTGATGTTAGTTTAATTTGTTTGTCAATATACAGAACAACTTATTAGATGAATTGTTGTTTATCCTATAGTTGTAAATGGTTGTATCTTAAAAGAAATCCAATGAACACGATTAACACAGATTTGATGAATGAGTTCTATTTGCTTCAGACAAGCAGATCTAATGGGAAATATCTTGAATTATTGGACGATCACGTTTATTCTCCGATACAGAAGGCAAATACCTATATGAGTGCCCTGGTGAGCAAAAGGGGAGACATGCTAATCCAGATGGAATCGCGGGTAAACAGGACTTTGAGAAGGCTTAAAAAACGCTATCTTAAGTTTTAGAGGACAGCCGGCGCTTACGGGCAGATTTGTTACCTTTGGAGCTTATGGTACAAAAAGTTCTTGAAAATCTGAATATATCCGCGCTCAATGAGATGCAGCTTGCTGCAACAGCAGCAGCTGCGAAGGGTAAAAACCTCATCTTGCTGGCACCAACGGGTTCGGGTAAAACGCTGGGCTTCTTATTGCCACTGTTAAATAACCTGAAGGCAGATGTTAAAGGCGTTCAGGCTTTGATTCTGGTGCCGTCCAGGGAGCTGGCCCTGCAAATTGAACAGGTGTTCAAGGCCATGGGTACCGGCTTCAAGGTGAACTGCTGTTACGGTGGACACGCTGTAAAAATTGAGCGAAATAACCTTGCGCAAGCTCCGGCGCTGCTGATCGGAACGCCCGGACGGATTGCTTACCACCTTAAACATGAACATTTTGACGAGTCGACCATCACCTCATTGGTGTTGGACGAATTCGATAAAGCCCTGGAGTTCGGCTTTCAGGAAGATATGTCTTATATCATCGGACAGCTTCGCTCATTGAAGCAGCGATTTCTAACATCCGCTACAAAAATGGATGCCATCCCTGCATTTGCAGGTGTCAGTAATGCGGCAGAAGTGGACTTTCTGAATAGTTCTGCCGTTAAACCTGATCTGAAGCTGAAAAAAGTGCTCAGCACCGGAGAAGAGAAATTGAATACATTATTCAAGCTGATTTGCAAAATAGGGGATGAGCGTACGCTGATTTTCTGTAACCACAGGGAAACGGTAGATCGTATTAGTGATCTGCTGATCGATAAAGACCTTGCTCATGATATCTTCCATGGTGGTATGGAACAGGATGAACGGGAACGTGCTTTGCTCAAGTTCCGTAATGGGAGTATCAAGCTTCTTATCACGACAGATCTAGCTTCCAGAGGGCTGGATATTCCGGAAGTGCAATATATTGTACATTACCAACTACCCTATACTGAAGATGCTTTTCTTCATAGAAATGGTCGCACAGCCCGGATGAATGCCACAGGTACTGCATATTTAATTATGGCTGATGACGAGAAATATCCATTCCTTTCTGCAGATATTGAAACTGAGGTGTTGAAGGACAAAGGTTATAAACTACCGAAAGATAGTGAATGGCAGACTTTGTATATCGCTGCGGGCAAAAAGGATAAAGTGAACAAGATTGATATTGTTGGTTTGCTTTTGAAAAAAGGAGGCTTGCAGAAAGAGGATGTTGGACTGATTGAAGTTAAAGATCAAAGCAGTTATGTTGCGGTGAAGCGAAGCATGAGCAGAAAGGTGTTGGCAGCACTCTCGACCGAGCGGATTAAGAACAAGAAGGTGAAAATTGAGATAGCAATGTAAGATGAGTAATAACGATATATTTAAAAAGCTGCGTGTAGCGCTGGAGCTAAACAACGACGAGATCATTAAAATTATGGAACTCGTGAACTTCAAAATCACTAAGAGCGAGCTAGGCTCCTTTTTCAGGAGCACGGATCACCCAAACTTTAAACCATGTGGAGATCAGATCCTCAGGAACTTCCTGAACGGGCTGATTATCTATAAAAGAGGACCGCGTGAGGCCAAAACACCGCGAGAAGTTTAGGGGGATTATTGCCTTATATAATTAGTCATATTTAGCAATTTTCGCTATGTTCGCATAGCAAGGAGCTGTTATGCGCATATTACTATTCCTTTTGTTCAATATCTTATGCTCTGGTTATGCGATTGCTCAAGCTACGAACAAGGTAAGTGGTACCGTTAAAGATTCTGCAAACAGGGTACTACCAGGCTCCTCTATCCGCATTGTTAGCGGGAAGGACACCCTTAATGCAGTGGCCGATTTCCGGGGCAAGTTCAGTATCTCGGGAATTCCAGGTCCCTACGCTAAAATGAACATCAAGAGCATGGGATATGAACCGCTTGATGTTGATCTGGAGTTTAAGTCGGGCCAAAAACTTACCAATGTGCCATATTTCTTGCAGCGGGACAAGAACACCCTAAAGGAAGTTGTAATTACCACCCAGGTTATCCCCGTCCGCATATTGAAAGATACAGTTGAGTATAATGCTGCGGCATTTCTGGTGCGGGAGAATGATCGCGTAGATGAACTGCTGAAGCAGCTGCCCGGGCTGCGATTTGATCGGGACGGACGGCTGATATCTATGGGACAGCTGACAACAAAGCTCCGGGTAAACGGAGAGGACTTTTTCACCAATAACGTAAAGGATTTTATCAATCAGCTGCCTGCAGATATCATTGCAAAAGTTCAGATCATCAATGATTATGGTGATGAATCCAGTTTTACAGGTAACCGCTCAGGAGAATCTCAGAAAATGCTAAACCTGGTGACTAAACCTGGAAGAGGAAAAGGCAACTTCGGGAACACGGCTGTTTATACCGGAACCAACGAACGTTATGGCTTGCAGACAAATGGTAATGTCTGGCGGGAAAAGAAGCAATTAGGTGTAAAAGGTAATGTGAATAGCACGAATAATCCGGCAGGTATAAACCGGAACATCTCTACGGGCTTAAATTACCGTGATAAACTAAGCGAATCCATCACGTCCAGCCTTTCTTATGCTTTTGATAACAACAGGAACGACAACCATCAGTTGGATAATACGGAGACGTTGAATTCATCGGGCTCGCTTTATA
>DCLG01000056.1:0-2975 GCA_002320935.1 Pedobacter sp. UBA1654 | reverse complement strand
ACCATCGGCAAGACAAGTTATGTACAAGCAGCAGCTACAGGAAACTTTTTGAATACTAACAGTGATTATCGGGCTTCATCGCAGCAGACCGGTGTAATTAAGCAAGATTTGCTGAACAATATTTTCACGGACCAGTATACACCGGAGTTTACTGCCAACGTTGCCTTTTCCCATCGTCTGGAAAAGCCCGGCCGGACTTTGTCGGTTGGCGCTTCCGCAAAAAACGGTATTTCTGAAACAGAGGACAATATGGAGAACCGGATCCGTTATTACAATCCCCGTACAGGTTTGTTCGCAAAAGACTCTTTGTTGAACCGTTTAATGGATACCAGAAATAGGTTGAGGAGTGTAGCAGGCACCATCCGTTTCTCTGAACCCTTATCAAATGATGAGGATTCACTGGTTAGCAAAAATCTTGACATTCTTTATTCTTTTGAATTGGAAGATAACGAGAATAATCTCATCACCAGAGTAACCAATCCACTTGGCAGGCGACGTATTGTAGATTCGCTAAGCACAAACTATACTTCCAGGTTTGCATCTCATCTACTGGGGCTAAACTTCCGTTATGGTGCGGAGGACCTAAGTTATAACTTTGGAATCAGCGCACAGCCGAATGTGCTTAGGGTGATCAATAAGCGCCCGTATGGAACCATACGCCACGTGGCATTTAACATTACGCCAGTGGCGAATGTAAGTTATAATATTTCTGAGCGTACGAGTTTAACATTTTTGTATAATGGAAACAGTGCAGCGCCAAACTTAACGCAGCTGCAGCCCGTGCCCAATACCAGAAACCTGCAGAATGTGATCGTTGGTAATCCGAACCTTAAATCGACATTTAACCAGATGGCGAGTCTTTCCTTTCAGAACAGTAATCTGCAGACTGGACGTGTGATCATGTTTGCGGTTAATGGTGAGGTAATACAGAATCAGGTTGTCAGTAACGTGATCTTAAGACGCGACACATTGAACGGCTTGAAGCAGGAAACAACCTTTTTAAATGCAAATGGCGCCTACAATCTGGATGGCGTGTATTCATGGTCCCAGCCATTTGTAGATAATATCATTAACCTGGAAGTGCGGGGAACGGTAGGTTTTGGTAATACGGTATCGTATTCCAATAACGTGCTCAATGAGAACAAAGGCTTTAACTTCTCACAGGCTGTTTTGCTTAGGATGAGCAAAAAGGCGCTTTCCATCTCCGGTGATGCCAGTTATACATACAACAGTAATCGCTACTCCCTGGGTTATAGCAACCTGAAAAATATACAGGTTTATGAGTTTAACCTGAGCATGAAAGCAACATTGCCGCGAAGAATAATCCTGGGCTTTGATGCTTTAAAGCGAATTAACATTGGATATTCAATCGCTGCAAGTAACCCGACAATCTTTAACATGAGTTTAGAGAAGCCCTTCCTAAAGCGGGAGCGGGGTACTTTTAAGATTCAGGCTTATGATATGCTGAACCAAGGGAACTACTTTATCCGGAATGTATCAGATAATTCAATTATTGACAGTAAGAACAACCAAAGTACGAGGTACTTACAAGTGAGTATAAACATCAACCTCCAGCAATTCGGAGGTTGATGTTTAAAATGCTTATGCTAGTTTTTTGTATTTGATACGGTGTGGCGTAACATCGCCAAGCCGCTTCTTGCGATTCTCTTCATAATCGCTGTAGTTTCCTTCAAAGAAGTAAACTTGTGAGTTACCTTCAAAGGCAAGTATGTGTGTACAAATACGATCCAGGAACCAGCGATCGTGACTGATGACTACCGCACAACCACCGAAGTTCTCCAGGGCTTCTTCCAGTGCACGCAGGGTGTTCACATCGATATCGTTGGTTGGCTCATCCAATAGTAATACGTTGGCGCCTTTTTTCAAGGTTATTGCAAGGTGTACCCGGTTTCTTTCTCCACCAGATAAAACACCTACTTTCTTCTGCTGGTCGCCACCATTGAAGTTGAATTTAGAAACGTATGCACGTCCGTTAACAGCTTTATTGCCAAGTTGGATATTGTCGAGCCCATCCGTGATGTTCTCGTAAACTGTTTTTTCTGGCTCCAGGTCATTGTGATTCTGATCCACGTAGCCAAGTTCTACCGTTTCCCCCACGCGGAAATCACCGGTGTCTGGTGTTTCCTGGCCAGTAATTAAACGAAATAGGGTGGTCTTACCAGCCCCGTTGGGTCCAATAATTCCGACGATGCCAGCAGGAGGTAGTGAAAAACTTAGGTTTTCAAACAGGATCTTGTCGCCGTATGCTTTAGTAACCCCGTTGGCTTCGATAACCACATTACCCAAACGCGGACCAGCAGGGATGAAAAGCTCCAGTTTGTCTTCACGCTCTCTCGAGTCCTCGGAAGCTAGTTTTTCATAGTTCGACAACCTTGCTTTGGACTTTGCATGTCTTGCTTTCGGTGCCATACGTACCCATTCAAGCTCACGCTCAAGGGTCTTCTGACGCTTGCTTTCGGTTTTCTCTTCCTGAGAAAGGCGCTTCGCTTTCTGATCTAACCAGGAAGAATAGTTCCCTTTCCAGGGAATACCCTCACCACGGTCAAGCTCAAGTATCCAGCCGGCAACGTTGTCTAGGAAGTACCTGTCGTGGGTCACTGCGATAACGGTGCCTTTGTAGTCTTTCAAAAACTGCTCTAACCAGTCGATACTTTCTGCATCAAGGTGGTTGGTAGGCTCATCAAGCAGCAATACATCCGGCTCCTGCAGTAGTAATCGGCACATGGCCACCCTTCTGCGCTCTCCTCCGGAAAGGACACCGATTTTTGCTTCCGGATCCGGGCAACGAAGGGCATCCATAGCACGCTCCAGTTTGTTGTCCAGTTCCCAGGCATTGGTAGCGTCAATTTTATCCTGCAGTTCCCCTTGTCTGTTCATGAGCTTATCCATTTCGTCAGGATTTTCATAAACTTCCGGCAGACCAAATTTCTCATTTATTTCCTCGTACTCTTTCA
>DCLG01000005.1:49455-49927 GCA_002320935.1 Pedobacter sp. UBA1654 | reverse complement strand
AGCGTAGCTTTGCAACCCCTTAATAATTAATACAATTCACACAACATATGAGTAACATTATTGCAATTGTCGGCAGACCGAACGTAGGCAAATCCACACTTTTTAACCGCTTAACTGAAAGTCGCAAAGCTATTGTTGATGATTTTAGCGGTGTAACACGTGACCGTCATTATGGTGTGGCTGAATGGACTGACAAACACTTTACCGTTATCGACACAGGTGGTTATGTAGCCAACTCTGAAGATGTTTTTGAAGCTGCGATCCGCGAGCAAGTGGTCATCGCTATTGAAGAAGCAACGGTTTTATTGTTTATGGTGGATGTTACCACCGGCATTACCGATCTTGATGATGAGATCGCCCAACTTTTACGCAGAAGTAAAAAACCTGTATACATCGTTGTAAACAAAGTAGACAATAACGCCCTTCAAAATGATGCGGCTGTTTTCTATGGCTTTGGTTTAGGCGAAATCTA
>DCLG01000005.1:28969-49393 GCA_002320935.1 Pedobacter sp. UBA1654 | reverse complement strand
TCGATGATGTCATCACACACTTTGAAGACGTTGTAGAAGAAGAAAATGCTTTGCCTAAGCTTACCATTGTGGGCCGGCCTAACGTTGGTAAATCTTCGCTGATCAATGCGCTAATGGGTAAAGACAGAAACATCGTTACCCCGATCGCAGGTACAACCAGGGATTCCATTCACATACACTATAACCAGTTCGGGCATGAGTTCATGTTCATCGACACAGCAGGTTTAAGAAAGAAAACAAAAGTTAAAGAGAACATCGAGTTCTACTCTGTAATGAGAACCATCAAAGCTTTAGAAGAAGCAGATGTGGTGATCCTTATGATTGATGCAGTGGAAGGTTTAGAGTCGCAGGACGTAAACATTTTCCACCTTGCGGAGAAGAATAAAAAGGGTATCGTAGTACTGGTCAACAAATGGGACTTAATCGAAAAGAACAACCAAACGGTTAAACAATTCGAAGACCAAATCCGCCAGAAACTTCAGCCATTTACAGATATTCCGATCATCTTTACCTCCGTGGTTAACAAACAACGTATTTTCCAGGCTATTGAAACAGCACTTGAAGTATTCAAAAACAGAAGCAAAAAGATCCCGACTTCAAAACTGAACGATGTGATGCTGCCGATCATTGAAAACTTTCCGCCGCCATCCCAAAAAGGAAAGTACATTAAGATCAAATACATCACACAGATTAATGCAACCTCTCCAATGTTTGCCTTCTTCTGTAACCTTCCGCAGTACATTAAGGAACCTTATAAGCGCTTTGTAGAGAACAAACTACGTGAGCACTTCGACTTCAAAGGTGTACCCATTCAGATCTATTTCAGACAGAAATAATAAAGAAATCCGTTTTACGGAATAAGAATTCTCAAGATGGTTATTGCAGACTATTTAAAGCCTGCTTAACCATCTTGTCATTTAGATTCAATGCTCTGTAATAGCCCGAATCCCCCAGATGGTATTTGTACAACAAGAGCCTCAAATCTGTGCTGATGTTGTTTTTAGACAAAAGAAATTCCTTCTGATCCACAGCAATGTCTCGCTGCTCAATGTATCTGATTAGATCTTTAAGATCATTTTCGCTAACGCTGAACATATTCAGATTTCGCTCCAGATAAGTTGGATTATATCGCTTTGCAAGGACCTCAAATACGAAATCAAACAGTACATGTTTATCAATTAACGCTGTATACAGCTTTGTAACGCCTGTTGTATCCATTTTCACGTATACATCCGGCTGAATACCGCCTCCGCCAAAAACACGTTTGCCTGAAGCGGTAATGTATGCCCTGCTTCCCTTTAATGAATCACGCAGGCGTTCCGTTTTTGCAGTGAGCTCTCCTTTGGCAAATCGCTCATCCACTTCATGCTGGTAAGCACTATAGCCCTTTTTGTATGATTTCTGAATGCTCCGGCCCAGCGGCGTGTAATATCTGGCGATGGTGAGATTTAATGCGGAACCATCCCCAAAAGGGAACTGTTCCTGTACCAGCCCTTTTCCGAAGGACCTGCGACCAATGATCACACCCCTATCCAGATCCTGAACAGCACCTGCGAGGATCTCACTTGCTGAGGCCGTATGTTCATTGATCAATACTGCAAGTTTGCCTTCTTCAAACTCGCCNNCCGCCTGTAGAGATATAATCTGTACGCGGCTCATGTTTACCTTCAGTATAAACGATCAGTTCGTTTTCCGGCAGCAGCTGACTTGCCAGGCCAGTAGCCGCGGTTAAATAGCCGCCGCCATTGTCCCGCAAATCAAGAATGAGCTTGGTCATACCTTTTTCTTTCAGCCGCCTTACCGCTTCTACGAAATCATGGTCTGTATTTGCACCGAACTTACTGATGCGCACATAAGCCGCCTCATTGTTCAGCATATAAGCTGCATCAATACTGCTCACCTGCACTTTTCCTCTCTTTACGGTAAGCTCCACTGGCTTAAACCCTGTTCCGTGTAATACAGTCAATTTAACCGGAGTACCACGCTTACCCTTAATCTTTCCAATCATCTTGGCTCGAGGCAGCCCCATTCCGGAGACCATAGTACTATCAACCTTTAGAATCCGATCGCCAATGCGCATGCCTGCCACATAAGCCGGACCATCTTTTACCACATTGGTAACCAGTAAAGAATCTTTAAGAATATAGTACTCGATACCAATACCTTCAAACTGCCCTTCAAGCACTTCATTTTGCTCAAAAGCTTTAGCTGGTGGCAGGTAAACGCTATGCGGATCGAGCTGATGCAGCATGCTGTCGATAGGAAGTTTCTCGAGCTTTTCCGTATTCACCTCATCCACATAATTTTTATTGATGATGGTAAGAATTTCGTCTACTTTTTCGGCGTCATTATCATTGTAAGCGATATGTTTTTCAACAGTAAAGCCCTGATCCCTCAGAAACTTATAACCAAGGAACATTCCACCTATTAAAGTGAGCGAATACGTAAGGGCAATGTAGAGGTTCTGACGGGTATTTTTATTCATGGAGACGATCTAATACAAAGTTATGCATTTGACGTTTTAAATGCCTATTTAACTAAGTTTTATTAATAATGTTTTGTAAGTTTTTCATTCTTGACAAAACGTACTTTGATCAACCAAAATCAGCCTAAACACATTAGAATTTCTGGTTTAAAAAGAAATTAACGAGTTTTATCAAAAAATCCATTCTATGATACGCGTAACTGAGCAGGAGTCCCACTACAACAATATTGATCAGATGTCCATTTCGGAAATCCTTCATGGCATAAACAAAGAAGATCAGACCGTACCACTCGCTGTCGAGAAGGTGATACCGCAGATCGAAAAACTTGCCGAAGCCCTGACTGAAAGGATGAAAGCAGGTGGCAGATTGTTCTATATTGGTGCAGGTACCAGTGGCAGATTAGGTGTTGTAGATGCTTCAGAATGCCCTCCAACCTTTGGCGTACCCTTCGACTATGTGGTCGGCATTATTGCCGGGGGCGACACAGCCATCCGAAAAGCCGTTGAAAACGCGGAAGATGACAGCGAACAAGCCTGGATCGACCTTAGCGAATACCAGATCAACGACAAAGATTCTTTGATCGGACTTGCTGCATCCGGAACAACGCCTTACGTGATTGGTGGACTGAAAACTGCCAGACAACATGGTATTCTTACCGGGTGTATCATTTGCAATGAAGGTGGACCGATCGTAGCAGAGAGCGATTTCCCTGTGGAGGTGGTTGTGGGCCCGGAATTTTTAACAGGATCAACCCGGATGAAGTCTGGCACCGCGCAAAAGCTTGTACTGAATATGCTTAGCACTACGGTAATGATAAAACTTGGACGGGTGAAAGGCAATAAAATGGTTGATATGCAGTTAACCAATCATAAGCTGGTAAACAGAGGCATTTACATGATCATGGAAGAATTAAACATTGATCAGGCAAGTGCAGAAGCGCTCCTCAATCAACACGGGAGCGTCCGAAAAGCTGTTGACGCTGCTCACAAATAAATAAGACAACACCCATGCACGAGATTGAACCATATTATCAGTGGCGCGATTACTATATCGCCGCTGAAGATGACCGTTCGCCATTTTACAACACGGAATATTCCGAGTTTCATTTCGATAAACAGCTTTATAATTTTCTGATTCACCCCCAATGGGATGATTTCGGCTCAAGCACGCTCTATCTAAAGGTCCTTTTTGCAGACTACGATCGTGGTTATGCCATCATCGAATACATCGGGGAATGGAATGATGCTATCAGCAATGATATCATGCTCATGAAACGGGAGATTCTTGAGTTGATGATCGACGAAGGCATCAACAAATTTATCCTCATCGGAGAGAACATACTTAATTTTCATGCGTCGGAAGATAGTTACTACGAAGAGTGGTTCCAGGATGTAGAAGATGGTTGGATTGCAGGCATCAACTTTAACGATCATGTGATCGAAGAGTTCCGCAGCAGCAACATTGACTATTACATCAATTTTGGAGGACAGCTGGACGATTTGGCATGGCGTACCATGAAACCCATTCAGATTTTCAAAAAAGTTGAAGAAACCCTGACAAAAAGGCTCGGGGCATAGCTTTTGTATCTCTCAGGTAATGATTATCTTTAATAATAAAATTTAACACAAATGGATAACAATAACAATTATGAATGGGCACAAAGACCTGTATTTGTACAGGAAGAGAAAGGTGCCGTTGCGAAGAAGTTCTTTGCAAATGTCTTTCTTTGGATGTTTATAGCCCTTGGACTATCTACACTTTCTGCTTTTATTATGGCAAGCACACCGGGCTACATGGATTACTTGATTAAGTATGATGCAACCGGAACACGTGCTGGCATGAGCACGCTGGGCTATGTTGTAATGTTTGCTCCACTTGGTCTTGTAATGCTAATGAGCGCCGGCATAAGCCGACTTTCTTATACCGCCCTGCTGGGTGTATTCGTACTGTATTCGGTATTAACCGGGGTAAGTTTAAGTTTTATCTTACTGGCCTATACCTCTGCCTCTATTGTAAGCTGTTTCGCCGCTGCTGCAGGTATCTTTGGTATTATGGCCTTCTTAGGTTATACAACCAATACAGACCTTACACAGTTCAGATCTATCCTGATGGTAGGACTTATTGGTCTGGTAATCTGTACCGTGATCAACATGTTCCTTGGTAGCTCACAGTTCGACTACATCTTAAGCTTCTTCGGTGTTGCAATCTTTACTGCATTAACCGCTTATGATGTTCAAAAGCTGAAGATGATCGGCCAGGGAATTGAAGAAAATGGCGACACCATTGCCGCTGCAGATTCAAAGAAACTGGCAATTATGGGCGCTTTAAGCCTTTATCTGGATTTCCTTAACATTTTCCTTTTCTTGTTAAGAATCTTCGGTAACAGAAGATAATACCAAAACGTACTATAGAAAACCGGCTGTGTCTCCAGATGCAGCCGGTTTTTTCATGCCTAAGCCAAAACGGCTTCGTCTTCTTTGATCACGCCGTCCAGTAAATGTAATATCCTGGAGCCATAAGTTGCGTTCAGTTCCGAATGCGTAACCTGTATAATGGTGATCCCTTCTTCCTGGTTTAATTTTTTAAACAGATCCATGATCTGAAGTGCCTGGGTAGACTGTAGATTTCCTGTAGGCTCATCCGCCAGGATAATGGATGCCTGAGCAACTAAAGCCCTCGCAATACCAACCAACTGCTGTTGCCCACCGGATAATTGATTTGGAAAAAGGTCTTTTTTTGCCACGATGTTAAACCGGTCTAAGACATCAGCCACCCTGCTCTTCCGCTCTGCACTGCCCACCTTCTTGTATAACAAGGGCGCCTCAATATTCTCCGCTACCGTCATCTCATCAATCAGGTGGTAAGCCTGGAAAACAAAGCCAATGTGGTGGCGGTACAGCTCAATACGCTTACTTTCCTTCAGCGCCGAGACATCCTCCCCCATAAATTCGTATTTGCCGTACGTTGGCTGTTCCAGCATACCCAGGATGTTCAACAAGGTAGACTTGCCAGCACCGGAAGGTCCCATGACACTTACAAATTCGCCCTGGCTGATCTGTGTAGTTACATGCCGCAGCACATAGTTCTTAACGCCTTTGTTGCTGTAGTATTTTTCGATATTTGATAATGCGATCATCTGATGGATTAGGTTTTTAAGTTAAATATTTTATTGTAATTCCCTGAATGCCAATGTAGGACTACTCGTACTTAAGTGCATCCACGGGATTCGTGCCAGCAACCTTATAAGAACGCAGGCTGCCCGTTAATAGGGTTATCAACATAGATATGAACATTGCGGCCAGGAATGGCCAAATACTCAGATTAATCCTATAAGCATATTGGCTCAGCCATTTATTAATTAGGATATAGGCAAGCGGCCATGCAAATAAATTCGCCAGGAACACCAACAATAAAAAAGAACCATTAAGCAACCGAACCACTTCGTAGGTTGAGGCACCTAGTACTTTTCGTATGGCGACCTCCCGGGTACGTTGCGTGGTGACAAAGGAAATCAAGCCAAAAAGTCCCACAAAAGAAATGAAGATGATCACAAAAGAAAACACCTTAAAAAGCACGCCCATGATCCTTTCAGCGGTATAGTATTCATTCAAATCATCGTTAACAAAGCTGGACTCGTAAACATCGTTTGGGAAGGTTTCATTCCACAACTTCTGCACCGCAGGCATGACATCTACTATTTGTCTGCTGTTCATCTTAACGGCCATGTTGTAGTAATCCCATTTATTAGATGACATCACGATCGGTGAAATCTGCTCATGTAAGGATTTATCATTGAAATCTTTGCTTACCCCAACAATGGGCGCAGTTACACTATTGACGGTAAGTAGCTCTCCCAAAGCTTGTTCCGGCTCCACAATACCATTCCGCTTTAAGAAGGTTTCATTAACAACATAGGACCTTGCGGTGTCACTTTTGGCGAGCATTTTACCGGCAACAAGTTTAATGTCGAAGGTTTCAAAGTAGTCCAGGTCAAGATGTATGGTCCTAACCTGAAAATCCTTGTTCCGTGTACCATTAAGGGAAAAGTCGCTTTCCGAAATGTTGTTTGAAGATGGAGAAACATCAAAGAAACTTACATGTTCTACCCCAGCGATTGCCAGTAGCCTTGCTTTAAAATTCTCGTGTTTTAATAGACTTGAGCGATCTGCAGGAAGGCCAACAAGGGCTACTGCATCCGGATTAAACCCCAAGGGCTTTTCCCGCATGTATTGCATTTGTTTAAGGACCACCAGCGTACTAATGATCAGCACCGTTGTGATCGTAAATTGAAGTACCAATAATAATCGGCGCAGTCCCAGTCCACCAGAATGATTTGAAGAAACCTTATTCTTTATGGCTAGTGCAGGATTGAAACCCGAGATGATCAGTGCAGGATAAAAACCTGCCAATAAGCTTACCAGTAAGACAAGTCCAAGTAGGAAGACAAAGATCAGGGGATTTTGCAGCATGCTGAAGGAGATCTTTTCATTAAAAAGCTGCTGCATATAGGGTAATGCAACTTCCGTAAGCACGCAGGCGATTAACATGGCAACACTACTAATTGCCAGGGTTTCCGTAAGAAACTGGATGATCAATTGTCGCCGTTCACTCCCCAGCACCTTACGGATACCAACTTCTTTAGAGCGGCCTACCGCCTGTGCAGTAGCAAGATTTATGAAGTTTATACAGGCCGTTAAAATCAGAAAAAGGCCGATGATCGCGAGACTATAGAGTTCGCTTTTCTCTATACTTCTGCCAGCGAAGTTTCCGTAACGGTCATTTTGATGTATGTCCGTTAAAGCTTGAAAGCTATGGTACTGGCGACCAGCTTCATCATTATCTTTATACTTCTTCAAGTTAAACTTCTCCATTGCAGCTTCAACATCCCTGATCTGAATACCATCTTTGAGTAGCACGTAACACTCTGAACTGGAGCGTACCGTGCCCCAGTTTTTATCATCCTTATGGCTGAAAGTTGCATAGCTAAACACGACGCTTAATGGCAGGCTTGTATTTTCCGGTCGATCTTTAAAGATTGCTGTTACACGAGAATCCTCCTGCTTTTGGAAGCGCAAGGTTTTTCCTAAAGCGTTCTGCCAGGTACCGAAGTATTTGACTGCAGTGGTTTCAGAGAGTGCTACTGTATTTGGCCCGACGAGGTCCTTCTTCGGATTTCCAGCCAGCCAACTGAAGTTGAAGATGTTGAAAAAATCATTATGGGCATAGTATGCTGGTGCATATTCTTTAAACTTAATCTGTCCGGCTTGATCAAGTGCTGCCAAGACCCCAGTAGCCCGCTGAATCGCAGCGACCCTTTCCAGCTGTGGCATCTCGCTTTGAATAGCCGGCGCCAATGGAATCGGGACACCCTGGGAAGCATCCGTGCCACTCCGGTACTTCCAGTTGCTTACCACACGGTAAATGCGATCCTTATGCTGGAAATCATCATCATAACTCAGCTGATACCTGATGAAGATAAAGATCAAAATACAGCTGGCCATGCCAATCGAAAGACCAGCGATGTTGATGAAAGTATAGATCTTATGCTTCCACAAGTTCCGCAGCGCGATTTTAAGGTTAAGTTTGAACATAGGTTTACGATTCACTCGTGTTTAAGTATAGCAGCGGGATTGGCATGTACAGCTTTAGTTGCCTGCAAACTCACGGTTATTACTGCAAGTAAAACAGAGATGATTCCGGCAAGCGCAAATGGTATGATCGACAATTCAATCCGGTAGGCAAAAGTATCCAGCCAGGTTCTCGCCAGCAGATATACCAGTGGCCAGGCGAGTAAGTTGGCAATAAGCAACATCCATAGAAAGGATGAATTCAGCAGTTTAAGCACCTGGAAGTCTGATGCCCCGAGCACCTTACGGACTGCAATTTCCTTACTTCTATTGCTCGTCATGATTTTGGAAAAAGCAAATAAGCCGAGTACAGCAATGAATACCGTAAGCATAGAAGCGGT
Source organism: Pedobacter sp. UBA1654 (assembly GCA_002320935.1). Lineage (GTDB taxonomy): Bacteria > Bacteroidota > Bacteroidia > Sphingobacteriales > Sphingobacteriaceae > Pedobacter. The sequence continues at coordinate 40,939 of DCLG01000005.1, read as the reverse complement.
GAAAAACACAGACTTGAGTTGTTCCTGCTTTTTAAATAAACGGCCATACAGCTCGTCCAGAAACGCATACCGAAAATCCTCACCATCCAGCTTGTTTATGCCCGACCATTGCGACTTTAAGGTTGCCAGTACAGCAGACATTTGTGCAGCATCAACCTTAAGCATAATGCTTAAGCGTGGATTGCCACAGGGATTTTTCATCGCGTAGATCGTCGGCTGCACCGCAGCTTCAAATCCTTGAGATTTGAAATCTTTTATCACACCCACAATCTTGTAATCGATATTACAACCGCGGATGGTTTTCCCAACAGGATTTAGTAATCCGTATTTGGCTGCCGCAGTTTCATTGATGATGGCACTATTCAGCGTATCAGTTTTAAATTCCTTCGAAAAGGTTCTGCCGGATTTTAGTTTGATGCCTAAGGTTCCAAAATAGTCAAAATCTACATCCATAATTTCGAGCAATGCTTCTCTACCATCCACAGTATAGCCGTTACTGCCAGTTTCAGATCCCCCAGGCACTACGTTTGCGACTGTCGCAGACCTTACGCCGTTAATCTTAATTACTTTTTCACGAAAAGACGCAAACACCTCCGGCTTATTGAACATCGTCTGGTTCTTTATAACGAGGACTTGGTTGGCTTCGAAGCCTGTATCCTCGGTATGAAGATATTCTACCTGGCGGTTTACAATCAATATGCCGGCAATAAAGATTACTGCAATACTAAACTGTACCACTAGCAATCCTTTGCGGATCCAGCTGGTCTGTAATCCTGCTTGAAAATTCCCCTTCAATACCAGTGCAGGTTTGTAGCCGGAGAGGATTAGCGCAGGATATACACCGGCAATGATCGTGACCATAACAAGGATGAGCGGCAGCATCCAATACAGATCTCCTGCCCCGCTTGATAGCGACAGGGGTACTTTAAAGAGATTGTTGAAAGCCGGAATAAAAAGCTCTGCAAGCATCAGTGCTAAAATCATAGACAATAAACATTGCACCAGAATTTCAACTAAGAATTGGAATGTCAACAGCTGTCTGTAAGACCCAAGAACCTTTTTGACACCTACTTCCTTGGCCCGCTTATTCGCCTGGGCAATGGTTAAATTGGTGAAGTTGATGCAGGCGATCACAACAATCAACATGCTTAATATCAACAAGGCCATAACCACCTTGTAATTTGTGTCGTTGCCTGCTTGTGGCTTCAGGTGGAGATTGGCAAGCGGATCCAGGAAAATACGCTCATTTTTCATGGAACCCATGTCAATCTTTTCCTTGATCATGCCTGCTTTCATCAGCCGGTCTATTTTAGCCTCAAGCGCCGCAATATTGGTTCCGGGTTTCACCTGGATGTAGGTGTAGTAATTCGGAAATCCAAAGCCTTCAGATACGCCTAAATTGTTGCCGATGGCTATTGCCTCAAACTGGAGGTTGGAATGTGGGTTTGGGACGATCGTTCCCTGAATGGTGTTGGTAAGCCCGAGACTTTTATTGCCGACCATAACAAGTTCGGGCATATTGTCCTTCTTTTTCGGAAAAAGCAAGCGCATACTGGTTTCATTTAAATAAAAGAGGCGCTCGACCTCACCTTGCGGCTTTTTAAGGCCGCCTTGAGGATGCAGGTTAAAAATTTTTGCCGCGTTGTAATTCATCGCCATCGTATTCTTGAGATAAATTCTGCCGGCATCGCTGATGACTGCAAACTCCATGTTCGAGGGCGTCATCTTGCCTACCAATTCTACTTCAGTGCAGTTTTGCTCAATGATTTCTGCCAATGGTGGCGGTGTAAAGTTTGTCTTGAAGTCTTTCAGATCACGCCCAACGATGTAGATATTTTCATAATTGGGATTGTGCTTGTCGTAACTGGTTTCGTAATTTACATACAGCACAATCAGGATGAAGGCAGCCAGGGCAATAGAGAGTCCGCCGATATTGATCAATGAAACAGCGAAGTTCCTTTTCAGGTTTCGCAAGGCGATTTTCAGGTTGAGCTTGAACATAACTTCTATTTATGCCTGTTTGAATGATGTTATTTCTAGATGTTTATTCATATTTTAATGCATTGACGAGATTGCCTGTGGCTGTTTTAAAAGCCTGATAACTGATCGTAAGCAGGGCAATGAAGAAAGTTCCGCTAACGGCAATAGCAATAATCCACCAGGAAATGGTTGTCCTGAATTCAAAATGACTGAGCCAGTTGTTCATGAGGTAATAAGCAACCGGAACACCGATCAGCACCGCAATCAAAATCATCTTCATAAAAGACATGGAAAGCAGTTGCATGATGTTGCCTGTAGAAGCGCCAAGCACCTTACGAACGCCGAACTCTTTACTGCGCTGTTCAGCGCTGTATGCTGCAAGTCCGAAAAGCCCCATACAGGAGATAAAAATAGCAAGCCCTCCAAAAAGATTTGCCAGGATGCCCAAGGTTCTTTCTGCCTGAAGTTTCTGTGCGTACAGGTCGTTCAGAAACTTGATTTCAACAGGGTAAGCCGGATTGATCTTTTTTGTAATACGGGAGATCACATCAATATTATCAGACAAGTTCCTGTCAGGGTTAAGGCGCATGGTGATGTTGCCGTTCCAGTCGTTACTGAACGCGACAACCATGGGTTTTTCACTGTAATAGGGTGATCCCCATATAAAATCCTCGAAAACGCCGACGATCGTTGCATCAATACCGTGGTATTTAACCTTAGTACCTACTGGGTTCTTCAGTCCCATGGTTTTAACTGCCGCTGCACTTAACATCAGTGCGGCGGTATCTGAAGCGAAAGCTTTGGAGAAATCACGTCCTGAAAGCAGTTTAATTCCGTTAGTTTCGAGGAAATCATAGGATGTTGCAATCTGATCAAACACGATGCTTTTATCTTCCGCCCCCATGCCTGGCCATTCGAAGTTCCAGAAGCTGGAGCCGGCACTGAATAAGCTTGCGGATGACTGCACCATCGATGTTACAGCACCTGATCTTAACAATTCGGATTTCAATACATGGAATTTTGTTTCCAGCTCACCATCTTGCGGCATTTCTGCTAATAGGTCAATGTCGTAGCCCACAGGCCGGTCTTTGATAAACTGAACTTGCTTGTAAACAACAATTGTACTAATAATGAGAATAATGGCAAATGCAAATTGCCCTATAACCAAAACCTGCCGAAGGCTGATGGGCATGCTATCCTTTAAACCAGCTTTCTTCTGCAGTGCTGATAATGGGGTAAATGAAGACAGATAAAAGGCCGGGTAACTTCCTGCGATCAGTCCAGTCAGTACAATAACAATTATGATGCTTAACCAGGACCAAAGATTGGCATAAGAAATCCTGAGTTGCATTTGCAACAGATTATTGAAAGACGGAAGCAATATTTCAACAAGCACCACAGCAATGATTACGCTAACTACAGTAAGTAGCATCGACTCGGCTATGAACTGCGAAACTAATGATCCACGACTTGCACCAATTGTCTTCTTCACCGCCACCTCTTTTGCTCTACGCTCAGATTTAGCGGTGGCAAGATTCATGAAATTTACGCAAGCTATCAATAGAATGCCAACAGCCAAGCCTATGAACAGGTAAATTCTTTCGATATCACCCCCTGCAGACCTGCCGTTAAAAAACTTGCCGTAAAGATGTTTATCCGATAGGCGGAAGAGAAATGGAGAAGCTTCAGCAAATCGATCTTCCGTTCTCATCATGCCATTGATCTTTTTATTGATCAAATCGATATTTGCATCATTTCTCACCCGAACCAAGGTTTGCCAGTTGAAATTCCCCCAACTTGGTTCTTTTACCCAACTGTATAGTGTCTCATAATAGGCCCAGGGCATAAGAAAATCAAAGGTGTTCGAGCTGTTCTGAGGCAGGTCTTTTATAATTCCGGTAACCGTAAGGTCTGTCTGATCCTTAAACCGCAATGACTTGTGCAAGGCATCACCATCAGGAAATAGTATATGAGATAGTCGCTCTGTGATCACAACCGAGTTAATAGCATCAAGCGCCGTATTTGGATTGCCCGCAATGAACTTGTAGTTGTATATCTTCAATATCTCCGGATCAGCGAATTTGGCCTCTTTTTTAACGCTATTTCGGCCATTAGCAATCAAAGACTGTCCACCATATCCGATCCGGGCTACTGCTTCGATTTCTGGAATCTCCTGTTTAATCGCTTGTGCAATTACATTGCCCGTCAGATCACCCGTACGTGTAACCTGACCATTCTCATCCTCGAAATTGGTCATTACCTGATACACGTTCTCCCAACCTTTAAATTGCTTGTCATAGTTCCATTCGTAAGAAACATACAACATCAACATCAGGCAGGATGCCAATCCTATGGCCAGGCCAACGATGTTGATTATAGAAGACGTAGCATGCATCCACAGGTTCCGGAAGGCAATTTTAAGATGAAGTTTAAACATGAGGCTCGGTGTTAGATACGTTCAAATAATTGTTTCATTTCTTTTATTCGTATTTCAATGCGTCGATTGGATTTGCTTTTGCCACTTTAAAGGACTGCATACTTACAGTTAGGATGGCGATCACCAACGACAAAGCAACCGCTATTGCGAAAGGAAATATGGAGATCTGAATTCGATATTCATAAGCCGAAAGCCAACGGCTGATAATGATGTAAGCTATGGGAAATGCGATCAGATTTGCTATTGCTACAAGCTTTAGAAAATCCTTATTCAACAAGCTTAAGATGTTCAGCGTACTGGCACCCAGAACCTTTCTGATGCTGATTTCCTTTTTCCGTTGTTCAGCCATGAATAAAGCAAGGCCCAGCAAACCTAAGCAAGAGATGAAAATAGAACATCCACCAAATAAATTGGCTACAGTGCCGAGTAGTCTTTCGTTCTGGAACTTCTGATCGAAATTGTCGTCGACGAACTTTCGCTCCACTGGATAGTTCGGATTAATGCTTTTAACAATTTCATCAATCTTGTTTACTGAACTGCTGACATTCTGATCTGGATTGAGCCGTGCGATCATGTAATCAAACTCTGAATCCATATAGTACAAAATCATTGGAGCAGGTGCCTGGTAAGGGGATTCGATGACGAAATCTTTAATCACCCCGATCACTTCTACTGGCTGATCTCCCCAGCTAAATGTGGTGCCAACAGGATTTTCGAGGCCCATTCTCGCTACGGCAGCTTCATTGAGCATCACGCTGGAGGAATCGTTATAATGATGCGCTGAAAACTCGCGCCCTGAGATCAAGTCGGTAGCAATTGTCTGTGTAAAATTTGCTCCAGCACTCCGGTAGTTGAATAAGACCTGATCGTTCGGATTTTTACCGGGCCAGCTTACACTTGAAGTATTATTACCACCTTCATTCAAGCTGCTGCTGAAAAAAGTGGCAGCTTTCACCGCGCCCGAATTTATAAGCTGCTCCTGCAGCAAGAGCATCTTTTCTTTACTTCTCAAATTTCCTTCCATTAGAATTTCGACTAAGCCAGCTTTTTCAAACCCGATTGGCTTGTCTTCAATGTACTTCAACTGCTGATAAATAACAGAAGTGCATACGATTAAACATGAGGCAAAAACAAATTGAAAAACCACCAGTACCTTCCGAATGGAGACGGAGCCCTTTCCTGTATTCTTTAAACCTTTCAAAACACCCACAGGCTCAAAAGACGACAGATAGAATGCAGGATACATCCCAGAGATTAAACCAGTGATGATTGTCAAGCCGACCAGAGTGCTCCAAAACATCCAGTTACTATAATCGATGACAAGATTGATGTTAAACAGGCTATTGAAATACGGCAGGGACATCTCCATCAGCATAAAAGCAACCAACATGCCTATCAAGGCTAACATGAAGGACTCCTGCAGAAATTGATTCATCAAAGCAGCTCTAGACGAGCCAACAGCCTTCCGAACCCCAACTTCTCTGGCGCGTTTTTCTGATCTTGCCGTGGAAAGGTTCATGAAATTTACGCAGGCAATCAATAGGATACAAAAAGCTAACAGTAAGAAGATTTTTAACTGATCAACCTTTCCACCTACCGATTTTCCGTTTTCGAAAGTACTGTACAGATGCCATTTCGACAAAGGGTGAAGGCTAGCTTCACTGGTCGCCTCTTCCAGGTTTTGTTTATAAATGCCGCGTATCTGATCATTTACATCACCAAATAATCGGTTATCATGCAGTTGCAATAGGGTTAAACAATTGTTATTGCCCCAACCAGAGGCTTTCACCCAAGGGTGAATCTTCTCATAAAGCGCCCATGATAATAGATAATCAAACTGGATGCTGCTGTTTTCCGGCGCATCCTCAATTACAGCACCTACTTTCAATACTTCAGAGTTATTGAACTTTAGAACTTGATTGATTGGATCCTCATCTTGCCCAAATAGCTTTTCTGCCAAACTTTTAGTCAGGATAATTGAATTCACATCTCCTAGTGCCCGTTCGGAATTGCCTTCTAAAACACGATAATCAAGTATTTTCAGGAAGTCAGGATCAGTGAAAATTGCCCTGGCCTTGAAGTTGTTTTCTTTATGACTGATCAAATGCGCATTTGGATAGCTCGAATGCGAAGCATATTTCACACCCAAAATCTTCGCTTTCACGTCGGCTGCCATTACAGTCGGAGTCCAGGCCCAGCTAATTGTTTGCGCATTATTCTTTGAGTGATTATAGACAACATATGTTTTATCATATCCGCTAAACTGTTTATCATAGCCCCATTCGTAAGCTACATACAGCAGCAGGATCATACAACTTGCCAGGCCTATAGCCAACCCGCCTGCATTAATCAAGGTGTACCCTTTATTTTTCCAGAGGGTACGTAAAGCTATTTTCAGGTTTAATTTAAACATGTCGGGTTTGGCTAAAGGTTATTATTATTCGTCTTTAAGCGATCAATGGAGTTGGTGATGAGGTTTCATCTCAGATCAATTCTTCAGTAATGCCCTTATTAACTTTTTCAGAGATCACGTGACCGTCTTTGAGGTTTACAATCCTATTAGAAAAGCCCGCATCATGGGAGGAGTGCGTAACCATGACGATGGTTGTTCCCCGCTCATTTAATTCGCACAGCAGCTCCATAACCTCGTTCCCGTGTGCGCTGTCCAGGTTTCCTGTAGGCTCATCGGCAAGTACCAGCTTTGGCTTGGTTACCAATGCCCTTGCTACGGCAACACGCTGCTGCTGACCGCCGGAAAGCTGCTGTGGAAAGTGCCTGCTCCGATTTACGATGTTCATCCGTTCTATAATCTCATTGACCATCGCCTTCCTGCTTGCTGCAGGCACCTTGTTGTAGATCAATGGCAGTTCAATGTTTTCGAACACCGTAAGCTCATCAATCAAATTGAAGTTTTGGAATACGAAACCCATATTGGCCTTTCGGAAGTTGGAACGCTCGCGGTCGTTGAGCTTTAACAGCTCTGTGTCCATAAACCTGTAACTGCCACTTTCGGGTTTATCCAGCAAACCCATCACATTCAAAAGCGTGGATTTCCCGCAGCCCGATGGTCCCATGATCGATACGAACTCCCCTTCTTTTACGTGCAGGTTGATGCCGTTCAAGGCTGTTGTTTCAATTTCTTCAGTTTTGTAAACTTTCTCCAGATTCTCAATTTTTATCATTGCTGTACTTTTAATCTCGTTTATAGCGGCAGACACTCATGTCTCCCAAGGTCCGCATCCTTGCATGCACATGTCCGGAAATCCGGTTATTTGCTGATCTGTATAATATCGTATTGGGTAAATTGATCGTAAGATGATGTGATTACCTGCTCGTCCTTCTGCAAGCCCTCCATAATTTCATAATACAAGTAGTTTTTACGTCCTACTTTGATATTTCGCTTCCTAGCTTCGCCATCTTTAACCACATACACCCAATTACCCCCTGTACTCTGGAAAAACTGGCCTTGTGAAAGCATCAATGACTTGCTGTTGTCCGATAATGTTAACTTGGTCTGCAGCGATAAACCGCGTCTTAATTCAGCTGCCGACTTGCCATCGAATACCAGTTCAATCTGGAACTGTCCTGAAGTAACCTCCGGAATAACTTTCCGCACCAGTAGCTGATAGTTCTTACCGTTAATCTCGCAATTTGCACGTTGCCCTTCTTTAACCCGGTTAATGTAATACTCGTCTACCCCGGCCTGCAGCTTGTACCCTTGCATCACATCGATCTTTCCCAGCATCTCATTTGCACCATATGATTTTCCAATCACAGGATCATAAGAGGATAACCGACCGGATACCGGCGCTTTGATGGTCATGTTTTCAATGTTTTGGCGTATGGCTTCCAGGCTCTCATCCATACGCCCAATCGAGAAATCAATCTGACTCAGCTGCATCTTTCTGCTTTGGTTTTCCTGATCCATAGCCTGTTTTAAGATTGCTCTGCGGTCCATAAAATATTCATAATCCTGACTGGATGTATTAAACTCTTCGCGTGTAATCACTTTCTTGCTGAACAAGGTACTGTCAATTTTATACTTCCGCGAAGCGGTACGTAAGCTATTTTCAATCACCATCATGTCCTGTTTCATCACCCGTTGGTTTTGCTCCAGGTCTAACCTCAATTTTCGCAGCTGGTTAATTTGTTCGATAATGCTGGTTTCACTACTGGTATAACTGGAAAGCGCATTCGGGTTCGCAATTCTCAACAGCGCTGCGCCTTTGGTCACAGAGGCGCCGTTCTCCGTAAATATCTCAGCCACTGTACCTCCTTCTGACGAACTCACAATCACAGAAGTCAAGGGTACCACGGTTGCGTTTAGCAGCACCACATCTTCGAAATCACCGTAGGCCACTTTGCTTAGCGTAAGCTTGTCTGCATCAGCTTTGTAAACTTTATTAAGCGAGAGACTATAGCCATATCCCGCAAGGGACACCACTACCAAAATGCCCGCGAACATTAATATATTCTTCTTACTAAACCGCTTTTTCTCTATTACCTTGTCCATCGGGTTATTACATTATTGATGCAAGCTTTGCTAAGCACATGCCAAACAAAAAAACAACCCTAAATCTTTGATTATCAGAGCCAGAACAATTAACTCGTATTACAACCGTTCGTTATCGAACACTTGATGTACATGATCGAACAGTTTTATTATTTTTGAGAAAAGCTATTAACATGATTGACGCGACTGTTCTTGTAATTGATGACGATGACGATATTCTACTAAGTGCGAAGCTCTTACTAAAGCAGCATTTCCGCCAGGTGGTAACCTGCAAGTCACCCAGGGAAATCAATGTTCTACTGAGCCGGAACGAAGTAGACATCATCCTCTTGGATATGAATTACCAGAAAGGTTCAAGCGATGGGCGAGAAGGTTTATACTGGCTGGAGCACATCCTTTCCATAGATAAAGATTACGTGGTCATCCTCATGACGGCATATGGAAACGTTGAACTTGCTGTACAAGCAATAAAGAAAGGTGCAACTGACTTCATTCTAAAGCCTTGGGAAAATGAAAAGCTCTTCGCTACACTTTCTGCCGCAGCAAAACTCCGGCAGTCGAACAAAAAAGTTAATAAATTAGAGAAGCTACAAACTTCACTTCAAAAAGATATGGCCAGGCGGTTTGAACATATCGTAGGTGAATCTGAACCGATCCAGAAGCTGCAAAGCATCTTGTTGAAGGTTGCTCCTACGGATGCAAACATCCTGATTCTGGGTGAGAATGGAACCGGAAAACAGGTGTTCGCCTATGAGCTCCACAAGCACTCGCAACGCAGGAATGGAGTGTTCATGCATGTGGATTTAGGCTCCCTAACGGAAAACCTGTTTGAAAGTGAGCTCTTCGGTTATGCCAAGGGTGCTTTCACCGATGCCAAAGAGGATAAACCGGGCCGCTTTGAAATGGCTGAAGGTGGAACGATATTCCTGGATGAGATTGGAAATCTAAGCCTTCCCTTGCAAGCGAAACTGCTCAGTGTTATTCAGAACCGTACGGTAAACCGGCTGGGAGAGAGCAAAGAGCGGAAAATCAATGTGCGTTTAATCACCGCAACCAACATGCCGCTTAGCGAAATGGTGACAAAAGGCACTTTCCGGCAGGATCTTTTGTTCCGGATCAACACCGTAGAACTGCTTTTACCACCTCTCTTTAAACGGGGACCAGACATTTTGCTCCTGGCGAACCATTTCCTGCAAAGCTTTAACAGCAAGTACCACAGAAACATTAGAAATTTCGACAGCAAGGCAGAAGCGGTTTTACTGCGCTACCAGTGGCCAGGTAATGTCAGGGAACTGCAGCATGTAATTGAACGTGCCGTAATCATGACAGATGGCTTGCAGATAAGCGAAGAAGATTTGCAGCTAAACCCGCAGAGATTTGGCGGTACTGCCACACCAAATGTTCAAGATGAAATGGCACTGGAAGATATGGAAAAACTGATGGTGCAACGTGCCATTGAAAAACATAAGGGTAATATTTCCCGGGCTGCATCAGAGCTCGGCTTAACCCGCGCCGCCTTGTACAGACGCATAGAAAAATTTGACCTATGAGGTTCTTCAGCAGCTTCACCTTCCGGTTGCTCTTCCGGTTATTCATCATCAATCTGCTGGTCGCATTATTTATTTATCTGATCCGAAATACAGAACTATGGTTTACAATATTTGGCGTAGGGGCGGTCCTGCTGGGGGCCCTATTCTCCTTGTACCACTACATCAGCCGGATGAAAGAAGACATCAACCGCTTTATGCTGGCGGTGAAAAACCAGGATAGCACCATCAACTTCAAAGCTAAAAGCCATAAAAGCAGCTTCCCTGAACTGTATCGCTCCTTTGACGACATCATACAGGTGCATAAAAAGATTCAATTGGAAAAAGAGTCCATGTTTCAGCTTATCAAAACCATCCTGGAACAGGTTCCTGTTGGGGTCATTGTTCTAAAACCTGTGGAAAAAGATGTTGAAAAGGCAGAGATCGTGTTTTTCAATATGGCTGCAAGTAACCTCTTACAGGTACCCGCATACAAATACTGGCATCGGCTGAAAAGTCATCGTCCGGTATTCGCAGATCAGGTGAGCGACATCATGGATGGTGGAAAAAAGTTTATCGAGTTGAAGATCCAGGACAAGCTTACGCAACTTTCAACCGAGCTCATTCCTTTGAACCTGCACAACACTAATCACATCATAATTTCTTTTCAAAACATAAAGGATGAAATTGAACAAAAAGAATCTGAAGCCTGGAACAGACTGATTGGGGTAATCTCGCATGAGATCCTGAACAGCATTACGCCGATTAGCTCCCTGTCTGATACGGTAAGTTCGATGGTAGATGGAAAAGATCACCTGGATGCGGAAGCTTTGGAAGATCTCAAACCAGCACTACTAACCATCAAACGTCGCTCTGAAGGCTTGCTCGACTTCGTGAAAGACNNACCCACACCTGTTCTTCAGGATCATACGATCGGTGAAATCCTGCAGCACATCAGGATCCTGATGCAGCCCTTTGCATCCGGCAAAAACATCGAATTGAAGGTTGTACAAACTTCATCGAAGATCAGCCTGCGACTGGATATCAAACTGATCGAACAAGCATTGATAAATCTGGTAACCAACAGCATCTATGCCGTTGAAGACATTGAAAATCCATCTATTGAGATTGGCTACCGCCTTGAGAACAGTCGTTTGTACCTTGATGTGATTGATAATGGTAAAGGGGTAGATCATGAACTCGCCAAAAAGGTCTTCATTCCATTTTTTACCACTCGTAAGAACGGGTCTGGTATTGGATTAACCATCACCAGGAACATCATGAAAATGCACCATGGTAGCGTGGAAATCCAATCCCAGCCATTTGAAAAGACTGTGTTTTCATTGGTCTTTAAGTACCAGTAAACTGACGTAAGCCAGGTAACGTTAGGCCGCAGCCCAATTTACCTTTGTCCGCCTGCTGCGCCGCCAGCTTGTCCATTTGCATCTCCCTGCAATAGATCATCATTGGTCACCCCACGTTTCTTTCTCGGAGGCTGTGCACCAAAATTCATC
>DCLG01000005.1:25550-28935 GCA_002320935.1 Pedobacter sp. UBA1654 | reverse complement strand
GGGTAATGTTCAACCCAATCGTACCACGTTTCTTCATAACTTCCTGTTTAAGTCCAATCACCCAAAGATTGAAGGCCGGATTCGTACCCTGGAAAGTTCTTCGTGCCGAGTTCTGCATCAGGAAGGTTTCTGCACTAAGCGTCGGCTTTATCTTTACCGTTGCACTTACGAAAGCATTGTACTGAATGTAGGTCGACTGCTCCCCCTGCTGCAAACTACTGATGATCTGAGGCTTGTATGTAAAGGCATTGATATTACCTCTAAGCGTAAGTGCTTTCCAAAGCTGTACCGAACCAAACAGACTTGATCCGATGGAGTTGTTATTTCCAACATTCTGAAAGCTTGACAAAGAAATATCACGGGTAACTTCGTTTCCAGCATTGTCGATCGTAGTAAATGGCACCGTGCTCACAACACTTTCAATGATGTCTTCTGTTCTGCGGTAATAAACGGATGCATTGATCACAGAGGTTTTTACAAAAGTAGAATAGTTGAATTCGATGGTCTGCCCGATCTCAGGTGAAAGTTCAGGATTACCCTGGCTTTGATTCAAGGGATCACTGGTATTTCGGAAGGGATTGAGGAACTGCAAACTTGGGCGTTGAATACGCTTGCTGTAACTCAGCTTAACTGTTTGTGTAGGCGTTAGTGCCTTCGAAATAATCAAACTGGGTACAAAGTTCAGATAGTCGTTCTGAAATGGTTGTAAACCGCTGGATGCATTTCCCGACTTACCATCAATGCTCGTATTTTCTACACGTGCCCCTGCCATAACGGTGTAACCGCTGCTAAGACTCGTAGTCAACAATCCATAACCCGAATAAACATCCTGACCGTAGTCATAGGCATTCGAAGTAATTGGATTTAGCACGTATTGTCCGGCTTCATTTGGATTGAAAAAGTCGTAGTCACTTGTAATATCGCGGATGATGGTCTTTGCACCGGCTTCCACTTTAAACATCTTGTTTATTGGCAATACGTAGTCCAGCTGAACGGTATATTCATTGTTCTTTCCAACATTCAGTGCCTGTTGATTTTGAGTGAAAGCGGAATACTCGGTTGCATAATCTACATCTGAAGTACCATGTGTCCACTGTGCTGCAATACTGATCTCCTCACCTTCGCGCTTAAACTTGTGGGTAAAATCATTGTTCCAGTCGAAGTTTGAAAAGGCATTCTTATTCCTGGTGTTCGCCGTATAATCAATCAGACCTTGTGCCGGAGAAAAGTTACTGTTAACTGAAGAACCATCGTTTTTAAACGCACCACCACGCCTGCTGAATGATGAAGAAAAGCTGTTATTATCGTTGAAATCATAGCCCAATGAAGCGGAACCGCTTAGAAAATGGCGGTTGGATGTGCTCTCCCCATTTGACGATGATCTTGTATTCAACAGGCTGTTCTCACTTTCAAAAGAGGAATAAGTGGTCTGGGGCCAGCCCGTATTATAACCTACGTTGGCTGTGATGCTCAACTTGTTCTTGTTGAAGTTGATGTTCGCATTCTGATTATTCTGACGCGTTCCAATCCCTGCGTTCACAGAGCCGCTTACACCTGAAACTTCTTTCTTTTTGGTAATGATGTTAATGATACCCGCAGAACCCTCTGCATCGTATTTGGCCGATGGCGATGTGATCACCTCTACGTTTTTTATCTGATCCGAAGGCATAGACCTTAGTACATCCGCAGCATTCGTGGTTAATGCACCGGAAGGTTTGCCATTGATCAGGATTCTTACGTTCTGGCTGCCGCGAAGTGCAACATTGCCGTCCATATCTACGGAAACCATAGGCACCTTACGCAATATATCCGAGGCATTTCCGCCAGCGCTGGTAACGTCTTTCTCTGCATTAAAAACAAGTTTATCAATCTTGTTCTCAATTAACGCCTGCTGCCCGGTAATCTGTACCGCTTCAAGGAGATTGGCACCTGGTGCAATTATAATGCGTCCCAGGTTTCTATCCTGCTTTCCAGGGGCTAAGACTACATTGGAAATGTTCTTCACGTTGTAACCGATATAATTTACCTGAATACGATATGTACCAGCGGGAACATTAGAGATTTTAAAGGCACCTTTATCATCGCTGATCCCGCCGCTGATTGGTGCTGTAGCACCAGCTTTGAANNCGTTGCATAGTCCACCGGTTTTTTGCTGATGGAGTCAACTACAATACCACTAACTGAGCCCCCGCCTGCTGTTGCAGGCTGGCCCGCTCCAGGCACCTGGGCCTGAACCGGGCCGGCCCAACTAACCGCAAAAATTAACATCATCAGAACAAGCCCTTTCACATGTTGCCTTGAGGTATTCTCTATTATATCGTTTACTTTGGATTTCATATTCACCATTATTTACGGCAAAACAAAGCAATTCAGGCTATGCTAATTTGCATTATAGATGGTTGCCCTGAAATAATCGACGGGATTGACCTTTACCTCGACGAGCCCATTGCCGCAACTCCGGATAAATCTTTCATCTTTGTTTATCATGACCACAGCATTTACAGGCATCAGCAAAAAACTACCGTCGGTACATTATTTTATCGTAGCGGCATTGCTGGTACTGACCTTTTTCCCACTAACCTGGCCCATCCGTTTGCCGCTGGAATTCTGGATAAAACAGGTGCTCATAAATCTCATGTGGGCTGGATTGTTCTATGCCAATTACTTCGTATTTACACCAAAGCTGTTATACAATCATCGAACAGGATCCTTTGTAATACTGGTTATTGCAACGTTATTCGCATCCGTCTTCATCAACCATTGGCTGGACAGCTTTTTAGGTGTTCCCGAGGCAATGGAGAAGATCTTCGGGCCCAAGATGCACAAGTCCATGGAAAAGCAGGATCATTCCGCGACCTACATCACCATCATCATGGCCATGGTGATCTACGGCGTAAGTACTGTCATTGCACTCTCGAAGAAAATGCAGCACGATCAGCTTGCTTTTCAGGCAACAGAAAAAGACAAGATCAATTCCGANNCGAACTTTCTTTTTTGAAGTCTCAAATCAACCCGCACTTTTTCTTTAATACCTTACATACTATTTATGCGCTGACAGACAGCAACACCGGTACTGCGAAAGATGCCATTTATACCCTGTCGCACATGATGCGTTATGTAATTTATGACACGAAGAACGACCTGACCAGCCTGGAACATGAACTGAAGTTTGTGGAAGATTATATCAAGCTGATGAAACTACGACTATCGGGAGATGTACAGGTGATCTTTGAAAAGCAGCCCAACATGAAAAACTACGATGTGGCACCGATGTTACTGTTGCCTTTTATTGAAAATGCATTTAAACATGGCATCAGTAGCCTCCACCCAAGTTATGTATATATCGACATTCGCCAGTTGGACAACACCATCAAAATTGAAATTA
>DCLG01000005.1:11533-25524 GCA_002320935.1 Pedobacter sp. UBA1654 | reverse complement strand
TTCTACCTTTGAGGCACGGGAACACCTGGAAGAGAGCAATGGCATCGGCCTGATCAATACCGAGAGAAGACTGGATCTACTGTACCCTGGAAAACACACTTTGGCGGTCGATAATAATGCCACCACTAAAGAGTACACCGTTACGCTGACTTTGGACTTCCAATAAACACCTAACCAAGATCATTCTAAAAAGATGAAAATCAATTGTATTGCAGTAGATGATGAGCCTTTTGCCTTAAGCCTGATCAGCGCTTATGTTGAAAAGACACCTTTTCTAAATCTGGTAGCTGCTTATAGCAATGGCGTGGAAGGTTTAAAGGCGATACATGAAAATCAGGATATACAACTCATCTTCCTGGATATCCGCATGGCAGATCTGAGTGGGATCGAACTCGCCCGTATCGTTGAGCAAACGGGTAGAAAGAAGCATCTCCGGATTGTATTCACGACTGCATACGATCAATACGCGCTTGAAGGCTTCAAGGTAGACGCATTGGATTACCTCTTGAAGCCATTCAGCTTTGTGGACTTTTCCAGAGCTGCAACCAAAGCGTACGATTACTTCATTATGCTGGAGCACAGCCTGAATCCGGTTCCTGCCGGACTGCCTGTTGCTGCAACTGAAAAGAAATACTTGTACCTGAAGGTGGACTACCAGCTGCAAAAGGTTGACACTGCTGACATCCTGTACATCGAAGGTCTTAAAGATTATGTAAAGCTTTTCCTTAAAGGTGAAGAAAAACCGCTGCTTACCTTAACCAGCCTGAAAAGCCTGGAAGAAAAGCTAACCGCTCCGGCTTTCTTGAGAATCCACCGCTCATTTATTGTAGGTGTGGAGCATATCAAATCCCTGACGAAGAATTCTGTTCAGATTGGACAGATGACCATACCTGTTACCGAGCAATATAAAGAAGGTTTTGCGGAGCTGTTGAAGCACTGGCTTTAGGTAACTATTTAAGCCTTGCTTGCATACTGATCCAACACGTAATCCACATCTTCAAGGCGGCCCTGAAAAGGGCCGGCAGATTCCAGCTTAAGCGTTGCAAGTGCCGCAGCAAAACGCCCAGCTTGCTTTTCATCGGCACCTTTAATGCGTTGATACAGATAACCGGCCATGTAGGTATCCCCACAGCCCGTTGCATCAACCAACGTTCTCGGCGGAAATGCCGGAATGGAATGAAATACGCCCTTGCTATAGATCATGGACCCCTGGCTGCCATTGGTAATCACCACTTCTTTCACGCCCCAATCGCTCACTAATGCCGCAGCGCTTTTTATGTCTTCCACACCGGTCAGCGTTCTTAACTCCGTTTCATCAGCCTTCAAGATGTCTACATACGATAAAGCTTTCTGCTTTTCCGGCCATTCTGCCTGGAACACCTTGCCTTCCTTCACCACCCGTAAATACCCCTGTACATCCATACTCACCCGCCCTTTCGCGGCAAGCGCAGCGATCAATGAAAGGGAGAAATCATCAGCGAGCAACGGGCCGAGATGAAAAATCCTGGCCTCTACATTTGCTAAAGTCGCTTCCCTAAAAGCATCTGCTTTCTGAGACACGTACTGCGTGCGGAAATCGGTATTCGCCTCGTAAACATTCTCGAAGCACACGGTATGTTCACTATCCTGTACTTTGACCGCGATGTTCCTATGCTCGAGCTCTGCAACATAGCGATGTTCTGCCTTCGCCAGCGCAGTTACCAACAGATAATTCAGATCAAAACCAGCAAGCGGAAAAGAGAAATAGTAAGCAGTGCCTCCAGGCATATACAGCGTGGTGTTTGATGTTACCACTTTATCAGACGTGATGTGTCCTACGCAACAGATATCAACCATAGTAAAAAATATAGCTCAAAATACATCTTTTTGCCGAGGTACAAATGCTCTACTTAAAGCATGAGCCGATTAAATACACTAATCGGCTCAGAATATGTCCATATCTGAGTCGATTGATAGCTTGATCAGGTCATTATCAAAGGCTTTCAAGCTCAGCTGAACCTCAACCAACAGCCATAAACTAAAAAAGCTCCCGGTTTTCCGGGAGCTTTATACAAATACTTAGTGCCAATTACCAGTTCGGGTTCTGGACAATCAATTGATTGGTGTTGATCTCATTTTGCGGAATAGGAAAGTAATCATGTTTTCCGGGCACGAAAAACTGCTTACCTACCTTATCGCTATTTGCGATCTCCTGCTGTAAAAGTCCCCAACGCTTAAGGTCATAGAATCGGTGATTCTCACGAGCAAATTCGATCATACGCTGATGTACAATCTCGTTCATCATCTGCGCCTGGTTAAAACCTGCTGGCAGCGCTGCCAGCTTCGCACGGGTACGGATCTGGTTTACAAACGGATAAGCATCAGCTGGTCGGCCCTGCATGTTAATCGCCTCTGCAAGCATAAGCAGTACATCTGCATAACGCAATGCGCGCTCATTATTACTTGAAGTATAGTTCGACGCACCACTGGCTCCGGTCAGTTCATTAGCCTGGGTATAGTTCTGATATTTCTTAAACAGCGATTTAAATCCAAATGGCAGCCTGAAATCCGTGAAAGGCTTTCTATAGAATGTGGCACCAGGGTAGTCCCATATCAATGTTGCATACATCCTTGGATCCAAGTTACCGTCTGCGGTAAGTTCCTTCTGAAACTCATTGAAAAGCTTGTCTGTAGGCCCGGCTTCAAACCAGCCACCCACCTCTGAAGGTGCGAATTCCTGCGCCGTAGTTACGCCGAGTGCACCACTGGCATTCTCGCCACCCCAGGCATTGGTTCCACCAACATCACCCAGCTGAATTTCAAAGATAGACTCCTGGTTGTTTTCTGTAGCCACCAGAAAGTTGTCTTCATAGTTCGGCATCAGGGCATAACCCATGGTCGTTACCTGACGTAAAGTTGTTTCCGCATTTGCGTATTCTTTGGTATACAAGTAAGCTTTACCCAAATAGCTCAGCGCTGCACCTTTAGTTGCACGACCAACCCATTCTGCAGTATAAGCTGTAGGCAAATCAGCGCCAGCTTCGGTAAAATCGGCAATAATCTGCTTCCATACATCTGCCTCAGGTGATTTAGGCTTTCCATACTCTGTTTCATCTTTAGGTACAGACAAGATCAAAGGAACTTCGCCGAAATTTATCGCAAGAATAAAATAGTTTAAACCTCTTAAAAACTTCGCTTCAGCGATATATGCCTTCATCTTGGCATCATCCAAGGGTACCCTGCCTACATTTTCCAGGATCTGATTGGCACGGAAAATACCCCGGTATGAATAGTTCCAAAGGGAATTGGCAGTGCCGTTATCTGCATTATTGGTAAAGGTCGATAAGCGGTATAAATCGGCAACATCATTACGGATAAAGAAATCGTCGCCACGGCCATTACCCAGTTCAATACCCCTCACACCCCAGAAACCTCCATCTACGTTCCGCAGTAAACCATAGGTTGCTGCAAATGCACTATGTACATCCGTTTCCGTTTTCCAGTAAGTCTCCGTTACGATCTGGTTTGGATTAATTAACTCCAGTTCGCTTTTTTTACATCCGCCAAGTAAGGCAGCGACACAAAAAGCTATATATATTTTTTTCATGATTACTAATTTAAATTGACACTATAAGGTTAACTGAATACCCAAAGAGATGGTTCTTGCCAGTGGATAAGCCACATGCCCATAATCTACACCCCTATCGAAAATAGAACCAGTTCTACCCAAATCCGGGTTGAAGCCGCTATAGTTGGTGATGGTGAAAATATTATCTGCACTTACATACGTACGGAAGGAAGATATCCGCAATCTTTTTGCAAAATCATCTTTCAAGGTGTAGCCGATCTGTACGGTTTTCATCCTGAAATAAGAACCATCCTCTAAAAAGCGAGACGAAGTCTGGCTGTTTAAGTTGGGATCATTCGCAGTAACACGTGGTATGTTCGACTGGTTGGTTGGCGTCCATGCATTTAAGGTAGATTTTGCATAGTTCATCTGCAAGTTTGTGCTCTGCAGATCCTGTGCTAAACCGTTATAGATCTTATTACCTTGTGAGCCCTGGAAAAATAAAGCAAGGTCAAAATTGTGCATGTTCGCATTGATACCAAAGCCGTATTCGAAGTCTGGAAATGGACTGCCCAGATTCACCCGGTCAAGGTTGTTGATCTGTCCATCATCATTCTTGTCGAAGAACTTCACATCGCCAGGTGCAGCATTTGGTTGAATCAGCTGACCATTTTTCGCATAGGCATCGATCTCTGCCTGTGAATTGAATACACCAAGCGCCTCAATCAGGTAGAAAGAACCAATAGATCCACCAGCTTCCGTCAGTGTGCTGGTTGCACCATGGTGATTTGGCTGTCCGCCGAAGATCTGCTGTGAACCTGTACCAAGCTCGATAACCTTATTCCTTACTGCACTAATGCTACCGAATAAGCTGTAGTTTAACTTACCTACCGTATTGCCATAGCTCAAGCCAAGCTCCACACCATTATTGCGCAATGTTCCAGCATTCACAAATGGATTTGCAACAGAACCTACCGATCCTGGAATAGGTACGCGGAGCAATACGTCAGTTGTTTTCTTAACGAAATAGTCTGCAGTCAAATTCAGCTTGTTACCGAAGAATCCTGCGTCAACACCAACGTTTACCGTTTTTGTAGTCTCCCATTTGATATTTGGAGAAGCGATTGCGGTTTGAATAGAACCAAACCATCTTTGCTGATCTGCACCAACTACATAGTTGATATTCGAAGCTACAGCAGCACTGTACTGGTAGTCACCAATCTCCTGATTACCCAATACACCGTAGCTGGCCCTTAGTTTTAGGTTTGAGAAGGTTTTCTCCAGCGGTTCGAAGAAACTTTCGTTCATGATGTTCCAGCCCAATGCTACTGAAGGGAAATTACCATAGCGGTTATTTGCACCAAATCTTGACGAACCATCACGTCTGAAACTTGCTGTTAAAAGGTAGCGATCATCATAAGAATAGATCACACGTCCCAATAGCGAGATCAGGTTATTTTCTACACGATTACCAGAGTTGGTTGCAATACCGGCACCTGCGTCAATCTGATCAATACCATCCGGCAAATCAGTACGGGCAGTGCTGGTGAAACTATAGTTATTGCTTTGGTAGGTATATCCGGCCAATGCCTGTACACTGTGTTTTCCAAAAACCTTATCGTAGCTCAGCGTGTTTTCGAGCAACAATAAAACATTTTGGTCTTTACTTAGACTGATGTCATTTGTCGGGTGTGAGAACAGTGCTCCAACCTGATAACGCCTGTGATAATCGTAATTCGAATTAAACACATTGGTATAGCCAAGGTTCAGACGATACTTCAAACCTTCAAAAATTTTTAACTCTCCAAAAGCATTTGCTAAAATGCTCGTGTTTTCACGGGTAATATCTTGTAAGTCCAACTGTGCCACTGGATTGGCAATGTTCACTACGGAACCAAAAGCACCATCATATCCACCCAGCAATTCCGGATTATAGATTTTAAAAGCAGGGATCATCTTGATTGCAGATCCAACTGGATTACCACCTTGTCCACCCCAGCCAGCTGGCATATTCACGAATTTTTCTCTCGATAACAAGATCGTTTCACCAAATTTTAACCGGCCTTTTGTCGTTTCTGTTTTAACCCTCAGATTGTAACGCTTATACCCGGTCACATCAACAATGCCCTGCTGATCATTATAACCACCGGACACACTATATTTGCTGGTTTCACTGCCGCCACTAACCAGTAGGTTGTACTGCTGAATTGGCGCTGAGCGGAAAATGGCATCCTGCCAGTCTGTGCCTACTCCCAGAGCAGCAGGATTGTTTGCAAGTTCAAGTGGTGTTAAACCAGCATTTGCATGCGCCTGATTGTGTACAGTTGCCCATTCCTGTGCATTTAGCACATCAATGTTGCTTGCTTTACTTTGCACACCCACGTTGGCGGTTAATTGCACAACAGGTGCACCGCTTTTGCCGGATTTGGTGGTTACCAATACCACCCCGTTGGCTGCTCTTGAACCGTAGATCGCAGCTGCAGAAGCATCTTTCAACACATCCACAGACTCGATATCGGTCTGATTAAGGTTGTTAATGTTAGCTACCTGCACCCCATCCACAATGTATAGCGGCGTAGCGTTGTTCAATGAACCGACCCCACGGATCAGGATCCTGGTTCCTGCACCCGGATCACCGCCGGCAGACTCGATGGTCACACCCGGCATCCTGCCCTGCAAAGAACGTGTCACATCACTAACGCCCTCAGATTTAATGTCGGCACCTTTAACGGATGCTACAGATCCGGTAAGGTCTTTACGTCGTACCGTACCATAACCAATAACAACAACTTCACTCAGTTCCGCCTGACTTTCTGCAAGCGTAACATTTATCGTTGTACGACCGTTTGCAGCCACTTCCTGTGGTTCATAACCTACATAAGAAAATACCAGGGTGATGTTACCACCTGCATTTACGACATATTTACCATCAGCGTCTGTTACCGAAGTTGTCGTCGTACCCTTTACCTTAATACCTACTCCGGGCATTGGTAGCCCGGTTGCATCAGTGACAGTACCAGTGATTCTTGCCTGCTGCACGTTTTGCACGACAGGGACTGGTCTTTCACGCAGAACGATGGTCTTATCATTGATGGAGTATGTCAGCGGCAGACCTTCGAAACACTTCTCCAGGACTGTCGCCAGGGGTTCATTCGTCACACTGATGCTCAGCTGACGCGTTTGATTCAGCATTTCCGTTCTATATAGGAAATGGTATCCGGTTTGTTTTCTGAGTACATCAAGCACCTCTTTAAGCGAGGCATTCTTAACATTCAGGGTTACATTTTGCCCGTATGTAGCAGCGTTAACCTGAAAAATGGTTGTTAAAACAAATACAAGTAAGAGTTTCATAACCATTAAAAATTTCAAAGATTTTCTATCCTTATTCATTATAATGAGTTTAATATCTGGTTGTTTATTTATGCTTAGCGCATCAGGAGCGTTCAAGGTTCAGTAGGTTTTATCGCATCACTGTAATCCTCCTTCCTTCCATTCTGAAACGAACGGATCCTGTTAGTTCCAAGGATTTCAAGACCCCTTCAACATTGTCGAACCGCGATACCGTGCCACCATAACGACCCTGGTCAACTTTGCCCTGATAGGTAACTTCCACATCATACCAACGTGAAACCTTTCGCATAATACTTTCTATATTCTCATTGTCGAAAATGAAATAGCCGTTCTTCCAGGCAATGGCCTCGTCAACATTCACCTCAGCAATACTGAAATCCGACTGTTTTCCAAGGCTTGCCTGCTGCCCTGGTTTTAACAACCTGTGATTGCTGCCTGCAATAAGTTTTACCGATCCTTCCAATAATGTCGTTTTGATCTGCGCTTCATCATCATAGGCGTTCACATTGAAGTGCGTTCCAAGCACTTCAATACCCATATTGTTAACCGCAACTTTAAATGGCTTTTGCTTATTTCCCGCGACTTCGAAGTAGGCTTCACCTTTTAGTTCAACTTTCCTTTCGGAGCCTGAAAATACGGAAGGGAAACGTAAGGATGAGGCGGCATTGAGCCAGACATGTGTACCATCCGGGAGTACGATCTGATATTCTCCACCACGCGGTGTACTGATGGTATTGTAAATCAAGGGCTGATCTGCAGCAGCTTTAACCTGGTAAATCAACTTACCATCGGCAGTCTTGCCTACCGTTACATTGCCCTGCCTGGAAACAAGTCCACTTTGCACCTCATCCAGGTTAATTACGGTGCCGTCAGACAAGGTTAATGTGGCCCTGGTCGAGCCAGGCTTTATAACTCCGGCAGGAGCCGTTTTCTTGTTATCAGCAAAGGTTTGTACGGCATCGTTGGTCCTGGGATAAAATAAGAATACACATAATCCGAACAACAGCATGGCTGCTGCTGCATAATAATACCGGAAAGGAATATTGCGCTGCGGCCTTTCGGCCATCGACTGATGAAGCTGCTCAAGAATTTTATGCTTCAGCTGCTGCTCATCCCCCTGTTCGGCACTCCAGGGTCTATCAAGCAGCTGAAAGTCACCTTCATGCTGCTTCAACAATGCGATCTCTTCCGGCGTACAATGGCCGGCGAAATATCGCTCCTGCAATTCGAAAAGCTCCTCTGGAGTCATGGTAATATATTTGGTTATATACTATCAGATCCTTTTTTCATGGGCTACACACATAAAAACATGAATTATTTTTTGTTTTTATGTGCAGGCATCCATTTGGAGGGCTATAAAAAAATAGCTAGGTTTAGTCGACCAATATAAACCGATATGTCTTTAAACGTATGCACAGACGCAGAACTATGGACTGCCATTTGTCGTGAGGACAAAAAGGCTTTCGATGCGCTGTTTGAGCGATACTGGACCCTAATTTACAATACTGCATATACTTACCTAAAGGATGAAGATGCGGCTTCGCAGATTGTACACGATATCTTTCTAAATCTCTGGCGCAAACGCCAGGAATATGAGATCAATGCTTTTAAAAGTTACCTGAGCACCGCAGCGCGGTACCATGTCTATAAGGCATTAAAAGCAAGAAAGGCAACTAATATCATTTATGTTGAAGATTATGCGCTGCTCGACAATGGGCAGCAGAGCCGCAATCAAGGTGAGGAGAACATCAATACCGGAGAACTTGAAAATGCATTGGAAAACACGCTGGGCCGTCTTCCAAAACGATGCCGCGAGATATTTACCTTGAGCAGGACAGATCAGATGTCTAATGATGAAATTGCGGAGAAGTTGAGTATTTCAAAGCGCACTGTGGAAAATCAACTGACCACTGCATTGCAATACCTGAGAAATGCTATGAAGTACTTTCCTTTCCAAACCTGAAGCATCATCAGGCAACTCTTTTCCGGCAAACTGCTTCTACCCATTCCTTATTGTTGCAAGTGTCACATGGGACATCATTAGCAGGCTCCAGCTGATAAGTACGGGCGCATTTTGAACAGGCATATAGGCCTGCTTTTCCGATCTTGTTTGATTTACGCTCGTATTCATCAGGCAGTATGGGCAGCCCCGGGCGAACTTCCTCATCCGTGAAAAAGAAAACACTCAAGTTTCCAGTGTCCTCTAATACGGCGTACTTAACCTGTCCAAGCTGATCGATGTGCTGCCCGCGAAGTGCGCCCAGAAACTCATCGGATCCGAGCTCTTTAGAGTGTAACTCTTCCAGGCACATGATTCCTTCTCGAATGATGTAGATGGGTTTACCTTCCATGATGATTTCGAACCACTCGAACTTGGTAATCAGCCAAATGAGAATGCGGTAAACCCCGAGCACAAGCGCAAAAACGGCCAGCGCATGTAACATGCCGACGTCATCATAAAACATGGAATCTCCCGCAGCAGAACCCAAAGTGATGATCATCACCATCTCGAAAATCGATAACTGTTGTACCCCTCTTTTACCGGTAAATCGTAAGACAATCACGACAGCGAGGAACATGATCGGCGTGCGAAAAAGTATTTCCCAGAAAAACGAATAATCCTGATCGCTGAAAAAGATCCTATGCCAGTCGAAGTTCATGATACCAGTTTATAACATAATGTAAATACAGCTTGATTTGTTTTCGACCGTGCAATCCTTGGAAGCGTTTATAGAAAAAGGCAGCGATAATACCAACTGTCCCGGGGTTGACAAGGCCTTAACCCGGCCTTGACCCGGGGTTGACCCGGTGTTGACCCGTCATACGGCGGATCAACACCGGGTTACTACCGGTTAGAGGCCTCTTCAAGCTGCAAGCTGATTCAGCTCTTATCGGTTTGTAATCAGCTGCAATTGCAAAGGCTGCTGCAGTTCAGCCGGAGTTGACATCCCCGCAGCTACGATGCTGTACATTTTTCCGGCTGTAAGCGATACGCCCTTCATCGTTGCAAGGATCTGCCCGCCCGACTTACTTTTAATTACGAGATTATATGCCTTTGGATCAATGCTGACAAATTCACTGGCTGCTTTGAATCCTTTGTCCGCCACGAGTGTGGAACCACTATCAACGGCAAGGTCTAAGTTTCCCGCATCTGGTGATACGTTAACAAATCTTAGAAAAGCCTTTTCGGTGGAGTTAAGTGATAAATCATCATGTAGCAATAGCCCCGAAAGGTTTGGGATGTCGTTAATTAAAAAATAGGAGTAAGCTTTATCAGCTTCGANNGATTAGTGGTCTCTGTGTAAACACCTTCAACGCTGCTTGCTGTTGTAAATTTCAGCGTGTTAGCGCCGGGGGTGATGTTGAAATACGGTGAAGTTGTACCAAGGAAAGGTAATGCTCCTTTTGTATTGACTGGCTTGCTAATGTTATTTATATATACATTATATGTTCCATGATTTGGCGCGGCATTCACCACCATCAATCCTGAAATTGAAGGAACATCTGTCTCATTTTTTGAGCATGCATGCAAGGATAATACAAATGCCGTAAGTAAGAGGGCAGCCGCAATTCGGCTAATTTTGTTGGAACAATGCTTGGTAAACGTTTTCATCTGATAATTTTCTTTAAAAATTTATTATTGAATAGCTCCTTTTAATACGCAGCGAGAGGAGTAAATGCTACAAGCCCATGTTTAACTTTCTGGCGATATATGTCGAAATATCGCACGAAGTATCTGTTTAAGAAAGGTTTTCTTTATGCAAAAGTCTACTCGATGGAAGTGAATGGCCGAAATTGGGCAATGTAAATGGTTGATTACCCGATGTTTTGTGGAAAGAATAAATATTTTTTCATTTTTTTTCTTAGTGTATTTTGTACACTAAGAAAAACCTGCTATATTTGTATCAGCAAAGGAGGTAACAACCTTCAGAAATTTGAAATTACAAACCCTGATGCTAGATCGATCAATGATCACTGGATCAGGACTTAAAGAAAAACCCGTTCATACAGNNGTTGGTTAAAGTTTATAGGTTTTCACCTGAAATTTCACTGGCATCAGACTGGTTTTCTATCTCTGCATTATTTTCTTCCTGAAAGGTATCGCTTCTTTCTGTGGGATGAACATCTCCGATTATGCTGTCTGATTGTTCAACTTGCTCTACGGGTTTTTGATTATCATCCGTAATCTGTTTTCCATCCTTCGGTTGGGTCTGTTCATTATTTTCCATAGTTTCTGATTTTTCTTAATTGAACAAGTAGCAAGCCAGATTGTTTATCGTTGATTCAGGACATGACATTGTCAGAATCACTTCATATCGCCTTTCGAAGTTGACTTAGACTCAAAAGCTAAGAAGCAAAGCATATATTTGTTGCCTAAATCTATATTACGACCAGAATTAATGCAATATGACTCAATTTCCTGGCAACAAGCCTGGGAATACCCTGCCTTTCGTGTTAAGCTGATTTCAGGCTTAATCATCCTCGCCGGAATCTTGGTGTTTGTTCCCGACTTTTTCTTTTACATACAGATGCGGGAAGGTATGTTGCTTAACGACTGGTTTCTTAATGTACTACCGGCTAAGAATGTTTCGCCATACATTTTTCTGATGCTTTATCCATTTATGGCATTGATGATCTGGCGGATGGTTGAAAAAACGGTCTTCTGTATAACAGGTTTGTGGGCATATATCTTTTTGTGCCTTGGCCGGATGATCACGATTTATCTCATTCCGCTTGAGCCACCAACGGGCATCCTCCATCTTGAAGATCCTTTTTCCGTATTCTTTTACGGCAGGGAACTGATTACAAAGGACCTATTTTTTTCAGGCCATACCGCTACTTTATTCCTTATTGCACTTTGTCTTGAGCAGAAATGGGAGAAGTATTTGGCCTGTGCTGCCACGGCTGTGCTTGCGGTATTACTTATGGTGCAACGTGTGCACTATACAGCCGACATCCTTGCTGCACCTGTATTTAGCTATTTGTTCTGGTTGTTGGGGAAACGTGTCGCGAAGATGTAATATCAATACGCCTGTTATTGGATGTTATACGGCCGGTAACTACCTGAAGATCAATAATTTTAGGGTTTATACGGCTGTGGATTAAACTTTGATACACGCTTTCTAAATCGAATTGTTATGACGCGATCAGGAAAGAAAACTGTTTATTGGGNNTATAATATTGTTTTTGGGATTTAGGGGCTATCTGGGATGGAACTATCTGACAAATGAGACATCAAAGCCAAATTCCAAGGTAGAACAGAAACTAAGTGAGAAGTTTGCAGAAATGATTACGGAAGCAAGCGACAGTTTATACCGGGTGTCATTTTCGAAATTCGATATCAATCTGGACTCTGGAAAGGGTAGAATTAACGACTTTAAACTGTTGCCTGATAGTGCTGTACTCTCAAGGCTTGTTAAAGCGAATTGTGCACCGAACAATGTGCTCCATATGAATGTACGGACACTGGTGATTTCAGGTTTGAAGCTTTCAGGCAGCAATCAGGGCATGCGCATGAATATGGCTCGTATGCTAATTGATAGCGCCGATATCCGTGTTCACAATAAGCTGCGTACTCATAACAGCACCCTTAAGGAAGAGAAACCTGGTCGCTTACTTTCGCTTGTGGAAAGCCTGCTCAAGATGTCCAATATTCAAAGTACATCTATGCGTAATCTTACTTTTGTATTTGTAAATCAGAACCATGATGAACCAAAACAAACGGCCATCAAAAACATCAATGTTGACCTTTCCGGCCTTTCAGCTTTAGAAAAGGATTCTGCAGGCCGAAAAGGTACGCTGATTCAAGTGAAAGCTTATCGCCTGGCAACCCGTGATAGTCTTTACTACCTGAATGCAAACGACATGGCTTTTCTTTCAGACATGAGAAAAGCATCCATCAAACGACTGGAGCTAACACCAAGGCTAAGCCGAAAAGCTTTCTATCAGAAAGTGAAACATGCAAAGGAGCGGGTCTACATCTTGAACAAAGATGTGGAGATGAACCGGATTGATTTGGATCGTTTAATAAAAAAGCAGCAGTTGCATGTTGGCAGCATGAATGTTGGATATAGCATGGTAGAGGTTTATAATAATTACAACTACACCAGGCGTGTGCCAAAACGCCGATCCAATCCTTACCCGAATCAACAACTTCAGCTACTGGCTTTCGATCTAACGATCGATACCATGAAGATTCGGAATTCAGATACTTATTTCAAGGTGCTGGCAATGAAGTCAGATAAATTGTCCAGCCTGGATGTCAATAATTGTGTTGGTGAGATCTATAACATCACCAATAACAAGGAGGCGATTGCTGCAAATAAGTTTATGTCTGCCTCAATGCAATACAAGATGATGGGTGCAGCTTCGACAAAAGCTGATATGAAATTTAATCTGGCCGACGCTAATGGTGCTTTCAGTTATACTGCTCGGATGGGCAGCGTAGACGCGAGGGTGATGAACCGCTTTGCCAGGCCATATGCGTTAATGGCTGTGAAGTCTGGAAAGATCAACAAGATGTATTTTCATATTGAAGCCGACGAGCGACATGCAAGGGGGAAGGTCGATCTCTATTATCAGGATATGAAATATGCCGTATTAAAGAAAGACGATAAGGAAAATGTGATTAAAGAGCGAAAGCTGGTTTCCGCTGTCAGTAATCTGATGCTTCCCAACAACAATCCTACAAAGGGTGGCAAATTCAAGAAAGGACCCATTAACATCACCCGGCCAGTGGACATGTCGTTTTTCGGACTACTGTCTAAGGCGATGCTTGATGGGGTGAGTTCTAGTACAACGGGAATGGAGCAGCAAAAGAAACAGCCGGAAAGCAACTTTATTCTTGGAGCCGGAGAAGCAATTACTGGTGGTTCAGGGAAAAAGGCTGAAAAGTAAGCGACTTAAATGGATGTTACAAGTCAACCTTAAACTTTGCCCGCAATCCCCATTTTGGTACGTTCGGGTGATTTAGATAATTGAAGCGCCTCACCAAATCTACTCGCAAGAACTTGAAAAGATTACCAATACCGAGGCTGCCTTCTACATAGGGCACCTTGCCAAAAGTATACGTTGTTTTCTGCCCGAGCGCATT
>DCLG01000005.1:967-11458 GCA_002320935.1 Pedobacter sp. UBA1654 | reverse complement strand
GCTCTCGCAGCTGAAGTCGCTTTAGAACTGGTATCTTGTTGAGGAAAAATCCTCCGAATCCATGGTCGATGTTGATGCTCGCATAGTGATCACTTACAAATTCCAGAAAATTCATCATGTTGTAAGCATTAATCTGATAGGCATAACTCTGATTGGCTTTGTGGATCGCAAGCAGGGGATAAGGCAGTTTGTTGAATATGTAGCCACCCTCCACTTTCAGGTCTGTAATACCCAGTTGGGAGAGGTAAAACCGCTTGTCGATTGTTCCATAAAGGTTGTGGTAGTTATATTGTCCTCCAAGTAGACCTTTAAGTCCTGCAGCATAGCGAAGGTTGAAGATCGGAAATCTGTTATTGACAGCAACACGGCTTCGTTTGCCCTGATAGAATTTCTCCTGTGGAGCATAACGCATGGAGAGGTTTAATTCTGAACTGGTAATTGCGTCTACTGTTTGATTCGCGCCATCAAAGTAATGCAGTGCCATAGCAGGTCGCTGAGTCCAGCGCCGGAAACCCAGGTTGAAAGAAAACCTGTTTTCAAATTCCTGAATGTATTCGAGCTTGTAGAAATCGTTATATAGAAAGCGGTTGTTTACGCCTCGTCTGAATGAGGATATAAAGTCATCCTCGTTATTGCCTCTTAATTCCTTGCCTGGAGCATAGGTGTCGCGCTGTACGCTGGCACGGATGAAACTTTGGGGATAAGTATAGATGGATTTGTTATTAAGCGAATAAGCAACACTAGCGAGCCCTTTCCAACGTTCATCATTAAAGCCATAACCAACATATCCTTCAAGAAAATAGCGTGTACTGAATGCAGTAGTGGTCCGGCCACCCAAGCGCAGTTTTAAACCCTCTAAGCTGTTGAAACTATAGAAAGTATACGTGGGACCAATTTCAACTAGGCCCGCATTATAATACCCGTTAAATAATATACCAGCAACGGTCATTGCTCTTTTGAAAGGCTTGCTTTGTCCAAGCGAGTCTATGTTGCTGTATATCTTTAGTGTAGAGTCAGATACCTGTTCAAGTCGGTTTTGAGACCAAAAAATATCAGACCGGTTATAAGCGCCAGGTACTACCTCAAGTTTTTTTCCTGCAAATACACTATCTGGATTTTGAATTCGCGTCTCCAGCTGATCAATCACCTGCGTTCGCTTCCCGGTAAATCCGCGGCCTTTTTGCTGACTGATTCCGAAATCTACAATCATGTCACTTTTACGCAGGTAATATTTTTGGTTGGGCAGCTGGCTGAATTCCTGACTTAGCTCCACACCTCGAACGAAGTTTAGGTTTGCCTTGTTGCTGATGGTGATGAATGCTTTGTTTAAAGCGTAGCTGCCGTCATCAGCTATGTATAACTTACCTGTTAGCAACAGGTCCGCAGGGTTCCTTGGGATAAAAGACAATTCGATAAGCCTTGTTGGTGAGGTCTTTACGGTATCGGTTATGAAAAACTTATAGAAGGATGGTGCTAAAGAAGCAATAGGACTAAGGAATTGTGTAGTTGCGATTAATATATTGTTGTCATAGAGGTTTACATCCTCATACATTCTCTCAAGATAGGTTGCAATACCTTGATTGTCGATCACGAGGGTATCAAACTTGACTTGTTTACTCGCCAGTAGAATTGTTTTTTCGAGATCTGGGTTTTTGTGTTGATATTTCTGTATTAACTTTTCCTGGAGGTAAATTGGTAATATCAATTCCCCACCTATGCGACTTGAATCTTGTGTCTGAAACAGATACTGGTAATTTCGGAAAATCTTCTTTTTCCGGTAGTTTGCGCCCAGATTACTTAAGGATACCTGCAGCCTGTCGTACTGCCTGTAACTAAGCTGTGGAAAGTTCTCCATCTGATTACGCTCCTTGTTATCGATAACCTTTCGAATCAATTCTACTGCAGGATTGTTCTGATTACGGTAACGTCCGTGCTTTCCACTTGTAATACTTACTTCATCAAGGGCCTGTGTATCTTCCTCTAAGTGGATGTCTAATAGCTGTTCAGTTCCTGGCTTTACACTAATAGTCAGGGGTTTGAACCCGATATATTTAAATTGTACTTTAGCTGCGTTTGCAGGTCCGATGATTTCGAACTTACCTTGATTATTTGTTTTGGTCGCAATTGAGCTCCCTATAAAAGATACGGTTACATAGGGCATAGGCTGACCCGAAAAAGCTTCTATGACCGTTCCTTTTACTTTTGTTGTTTGCGAGCGCAGGCTGCCAGAAATTAAAATCAGCAGGAAGGTTAAAATAGCGATATTTTTAACCTTAAAAATCACCATTAACTAGCCTTTTTTCAGAAAGGCGGTCTTCAACACCACCCGCATTTTTTCTGCCTTACATTCCACCTCTGCATCATCTTCAGTGAGGCGGATATTTTTTATGACCATTCCTTTTTTTAGGGTGATAGAAGTTCCTTTTACCGGTAAACTCTTAATTAAAATGACTGAATCTCCATCTTTCAGGAGATTTCCATTGCTATCTTTTACTTCCATGTTGCTGAATGAATTCTTTTCTCGCTTAGAATCTGCAAGATTACAGCTAAAAAAGCTAAATGCGATACCTGGATGGTAAATTAAATGTTAAAAGTGTAAAATATTTGATCCCTTGTTCTATAAAGCTAAAATTACATAGCAATGGTTTTTGTGGCCTGGTTTTTATTGTAAATTTGCTCAAAAAAGAATACTGTGACCCGTACTAAAAATAAATCTGATAAGACTGTAGATGTTGTATTAATCGGCGCCGGAATCATGAGTGCAACCTTGGGTGTAATGCTAAAGGAACTTGAGCCAGGATTAACGGTTGAAATTTTTGAAAGACTGGATGTCGCTGCGGCGGAAAGTTCCGATGCCTGGAATAATGCCGGTACCGGACACTCGGCCTTTTGCGAGTTGAACTACACACCGCAGAAGCCTGATGGATCTGTTGATACCTCGAAAGCCGTATCAATTGCTGAATCCTTTGAAGTATCGAAACAATTCTGGTCCTACCTCGTTCGATCAAAGCTGGTAGATTCACCTGAAAACTTTATTCGTAGCATACCTCACATGAGCTTTGTGTGGGGTGAAGCAAACGTTAAGTTCTTGAGAACACGCTATGAGGCACTGCAGAAATGCGCGCTTTTCCATGGTATGGAATATTCTGAGGATTCCGAACAGCTGCGTGAATGGATGCCACTGGTAATGAAGGATAGAAATCCTGCTGAACCTGTAGCTGCGACACGGATGACGCTTGGAACTGATGTGAACTTTGGATCTTTAACACGTATGATGTTCAATAGGTTACAGGAGCAGGACAAAGTTTCCATGCACTTTAGCCATGAGGTCAAGAAGCTCAAGCAGAAAGATGGACTATGGCAGGTTAGGGTTAAGGATGAGATAACTGGTGAAAAACGGAATGTCTTTGCTAAATTCGTATTTATCGGTGCTGGCGGTGGTTCATTGCCATTACTTGAAAAATCCGGCATACCTGAAGGTAATGGTTTCGGTGGTTTCCCGGTAAGCGGACAATGGCTGAAATGCACAAATCTAGATGTGATTGAGCAACATAACGCTAAAGTATATGGTAAGGCTTCTGTAGGTGCACCACCGATGTCGGTACCACATTTGGATACACGTATGATCGACGGTAAGAAAGCTTTATTGTTCGGACCTTACGCAGGTTTTTCTACAAGGTTTTTGAAGAATGGATCATTGCTGGATCTTCCATTATCAATTAAGCCGAATAACATAATGCCGATGATCGCTGCGGGACTTGATAATATACCGTTGACAAAGTATCTGATTAACCAGGTACGCCAATCCCAGGAAGACCGCCTTCAGGCCCTAAGAGAATATCTTCCTACAGCTAAAGCTGAAGATTGGGAACTTGAAACTGCCGGACAGCGCGTTCAAGTGATCAAGAAGCACGAAAAGCATGGTGGAATTCTTGAATTTGGTACCGAGGTTGTTTCTGCAGCAGATGGTTCGATTGCCGCTTTATTGGGTGCTTCACCGGGTGCTTCAACAGCAGTATCCATCATGATCACTTTGATGACACGCTGCTTTCCACAGTACATATCGAAACCTGAATGGCAATCGAAATTGGCGCAAATGATCCCTTCTTACGGGCAGTCATTAAGTGAGGATGCAGTTTTAATGGAAACATTGAGAACGCAAACTTCCCATGCCTTAAAATTAAGAACCGAAATCCCAGTGCTTTAAGAACATTTTTGCCAGTAGAACCTTATATTGATATTTACATCGATATCTATGCCGAACTGGTTGAAAATTGTCTTAAAGACACTCACGATTTTAATTGTACTATTAATAGTTGCCTTTATCTCGTTGGCAATATACGTCAGCACCAATAAGGCTTCCATTCTTGCTTCGGTTACCAGGGAGCTGAATAAGAACCTAGACGGTTCCCTGGATATTGAGAGCATGGAGCCTACGCTGCTCAGCGGATTTCCTGGTGTTTCCTTAAGGCTTAACAACGTGGTTCTGAAAGATCAACGTTGGTCTGAACATAATCACACTTTACTGAAAGCAGGCGACATCAATGTTACTGTAAATACACTTGGATTATTCCGTGGCGCAGTTGAAATCAATAAGATGATTATCTCCAATGCTTCAGTTTATCTTTACACCGACTCAACGGGATACACCAATACCAGTGTTTTCAGGAAAAAGCCCAAGCTTGATGACACCGTGAGTAATACATCGGGGTCATCAATGGAGATCAGGAAGATGGTGCTTCAAAGGGTGAACCTGGTTATAAACAATGTAAAGGGAAGTAAGCTTTTCCAGTTTCAGGTTAACAAGGTTGATGGCAGCGTTGATTACCCATCTACGGGATGGACAGCAAACATTGATCTGGATGTGATGGTTAAGTCGCTGGCTTTTAATACCCGCAGAGGAAGTTTTATAAAAGATCAACGTCTACATGGCCCTTTCAATGTAAGTTTCGATTCAAAAACTTCAGTCATTGATGTTGCACCGAATGGTCTTAAAATTGGGCCAAATGATTTTGTAATTGCTGCATCCTTTAACACCAGCAAAGATCCAACTGCTTTTAACATCAGCATCCAGGCCAATCAAATTACATGGAGAAATGCTGCTGCATTATTAGCACCGAACATCAAGAAACGTCTTGATCAATTTAACCTGAAGAATCCAATTGATGTAAATTGCAGCATCATTGGTGACATGGGGCCAGGAGGTGATCCTTACATCAACGTAGTTGCAGATGTTAAAAATAACGTTCTGAGTACACCTGGTGGAAATGTCGACAGTTGCAGCTTTCGGGGAATGTACACCAACAACTTTTTTGAGGGTAAGGGATTGAGTGATGAAAATTCTGCCATTAAGCTCTTTAACTTCAAAGGTTCCTATGCACAAATTCCATTTAATATTGATACAGCATTTATAAATAACTTCAAAGCACCTGTTGCAACTGGTGTTGTGAAGTCAAGGTTTGATATATCGAAGTTAAACGCGATTGTAGGCGAGGACCTGATGCAATTTAATAGTGGTCAAGCTGATCTTAATTTAACGTACAGTGCCGATTTGGTTGATCTGATGCTTCGAAAACCGTATTTCACGGGCTACGTAAATGTTAAGAACGCAGATGTAAGCTATAAACCCCGTAATCTACGTTTTAAAAATACCGGTTTAGCTTTGAAGTTTACCGGACCTGATTTGTTTATAAATGATTTAAGATTACAGAGTGGTAAGAGTATTTTGTTAATGGAGGGGAGTATCCGCAATTTTCTGAATCTATATTATACAGCGCCAGAGAAAATTGTGTTGAACTGGGAGATTAAAAGTCCTCAATTACATCTCGGGGAATTTCTTGGTTTTCTTAATGCCCGACCAAATGTAACCCAGACTAAGAGTAGGACAAAGGGTAATTTTGCAAGTGATCTGAATAATGTCTTTAACAAGAGTAAAGTTAATCTGAATTTACAGGTGGATAAGATATACTATAAGAAGTTCCTCGCTACCGACGCAACAGCGCAGTTGTTTGTCTCAGAAAGCGGCATTCAGATTAAAGACACCAGGATCAAACATGCAAATGGCTCTATTGGTTTAACGGGGAACTTATATCAAACGGGCACTACAACCCGGTTTGCTATAGATGCAAATGTCGCAAACGCAGATGTGAAGCGCCTCTTTTATGGATTTGATAATTTTGGTTTGGAATCCATCACTCATCAAAATATCACTGGACATCTGTTTTCCAAGGTAAAACTGAATGGCAGAATTTCTAACCGTGGCGTGTTGCTTCCAAATTCTTTGAATGGCCTTATTGCTTTTAACTTGAAAAATGGTGCATTACTGAACTTTCAACCCTTGATAGATGTGGGAAAATTTGCCTTTCCCCTAAGGGATCTAAACAATATTACCTTCAGTGACCTTGGAGGTGCTTTGGATGTTAGAGGAGAAAAAATCAACATACGCCCGATGAAAATCAGCTCAAGTATATTAAACCTGGATGTAGCTGGTACTTACGCAATGAAAAAGGGCACGAATATAACTTTGGATGTACCTTTAAGAAACCCGAAGAGAGACGAGGGAAGTAGCAGAAAGGAACAACTTGAGAATAGAATGCGCGGAATTGTCCTGCATTTGGTTGCTGTGGATGGTGACGATGGAAAGATCAAGATCAAATTGAACAGGAATCGTGATAAATAATCCAACATATTTTCACATTATAAAAACCTTTGGAACGAAAGTATGTTTTTATTTTACCTAATCTAATTCAAAATATGAAACGTAATGCAACTGCAGTTTGGACCGGTACAGTAAAAGATGGTAGCGGAACACTAACAACGGGTAGTACCACCCTTAATGATACACAATATTCATTTAAAAGCCGTTTTGAAGAAGGCGTTGGAACTAATCCGGAGGAGTTGATGGCTGCAGCACATGCGGGTTGTTTTACAATGAAATTGAGTGCCGATTTAACGGAAGCAGGTTTTACGCCAACAAAATTAGAGACAAAGGCAGTTGTATCACTGGAAGATGGTGTAATTACAAGTTCACACCTGACTACAAACGCAAGCATCCCTAATATTGATGATGCACGCTTTCAGGAGATCGCAAAAGGAGCAAAGGAGAATTGTCCGGTAAGTAAAGCTTACAATTTAGAGATCACACTTGAGGCTACCTTGAGTTAATTAAATAGTAAACTAATTCCTAAACAAAAAGGGCTTAAAATACTGTGATAACTTACAATCGAATTGCAATTTAGCACATTAATTTAATTACCTTTGTGTAAATTTTTAAACATTAATGAAGATATTTATTACAGGACTTCCTTTAGAAGTAGGGGAAGAAGAATTAACAGCCGTATTCGGCGATTTTGGTCCAGTTAAGTCACTTAGGATTATCAAAGATCGTGAGACTGGTCAGAGTCGTGGTTTTGGGTTTGTGGAGATGCCGAACGACGATGAGGCAAGAGAAGCAATCAAAAGAATGAATGGCGGAGATTATAATGGTAACCGTATTAAGGTTGCTGAAGCGCAGGAAAAGCCAGGAAACGGCGGTGGCAACACTGGTGGTGGCTTCAAGCGTAACAACAACAGAGAAAGAAGTTTCTAAGTTATCTTATAACTTTCCAGATAAATGGTCAATTGTGCTACAGCATGGTTGACTTTTTTTTGCATTTACCTCTTGAGTCCTAAATGGAATTTCGTTCCCTAAAGATCTTTATATATCCGGCTTTATTTGCTGCCATACAGATAGGACTGTTCCTGGCGGGGCAGTTGTTCATGATGAGCATACTGAATCTAGTTACAATTGCAGCATTCCTTGGATTACTTCAGTCCCAAACTAAGCTTCGCGGGAAATTTCATAAACGGATATTTTCAGCTTTATTGATTTCTCTGATCGGATTAGCTTTTTTCGAATTTCAGGAAGCAAAGTACCACAGTCTTACTTCCGCTGCAGGCTTTGTGCTCCTGCCACAAATCTTTTTTATTCGTGCATTCTATCTCGACTTTAAGTCTGCGCCTGAGCTGGATAAAACAGGAGCCCGGTTTGCCATAGTGTTGGCTTTCGTAATTAGTGTCGGATATTATCTGTTGATTCGTTCGCATCTGGTGATGCTCAAGTTACCAGTGATGCTTGGCATTTTCACCTTAAGTTTTATGTTCATGATGGCGTGTTTCCGAAACATGCGGGTGAACAAAGAAAGTTTCAGACTTGTGCTGGCCGGTGTACTTTGTTATATATTTGCCGAAGGCATATTTGCATATAGCAGCCTTGTGGTGCCAGTAGGTGGTATTGAACTTATATTTACCCTTATTTGGATGTGTGGCCTTTATCTGATGGTCTTAGGCACAATCTCACGAAAACTTCTATCTACACCCAAATAAGCTCAGGATTTTAAACCCGACTATTTGATCATCACGCCCGGTTTATTGATTATCGGAATATGCATCAGGTTTACATCAATGATGCTCTCCGGTAAAAAAATAAACTTCTTATCGTAAATACTACCAGCGATGTAAAAGCTCAACAAATATTCATTTGTCAATCCGAATACCGCGGGATCAATAGCCTCTATAACCGCAAAAGACAAGGGCTCAACGTCTCTTAATGAATGCCTGAGCACGGAGGTCTTAACCAATTTACCGTCCTTTTCGCCGTACCCCTTGGAACTTACCAGCACGTGTTCTAATTTTTCCTTTTTATAGTTG
Organism: Pedobacter sp. UBA1654; assembly: GCA_002320935.1. Classification (GTDB taxonomy): domain Bacteria; phylum Bacteroidota; class Bacteroidia; order Sphingobacteriales; family Sphingobacteriaceae; genus Pedobacter. The sequence goes on along the minus strand of DCLG01000005.1, from coordinate 2,770 downwards.
ATTAAATACACACTCCAGCTTGCCTGTTCAGGCGTGTCACTCATGAGTACTACGGCAATTGCGATGTCTTCTACGATATTTGCTGGCAGATCTTTCTTCATTTTACATATTTAGAAGTTTGTCCTATTTTTTAGCTGGCGTTTTCTTGGTCGCAACTTTTTTGGCCGCCGGCTTTTTTCCTTCTGGCTTAGCTTCAGCACTCTTTTTTGTTGCTTTCACCTTCTTCTCAAAGGCATTAGGCACTTGTTCTTTGATCAAAGCTTTAACTTCTTCCAAGCTTAATACTGCAAGCTCTTCCGCCGTATACTTATCATTTGACGCTGGATTCTTTCGCAGTTTTAACATCTCTTTTCCGAAACGGATGAAAGGTCCCCAACGACCATTTTCTATAGCAATTTTTTCTTCTGGCCATTGCTGAATGAAACGATTGGCTTCTTTTTCGACTTTTTTTCCGATCAGTTCCGTGATGTCTTTTTTGCTCAGGTTATCAAAGTCGTACGCCTTTGGTACGTTTATAAATAGGTTATTCCATTTAATAAACGGCCCGAAGCGGCCCGTTCCCTTAGTTACCGGCATGCCCTCATGTTCTGCCACTGGAGCATCTGCTGAGATTTTTTCGCGGATAATTTCTGCCGCACGATCAAAGTCAATGGTTAAAGGATCTTCGTTCTTAGGTACTGAGATATATGCATCACCCCATTTTACATACGGGCCAAAACGTCCAACGCCCACAGAGACCTCCTTCCCTTCATAATCGTCCAGTTGAAAGGGAAGCTTGAACTGTTCTAATGCTTCTTCAAGCGTGATGGTTCCCACGCTCTGCGATTTGGAAATACTTGCATATATCGGCTTCTCTTCATCATCTAATTGACCGATCTGAACCAGTGGCCCAAATTTCCCAACCTTTGCGTAAACATTTTTACCGCTTGCAGGGTCTATGCCCAATAGCCGCTCACCATTTGCGCGGTCCGCGGTATCAAGTGTAACCTGTACCTCCTCGTGGAAGGGCTTATAAAAGGCGTGGAGCATGTTCGTCCATTCTTTTAATCCCTGAGCAATTTCATCAAACTCTTTTTCTACAGAGGCCGTAAAATTGAAGTCCACTATATCTTGGAAGTGCTCTACCAGAAAGTCATTTACGACTTCGCCTATGTCAGTCGGAAATAGTTTAGACTTTTCCGCTCCGGTGATCTCTGTCTTAGTTTGCTTGCTGAGTTGATTGTTCGAAAGGGTAATTGTATTAAAACTACGCTGTCTACCTTCGCGATCTTCTTTAATGACATAACCGCGATTTTGGATAGTAGATATCGTAGGCGCATACGTGGATGGCCGTCCAATGCCAAGCTCTTCAAGTTTCTTAACCAGACTCGCTTCCGTATACCTTGCAGGTGGCCTGGAGAATCGCTCAATAGCATTCATTTGCTGAAGCGTTAGGATCTGATCTTTGCTAAGTGGGGGCAACATGTTATTGCCAGATCCTTCTTCGGTGTCTTCATCATCACTCGACTCGAGATAGACCTTAAGAAATCCATCAAATTTCAGTACTTCGCCTTCTGCAATAAGCCGTTCTTGCCTGCTGCTGACACTAATCTGAGCAGTTGTTTTTTCGAATCGGGCTTCGCTCATCTGGGAGGCGATTGCACGTTTCCAGATCAGCTCATAAAGCCGCTGCTCCGAACTGTCTCCAGTTACGGTATGCTGATCAAAGTACGTAGGCCTTATTGCCTCGTGTGCCTCCTGGGCGCCGGCTGATTTAGTTTTATATACTCTTGGTTGGTGATACTGTTCTCCGTATGCCGTTCT
>DCLG01000005.1:479-907 GCA_002320935.1 Pedobacter sp. UBA1654 | reverse complement strand
CCTGCACTGCAGTTTCAGAAAGGTTCACAGAATCCGTTCTCATGTAGGTTATCTTCCCGCTTTCATATAAGCGCTGCGCAATCTGCATGGTCCGGGAAACGCTGTACCCTAATTTCCTGGAAGCTTCCTGTTGAAGGGTTGAGGTGGTGAATGGTGCTGCAGGGTTCCTTTTGGCAGGCTTTGTCTCTAATGAGGCAATCTTAAACTCTGCATTAATGCAATCATTTAAGAACTTTTCTGCTTCAGCTTCATCATTGAATCGCTGTGGAAGTTCGGCCCGAACAATTTCCCTGGGATTGCCGTTACTAAATTGTGCAGTGATCTTAAAGGCTGCTGTCGGATTAAATTTGTTGATTTCACGTTCGCGATCAACAATGAGGCGAACTGCAACAGACTGCACGCGTCCTGCAGACAATGAAGGTCTAATC
>DCLG01000005.1:0-421 GCA_002320935.1 Pedobacter sp. UBA1654 | reverse complement strand
TTTTTCCATAGGACAGGAGAAAGTTCGAAACCTACAAGGCGGTCCAGCACCCTTCTTGCTTGCTGAGCATGCACTAAATTGTAATCAATGGTTCTCGGAGCCTCAATTGCTCTTAATATGGCTGGTTTAGTAATCTCATGAAAAACGATCCTCTTGGTTTTATCTTCCTTAAGGTTTAAAGTTTCAAAAAGATGCCAGGAGATTGCTTCTCCTTCGCGATCCTCATCGGAAGCCAGCCATACCATTTCGGCGTTCTTAGCTAGTTTTTTAAGTTCTGCAACAACCTGCTTTTTATCAGCTGGCACCTCATAGGTTTGAGTAAAGTTGTTGGATATGTCGATAGCCATATCGCCTTTCACTAAATCACGTATGTGGCCATAACTCGACTTAACCAGGAAATCTTTACCTAAATATCCTTCAA
>DCLG01000031.1:27463-38853 GCA_002320935.1 Pedobacter sp. UBA1654 | reverse complement strand
GCATTAAAACTGAAGGCGACCTGCACATCGACGAACATCATACGATAGAAGATACTGGTATTGCCCTGGGCGAGGCCTTTGCCAAAGCCATTGGCAATAAACTTGGCTTAGAGCGGTACGGCTTTTGTTTACCTATGGATGATTGTCTCGCACAAGCAGCCATTGACTTTGGCGGAAGAAGCTGGATTGTCTGGGACGCAGATTTTAAACGTGAAAAGGTTGGAGATGTGCCTACAGAGATGTTTTACCACTTCTTTAAGTCCTTTAGTGATGCCGCCAAATGTAACCTGAACATTAAAGCAGNNCAGAATGAGCACCACAAAATTGAAGCGATCTTCAAGGCTTTCGCTAAAGCAATCAAGATGGCAATAAAAAGGGACCCTGAAAAATTAGTATTACCCAGCACAAAAGGCGTTTTGTAATGATTGGAATTGTAAATTATGGTGCTGGAAATATATTTTCCCTCACCTCAGCACTGGATAGAATAGGCATCCAATATGGGATGATCAACGAAGCCGCAGACTTTGAACAATATACGCACATCATTATACCTGGTGTGGGCCATGCCGGTGCAGCCATGAAAAAGTTAGAAGAAACCGGACTTGTTGAGATTATAAAGGCACAAACCAAGCCTGTTTTAGGCATTTGCGTGGGCATGCAGCTGCTTACAGAACACTCTGAAGAAGGAGATGCGAAGCTTATGAACATCATCCCAGTTAAAACCAAATTGTTTGACAAAGCAGGACACATCAAAATCCCACATATGGGCTGGAATAATGTCTCTCCAAAAAACAATGATTTGTTCGAAGGTGTTGAGGATCAGGCACAATTTTATTTCGTACATTCCTACTTTATTGAATACAATCCCACTTTTGACATCGCTACTGCAGCGTACGGCAGCCCCTTCTCCGCAGGCATTCAGAAGGATAATTTTTATGGTGTGCAGTTTCATCCCGAAAAATCCGGTGCAGCCGGAGAATTAGTATTAAAGAACTTTTCAAAAATTTAAAGATAAAATGTATATAATTCCAGCAATTGATATTTTAGATGGCAAGGTTGTCCGTCTCAGAGAAGGTGATTACAACCAGAAAACAATTTATGATGTTTCCATCGCCGACATGATTGAAACCTACGGCTCTAACGGTACCGAATTTATACACATTATCGATCTGAATGGCGCCAAAGGGGATTTCTCCAATCAGGAAACGCTTTTTGAGATTATTCGCAAAACAGAAATGAAAGTGCAATACGGCGGAGGAATCCGTACGATTGAGCAGGTAACCAATCTGCTCGACGCGGGAATACACCGCGTGATCGTGGGAACTCAGGCCATTACCAATCCGGACTTCCTTTCCGAATTAAGCCGTGAGGTGGGTAAAAAATATGATTATGCCAACCGCATCGTGATCGCGATTGATGTATTGGACGAAGTAATTAAATACTCCGGCTGGATGGAAAGCTCTCCGATCAAATTGCTGGATTACGTAGATAAATGTCTTCAGTTAGGCTTTTTCCGCTTCCTCTGCACGGACATCAATAAAGATGGCAAACTGGGTGGTGCAGCAGTAGAACTATACCAAAAGCTCCTTGACCACTCTCCTTTCATTAAACTTATCGCTTCTGGTGGCATCAGCTCCATGGCCGACATTGAAGAACTTGCTAAATACAATATCCGTTCATGTGTAGTGGGTAAAGCCATTTATGAAAACCGGATCAGCATCGATGAGATCAAACAATGGAATCTTAAAGCGCTGTCTTCATTGTAAATATGCTGAGTAAAAGAATTATCCCCTGCCTGGATGTAAAGGATGGCAGAACCGTTAAAGGCGTAAACTTCGTGAACCTGAGTGATGCCGGCGACCCGGTGGAACTTGCCTGGCAATATGGCCAGCAAGGCGCTGATGAGCTCGTGTTCCTGGACATTACTGCTACTCATGAACGCCGCAAAACCATGATCGAGATGGTTAAATCTGTAGCAAGGCAGCTAAACATACCCTTTACCATCGGTGGTGGCATTACATCTGTGGCAGATGCTGAGGCACTGCTGAATGCTGGTGCCGACAAGATCAGCATCAACTCCGCAGCGGTAAATAATCCCCTGCTCATTGAACAACTTGCCAGTGCCTTTGGTGTGCAGTTCGTTGTTGTAGCTGTAGACACGAAGTACGTAGATGGTAAAAACCTGGTACACCTGAACGGTGGCCGTAAGGTTACAGAACTGGAAACAGAGCTATGGATCAAACAGGCGGAATCCATGGGTGCAGGCGAGATCCTGCTCACTTCAATGGATCACGATGGCACTAAGAACGGCTTCGACTGCAGCTTACTTGCTGCAGTTTGCAGCAGTGTCAACATTCCGGTAATCGCATCAGGCGGCGCCGGAAGCACGCAACATTTTATAGACGTTTTCAAAAAAACCGGTGTAGATGCTGCGCTGGCGGCGTCAGTTTTCCATTTTGGCGAGATCGCAATACCAGATTTGAAACAAGAATTAAAAAAGAACAGCATACCGGTAAGGTTATGAATATAGATTTCGAAAAAAGCAATGGCCTTGTGCCGGTGGTCATACAGGATGTACAGACCTTAGAAGTATTGATGCTTGGTTACATGAACGAAGAGGCATGGACAAAAACACAGCACGAAGGTGTAGTAACCTTTTTTTCCCGGACCAAAAATCGTTTATGGACCAAAGGTGAAAGTAGTGGCAATTTCCTCCATGTTGAAGAAAGCTATCTGGATTGCGATCAGGATACCCTGCTCATAAAGGTAAAACCTGTCGGTGCCACTTGCCATACCGGCAACCGCAGCTGCTTTAACACACCATACAATCAGAATTTCATTTTTAAACTTCAGAACATCATCGCAGATCGCTATGCAAACCCATCTGAAGAATCTTATGTGAATAGCCTCCGGAAGAAAGGCATCAACAAAATCGCACAGAAAGTAGGTGAAGAAGGTGTAGAGACTGTAATTGCGGCTCTTAATGAAACGGATGTAGATTTTGTAAATGAAAGTTCCGATCTGATCTTTCACTTACTCGTTCTACTTCAGGAAAAAGGAAAGACGCTTGAAGATATCGCTTTGAATTTAGAAAGCAGACACAAAAAATAACCATGCTGAAACTTGAGGAAACACTTGCAGGCCATTCAAATCCCATTTATGCATTAAGCAGCGCTATTGATCCGGATAGGTTTTACAGTGCAGGGAATGATAAGGGTGTTGTGGAATGGTCATTAAGCAGCATGACCTACGTAAAAATACTACTGCCGGTGCAAAGCTCTGTTTATGCATTGCACCGGTATCATAATCTGCTATTTATAGGACAACGGAGTGGAACCATTTTGGTCTATGACACCAGAACGGATCAGCTGCTGGCCAGAATGGACCATCATAAAAAGGGTGTCTTCGACATCAAATCTATTCCATCCAAAAATGAGCTGATCAGCACAGGTGAGGAAGGGAACGTAGTGATCTGGTCGCTAACTGATTTTACTTTCCTGTACGAGTTTCCGGTAATCAACAACACACTGCGTGTAGTAGAGATCAGCAATGATGAGCAGATCATCGCAATCGGTGCCAAAGATGGGCTGATCAGGCTCTACAATGCCGAAGATTTCGCTTTGCTTAAAGTTCTGGAAGGTCACACGCTGCTAATAACTTCCATACAGTTTGACCCGGAGGGACAGTACATGATCTCCGGAAGCCGTGATGCACAGCTCAAGATCTGGAGTTTGCCAGATTTCCAACTGCAAAAAAATATTCCTGCACATCTTTTCAGTATTTACAGCATTGTCTTTCACCCCTCATTACCCTGCTTCGCCAGTTGCAGTCAGGATAAAAGCATCAAACTCTGGAGTAGCCGGGATTTCAGGTTGCTTAAAATATTAAGCAACGAGAAAGATACCGGAGGCCATTTTCACTCCATCAACCATATGATGTGGACTGCAGATGGTAAGTACCTCATCTCTACAGGTGATGACCGCCATATTATGATCTGGAGTTTTGAAAAGTAGATCTGCTACAAAAAGCGTTTGATGATCCGCAGCTTATGAGAATATCTCTTTAGCTCTTTATTGTAAATCCCCTCATCATCGATTGGGTCAATGCGAACTTGTCCTGAGGCATGGATGATTTCCTTCGGACTCAATAAGATCCCAACGTGGATGATCCTGCCTTCCTCATTATCAAAGAATGCAACGTCTCCTGGCTTAACCTCGGGAAGAAAGTGTACCGTTTCGCCCTGAAGGGCCTGCTGAGAGGCATCACGTTGCAATTCGATTCCAGCCATTTTGTAAACAATCTGCACAAAACCAGAACAGTCAATTCCGAAAAGTGTCCTGCCGCCCCAGAGGTATGGCGCATGCTGGTAAAACATGGCATTGCTGATCACGTTTTCAATCGGTTGCTCATGATGCAGATCCAGAGGTTCAAAACCAACTTTAAAAGTTATTCCCCCAATGCTACAGGTATCAGCATCATAACCAGNNTGCTACCTGCTGCCAGGTAAATTTTACCACCGTCCGCCAGCGTTAAAACATTTGAAACCGAGGCAGGCGCTATGAACTGCGGATTAGCAGCGCCCTCAGCCGAAGCTGCATCTATTTCCTGAACCTGTTTAAAGTCAACATAGCCTTCATACCCATCAAAGGTGCTCCGCACTTTCAGCCACTTCTCCAGGCGCTCCACAATTAACACCTGGTCTCCGAAAAGTAGCTGTGAGACAATTTCCGCCTGATCCTTCGGCTCAGATCTCAAGGGCGCAATTGACACCCGACAAATTCCGTATTCGTTTTCCATTCAGGATATAAAACTAATGAAAGCATGTATAAAATGTACATTAAACATTATATACATGGAAATTGTTATAGCGGTACGAACCTAAATCCCCCGGCTATGAATGTGAGAAAAGTTTTAATCGCGGTAGATAACAGCACCTGTTCAGAAAAGGCGGCACGTGTGGGTTATGAGGTCGCACAAACATTTGGTGCCCAGGTAGCACTGGTAAATGTCATTGAACCCATACCGGCAAATGTAAACCCAGACATGACACTGGCACCCGTTTTCCTGGAAACTTACGACAATAGTGAAGAAAACAGCCACCTCCTGCTTAAGGAAATGGAAGACAAATATGGAAACGGTATTCCGACAACGTATTTCAGCGTAATGGATAGTGCTGCACATGGCATCATCCAGCAGTCTGACGAATGGGGTTCCAGTCTGATCGTGATCGGCACCTATGGCCGTACCGGCTTGTACCATTTTCTGATGGGAAGTGTGGCGGAACATGTGGCAAGGAAATCCGCCTGTCCGGTACTGATCGTGCCGAACAAGGCAGATGTATAACACCTCAGCCAGATCAAACCCACATCAAACCCACATCTAACGCACACCAAGCGCACATCAAGCGCACACGGGATGTGTGTTTCATGTGGTTGAGGTCTGCGTTAGATGTCTGTGTGGCTTGCGATTGCTACAAACGAGCATGGTTCCAAGGCATCACCAAACATAGGTTGCAACCGCGCCAGCTGGCAGGCTTGTAGCTGCTATTTTTCCCCCATGTTTGATATTGAAAGTTCGGGAAACCGCATCTGTATTTACTGCGATCAGTACTGTTTTGCCCTCAGGTGTTCTAAAAGCTACGTTCTCCAGCTTTTCAACAGAGTTTGATGCAATCCGCACCGAGCCTGCCGGCACAAACTTACTTGCATGGCCAATTATATAATAAGCAACATTTCTGCTTACGTCCGAGCCTATTGTAATTGCCCCTAAACAGCTTGTACACCCGCCTACAGTATGTGGCTTATACTCGGGATCAGCAGCGAGGTTCCACTCCAGTACATTTTTACTCCAGTTTCTGGTTGCGCCCACGATCAAAGTGGATACATGCCATTTCAAATCTTCCGGGAAGTTTGATGGCCCACCCACCCACTGTTCTGTGAAATATAGATTCTTGTTAGGAAACGCTTCATGAACTTTAGACAGGGCATCAATGGTGCCGCCATATAAGTGGAATGCAGAACCATCAACATACTTCGCCGCCTCCGGATCTTTCAGTATAGCAATTGGATAGTCTGGTCGATCGGCATTGTGATCATATACGATGATCTTAGTTTTAATACCCGCAGATGCAAAGGCCGGTCCTAAGGCCGTTTTGATAAAGTTTGCCTGATCTTGCGCTTCCATATACATACTCGGAACATTACCCGGGTGTAGAGGCTCATTTTGAATGGTAATGGCATCAATTGTAATACCTTCTGCCTTCATGGCTTTAATGTATTTTACGAAGTACTTTGCATAAGATTCGTAGTATTCTGGCTTTAGACTTCCACCTTTGAAGCTGTTATTATCCTTCATCCATGTCGGCGCGGACCAGGGCGAACCCATAATCTTTATGGCAGGATTGATGGCTACAATTCTTTTCAAGATTGGAAGAAAATCTGTTTGTTCGATCGCAATGGAAAATTTGTCCTGGTTGGGATCGGTTTGACCGTCTGGCAGATCATTATAACTGAACGGTGCTGCACTCAAATCCGATGCTCCAACACTAACACGCAGGTAGTTCACGCCAATTCCATTGCCCTCAGCTGAGAAAAGCTCTTGCAATAAAGCATCCTTCTGACCTTCAGGCAATTTATTAATCAAGGTTGCACTCCCTCCGGTTAAGGTATAGCCAAAGCCATCGATGGATTGATAGGTTTGCTTGTCGTCGACTTCGATCACCGGGTTTATGCCCACAGCCGCAGCTGATGAAAATGCCAATCCGGAGGTTTGTTTCGCAAGCAGAGCCTTTTGATCTCCAGTGGTCAACCAAATACCGTTCTGTGCATTAGTCGATGATCTGTTCATCATTTTTGTACCGGAACAAGCAACTAACATTGCGCCGGCTAGCAAAGCAGTATACTGCAGCGCCTTTATTTTTTCGAACTTTTTAATGTTCATGTTTCAGGGTATTTATGTTTTTGAATAAGATTGAAGTAGAAAGATCAAAATGATAAAGGCTGATTGCTCAGCCCTTACCCATTGTAAATCTTATCTCATGTTTGGATTTCTGTCAATTTCTGTTTGCGGGATTGGCCACAGCAATTTAGCTTCAGTGACGTTGTAATTCAGCGGATTACCCTCACCGTCCTTTTGCGCATTCATCACGGTTACAGCGCGTCCGGTACGTACCAGATCAAACCAACGATGCCCTTCAAAGGCAAGTTCCAGTCTGCGTTCTTTTTCAATCGCAAGTCGCATAGCAGCCTGATCAGCCGCAGCTGTTCCAGGCAGGTTTACGCGGCTCCGGACTTGATCTACCAGCTGTTTAGCCTGGGCCCAGCCGCCGGCAGATAATTCGTTCTGTGCTTCTGCTTTAAGTAACAGAATATCGGCCAGACGTAGAATGTAAGTGTCTGTCTTATCATCTGCTCGGTACTTGTTAATGTGTGGATACGTTTTTGGATCCTTCCAGTAATCATCGTCCCAGCCGATACCATCTGTAAAGATGCTTGAACTTTTACGTACCAGATCTTGTTCTGCATCAAAGGTATTCACCAGGTCATTTGTTGGTGTATTAAACTTTTTCCAGCCTGCGCCAAAAAGCTGGCTTGGCATCCAGTTCCCATGTTTTCCACCCCATCCATCAAACTGCATTTCCCAGATGGCCTCTGAATTATTATCATGCTGTGAATCCCACAGGTGATCGTAGTTGGCCAATAAAGCATAGCCATTGTTGATTGTTGCATCTGCATGCTCCAATACTTTTGCCCAGTCCGGATTTGCCTGTGTTGCATATACCTTTGCAAGTAGCGCATTCGCGATACCTTTGGTGATGATGCCTTTGTTGGCTGATGTTGCACGTGCATGTGCTATCCCATATTCCAGATCTGCTTTAATTTGTGCATAGATCTCTTCTACGGAGGCTTTGCTTGGCTGGAACTCTGCATCTGTAGAAGCAATTTTAAACACTAATGGCACTGATCCCCATAATCTTACCAGGTTGAAGTACATATAAGCACGCATGGTTCTTGCCTCTGCAAGAATTTGTTCACGTCTTCCGCCTTCATCCAATTTAGGATCCTGAATGTTTGGTACGTTGTCGGTTACCAGGTTACAGTTCTTGATATCCCGGTACAAGGAATTCCAATCACGACTGATGTTGCCGTTGGTAGAATTAACGGCAAAGAGATCAATTTGTATGTTTGCTGGGTTATCTCCGCCTGCATATGCATTGTCTGCCATTGCATCGCCGTTCACCAGAAAATCATTGATGTGATAATCATTGTACATACCATCATATACACCTTGAATCAGTTTTTCGGCTGCTGCTGCATCCGCGAATGCAACGTCTGGTGTTACCTGGCTGATTGGTTGTTTATCCAGGAAGTCTTTTTTACAGCTTGCAAAGCTAATGGTAACTGCAGCTGCTGCTATAATTGAGTATTGTCTGAGTTTCATTTTCGTTCGAATTAAAATCCAACATTTACGCCAAACAGGAATGTTCTGGCTTGCGGGTATGTTCCATAATCAATACCCATAGAAGGGCTATTGCCGCTGTATTGCTGCACCTCCGGATCAAAACCGTCGTATTTGGTGAAAGTCAGCAGGTTGTATCCAGTAGCGAAGACCGTTACCTTGCTCATGTTCCATTTCTCAAGTGCTGCTCTACCGAAAGTATAGGATAAAGTGGCGGTTTTCAGGCGTAAGTAAGAGCCATCCTCTACGTATCTGCTTGAGGTACGTGAGTTATTGGTATTGCCGCGATCAGCTTTTGGAATATTGGTTATCTGGCCTGGTGTGGTCCACCTGTTTAACACTGTTGCAAGTTGGTTTTTTGAGTCATATAAGCCTTCTAGCTCTATACGTGAGGCATTGAAAATGTCGTTGCCTTGAACGCCCTGAAAGAACAAGGAAAGTGCAACAGGTCCGTAGGATAAATTGTTATTGATACCATAAGTAAATTTAGGCTGTGCATTACCGATAAAGGTCCGGTCACCCGCATCAACACTGCCGTTGCCGTTAAGGTCGGCATATTCCGCCGCGCCCGTCTGTGCATTCACGCCTGTAAACTGGTAGCCATAGAAAGCACCTAAAGGTTTACCCACTTCAACTCTGATTGCATTATCGCGTTCATAAATGCCGCCAAAGTTTATAGAACTAAGTGAATTTCCAAGGCTTGTCACCTTATTTTTGTTGATGGAAAGGTTCAAATCTGTGGTCCAGCTGAATTTCTCACGCTCAACATTCTTGGTAGATAATACAAACTCTAATCCCTTGTTTTCCATAGAACCTACATTACGAGCCTGACTGTCGAACCCAGTTGCCCCCGGTAAAGGAACATTGATCAACAAATCGTTTGTTTTCTTGAGGTAGGCATCTGCAGTAAAAGTGATTCTGGAGTTAAACATACTCAGGTCCAATCCGATGTTGGTCTGGGTAGTCTTTTCCCAGGAGATGTTCCTGTTTTCCAGTTGTGTATTGTTATATGATCCCTGAGGTGTCAATTGATACAATGCCATGTAAGCGTAATCGCCGATCCCTTCATCATTACCTACTTTACCCCAGCTTCCTCTGATTTTAAGATCGTTGATTACTTTACTATCATTCATGAAGTTTTCAGCCGATAGGCGCCATCCTGCAGAAACGGATGGGAAGTATCCAAAACGATTTTCTTTTGCAAACCTTGATGATCCATCTGCACGCATATTAGAGCTAAATAGATATTTATTTGCATAAGCATAGGTCACACGCGCCAGATAAGAGCGTTTTGTCCACTGCGCGTATGACGGAAGCTGTGGCAAGATCGAGGTTCCATCTTGAAGCATGTTGCCATTCGGATCTAAAAACCTGGTCACTTCATAAGGATAGAACTTGTAATCAGATGATTGCAATGTCATACCACCGGTAGCGGTAAAAGCATTTTTCCCGAAATTTTTGGCATAGTTCAGAATGTTCTCGTTCAACCATACCTGGTCATAAGTTTGATTATTCCGGTAAATACCTTTTTCTGTACGACCATAATTCGTTGAGAATGGATCCAGAAAGTAGCTATAGAAGTTGTTGCTATTATTGGTACTGATGCTGGATTTAAAATAGAAATCATCCGTAAAGTTCACCTGCGCTGAGAATGCGCCCAGGAAACGGAAGTTCCTCGTGGCATTTTTTGCGGCATAGGCATTTGCGATCGGGTTCTCCCAGCCACCAGCATTTGGATTACCGGCATACTGTCCATTTTCATTGAAGATTCCAATGTTTGGCGGGGTTGTCAAGGCAGACAAGATCGTTCCGCCACGCGCTACACCGGCATTATCACTTACATCAATTGACTTTCTTGAGGTAAATGAAGCAGAGCCTGTTAGGGTTAGCCACTTGGTAAGCTTTTGTGAGCCATTGAAATTTGCGGTATACTTGTCCAGTACGGCAGGTGATACGGTACCCTGATCCTGCTGGTAACCGGTCGAAAAGTAATACTGTCCACCTTTAATACCCCCGGCAAGTGATAGCTGATAGCTATGCTGTTTTCCTGTGCCAAACGTTAGATCCTGCCAATCTGTTTCCTGGTCTCCAATGCTCTGGTAACCAAGTTCATCCATCAATGCACTGTACTGTGCACTATTCAGCACCTTTTGCTGTTGCCACAGGTTAGAGAAACCGGTAAATGCATTAAAACCAACCTGCAATTTTCCTGCTGTTCCCTTTTTGGTTGTGAGNNAAGGATAACACCGTTTGCACCGCTTGAGCCGTAAATAGCAGCTGCGGATGCATCCTTAAGGATGGTCATGGTTTCGATGTCGTTAGGATTCAGGAAATCTGCGTTTCTGGAGGTTACCCCGTCAATTACATACAGCGGACTATTAGATGCCGTAATCGAGGTATTTCCACGGATACTTACAGCTACTCCGGCACCGGGCTTACCAGACTGGGAAGTAATCTGTACACCTGCGGCTTTACCCTGAATGGCTTGAAGTGGATTGGTAACAGGCTGATTCTGGATGTCCTTAGATGACACAGAAACAACAGCAGTAGTGATGTCCTTTTTTGTTGTTGTTCCATAACCGATCACGACAACCTCATCAAGCTGATTGTCGTCTTCCGACAACACAATGTTCATCGATGTTTTCCCTGCAACAGGTTGTTCGATGGTTGTGTAACCGATAAATGAAAATGTTAGTGTTGCTTCGGCTGGTGCCGATAATGTGAATGTTCCTTCTGCGGAGGTAACTGCTCCTCTTTGAGCGCCCTTGATTTGGACCGAAACTCCAGGTAGTGCAAGACCTTGTTTGTCTTTTACGCTTCCGTTAATTGTAATCTCCTGTGCAATCGCGATTGAGAAACCATACAGTAGAAAAACAACAAACAGCGCAATCTTCTTTGTCATCATTGCTTTTTGTAGTTTATAATTGGATGCT
>DCLG01000031.1:20712-27335 GCA_002320935.1 Pedobacter sp. UBA1654 | reverse complement strand
CAGACCAGTGCTGATAATCAGGCTTTAAGCAACCAATACACCATAACGCTCAGTGGCGTTTAATACGCTTCTATACCGCTGCAGATTTTTCGGACAATCCGGCATCAAGTAGCGGGTTTAATCCAGAATAAGCTGACTCCAGCCCTGTTTACCTGATCTTTTGAGCACTGTTTTTTTCTCTTCCATTGCAGTTTTAACTCGTGAACCGTATGTCCAGCACGTACTTTGACGCATATTGAGAACTTCAGAAAGCTTATGTGAGGACACCTTTCCTTTGGTTGTGTAAATCAGATAAACCATATAAAANNCTTCGTAACCACACTTACTACATCTCCTGCTATATGGACTATGACCACTATAAAATTGTTCATGCTTACATTTCCTGCACGTATACCCGTTCTTCCACTTCAGGTCTGACAGGAACTCGTTACAAGTTTCCTTATCCGGATAGATCTTGCTAAACTCCTCAAAGTCCATCTCAGCAGACATCACCCGGGCACGCGTTACTTTTTCTACATTGGTATTGAGTTCCTGATTATCCATTTCAAGCAACACGTTCATCCTGCTAATGTCTTCAGCCTGCTTTTTCAAGCGAGCATTCATCTCTTCCAGTTCAGCATTTTTTGTTTCAATAATCAGCGATTTTTGAGATACTTCCTTTGTTCGTGCTACAACCTTAGATTCCAGTTCCTGATTTATACCATCTTTTAACAGGCTAAGCTGGTCTGCAATTGCGAAGGAAAAAAACACCATCTCGGCAACGAACGAAAAACTCAAGCTATAATAGCTGATGACACCAAAGTTGAGCCAGCCGTAGCCAAGCATGATCAGGAACTTTAGAATAAAGCCGACAAAAAGAAAACTGTAGCCAAGCACAAAAAAGCGTGCAGCCTGGTACCCGTTCGAATAGACATAGATACCAGCGAAGAAGGCAATCGTTAATGGTACAACTTCAAGGAACTTGAAGCTGAATAAAGTATGATCAAAAAGCAGGCAGTAGCAGAAGAACAATAATCTAANNGTAAGCACGATGATAACAATAATCAGCGTGTTGATTTTAGGTGCTTTCACTTTCAGGTGAAGCAGCTTACGGGTGAATAACAATGCGAATACACTGGTGCTGCAAAGTGCAATCGCATACGCAATCTGGTTAAACTCGGGCTGATTTGGCCACAAATATTGATAAGCGATCCCATCGGTGCTCATTTCATATAAACCTACGCTAAGAATATAAAGCACATAATATAGATACTCCTGTTGCTTCATGGAGATAAACAGTACCAGATTATATAAGCTGAAGACCAGGATCATTCCATAGAATACACCGAAAAACAAATACTCATTCAGCGCATAACCAATGAAGAAATCCACTGAACGAAGTACAATAATTGCATCAGCAATTTGTGAAGATTTGATCTTTATATAGTACGTGTTTATGCCGGTGCCGGAATTTGGAACTGGTATCTCAAAGTTCTTGTGCTGCAGCCTGCGTCCGTGAAATTGGTATTGGTCGCCAAGTAGCAAAGCCTGATATGCACCCAAAGTATCGGGCATAAAAACTGATATCTGATCTATGGTTTGATCGAAAAATTCAAGAAGGTAGTTTTTCTTTGCTTCAGGATTGCTTTTGATCTTTATTTTAAGCCAATAGCTGGAATTCAGGTTAAGGGTTTGAGGAGTACTCGCCTTGCTTGCTTTAAATCTACCTTCAGCATCAACTTTTCGAATCTGGTCGATGTTAAGCGCACCCGACGGATCTTCAAACATTTCGATTTCGCCATATGTAAAAATATGCTGGTTGAGGTCATCACAAATCTGTACGGGCGTTTGTGCAGCGGCTGATGAACACACAAGTACAATCATGAGCATTAAAAAAGCGCTTATACCGCCACGCTTCAAATCAAATAGGATCATTCAGGCACAAAGTTAGTCATTTCGCCAGATCAGGGCATAAAAAAGCCGCTGCATAAGATGCAGCGGCCGTATCAAATATAGACATTCTTATCCTTCCTGATGTAACCAGGCTTTTTTCTCAAGTAATTCAGTTTCAGTTTCACGAACATCCTCATCATCTACACAGCAGTCTACCGGGCAAACCGCAGCACACTGAGGTTCATCATGGAAACCCTTACATTCTGTACACTTATCGGAAACGATATAATAATACTCGTCCGAGATTGCATCCTGAACCGCTTCTGCATCAACCTGGGCACTGCCGAAATCGATAATTCCTCTCAGGTTTGTACCGTCGGAAAATCTCCACGCGGAACCGGCATCATAAATTGCATTATTCGGGCATTCCGGCTCACATGCTCCGCAGTTTATACACTCATCTGTTATTTTAATAGCCATGTCTTCTTTTATATCTATGCTAAGTTTACCTTTGGNNTATAACAATCTACTTTTAAATTACTGGAGATATGCCATTCCTTAGCGTTGAAAAATTAATTATTGCTTTCAATAAACTGGGTGCCTTTATGGCTGATCCAGATCCTGCCTTTAATGCAGTTATTGAAGGTTCAAGCAATCATAATGCCTGGTTTACGCCCGAGGAAGTGAAAAAGGCTGTTGCATCCCTTAGTAACATGCTCAACAACAATGATCTTGAGAAATGGTTTCAAAGCATTGAAATTTCAGAAACTCCAAAAAAGGTGGGTTTGGTACTTGCAGGAAATATCCCGCTTGTGGGCTTCCATGATGTACTTTCCGTACTTGCTACCGGAAACATCGCTTTAATTAAGCTCTCCTCCTCAGATGATAAACTTTTACCGGCATTGCTTAAGCAACTGGTGACAATAGCGCCTGCATTGGAAGCACAGATTCAATATACGGATCGTCTGAAAGATTTCGACGCAATCATCGCGACAGGGAGCAACAACTCTTCTAGGTATTTCGACTATTACTTCGGGAAGGTACCCAACATTATTCGAAAAAACAGGAATAGTGTTGCGGTGCTAAGTGGTAAGGAAAGCAGAGATTCTATTGCACAGCTTGGACATGATATATTTGATTATTTTGGTCTGGGCTGCAGAAACGTTTCAAAGATATATATGCCGGCCGGGTATGAAATTAAAAATTTCTTTGAACCTCTTGATGTCTATCAACCAATCATCAACCACTTCAAATACAATAACAACTACGATTATAATAAATCCATTTACCTGGTAAACCAGGTGTCACATTACGATAATGGATTTTTACTTCTAAAGGAAGACAGCAATATGAGCTCACCACTTGCGGTACTTTATTACGAGGAGTATACTGATCTTAGTGCAGTTACCGATTCCTTAAAGGACCAGCAGGATCAGATTCAGTGTGTCGTATCGGAATTGCAGCTCGAACTTAATGCCGCGGTATTACCCTTTGGCCAAAGTCAGGCTCCAAAGCTTTGGGACTATGCCGATAATGTGAACACAGTAGATTTTCTAAAAAGCTTGTAGGTTGAAGATTTTGAAACTTGCAGCAATCACTTTTTTGCTGCAAGTTCTGCACGAATTTCGTTTACAAAACCGAGGGACACCTGAGCGACTTCAGAAGCTTGTTCGTCCGACATCCCCAGTTGGGTAATCAGGCTTAGCACCAGCTTCTTTTTTNNGTTCCGCTCCTTTTTCTAAGCCACCGGGGGCGACTTTCTTAATTGTTCTGATTAGTCCCATCTTTTATTCGATTATAATATCTACAGTTTATCGGAAGGCTAATTCAATAACGCAGCCGGTTCTTCGAAATTACATAATGTTCCGCTATTTTCCGGGCCCACATACATCCCGTGCAGGAATTTCAATTGTAAATACTATTTTTGAACAAAATGTATATTATTAAAGTAAAAGGTATTGCCAAGATTCCGGATTATGTGCAGCTGAGGGACGATAAGTTTACTTTGCTGGCCTATTTCAGGCTAGACCGCCCAGACAAATCACTGGAAAAACTCGGCTTAACAGAAAAACTACCTTATATAATGAGTGAGATCAATGATCTGCCCTTTGGTGAGATCAGGAAAATAGATATTTAAGCATGGCAGGAAACGCAGTTATAAATCTAAAGAACGTTGATGTTTATCAGCAAAAACACCTTGTACTAACCAATGTAAACCTGAATATCGATAAGGGAGAGTTTGTGTTCCTGATCGGACAAACCGGATCGGGTAAAAGCAGTTTACTTAAGATTATCTACGGAGATCTTCATATTGGCAACGGTGAAGGTAGCGTGGCTGGGTTTGACTTAAAAAAGCTTGCCATACGTGATGTGCCTTATTTGCGCAGAAAGCTCGGCATAGTGTTTCAGGATTTTCAGTTGCTTACCGACCGCACTATCGAGAAGAACTTGGAGTTTGTGCTAAAATCAACGGGCTGGACAGATAAAAATCTAATTCAGGAACGTATTAAAGATGTGCTGGAAAAGGTTGGATTACGTTCCAAGATCCGCAAAATGCCACATGAGATATCAGGCGGGGAACAGCAGCGTGTGGTTATTGCACGAGCCTTGCTGAATAACCCGGAAATCATCCTNNAGATGAGCCTACAGGTAATCTTGACCCGGATACCTCTGAAGAGATTGTAATGCTGCTGAAGCAGATCAGTCAGAGTGGAACCGCTGTACTTATGGCAACCCACGATTACCACATCATACGTACCTTCCCTTCTCGAATCATCAAATGCGAAAGCGGTGTGGTTCACGAAGATGCTACGATTGGCTAACACCAAAACTGACATAATTATTCCTTTTCAGCCATAATGATCAGCGATTTTGAAGAACGCTGACAGCATGGCTGATAATCATTCATTGGCAAACCTTTTGAGTTTACCACCAAAAATTCTATTCTACCATGTTTAGCAAGAAGAAAAAGAACGATAACAATACCACTAATATGGACAATAAGGCCGAAGAGCAAGTAACAAACGAGGAAACTACTGCGGCGCAAGGCAATGCAGAAGAACAAGGCGGAGCAGAATCAGGTACTGAAGAGACAAAGACTGAAGTTACACCAGAATTATCTGTTGAGGAAAAACTAAGACAGGAAAATGCTGCCTTGAACGACAAATATCTAAGGTTATTTGCTGAGTTTGACAACTACAAACGTCGTACGCAAAAAGAGCGGATTGAGTTATTGCAAACAGCCGGAAAAGATGTTATTGTGTCTCTGCTTACTATTCTGGATGATTTTGACCGGGCAAATAAAGCTGCAGAGACTGCGGTGGAAGTTGGACCGATTAAAGAAGGTGTACAACTGGTACATAATAAATTGATAAGTGTATTGAGCCAGAAAGGCTTGAAAGTAATGGAAAGTATCAACACACCATTTGATACTGACCTGCACGAGGCAATCACAAAAATTCCTGCTCCAAGTGAAGAACTGAAGGGCAAAGTAATAGATGAACTTGAAAAAGGATATACTTTAAATGACAAAGTTATTCGTTTTGCAAAAGTTGTTGTAGGTAGTTAAAATTATGAGTAAGAGAGATTATTACGATATTCTTGGTGTTTCCAGAAGTTCTTCGGCAGACGAAATTAAAAAAGCCTACCGGAAACTTGCCATAAAATATCACCCGGATAAGAACCCGAACGATAAATCCGCGGAGGATAAGTTCAAGGAAGCGGCTGAAGCTTATGAAGTGCTTAGCAATCCGGAGAAGAAGCAGCGTTATGACCACTATGGCCATGCTGGTGTAGGTTCTTCTGCAGCAGGTGGCGGCGGCTATGGCGGCGGCGGCATGAATATGGAAGATATCTTCAGCCAGTTTGGAGACATCTTCGGTGGTGGCGGTGGCAGCCCGNNTCTTTGGTGGACAACAGCAGTCGCGCGGCGGCCGACGTGTTTCCAAAGGTTCAAACCTTAGAATAAAAGTAAAACTGACCCTGGAAGAAATTGCCAATGGTGCAGAGAAAAAAATAAAGGTAAATAAACAGGTTACTTGTAAAACTTGCGACGGTAGTGGTGCAAAAGACCGCAACTCCGTTAGTACTTGTAGCACCTGTGGTGGTAGCGGTGCGGTAAGAAGGGTTACCAACACCATTCTTGGCCAGATGCAAACATCTTCTACCTGCCCTACCTGTAACGGTAGCGGTAGTCAGATTACCAACAAGTGTAACTCCTGCCATGGCGAGGGTACCGTAAGAGGTGAAGAAACCATCACCATCAACATCCCTGCTGGCGTGAGCGACGGTATGCAGTTGAGCATGAGCGGAAAAGGTAACGCTGGTCCAAATGGCGGTATACCAGGTGATCTGATCATCTTAATTGAGGAAATTCCNNTGAAACGCTTAAACGTGAAGGAAACAACATTGTTTATGACCTGCATGTTAGTATCATCGATGCTGCTCTGGGCTACAGTGCTGAAGTTCCGACCATTGATGGTAAGGCGAAAATTAAGATTGAACCTGGTACGCAAAGTGGCAAATTGCTGCGCTTAAAAGGAAAAGGTATTCCAGAAATCAATTCTTATCAACGTGGAGACGAGATCATTCACGTGAACATCTGGACACCTAAAGCGCTAAGTAGTGAAGAGCGTGAACTTCTGGAGAAATTAAGAAGCTCACCGAATTTCAAGCCACAACCAGGTAAGAATGATAAGAGCTTCTTCGAGAAGATGAAAGAATACTTTGAATAATTAATTTCTATTTTTTTA
>DCLG01000031.1:16869-20633 GCA_002320935.1 Pedobacter sp. UBA1654 | reverse complement strand
AAATGGTGCAGGAAAAACCTCCCTGATCAGAATCATCACACAAATCACCGGTCCGGATAGCGGTGAAGTGTTCTTTAACGGACAGCGTTTGAATGCAGACCACATTGCGCAAATCGGCTATTTGCCTGAAGAACGTGGATTGTACAAGAAGATGGAAATTGGAGAACAAGTGCTTTACCTGGCCAAATTGAAAGGTTTAAGTACCCAGGAGGCGACGAAGCGCATCAGGTACTGGTTTGAAAAACTTGAAATGCAGGATTGGTGGAATAAAAAGGTTGAAGACCTAAGTAAAGGCATGCAGCAAAAGGTTCAATTTGTGGCCACAGTACTCCACCAGCCGGAACTGATTATCCTGGATGAACCATTCTCAGGCTTTGATCCTGTGAATGCAGATATCATCAAAAACGAAATATTGGAGCTAAATAAACAAGGGGCAACTTTCATCTTTTCAACACACCGCATGGAATCTGTTGAAGAGCTCTGCGACCATATTGCACTGATACACCATTCAAAGAAAATTCTTGATGGATCTGTGGGGGATATTAAATCGACTTACAGAAGCAATACCTATTGGGTAGAGTATGAAGGACAATACAATCTNNATCTTCAGCGTTTTAGAAACACAACAAATTGGCCACACAACCAGAATCAAAATACAACTTCGGCCAGGTAACACCGCCAATCAGGTTTTAATTGCATTGCTGCCGCATGTAAGCATTCAGCGCCTTGATGAGGTGATCCCTACCATGAACGATATATTTATTGACAAAGTTAAAAGCGTAAACTAATGGCCACAAACAAGACCTTACTTATTATTGAACGTGAATACATGTCGAGGGTTAAAAAGAAGTCATTCATCGTTATGACTTTAGTAGGCCCGCTTATCATCGCCTTATTCTATGGTTTGATTATCTATTTTTCGATTCAGGGTGTTACAGGCACATCAGATAAAATCGCTGTCGTGAATGAAAACAAGACCCTCACAGAGCCGCTTAAACCCACTAAAAACATTAAATATGAATATGTTGGCAAGTCTATTGCCGAAATGAAGACCTCTGTTAAAAGTGCTGGCTATGATTATATCCTATATATCCCGGACTTTGAGCTGAACAAACCTCAGGGTGTGCAGATCTTAGGAGAAAAACAGGCCGGAATGAATTTGAGTAATCGCATTGCAGACCATATTGAAGAGCTTATCCGTAATCAGAAACTGAAAGAATCGGGATTAAAGCAGGCAGATCTGGATAATCTGAAATCATCTGTTAACATCAGTGTTAAAAAGATTGGAGAAACGGGCGAAGAAGAGGATTCAAGTGCAGGGGCCAGCACGATCATCGCTTACGTATCCGGCATTTTGATGTTTATGTTCATTATGCTTTACGGCATACAGGTTATGCGTGGCGTAATCGAAGAAAAAACCAGCCGTATTATTGAAGTAATGATTTCCTCCGTGAAACCATTTCAGCTGATGCTTGGTAAAATCGTCGGTATTGCACTTGTAGGACTTACACAGTTTATTCTTTGGATTGTGCTGACTTTTGCCATTTCAACAGCAGTGGTGAAAATCTTTGTTTCTGAGGAAGACATGAAGCAGACCACAGCTATGCAGGATAACGGAAACAAGGCTGCTGCTGCCGCAGTTCAGGATAATCCCATCAGTAACATTCAAAAGAGTATGGCTAATCTCGAGGTTGGGAAGATCGTCGTGATTTTCCTGTTCTTCTTTATTGGCGGTTATCTTTTCTACAGCGCGCTGTATGCTGCTATTGGCTCTGCTGTTGATAATGAAACGGAGACCCAGCAGTTTATGATGCCGGTTATGATGCCATTGTTTCTGGGCTATGCACTATCGCTAAGTGTGGTGACCAATGATCCTTATGGTTCCATTGCATTCTGGTTATCAATGATTCCGTTTACCTCTCCTATTGCCATGATGGTACGACTGCCTTATGGCGTTCCGGACTGGCAGCTGGCCTTATCCATGTTAATCCTGGTAGTCGGTTTTATTGGCACGGTTTGGGTTGCTTCAAAAATCTACCGGGTTGGCATACTGATGTACGGTAAAAAGACTAACTTCAAGGAAATGGTAAAGTGGTTTACCTATAAGAATTAATACATGAAAGCAGCTGTTATAGATCTTGGGACGAATACTTTTCATCTGATTATCGCGGATTTGAAGGAGACAAACATAATCCCAATCTATAAAACAAGTGTTCCTGTGAAGCTCGGAGAAGGTAGGATCAATGAAAACATCATTATCCCTGCAGCTTTCGAAAGGGGCTTATCAGCACTTGAAACATTCGCAGCGACAATAAAAGCGCATGGGGTGGATGTAGTTAAGGCTACAGCCACCTCTGCTGTACGCAGTGCCGCTAACGGTCAGGAATTTGTGGAAGCTGCAAAAAGCAGAACAGGCATTACAATCTCTGTCATTGACGGTGACACCGAAGCGGCGCTCATTTATAAAGCCGTTCAGGCAACTGGATTGATCCGTAACACCAGCCTGGTGATGGATATTGGAGGTGGCAGCACAGAGTTTATCATCTGTACAGCAGACAAAGTCCTTTGGAAAAAGAGTTACAATCTTGGTGCAGCACGATTGATGCAGGCCTATTTTAAGTCGGACCCAATAAGTGAGGAGGAAAAATCGGCGATCTACCANNCAATGTGCAGAACACCGGCCTATAAATCTTATTGGTTCAGCCGGTGCATTCGAGTCTTTTGCAGGCATGCTGATGATTAAGCATAATAAACCTATGAATGCTATTGAATCCGGAGCGATCAATCATATGGAATACCTTCGACTCGCGGAACGGCTGATTGCTTCGACGCATGAACAAAGACTGCAAATGGAAGNNAGGGTAGACATGATCGTCATTGCAGCTTTGCTCGTAAATTTCGTACTTGAACACACTGGAATCCGACAGCTGAGCCTCTCAACTTACGACTTAAAAATGGGCGTCTTGCAGCAGCTACGTGAAAACTATAATTTAGATAGTTCCGTGTAAAGCTTTTCCGTAGGCAGGCCCATCACATTGGTGTATGAACCCACGATCCTTTCCACGCCAATCATTCCAATCCAATCCTGAACGCCATATGACCCTGCTTTGTCGAAGGGATTGTAATGATTTACATAATAATTGATCTGGGCGAGATTCAACTGGCGGAAGTAGACTTCAGTGACATCAAAAAAGGTGTTTATCTGACCTTTGTATGCGAGACTTACACCTGTAAAAACTTCATGCATATTACCCGATAGTTTGGAAATCATTTCAACTGCATGCGCTGCATCCTTAGGTTTACCAAGTATCTCATTCTGAAAAGACACAATTGTATCGGCAGTAATCACGACTGCTTTTATATTATCAGGAAGAAATGCTTTTGCTTTCTGCTCGCTGATGTATTGTGCCACCTGGTGGGGTTTAAGGCCCTCTGGGTAACTTTCATCAATATCTTTGAGTAGTACTTCAAAATCAAGATCCATTAGCTTTAAAAGCTCTTGTCTACGTGGTGATTTGGAAGCGAGTATGATTGGATGATTCTGTACAAGCATAATATTAATTCGTTTTTTGCTAAAATAAGAAAAGCGGTACTAAGCCGCTTTTATAATGAGAATAATGTGATTTATATTGCAGAGTCCGCCGCAGATGGATTGGGATCAAACCATTTACCCTGAATTTTAAGGATTTTCTCAATGATGTCCCGAACTGCAGTTCTTCCACCATTATATGGGGAGATGTAAGTAGATAAAGCTTTAATCTCTT
>DCLG01000031.1:16489-16811 GCA_002320935.1 Pedobacter sp. UBA1654 | reverse complement strand
TTTCATAATGTTATAATCAGGAATATCATCACCCATATACATCACCTCTGCAGGTGTAAGCCGATGCTGATTAAGGATCTCGTTAAAGACCATCACTTTATCAGAAACACCAAGGTAGATATTTTGAATACCCAATGCTTCAAAGCGCTTCTGCATGGCAGCGCCACTCCCACCGGAAATTATGCATACATGATAGCCTTTCTTTACAGCAAGCTGTAATGCATAACCATCTTTGATATTAAAGGTTCGAAGAAACTCACCTGTGTTTGAGGCGATGATGTCGCCAGTAGTCAGCACACCATCAACATCAAAAATCAAAGTC
>DCLG01000031.1:0-16422 GCA_002320935.1 Pedobacter sp. UBA1654 | reverse complement strand
TCGCGCCATTCGTATACCCATGCCGACTGGATCTGTTCGAGGTGACCTTCGTTGCTTTCTTCTCTGGTACCTTTAAAATTTGGTAATGTAAGCACCCATTCCAAAAGTTCTGTAAATCTTACCCGGTAGATCTTACCTTCATTAAATTCATCACCAAACTTCTCGTAAAGTTCTTGTGCGATGTCTTCATAGTCGTTCCAGTATATTGGAAGCGCAAATTTATCCTGCATATTCTTTTATTTAATTTGATTAATGACCGAGGAATTCAGACTGATCCGGAATGGTAACGGAAATATCACCAGATAGTACAACACATTGACAACCTAATCTGGAGGTGATTCTTGGACGAACAGCTCTGTCAATAAAATCTTCTTCCTTGTCTGATATCTCCTGAATATTGTCCATACCAGCAGTTACATACACATGGCATGTACTGCAGCCACAAACGCCACCACAATTGTGTTGTAATTGAATTCCATTATCCAGGCACACGTCTAGAACGTTTTCACCCCCTGCTATCGGGAGTTCGACAGGCTCTTTAGTTTTATCTTCGAAGTTTATTTTTAATTTATAAATGCTCATAATCGTTTTCAAAAATAAGAAGCGTAAACCGCAATATTGTTATAGGTACGTCTTTTTAATACTTTCACTTAAAGTTTTGTAGATTTTCTGTAAATCCGGGCGATCGTTAAGAAGCTCAACGTGTTTGATCATGGTTTCCTCATCGTTACGCACTGCGGGGCCAGTCTGTACTTCTTTTGGTATTTCAATCTGTACTTTCCGGGCAGTTTCCATGATGAGTGGTTTCAGGATTGCAAAATCCAGACCATGTTGCTCCATAATCGAATACCCCATATGGTAAAGATGATTACTGAAATTGCAGGCAAATACTGCCGAAAGATGCAGGATTTTACGTTGATCTGAGCTCAACTTGTACGTGGCGGAACTGATGTACTTAGCCGCTCGTTCTAATACCTCCATTGTAGCTTGGGAGTTTGCCTCCAGACACATTGGTGCATCAGAAAGATCAAGAGCTTTCTGTTTAGAGAAGGTTTGCAAGGGGTAGAATACGCCGAAGTGATTTAGATTTGCCAGTGCATCAATTGACGTCGCACCGGATGTATGGGCAACAACTTGTTCTAAACCGCTAAGACTGGAAGCAAGTTCTGCAACAGACCCGTCGTTTACCGCGATAAGGTACAATTCCGCTGTACGATCCAGTTCAGCGAGATCAGAAGTGGCTTTCGCAGCAACCTGATTTGCAAGTATTTGAGCATTGCTCATTGTTCTACTCCAGATTTGCAGGATCTGCTGGTCTGCCGCCTTCAATGCAAGTGCAAGGTGTGTAGCCACATTTCCCGATCCCAAAAACACAATCTTCATTTAGCTATGCATTAGATGAAAAAACAAAACCTGCAGCTAATGCTGCAGGTCCTGATTATTTCGTAGTAAGTTCTTTATTCCTTCTTATAATTGAAAGCAGGAAGCCGACAACCATAACAATTGTACCCAACCAATATAGATTGATGTAAGGGAACTCAATAGATTTAAATACTACCCAGTCTTTGGATTGTTGCGGCTTTTCAAACACCTGCAATTCCACCGTATTTTGCTCAGGAATGATCTTGGTAAACCTCAATCTTAATCCAAGGTCATCGATGTTCCTTGCAAAATCGAAAGTGTTATTTCCTTTAACCAGGAAGATCGGCTCGGCTTTGTATATCTTACCATTCAGGTTCACTTCAATTGGCAGACCTACAGCTACGTCCTCCTTTGCAAGCACCAGCTGTTTTGCAGTAGGTTTAAAGTTTAAAGGCATTACCGTTAAGATACCACTGCTGGTATGAACAGTATCTCCAGGTTTTACACTTAGGATCCTTGGCGCTTTATAGCCTTCCTCCGGAGAGTGACCTTCATGATCTTCATGCTCTTCTTTCTCTGCAGGAGCACTGGTAATGTGCGTGTAGATGTCGGTAGTGAGGTAATGCTTTGTATCTGGTGAAGCAATCAGCCCCATTTGCTCGTTTGATTGTACGTGAGGATTTAAATCGAAATCTTCTTTGATTGCACCAGTTTTAGGATCAATAACCTTAAAGTTCAGTTTATAGTATGTATTCGGGGCTACGGTACTGTCACTAACATAAGTTACAGTATACTTGCCCATAGTTTTAGGCTCATTCTTGTAGAGCACCATGTTTTCACCTGGCTTTTCCGCTTTTTCAAAATCCTTTACCGGAATGAAGTTACTTGCATTAAGAGATATTGGCTGGCTGGTAGCAGAGGCAACCAATGCGCCCACAAGCAATAACGCAAAACCCATGTGTGCAACCGCGGCACCTGCAAGCTTTCCTTTTCCACCAAATCCCTGAATCACAATCTTTGCATTGGACAGAATTGCGAATATACAGGCAAATGTGAGTAATATGTACATCAGATTGGTGTAGATATTGGCGATGTACACATATACACCAGTAACCACAACCGCAAACACGATGCTTCCCACAAGGTTGCTATAGAACTTCCTTGCATTCGTCCGTTTATATTTCAGGAACTGGGAGAAACCAGAAATGATGGTGATCAAAATGGCAAATGGTGCCTGCCACTGATTGTAATATTTAATGGGATCAATTGGAGGTGCGAAGTTTGTACCGAACACGGTGTTGAAAACCGGCACCGAGGTCGTGAATATCACCTGAATACAAGCAACGGTTATAACCAATGCACCAATAAACATCCAGAATTCACGTGAATAGGTTTCTTCATCTTTATTTGTAATCGGCAACTCTTTCCACCTGAGGATCAAAAAGAATACAGGAATTACAAAGAATACTACGTTATAAAGAATCAGATGACCAAACATTCCCAGGTCGGTAAATGAGTGCACAGAAGTATCACCAAGGATACCACTTCTAGTCAAGAATGATGCATAGAGCACCAGTACAAAACTCAGTACCACCAATACCACGGCTGTGAAGAAAGCATGACCTGTGTTCTTGAAAGCAATAAGCACGTGCACGCCGGCGATTAACATCAGCCAAGGGATTAATGAAGCATTTTCTACAGGATCCCAAGCCCAGAATCCACCGAAGTTCAAGGCTTCATAAGCCCAGAAAGAACCCATGATGATACCTGCACCTAAAACCATAACCGCGAATAAGGACCATGGAAGCGCTGGTTTAACCCAGTCCTTGTACCTGCGTTCCCATAAACCAGCAATAGCATAAGCAAAAGGCACGATCATACTGGCAAAACCAAGGAACAAGGTTGGAGGGTGAATAACCATCCAGTAGTTCTGAAGTAACGGATTTAGTCCGCGTCCATCAGTTATAAATTTCAGATAGTTTTTAAAGTTTTCCGGATCTGCAAACACGACAGGCGCCATTGACTTCAGGTCTACTGCATCACGGAGCAGGATAAATGGTGAGCTACCTACACGGGTACCAAGAATATCAACGCCGATCAGCATAGAGGTTAAAAATACCTGTGAGAATGCAACCGTGGTCATTACACCATTTTCCCAGCTCTTAGCTTTCCAGATCAGGATCAGACCAAGCAAAGACTGCCAGAATGCCCATAACCAGAAACTACCCTCCTGGCCTTCCCAGAAGGCTGACACAATGTAATACACTGGCAACGATTTGGAAGAGTGGGCATATACATATTGATATTCGTAATGGTGATTTAATATCAGGTAAAACAAAGTTACCCCTATACCGACTACACTTATGCTATTGGTGATAAATCCAATACGCCCAAGCTTTGTCCAGGAGTTATCTTCCAGGTTCTTATTAGTAGTCGCAAAGAAGTAAGAGATGGTAGAAAGTAAAGAAGCGGCAAAGGCAAGGACAATAAAGAACTGACCGACTTTACCGGGGAGGAGGGCTTCTCCAATAAATTGTGTATCCATTAAGGCTTTTTCGTTTAAGCTAGTTAGATTGTTCTACGGTTCCATCTTGCTTCACTTCCACAAGATCGTCGTTATATTTAGAAGGACATTTCATCAGAATTTTGGAAGCATAGAACGTATCGTCTTCCATTTGCCCGATCAGCACCAATTTTTCTGACCGTTCGAAATCCTGAGGTTTCGTGCCATTATAAACAACTTTATTTACGGCACCTTTCTCGTCTTTCATGTAGAAAGCAAAGTGGTTCGCATCTTTCTCCGCGTCATAGTACATGCCTTTTTCTTTTTCCCAGTAGCCCATCACGTGGAACTCCCGGGACTCTTGCGATGCTTCCTGAAAAGTGGAGTAACTGCTGGTATCAGCATTCAGACTAACAAGAAAACAAACACATAAAGCAATTGTTATTAAACCTATAATTGCACTTTTTTTCATGGTATAAATAAGATTTAAAGAGTCTCACAAAGATAAAAATTAAACCCACCTATTGGGTCGCGGGCTAGGGCTATTCATGTTCTTGACGATATATTGATAGTTCTCTGACAATGGTATGATGATTTAGATAAGTCATTGAAGGTTTACGGAAATATCATTCTAAATAGCCCGATTTGATCAGCGCAGGCATCAACTTGCGAACGTTAATCACCTTTGGCTTGGACACCCTTCGGATATATACATCCCAACTGTTCCTTTTATAGTAATCCTGATGTTCCATCTCTGCTGGATAAAAGTCATTGATCTCCCTAAGTTCAGTTACAATCATGTTCTTGTAGATCCCGGAGTCTGTAAACTTACCTATGACCTCGTTGAGCTGTTTGTATTCCGCGCTGTTGCGGTAGAATGCAACTGAGCGGTATCCGCTTCCAACATCAGGTCCCTGCCGGTTCAGCTGGGTTGGATCGTGTGCATAGAAGAAAGCTTCGGTCAGCTGTGCAAAGCTTATAACCCGGGGATTATAGTAAACCTGGNNCATGGCCTGTCTTGCCTGTTAATACTTCCTCATACCCGGGATTCCTGGTCTCACCACCAACATAACCACTAATGACCTTGTTCACACCTTTTAACTGAACCATACATTCCTGCATTGCCCAGAAACATCCTCCAGCAAAAGTGGCTACACGTTCAGTAGATTTTGCATCAGGCAGTACGGCAAAACCGTCTGCTTCTTTGATGTCCTGCAAGTCTGAGCTTGTACAGCCTAACAGAAAAGCGCACATGAAGACCGCGATATATAGATTAAGTTTATTGGGAAACATCTGCATTATATACGTCATACGGAACATAAACGTATGTTTCGGTTCTTCAAGAAAAAGTCATTTAAACAGAAAAGCCGCAACAGGTTAGTGTTGCGGCTTTTCTATGCTATTTCAATGATTATGGCCAAATACCAAGGTTCATGTAAGATACAGCAATTTTATCGATTGAACCCACAAAAGCAGCCATTCTCAAGGTATCAACCCCAGGCTTAACCTTTAGTGTTTCTCTGATCTCGTGGTAAGAATGGATCATTGTATCTTCAAGTCCAGAGTTCACAAGTTCCATTTCAGAAGCACCTTTTACAAGCATGGAACGATGTTCTGCAGGAATGCTTTTTCCAGTTAAACTTTCAAGCGTGTTGATCAGGTTTGCGTTTGAATTTTCAGCATAGCGATTTTCCATACGGCCGAAAGCAACGTGAGATAGGTTTTTCAACCACTCAAAATAAGATACCGTTACACCACCAGCGTTGCAGTACATATCTGGAATGATGATACCGCCCATAGCTGTGAAGATTTCTTCTGCACCTGGCGTAGTTGGTCCATTAGCGCCTTCAGCAATGATCTTTGCTTTGATATTTCTAATATTTGCTTCGGTAATCTGGTTTTCTAATGCAGCAGGCACAAGGATGTCACATGGCTGTTCCAGACCTTCCATAGAATTTTTGAATTCCGTAGCGCCTTTAAATCCAAGGATTGAACCTGTTAACTTACGGTGTGCAAAAACCTCATCAATGTTGAAGCCGTTTTCATTGTAGATCGCACCTTCAAATTCACAAAGTCCAACGATGGTTGCACCCATTTCAGAAAGGAACTTTGCAGAATGGTAACCTACGTTTCCTAATCCCTGAACAATTACACGTTTGTCGCCCAGACCAGCTTTCAAGCCAATCTTCGCCATATCTTCACCAACGCTTACACATTCGCGGATTGCGAAAGCAACACCACGACCTGTAGCTTCCTTACGACCACGGATGCCGTGCAATGCGATTGGCTTGCCGGTTACGCATCCTAATGCATCTAAGGAACCCGGGTTCATGGTCATATAAGTATCAGCGATCCAGCTCATCTCACGCTCCCCTGTTCCGTAGTCCGGCGCAGGAACGTCAATACCAGGACCAATAAAGTTCTTTTTGATAAGTTCAGTAGTGTAGCGACGTGTAATGTTTTCAAGCTCTCCTACTGTATAGTTCTTCGGATTGATTCGGATGCCACCTTTAGCACCACCAAATGGAACATTTACAATTGCACACTTGTAGGTCATCAAAGCAGCTAATGCCATCACCTCATCCTCATTCACCATTTCACTGTAACGGATACCACCTTTTGTAGGGCTCATGTGGTGAGAGTGTTCCACACGCCAGGCATCAATAACTTCAAAACCATTTCCTCTTCTGATTGGAAACTGGAAACGATATACACTGTTGCAAGCTTTAATTTGATTCAATAGACCTTCCGGGTGGGAGGTGAATTTTGCGGCGTTGTCAAAATTTGCACATACGTCTGTAAAGAAGTTTGTTTCGTTTGCTAGATTAGCCATTATTTGTTTTTTATGATTTCTTTAGTTTACCTCATTAAGCGTGCAAAATTGCATTAAAAAATATCATTAATGCAAATACCAGGTCGCTTAGTGTACTCGTCACACCTAAGCAATTGGCCTACCAAAACAAGGATTTTAAGGGAATAGAATTAGTTTTTTGGATCAGAATATTTTTCTAACTTTTTTAATCTTCTGTCCATAGAAAACAAAAACAGGAATAATCCAATCAGAATTACAGCTGCACAAGCAACTACAACATAGATTTTACCTGATGCATAAACGCTATTTTCAAGCGAAGATGAAGCGGATTGTGCAAACATTTGCAAGCTTACTGCTAAGAGTAACAGTGTTATTGATAATTTTTTCATGATTATACTGTCGTATTTTTATCTAATGCACGCAGTCTGTACTTAAGCGTGTATATCCAGTAGCCTACCAGAATCCAGCCCAGGCATGCCGGATAAAAAACCGCACGCATACGACTGTCCAGATCGTAAGAATTGAAACCTGGATTTCCACCATTACCCGGGTGCAGGGAATCAGACAATCTTGGAAGCACGAATAAAAGTACTACCATCATTGGAAAGGCGAATATATTATAGATCGCAGAGATTTTCGCGCGTTTCTGTTCCTCATCAATCGCATTTCGCAATACCAGGTAAGCGAAATATAAAAGCAAAGCAATAGCAGCAAAGTTCTGCTTTACATCAAAACTCCATGCCTGTCCCCAGGTATATTTAGNNGCCTACGTTTACACTTTCAACAGCTTTCAAATCACTCTCCGGGTTGTTAGAAGCCAGGTATTTGATGCTATGAAAAACAGAGACTGCAAAAAGAACGATCATACTAAACCACATTGGAACATGGAAGTACAAGTTTCTTATGCTCTCATGAAGAATCTGTAATTTCGGTACACTATGCAGAAAGCCTGTTGTTGATGCATACAACACCAATACAGAACCAAGAATTTTCCACCAGTTTTTATACATTGATAAGTAGTTTTAATCGCGCCAAAGGTAAGGAAATAACAATAAAGAAACCGCGCAGACCAAGACATTAATGACCAGCAGCATACCAATCTCATCCAAGCTTACACTCCGATCAAGGCCGTCGATCGCATTTTTCGTAAGTTTTATCAGTACGATCAGGACCGGTATGATAACGGGAAAACTAAGGATTGCCATAAGCATCCCTCCAT
Organism: Pedobacter sp. UBA1654; assembly: GCA_002320935.1. Lineage (GTDB taxonomy): Bacteria > Bacteroidota > Bacteroidia > Sphingobacteriales > Sphingobacteriaceae > Pedobacter. Next base: position 8,526 of record DCLG01000031.1, on the reverse strand, counting down.
TTCCTGCTTTTGAGGAGATTGCGGAGATCATGGTAAATATCGTGGAGAAACTCAGGCTCCCCATAACCGTAGCAACGAAATAAAGTCCGAGGTCGGCAGGGACGTATCCAAATACCATAATATAAAATCCGAGTGCGATGACCGTGAGCAACATCATCAACAAAATGTTATAAATGGTCTTGGAAATGATCAACGCAAATGGACTTGCGATCGTATAGATATACAATTGCCGCCCCTTACTTTCCTGCAAGAAACTCTTTGATACGGCGTTAATCGAAGCGAATAGCATAATGATCCAGAACAAGGCATTCCAGGTTACCGGGTTAGCACTCACGCGAGATAAAAAGCAGACGAAAATTGTAGACACAACATACAGCAGCACACCGTTCAAAGCATACTTAGAACGCCATTCCAGCAACAATTCTTTCTTCACTAAAAACTTTACCTGATCAAACAATGTCATCAATGCGCTATTCTAAATTGAACCAGGACCCTTTGACAGTACCGTTACCTTCGGGTTCCTTACGGTAATTAATGCCAGTGCACCTGCAAGAATTACAAACCATCCCCACTTGTATTTTACAACACCTGCGGCGAAATTAATTGCTTTCTTAAACTGAATGAAGCTGAAAGCATCATGGGATTTAAAATAGACTCCCGCCAGGGTGACCAGCACGAGTACCACCCCGATCCAGCCACAGATGCGGATCAGCTTACTTTTTCCAAGGAAAGAAGCGACAAATGCTATTACTACGACCAGGTAAAAGATGGACGCAATGGATACGTCCAGATCAAAATAATTCCAGTTGCCGATAATCGGAAGATGCACCAGTGGGCACATGCCTCCCAAAGCCATAATAGCAGCACCAACAATTCCCTGAATCTTCATTCTAGCCCTGCGTATTGATACCCATTTTATCCGCGAAATGCGCACAGTAATCACGCAGATCTTCAACAATTAATTTTTCACCTGTTGCTTTAAGGAAAGTGTCTCCCATGGTTTGCAGGGTTTCATAAAAGAACCTTTTCATCTCATCCACAGGCATATCTTTGGTCCAAAGATCGATCCGTAATGAGTTTTTATAATTATGGTCCCATAAGGCAAGCATCATGGATTTGACAGCCATTTGCTCTTTGTTTTCAGAGTCCGTCGACTCCCACAAAAGATTCTCCGGAACATTGTTGTCATCTAATTCTACAGTGATTTTGATTTCAGCTTTTTTCATCGATTCTATTTTTGTCAGGCAAACGCTTTCGTTATCACCTGATGTTTATGTATGGTTATTAATTAGCTACTAAGTACACTCAACTTTAAAATAAACACAAAGACTAGTGTAAAAATTATGAAAGCAGACTCTATTACCCAAAGATTTCTGGTTGATGGAATGAATTTCCTAAAAATCTGGTCAGTCAAAAAGGAGATTACCACCGCGAGGAAACAGACAGCCAGCCAAAGGCCGTTAACCTGATGATCAACACCGTTGGTCACTTCAGCTTTATTAAAAATGAGCAAGCCAGCCATAACCAGGCTAATGGCTGTTACAAGATTTAAGGGTGTTAGTTTAAACTTCAAATTGATTACCTTTTAGTTTTCTTTCTCTTCCAGGCAGGCGTTTTATCTACTTTTTTCCGAACCTCAAAAACATGCTTCTTTTCATGGAAAGCGCCTTTAAAGTCTGGATCTTCTTTTTTCTTTTGAGCGTCAATTTCCCTTGCCATTGCTTGTCGCTCCTCATAAGGCGTCTCCTCAACAAACACCTCTGGTGGAATTGGCATGACAGGTATCGTCTGCCGAATCAACTTTTCGATCTTCCTGATGTAATAACGCTCCGACTCTGTGTAGAAGGTAAGTGCCTCGCCCGTTGCTAGCGCCCTACCTGTACGTCCAATCCGGTGTACATAATCTTCAATGATGATTGGAACATCGAAATTAATAACATGGCTTACATCCGTAACATCAATACCTCTTGAAGCAACATCTGTTGCAACCAACACACGTATACTCCCTTCTTTGAAGGCGTTTATAGAGTTTATCCTGGTGTTTTGACCCTTATTAGCGTGGATCACCCGCACGTTTTCTGCTCCGAACCGCCGGCTGATAAATGCGAATATGGAATCTGCGACAACCTTGGTTTTACAAAAGATGATCAGGCGTTTTACGGCATCATCATTTTTTAGCAGATGCTGAAGTAAGTTTATCTTCGTTTTGAAGTTAGGAACTTCATAGAATGTTTGTGTGATGGTTGAAGCAGGAGTAGCGCGTTCGGCAGCCTCAATAACCATCGGGTTTTTAAGGAAATCGCCAGCAATCTTTTGCACCAGGTCACTCATTGTAGCAGAAAACAGCAGGTTTTGTCGCTTTCTTGGCACAATCTCAAGAATACGGTGAATGGAACCGATAAAACCCATGTCCATCATTTTATCTGCCTCATCCAGCACCAGAAACCTCAGACTTTGTGTATTGATGTGTCCTGCAAGATAGATATCCAAAAACCTTCCCGGAGTAGCAATGATAATATCTACACCCGCTTTTACCTGCTCAATTTGAGTTTTAGGTCCGATACCGCCATACACCACAACAGACCGCAGGTCTGTGTATTTGGCAAACATCTTTACATGTTCTGCAATCTGCATGGCCAACTCGCGGGTCGGGGAGAGAATCAGTGCCCTTGGATTTTCGCCCTGCGCATATTTTAGTAGCATCAGCATGGGCAGCAAGTATGCCGCTGTTTTTCCTGTACCTGTTTCGGCGATACCGAAAATATCCTGTCCGGACAATACCGGAGCAATTGCCTTTTCCTGAATCGGAGTAGCCACAGTAAAACCGGCATCTTCTACAGCATTTAAAATCTGTCGGTTGAGTTTAAACTCTTCGAATTTTTTGGACATTCGGCAAATATAGGCATTAAAACAGCTGTGCGATATTTCGCACAGACAATTATACATTTTGACCTCAGGCAGACTTCAAAAAAATGTTTACCGAGGCAGGAGCAGGATCGGTTTTCAATAATTGTATCGTTTTATCTTTTAGGTAGAAATGGCATAGCAATAGTCATTGTTGCTTCTTCAGAAGCTAGAAATGAATGTATCGTTTCAATCGTTCGTTCGGTAGCTAAATATTTATCGTAATATTCAACTACCGCTTGTTTCATCAAGAACACTTCCTGTTCGTTCATATTTAGAGCGGTCTCAATTGCTGCATCAAGCGTATCGAAAGTAGAATATGCTAAACAGTTTTTGAGATGTTCTAAGGCTGGATAAAACAGATCTTTATATTGAAGGATTGGAATTGTACCCAGCGCCATTGCTTCGAATGCATTATGCGACAAAGGCATTGCTCCACCAGGAAGGCAAAGATAGAAGTCATTCTTACTCAATATAGGCAACCAATCTTCCGCAGGTGTTTTGACTTCACTTATTATGAGTTGGTTAACTTTTTGTTTGGTCTTCAATGACTCATATAGGTCTTTTTTTGTTGAAGCATAAATGACGCGCGGGTCCTCTGAATAGGTAGCTTTAATGTGGTCTAAAACCTCTACCCTCGAGATTATGCCCTCAAAGTCTGCTTTTAAAATTGACCTGCTATACTGGGTTCGGTCAAAATTGCCGGCAAAGAATATGCGGTTCTTTCTTTCCATACTTCTGTATAGTTGAAAATTGGTATTTTCCGAGAACGTTTGATAGAATCTCGGATGAAGCGTATACGGAAGGTAATAGGCATTAATCCTGTTTTGTATTAAACCATATCCGTATTCCAGCTTAATGGTCTTCTTTCTTAAACTTTCTCCATGAAGCTCTATGGTACCAGCTTCCGTGCTAGTATTTCTGACCTTGATGAAATCCTGAGCTAAAAGCATTTCCCTGTAGGGCGCTTTTTTGTTAAAAAATTTAGGGTCCAGCTTAACCACGACCCTAAGCCCGCTGAATTTTAAAATCTGGCATATGATAAATGAGTAGCGACCCATATCCATGTTCAGGATAAACTCGCCGAAGTTCACGACAGCTGTACTACTATCTGGATTAGACATCATCTTATCCTGAGTATTAGCGTAGTATTTTAGGAGCCTACGAAAATTCTTTGAGGTCTGCCTGATTTTTTTCTGAAAGAGCATTGTTGATCTGATTGCGTTAAATTTGGAAAAAGATATATAGTTTTTCTTATATCTTAAAGCTTTTTCGATCTTACCATCTTAAAAATACATAAAGTTATCCGGGCTAGTTCAGAAAACTCTTAAGTTTGAGACGATGAATACGATCCTCCTTAAAAACGCAACGCTCGTAAATGAGAATCAGATCTTTGTATCTGATATATTGATAAAAGCCGGAAGAATAGAAAAAATTGCCCCATCAATTGAATATTCAGGAGCAATGGAAATCAACGCAGATGGACTTCATCTCCTACCCGGGATGATTGATGACCAGGTACATTTCAGAGAACCAGGCTTAACGCATAAGGCAGACATCTTTTCAGAAAGCATGGCCGCTGTTGCGGGAGGTATTACTTCCTTTATGGAGATGCCAAACACGGTTCCTAATACCTTAAGTCAGGCACTGCTCTCCGATAAATACAACATAGCTGCTGAAGTTTCGCTGGCCAATTATTCCTTTTACATGGGCGCCTCAAACAACAACCTGGATGAGGTGTTGAAAACAGATCCGAAAAATGTATGTGGGATCAAGGTGTTTATGGGTTCGAGCACGGGAAATATGCTGGTTGATAATGAAAAGGTGCTGGAAAATATTTTCCGGGAGGCGCCTATGCTTGTTGCTACACATTGCGAGGATGAAGCAACCATTCAGCGAAACCTAGCCAGTTTCAAAGCGAAATATAATGATCAGCTAACCATCGATATGCATCCGAAGATCAGGAGCGCAGAGGCTTGCTACCTATCCTCTTCGCTTGCTGTCTCGCTCGCTAAAAAATACAACACCCGTTTACATATCCTGCACATCTCCACAGCGAAAGAAGTAGGATTATTCGACCATACACTTCCACTAAAAGATAAAAGAATAACAGCAGAAGCCTGCGTGCACCACCTTTGGTTTGACGATCGGGATTATGCCAAAAAGGGCAACTGGATAAAATGGAACCCAGCGATTAAAACAGAANNTTCTGGCCGGATTGCTGAATGACCATATTGATGTCATCGCTACTGACCATGCCCCACATACCATTGAAGAAAAAGAACAAGCCTATGCTACAGCACCTTCTGGTGGTCCATTAGTACAGCATGCACTGCCTGCCTTATTGGAGATGTATCACCATGGTAAAATTTCCCTCTGCAAAATTGTTGAGAAAACTGCACACAATGTTGCCATCTCCTTTGACATTAAAGAAAGAGGCTTTATTCGCGAAGGATACTGGGCAGATCTTGTTCTTGTAAATCTAAATGACCCCTTTAAGGTAACCCGGCAGAACGTATTATACAAATGCGGATGGTCGCCTTTTGAAGATCAAACGTTTCAGTCAGAAGTTGTACATACCTTTATTTCCGGTAAACTGGCTTATTCAAATGGCAAGTTCACGACAAACGAAACAGGAAAACGCCTGGAATTTAACCGATAAATTACAGGTTCTGCTGCCAGCTTTAAAGGATATGCTCAGGAAACAGCTAAAAAACCGAAAGCAGCTGATTGTCAACTGCTTTCTGGCTATAATCATCTATATCACCGGCCTAAATAGCAACTTTGTAGAACGGTTTTATTCCGGAGGCTTCTATAAATACCTTTCTATAGGTCAACGGAGCATCAGCGACTTATTCCCATTTTCCATCGGCGATATCCTTTATGTATTGTTCATCTGTTTCATCCTATATAGGATTGTAATATATCTAAGAAGCCTTAAGGATAAAAGATTTACAAAAGCCGCTGTTGTTGCTGCGCCAGTAGGCATTATAAACTTTGCATTGATTCTTTATATTGCTTTCAAGCTCCTATGGGGATTGAATTATTCCAGGCATTCAATAGCAGAAAAATTGGCGATCGGTAATGAGAAGTACAGTCCTGCCCAGCTGGTGTCACTTGCTCAATTTCTCATTGAACGGATAAATTCCATACAAACGCAGCGGATGCAAGTGCAAAAAACAGAAGATCAGCATTATACTGCTGCAGAACTTGAGCAACTATCTGCATCAGCCTACAAAGAAATGGAGGCTAAAAACCTGTTCTTCAGCTATCGTGAACCCGCACTCAAAAAAGCACTAAATACCTGGGTCATTACAAAGATTGGCCTTGAAGGGTACTATAATCCCCTATCTGGTGAAGCAAACGTGAACATGAGAATTCCTGCGCATAGCCTTCCCTTTGTTGCTTGTCACGAAATTGCACATCAACTTGGTGTAGGACGTGAGGACGAAGCCAATCTGGTCGGCTACCTTGTAGCATCCAACAGCAGCGATCTAAATTTCAAATACTCGGCAGTCTATAGTGTACTCCGCAATGTACTGTTTGAGCTACGAATAAAATTGCCCGAGGAATATGAGCAGATTGCAGCGCGCATCAATGAAGAGACCATACTCGACTTTAATCGTGACCGGGAATTCTGGATGAAGTATAACAGCGACATGTACGCCTACATGGATGTTGCTTTAGATAGCTTTCTGAAGTTGAACAATCAACAAAAGGGAATTAACAGCTATCAGGATATTGTAATCTGGGTTTACAACTTACATAAGCGGGAGCTATAATACCGCTGGTCCATCCTTTCTCGCTCGGATCACCATCATGATTTTAGCGATGCTTGCTGCCCGCAACTTCGCGTTCTCTGCAGTTTCTCCAAAAAACAAGGCATCGAGGGTTTCATTGAACAGCAACAACCAACGATCAAAATGATGCTGACCAACAGGCAATTGCATATGTTTAGGCATGGGATCGTCTTTATACTTGTGGGTATATAACAATATTGTAGACCAGAAGTCCACCATTCTATTCAAATGCGGCTCCCAGTTGTCCTTTATGATCGGTTGAAAAACAGGCCCCAACAACTCGTCTGCCCGCACCTTAGCGTAAAACGTGTGTACTAACAATTTTATATCTTCATCTGTTATTATTTCAGATTTAGTTACCTGCTCCATAATATTCCGTTTCATCAAAGCTATTATCTTCGTGAGACAAATATGTCAGCACTGTATATAATTAGCAATTACATACACGATATGCTATCCGCTCATAACGCTAAAACATTACAGCGTTAAAACAAATAAAGCTCAAAACATTTCTAAATTTGCAGCTATGGCAAAGATATCCATTAACCTGGCTACAGGTTCTTTACAAAAGGAAGAGATTATTGTTGGTATTGATCTGGGTACAACGAACAGTTTGGTTGCATTTATCAACCCGGAAAATAATCCACAGGTTATCAACGACACAGGTAAAGGTCTACTGGTACCATCTGTTGTACATTTTAATGCCAATGGCGATGCTGTTGTTGGTAACGAAGCCAAGTCTTTCCTCATCAGCGATCCTGCAAACACCATATTTTCTGTAAAACGACTACTTGGCCGTTCGTACAAGGATGTTGCAGATCATCAGGACACTTTCTCTTATAAAATTATAGATGACGATACTGAATCATTGGTCAAGATTCAGGCAGGTAATAAATTCTACACCCCTATTGAACTCTCCGGATTAATCCTGAAAGAGTTGAAAGACAGAGCCGAACACGCACTAAAAACACCGGTTAACCGCGCCGTTATAACTGTTCCGGCTTACTTCAACGATAGTCAGCGCCAGGCGACACGTGATGCTGGCAGGCTCGCCGGCCTCGACGTATTAAGGATCGTTAATGAGCCAACAGCTGCCAGTTTAGCTTATGGTATTGGTTTAGACCCTATTCAAACCAAGACAATCGCGGTGTATGACCTTGGAGGTGGCACCTTTGATGTATCCATACTTGCCATTCAGAATGGCATTTTCGAAGTGCTTGCTACTAATGGAAACACCTTTTTAGGTGGTGATGACTTCGACAGGGCCATTGTTCATTACTGGATAGAAAATAACAACATCAGCGCTGAAGCGCTGGATGCCGATGCTGGATTGATGCAAACTTTACGCCTTCAGGCAGAGGCTGCAAAAATTGCCTTGAGCACTCAAAATATTTACAACGAAAAACTACAGACAGCAAACGAAAAGCTGGGCGAAATCTGGTGCAGCATCACCCGCATAAAGTTTGAGGAGCTAATAGCTTCCAAAGTACAGGAAACGATAGATTCCTGTAAACAAGCGCTAAGCGATGCTAAACTAGAGATTACAGATATCGATGAAGTGGTGATGGTGGGCGGATCGACACGCACGCCATTTGTAAAGCAACAGGTGGCCACTTTTTTCGGATCAGCACCTCACGATCAGATTAATCCGGATGAAGTCGTAGCACTCGGTGCTGCCATCCAGGCAGACATCCTTGCTGGTAATCGTTCAGATATCTTATTGCTTGATGTAACGCCACTTTCCCTGGGTATTGAGACTATGGGGGGGTTAATGGACGTAATCATTCCAAGAAACTCAAAAGTACCGACCAAAGCAGGTCGA
>DCLG01000105.1:18447-20196 GCA_002320935.1 Pedobacter sp. UBA1654 | reverse complement strand
TAATTTCCTGAAAGTCAAGTTAGGCAAAAACTACATGGACGATATTGAACGTGTAAAGCAGATTCGCGCAGCTGTAGGGCCGGAAATGAGCATCCGGCTGGATGCAAACCAGGGCTGGACCTTCGACGAAGCCTTACTGGCGCTGGGGCAAATGGCGCAGTACGACATTGAATTCTGCGAGCAGCCAATGCGCACCTGGTACGATGACCGTCTGCCTGAACTACATCTGAATTCGCCGGTAAAGATCATGGCCGATGAAAGTTGCTATAACCACCATGATGCCAGGAAACTGATCAACAGCCAATCCTGCAGTTACATCAACATCAAGTTTTCCAAATCCGGCGGCATTCTGGGCGCGCAGAAGATCCATGAAGTATCGCTCCAAAGCGGTATAAAATGTATGATAGGCGCCATGCTGGAAAGCAGAATCGCTCTGAGTGCCAAGCTGCACTTTGCATTAGCCAGTCCGAACGTGGTGTTCTATGATCTGGATACCTGCCTGCTTGGGCACCTTATAGATCCAGTAATCGGGGGATTGACCTTTGAAGGTTATCACTTAACCGCTCCAGATACCATCGGCATCGGTGCAGATGCAGACCCAGCATTTCTGGAAACCTGCGAGAAATGGACCGTGGATGCAACTACTTAATTAGCAATTGCTGAAAAGCGACACTGTCGCCGCGGAAAGCATTGAAGTCAACCACGTGGTTGATACCCGTAATCCTGGCTTTATCGGAGTGCTGCCAGAAGAACCAGTTTGCGCTTGCATCAATCTTCAACTCCGATTTATAATAATGCGCAATCCACAAGGGATATCCATCAAAATATCCTTTTAGATAATCATTATAATAGGTAAGGCCGGAGTAAATGATCGGCTTTACCTTTGTTTTTTCCTCTACATGATCTAAGAACGCTTTCAATTCTTTTCGCATCTCCGCCGGTGTTGCCCCGTTTAAGTGTTCAATATCCACAACTGGCGGCAAATCTCCAGTTTCAAATTCAACCGTTTGCAAGAATAAACGGGCTTGCTGTTTGCCAGATTTTGAGGGTCTGAAGAAATGATACGCACCACAAACAATCCCCACTTTTGCGGCCTCGCGCCAATTACGCTGGAAATACGGGTCCACACTGGCCAGCCCTTCTGTAGCTTTTATGATGGCAAAACTCACCTGCACCCCATCCTCTTTCATCTCACGAACCTTTTGCCAGTCTATCTTCCCCTGATAATAGGAAACATCAATGCCATGAATGTTATACGCTACAGGAATCTTGATCTCAAAACTCTTGTACGTACGATAATTGGGATCTTCACCAATGTCAAGTATCCAGCGCCATGTTGAACTGAATCCTTTCAAAATGTATCCATAATAAAATGGTGATAAAAGTATTAGCACCAATGCTACAACGCCAAATTTTAGCGTAACTGATAAAGGCTTCTTTTTTGGCTTCCGCTTCTTTGGTGTTGCCTTCCGAACGGGCGTCGCTGCACGCGGCCTCACCGGTCCGGCAGACCTTAATGGATTGGGAATTTCTTCAATAGCAGAATTGGGATTAGGCTTTTTAGGTGGCGGCACGAGGTAAAATTACGAAATACCAGAACTTTCTGCAGCAAATAACGTAATGTATATATAACAACTGTCAGGTTATGGACCCCTACATTCTCGAACTTACACTCCTGGGCCTGGCCGCACTGGGCATGGTATGGTTACCTGCCCTAATAAAAGATCGCGGCATTCTTATGCAATCATC
>DCLG01000105.1:10611-18416 GCA_002320935.1 Pedobacter sp. UBA1654 | reverse complement strand
ATCTACAAGATTGTGCCCGACTATTTACCATCCCCAGATCCGGGGGCTCATGGCACATTTACCATGCGTCTTGCAGAATTGGTCGTGATCATCTCGCTGATGGGTACCGGCATTAAGCTGGACCGTGCTTTCTCATGGAAAAACTGGGCTTCTCCCCTGCGACTGGTTACGATAGCAATGATCCTCTGTATGGCCTCAGCCATGCTGATTGGATATACCTTTTTAGGCTTGAGTATTGCATCTGCCGTGCTGTTGGCCGCAGTATTAGGCCCTACAGATCCTGTACTGGCCTCAGAAGTCCAGGTAGGACCCCCAAATGAAAAAAGAAAGTCAGAAACCAAGTTTGCACTTACGGCAGAAGCCGGATTAAACGATGGTATGGCATTTCCTTTTGTATGGCTCGCCGTTTTCCTCACACTCGATAAGTTATCAAGTCCAATGGACTGGCTGACCTGGTTTGGATACGATGTAATCTACAAGATCATGGCAGGTATTGCACTTGGTTGGGCCTTCGGCCGTGGCGTAGGTTACCTGCTTTTCGATCTATCCGCAAAGTACAAATTCCTGAAAACGACGGATGGTTTCCTTGCAGTGGCATTAACCTGCCTCGTTTATGGCGTTACAGAACTGATTCATGGTTACGGCTTCTTTGCTGTATTTATCTGCGCCGTAAACCTGCGTCATTATGAAAAAGGTCACGAATTCCATCATGAGTTGCATTCATTCACAGACCAGATTGAACGGCTTCTTGTAGCTGTATTGCTGATCTTATTTGGTGGCAGCCTGGTAAGTGGAATATTAGACCCGCTCGACTGGAAAATGGCTTTGTTTTCAATTGTGTTCGTATTCATCATCCGGCCGGCAGCGGGCATGATTAGTTTGATGAAGCTCGACATCAACATTAAAGAAAAATGGGCCATAAGCTTTTTTGGTATCCGCGGAATGGGCTCTGTGTTCTACCTGGCTTTTGCCTTACATGAAGCAGTGTTTGATAAGCAGCAAGAACTATGGGCTTTAATTGCATTTACCATCCTGCTATCGATCCTGGTACACGGCATTACCTCCACTCCAATCATTAAACATCTGAATAATACTTTACCGCAGGAGAAAGTCCCGGAATAAAGGGTTTAGCGGCTATGAAACATGTTGATGGTAGATGTCTTCCATTTGATGTATCCCAACTTCGCACAAGCCTCAGCGGTTAGCGTTTCAGCTTTAGCGGGAACATCATTCACGATCCTCCAGCGCACACTATACTTGCTGTTGTAACTGATGTAAATGACTAAATCATCAAAGATAGGCTCTACGGTTTCCATATGCCTGAGGTGAACATCCTGCAGTTCCTGAGCAATCCGTTGCAGCCGTTCCTGCATCACCTTTGCTAGCGGAGCCGCAGGTTTTGGTTCTGGTTCAATAATTGGAACTACAGTAACTGTCATACGCTGGTGCTTACTACAAATATTAGTAAAAAACACGAGTATAACAATCTAAGCCCCTTTTTGTTGCACCTTTTCCACCAAAGATTTAAGCTCCTGAAAGGTTCTAACCTGGTACTTCGCCTTGTCTGAAGGGGCTACACCGGGCCTGGCAATATGCACCGTATTCATACCCAAAGCATTACCTGCTTTAATTTCTGCTTCCGGGTTATCGCCAACCACCCAGACCTTATCAGGAGAAAGGCCTGATTTTTCTGCAATTTGTTTGAATAATCCTTGTTTTCCTATGCGGTTCTCGTGGTATATATCGTCAACAAAAACTTCGGTGAAGTCGCCAGCCTCAAACAGCGCATCTACTTTTGCCTGCTGCAGGTTCGGCACACCTGTGGTCACAAGGTAACGTTCGCCAGGGATTGTTTTTAGAACAGGAAAGTCGTCGTACGTGCTTAATTGGAAATCATATTTGGTATGAAGCAGCGCCTGTTTGGCTGCTTCATTCATTTCTTCTGTAAAGCCATATTTTTCTGCCACCACATCAACAGAGATGCGGCGCATCGCTTTAAGTGCTTCTTCCAGTTTATCCTCCGGAACTGAGCCTTTATTTGCATCGCGGATCGCCTCAAAAAGCGAATCAAAAGTTTCGTCAGGCACCGCGCTTGCGGGTAGTATGGTTTCGTCCAGGTCGTAAATTATTGCAAGATCATTCATTCAGCTTGTTTTCAAAAGAACAAACTATGCGACCTGTGGTTTTTTAAAACGTACGAAAAAGGTCGATCCCTGGTTCAACTGGCTATCTACCCATACTTTCCCCTGATGTTTAGACATGATCTTTTTAACGATAGATAAACCTACGCCTGTACCCTCAAATGCATCCACATCACTCGCACGTGTAAACAATTCAAATATTTTATCTTGCTCAGAAGGGTCAATACCTATACCGTTGTCCTGAATCGCATATTCAATCTCATTTCCATGATCTATCGCATTAATGTTCACCACTGGCTTGTTCGCCTGCTTTGAATATTTCACGGCATTACCAATCAGATTAGAAAATACTTGCATGACCATTGTTTCTTCACCGTAGATATCTTCAACACTGTTAATATTGATTTCTACGTCTTTATCTTCATGGGAAACCAGCAGCTCCTGCTTCAACTCGTTAAGCAGGTTCTCCATGTTAACCACTTTGTATTCCGACTGCGACTGCCCGGCTTTTGAATAACTTAACACATCCTGAATCATGGACTGCATCTTTTCTGCCCCTGTCAGTATTCTGGAAACCATATGCTGGGCTTTGGGTTCAAGGCTGAAGCTCCGCAGCAAAATCTGAGAGTAGCTTTTTATGGAGGATAGTGGATTCTTCAAATCGTGTGAAATGGTATAACTGAATGCATCCAATTCATCATATGCCTCCTTAAGCTTCTCATTCAAGATCCTCAACTCCGTAGCCTTACGGCTGATGGCGAACCGGATTTCTTCCTTCAGTTTCGTTACAGATTGTAGTTCCTCATGTAACCAGGGTACAGCAGTCAGGTGTNNAATTCAACGGCTTTATCAGGATTACCCGCCCAGTTTACAGTAGTTATCACTTCGGGACGGAACCAAATCATATACTCACGCAGTTCCTTAGACAAACGGCAAGCTAGCATACCACTTGCCAACGCTCTATAAGCAATCGATTCCGGGTAGATTTCCGACAACTTCTCTGTTGCATAAACATCCGGTTCCATATTTTCATCCAACCACTGCACCAGCTTATTCAGAAAATCCATGTCCGGAACATTACCGTGTGTACGCACTTCATTGTCGAAGTACATGACTACGCCAGTAGCATCAACAGCATCAAGCAAGGTGCAATCATATTTGAACAGCGCATCTGCAATGTTATTTTCACGAAGCAACTGCCTGGTCAGCAAATCGGTAGAAACCTTAAAGCGAGCAGCATTTTGTTCATCCTGCTCCAGGATCCGGAAGCTCAATGCAGAAGATAGTACCTGACTGATCAGCTTGGCAGCATCACGCTCCTTATAATTGATGAACCTTGGCGTATAGTTATGACATGCAATTAATCCCCACAATTCATCCTCATGCACCAATGAAATGCTAAAACTCGAGGCTACACCCATGTTCTTCAAATATTGAATATGGATCGGTGAAACAGCACGCAACGCTGAATTTGTCAGGTCAAGCGGTGCCTTATCCATCTCCAGCATTGTTACGATGGATGACGGTGTCGTATATACATTACTGATCAGCCTTGTCAGGTTCTTTTTATAAAGTTCCCTGGCTTGTTTTGGTATATCTGTCGCGGGGTAATGAAGTCCCAGAAAAGGCTCCAGATTATCATTCTTCACTTCGGCAACAACTTCGCCATGTCCATCAGCGTGAAACTTATAGATCATGACGCGATCGTAGCCGATCACTTCCTTAATCTTGGTTACAGACTTATTCAAGATGCTTGCAGGTTGTATATCTGACAACATCTCCGACAAAGAGCGTCCAACAATGCGTTGTAGATCAGCTTTAAGATCAGAGATTTCCGGCTCAAATTCAAGCAGATAGAACTGTTCAGATTTGGAGATGATCAGATTGAAAGGAAGGCCTCCAATTGTTAAAGGATATGGGTTGAAGGGTTCAAATCCTTTATCACTCTGCGCTAGCTTAATCAGTTGAACGACAAAGTTCGGTGGCTCAGTTCTTCTTAAATAGCTATCCAGCACACCTGCTGGCTGGGTTAATAATGAAGCGGCAGTGATTCCAAAGAAGTTCAGCACGTTTTCACTACAATATGTGATGCGGAAGTTCCCGTCTATGGCAATCAGAAAACCATGATCCTGAACTTTTCCAGGAATATGAATGGGCTCCCTACTGCAATTTTCTAACGTTGGTACAAACATCTTTTAAATTTAGAAATCAATTTTTTCCATCCAAAGGCTAAACTTTGCAAAAGTTTCATTGGCAGCTTCGGTAATCAGGTCAGCATCCGTTTGAGAAGCAGCATGTTTTTCAAGCACGACTTTAAAATTTTGCCACATCGTCATCGTGTTATCGCCATAACTTCTAAAAAAGCTGATGCCAGCTTCCGTGCTCAGGCCGAGTTGTTTTGTGATCATTTTACTGATAACCTGCCCGCCCAGGGTAGAGCCCTCAATGACGTATAAGGCACCAAAAGCCTGCAGAATATTTTCAATGACGGGTAAATCTCCGATGCTTGCCTTTTGAGGAACTTCGCCATCTAAAGCCAGGATGTCGTTTTTGATGCTCGCTGTTTTTCTACGTTCCGCATAGTCAGCCAGCTGATCAGGGCCAATATACTGGTTAATCTGGTCTTCCAGTGCCCCGAAATAGGCGTAGAATAGCTGTAAAATACGAATATAATCGTTAGGATTTTCCATCCCTTTCAAACGCAGAATCAGATTTTTCTCCAATTGCTGGTGATTTGACAGCGTCTCAGACTTCAGCTGTTCTAAAAGATTTATTGTGATCAAACTGTATTGTATTGAATGTAAAGTACAAATGTAAGAAAACCTTTTAACTGGTTTCTTCAGTCATGTATTCTTTGATCTTTGTAAGCGTTTCTTTACTGATACTTTCAATGGATGAAAGCAGTACAGGAATTTGCGGATCTTCAAGACTTTCAGACTTCTTTAGCAGCAGGTGAGTAAAGGTTGGGATGAAGCCGAGTGTGCCAGCAAGATCATGACGAAGGGTGCGGCGCTTCAACTCCTTCGCTGCTGCCTTCTCCTTTTCGATCACCGCCTTATTCTTGTCAGATGTTATATCTTTCAGGTACCCTGTAATCAAACGTACATCCTCCTGTTTGGCCATGGCTAAGCACAAATCTACGACCCGCTCGGATCCGTCCGGCAACTTCAAACCGAATTCCAGATTATGCAAGGTCCCCTCTTCCAATGCACAGATCACCTTCTCCACCCTTGACCTATCCTCTTTATTAATCAACTTCTGCAAACGATCAGCCTTAAAGGAAGCCGCCTTAGTTTGAAAATACGTGTAAAATGCAGCGTTTGCATATACAATGCTCCGCCCGTCAAGATCATAAATGAAGCAGACACGTGGATCAAGATCTATAAGGGTCAGGATTGCAGATTCTGGTTTCACCGAAGACATAGAAATGTGCAGGCGCTTAAATTTTTTTGGCTACCTGGCGGTATGTCCGTACACAAATCGTTCCAATCCGGGTTTTGGCTATATACAGATTCTTCGCATTTACAGTTAGGAACAAGCTTGCTGACAACTATCCAAACACAGATTTGGCCTTGATAATTGCTTTCTCCAGGTCAATTCCTTCAGCTAATACCCCCTTAAACAGGTCGCCCTCTACTTTCAAACGCTCCAGTGCATTGAAGATGGTGAAATCGCTCATCTTTAATCCTGGCTTCAACTCATCCCAATGTAATGGCATAGAAACGGTTGCACCAACCTTGGGCCTTAAAGAATACGGGCCAGCTATGGTGGCACCCGGGCGGTTCTGTAGAAAATCGAGGTACATCTTCCCTTGTCGGTTGGAAATCATCCGTTCCAGGCTTGTATATTCTGGAATCTCTTCGTGAACCCGGTTTACCAAAATTCTTGCAAAAAGTTGTGTTTGATCATAGGTATATTTCGCGCCCATAGGGATATAGATGTGAATTCCAGTGGAGCCTGAAGTCTTACAAAATGATGGGACATCAATCGCATCCAACAGCTTTTTTACAATCACGGCAGCCTCAATGACCTGATCAAATGTGTTTTTGTCAGGATCAAGATCAATAACACAGTAGTCTGGATTGTCGGGCGACTGTACCCTGCTGAACCATGGATTCATCTCGATACAGCCCAAAGTAGCCATCCAAAGCAGTGTGGCCTCATCATCACCGACCAGGTATTCTTTGTCCTCGCCGTCGCTTGTCCGATACGGAAATGTTTTTGCCCATTCCGGTGCTTTGTTCTTAACATCCTTTTGATAGAAACTCGGACCGTGTATCCCATCTGGAAAGCGGTTAAGGGACATTGGCCTGTCTTTAAGGTAAGGGAGGATATATTCTGCAATTTGGTAGTAGAAATTGAACATATCCCGCTTGGTTACATTATGCTCCGGCCAGTAAACCTTGCTCAGATTGGTGAATTTCAGGTCATGTCCGCATACCTTACGTACCTGGGTTTCGTCTTTAGGATTTAATAATGTTTTTCTTTCCTTACTTGCTGCCGGTTTGATGACCTGCTCGTGTTTGCCAGGCTTAGGCTGCTTGCTTTCAGCTTCCACAACTTCATCTGTGGATTCAGCCAATTCCCGGATCACTTCCGCTGCTTTTTTATCCATGCGCATGCCCTGAAATGAGGGGTGTCGGAAAACGCCGTCGGTGGTTACCTCACTGAAGGCCACTTCGCATACGAGCTCGGGTTTAAGCCATGTGGCTTTCGCCTTCGGCGGATTTGGACGGAACCTGGATCCTTTGTTTACATCCGGGATAGCCTCAAAGGGGCTCTCTTCAGTAATCAAAGGTTTGAAAGCAGCAATCATTTCCTTCTGCAGCTTGTCAGAGAATCCGGTACCCACCTTCCCTACATATTGCAGTCGACCTTGTTCATACACCCCAAGCAGTAGAGAACTGAAAAGCTTGGAAGTATCGGCATTTTTAGTGTAACCCGCAATTACAACTTCCTGGCGTTTATGCACTTTAACTTTCAACCATTGTTTGGAACGTGCATCTACTGAATAGGTACTCTCCTTCTTTTTAGCAATAATGCCTTCGAGTTCCATCTTTTCCGCAGCCTGGAAGAATTCTATGCCATCTGCATTGAAGACCGGCCCCATGCGCAGGCGGTCATCATCCGTTGGAAGAATGTCTTTCAAAATTGCCTGCCGTTGATATAAGGGCAAATCCATCAGGTTTTTGCCTTCGTACCAAAGCAGATCAAATACATAGAATACCAGATCACCGTCGGCCTCGCTGCGCCAGTTTTGAAGCTGCCCAAAATTGGAACGTCCTTTTTCATCTAAAACCAGAATCTCTCCATCGAGAATCGCGTTTATGCCAGAACTTTTAAGGATGTCATGAATGGGGTAGAATTTATCATTGAAAGACTTTTTGTTTCTGGAGCTCAGTTCTACATCGCCCTTACTGATATATGCAAGGGCACGATAACCGTCCCACTTTACCTCGTACTGCCAATCCGGATCATCAAAAGGTTCATCTACTAGAGTCGCAAGCATTGGCTTAAGGCCTGCCGGCATCTTGGCTTTTGGTGCCGACTTCAGTAGATCGGCCACGTTGATGCTATTCTGCGCTTTCTCTTCCTGTTCATTCCCAATTGCCTCTGCCGGCTCAGGGATTGGGGTCTTCTTGGCTGCAGTCTTCCTGGATGTCG
>DCLG01000105.1:915-10586 GCA_002320935.1 Pedobacter sp. UBA1654 | reverse complement strand
TTCCACATCCTGCTCCTTACCTTCTTTCCAGACCTTCTCACTGGTTTTCTCCATGGTCTCGATGGTCTTACCGGAAAGCACAGATTTGTCTTCTTTGGTGATATCCTTTGCAGAAGCAAATTCATCCTTATGTTTGATCAGGAGCCAGCCATTTTCACCCATGCCGTTCGTTTTAACCAGTGCAAACTCACCCTGGAGCTTCTTACCATGAAGTTTAACCTTCAAGGACCCTTCCTGAAGCTGCTTCAGCAAATGTTTTTCTTGCGCTTTTTTGCCTTTGATTACTTCGATGGGCTCATAGGTACCTTCATCCCAAACAATCACGGTTCCGCCGCCATACTCCCCTTTAGGGATGATCCCTTCGAAGTTCTTATAATCAAAAGGATGGTCCTCAACCATCATGGCGAGGCGTTTATTTTTGGGGTCTGTTGAAGGTCCTTTCGGTACAGCCCAGCTTTTTAACACACCTTCCATCTCCAAACGGAAGTCATAATGCAACCTGGAAGCGTCATGCTTCTGAATAACGAAGGTGAGTTTTTCCTTGTCCTTACTCTTTCCGGATTTCGGTTCAGCAGTTTTACTGAAGTCCCGTTTCTCTACATATTTTTCCAGGCTCATAATCGTGTATTTGGTTCGATAATAACAAAGCGGGCGCTGGAAAGGTTTGTAGCTA
The DNA here is from genome assembly GCA_002320935.1 of Pedobacter sp. UBA1654. Taxonomy (GTDB): domain Bacteria; phylum Bacteroidota; class Bacteroidia; order Sphingobacteriales; family Sphingobacteriaceae; genus Pedobacter. The sequence goes on along the minus strand of DCLG01000105.1, from coordinate 9,913 downwards.
TATCGCTGTCGGTATTTCGCCTGAAATGAGACAGACCTGCAACATACCTTACACACGTTTTACGTGGGTGAGGTGTGGGCGAGGTGTGCGTCAGCTGTGGCTAAGGTGTGCACAAATTGAACTTCTGCATAGCACTTGATCAGCATAAAAAAAGAGCCTGCTCATATAGATTATGATCCAGGCTCTTTCGAATATTAACAGGTAGGCTCAGACCTACCCTATTGATCTTACTTGCTCAGTTCTGCAAAGTATTTGTGGAACAAAGGCAAAGTTTCTATGCCTTTATAATAATTAAATACGTCGTATTTCTCATTCGGCGAGTGTAAGGCATCGCTGTCCAGCCCAAATCCAAAAAGCACAGACTTGATACCCAATTCTTCTTCGAACAAAGCGACAATTGGAATACTACCACCACCCCTTGTTGGAATGGGCTTTTTACCGAAAGAGTCTGCAATAGCCTGTTCCGCCGCACGGTAAGCTACACTATCAGTTGGCGTAACCACTGGTTCTCCACCATGGTGTTCGGTAACTTTAACCGTTACATTATCCGGAGCAATACTTTCGAAGTGTTTAGTGAATATTGCAGCAATTTCTTTTGAGCTCTGGTTTGGAACCAAACGCATAGAGATCTTTGCATTTGCTTTTGATGGCAATACGGTTTTGGCACCCTCGCCAGTATAGCCGCTCCAGATGCCATTCACCTCCAAAGTTGGTCTTGTACCTGTACGCTCCAGTGTAGAGTAGCCCTTTTCACCCCATTCTGCATTGATGTTCAGGTCTTGTTTATAGTCTTCTAGATCAAAAGGTGCGCTGTTCAACGCTTTTTTCTCTTCGTCGGATAATTCAACCACCTTGTCATAGAATTCAGGAATGGTAATGTGATTGTTTTCATCGTGCAGGGAAGCGATCATTTTACAAAGGATCGTTGCCGGGTTTGCTACGGCACCACCGTAAACACCGGAGTGCAAGTCTCGGTTAGGTCCAACAACTTCCACTTCCATATATGCCAACCCGCGAAGACCAGTTTCAATGGATGGATTTTCCATGCTGATCATTGAAGTATCGGAAATTAATACCACATCCGCTTTTAAGCGTTCTGCATTTTCTTTCACAAAGATGGACAGGTTGTTTGAACCCACTTCCTCTTCACCCTCAATCATAAACTTCACGTTACATGCAAGCGTGTTGGTTTGCATCATCAGCTCAAAAGCTTTTACGTGCATGTAGAACTGGCCTTTATCGTCACAAGCACCACGTGCATAGATCTTTCCCTCGCGCACAGTAGGTTCAAAAGGTGGCGTATGCCATAATTCTAAAGGATCTGCAGGCTGCACATCATAGTGGCCGTAGACTAAAACGGTTGGTAAGGAAGCATCAACAATCTTCTCGCCATAAACAATTGGATAACCTGCAGTCTGGCAAACTTCCACCTGATCCGCACCAGCTTCTCTAAGCTTTTGTGCAACAAAGTCTGCTGTTTTCAATACGTCACCTTTATATTTAGGATCTGCACTGACAGATGGGAAACGAAGTAGTTCAAAAAGTTCTTCCAGAAAGCGCTCTTTATTTTCTTCTACATATTTTTTGATCTCTTGCATAACAATTGAGTTTTTTAAACATTCACCGGATACCTTCTTCCAATTTTTCAGAGTGGAAAACCTGTTTAAAGCAATTTCAAACCAGTTGAAACTGCAACGTTATAAATACGGCTTCGTATCTGAGGGTGCTAAAGTATAAAAATAGTTTATCACATCACAGTCATAGTTGACCCGCTCAGAAATAGTAATTTTTCAAGCTGCTGTTGGTTGTATTACAATAGTATCCTTCGGGAGTTATAAAACCCTCGGGCAACGTTATGCTCGATTTTTGCTATATTCAATTAAGTTTTTTGTAACCTGATACTCAAGTGCTTTCTAACCGCTAACATAACCAAATCCGCTAGGGTGCTATGAATAAAAGACGCTACAACATAATATACAAATTATGACAAGAAAAATCTTAACGCTATTATTAATCGGGGCAGTAAGTCAAATTGGTTATGCTCAAAGCTTCGACAAAACGAAATTGGACAATTACTTCAATGCACTTGATACGAACAATAAGTTCATGGGAAGCGTAGCGCTTTCNNGTCATCTATTCTAAATCTGTTGGGTATTCTGATGTTGAAAACAACGTCAAAGCAGACGAAACCTCCAAATATAGAATTGGCTCTATTTCGAAAACATTTACTGCAGTCCTTGCTTTAAAGGCGGTGGAAGAAAGAAAGCTGACCTTAAATCAAACCATTGACAGGTATTTCCCAACAATCAAAAATGCTAAAATTATAACCATACAACATTTGCTTAATCACCGAAGTGGTATTTACAATTTCACTAACAACAAGGACTTTTTAACCTGGCACACGCAACCTAAGACAGAAAAAGAAATGGTTGCAATCATCACAAAAGGAGGAAATGATTTTGAACCAGACAGCAAAGCAGAATACAGCAATTCAAACTTCGTGCTCTTGACTTACATTCTCGAAAAGGCTTTCAAGAAACCGTATGCCGATTTACTACAAACCTATATCGTTAAACCAATTGGCTTACAAAACACATACCTGGCCGGAAAAATCAACCCTGATAAACATGAAACTAAATCATATACATATGCGGGCACTTGGAAAATCGAACCCGAGACGGACATTTCTATTCCGTTGGGTGCGGGCGGCATCATTTCCACACCAATCGATATGACAAAATTTAGTGACGCCTTATTCAGCGGAAAACTCTTGAAAAGCGAAAGTCTTGAAATAATGAAGACCATAAAAGATGGTTTCGGGATGGGGTTACTGGAATTTCCATTTTATGACAAAAAGGGGCATGGACACAACGGCGGGATTGACGGTTTCCGTTCCACATTTTCACGCTATTCTGATGGAAATATTTCCTATGCATTAACATCAAATGGAACAAACTACAAAAACAATAACATTTCGATTGCGGTATTAAGTGCGGTTTACGGCAAACCTTTTGAGATTCCTAAATTTTCTTCTTATGAAGTAAAGTCAGAAGATCTGGACAAGTATCTGGGTGTTTATGCTTCCAAGGAAATCCCGATGAAAATTACGGTAACCAAAGACGGTAATGTTTTATATGCACAGGCGACTGGCCAATCGTCATTTCCACTTGAAGCAACAGATCAAGATAAATTCGAATTTGATCAAGCGGGCGTCGGTTTAGAATTCAACCCGAGTGAAAAAACGATGTTGTTAAAACAAGGAGGTGGAAAAATCACGTTTACGAAAGAATAGAACAACACTCAGCAAATATCGCTTTGTTGCGCAGGTAGCATCGTTGCAAATATGAATGACATACAGGAAATTATTAACCTAAACTTCGAAAGAGATTTCTTTTTTGACAAGGGTTCATTGAAAACCGTTAAAGATGTTGAACATCAAATTGATGTATTTAATAAAAAGTATCCAAATTACGCTGATCAGCTGTATGCTACCTTAAAAGAAGCCTTACCAAATGTAAAAATTGAGGATTGGACTCACTTTTTTAGACAAGACAGAAGTGTTCGTTTTTTGCTTGAAATAGATGAACAGGAACGGTATGTTTTACAAGTTAGTATCTTTGGTTTTTTTTGCGTTTATAGACGTTCATGCGTATTTGATGGAGAGCAATACTCGTACGGTAAAATTGAATTTATAAACCAAGGAAAACACCTCCTTACCGATCAATTATATTACTGTATACCAAATTACAATGAGTTTCCCTGGATAGCTGAAGGAACGCTTAAAGAAATTGTTCCTTCTTTGTCGATCTTAAATGATGACAAAAGATATTCTTTTTGTATTACGATTGCTGATGCACTATTTTCAGATCATTATCTCTAGGTAGCTCTGCATACAACAGCTATTTTGTAAACCGATAAGGAGATCTTCACAGCAGTTATAAGTTTAGCTTTATCGCCGACTCCATCTACCTACACCTGCAGAAAAGCTGGACCTCACAATCTGACGCTGGAAGAATATTCAGAACAAAATCAATAATTTTCTACTGCTGACATACCGTTGTCACAACTCAACATAGCTTTGTGGCATACATAACAAGACAAATAAATGGATAATAAAACAATTGCAGACATTCTCGTATCACAATATAAAGCCAGCCTTGGAATGCTTCGTGACGCCTTAAACAAAGTACCCAAAGAACAATGGGACAACGCAGATTACAGCAACCCTAATTGGCAAATTGCTTATCACGTGGTTTGGGCAACGAAGCTATATTTGGGAGCTAATATTGAAAGTTATATTGCTTTTGAAAACACCATCAAGGGCGCTGAAAGCCTTGGAGGAACACAGGACTGGGAGAAACCTGAAGCAGGAACTGAAATTGAGGGTTGTCATACGAAAGAAGAACTGCTATCTTTTATTGACAAGATCGAATACAATCTGGAAAGCGTTATGGAAGTAGTTCCACTTGATGACAATTCCGGTTTTGAATGGTACCCCTATTCAAGATTGGAACTCCATATCAATAACATACGACATATTCAACATCACACAGCGCAAATCATTGAACGTTTAAAAACAAACGGCATTAACGGTTTTTCATGGTGGGGCGACAGATATTCACCGCAAGAATGGTAAAACTAAAGGTTCGAAAAACCTAACAGCCTCCGTTTTCAATATCCTTCATGGCTTCAACAAGGAGTTTTTTAGCCTGTTTTAGTTGACGAATTTTATCATCAATTTCGCTGATCTTTTTGTTTACAACTGCGATTTTGTTTTCTATGGAAAGCCGATTACTGAACCAATTTTCCAATAGATGTTTTATTTCGGACAAAGTGAACCCGGCATTTTTTGCTCCTACGATAATTTCAACCTTTTCTACTATGCTTTCATCGTAGTCCTTGTAGTTGTTTGTTTTTACCTTTTCATCGGATATGCCCTTGAATAAACCATAGTTTTCATAATATCTCAATGTCGCTATTGGCACTCCTGTACGCTTGGCTAATTCATTTATTAACATAATTTAAAAGTTGTTGATAAAAAAAGTTATAGTATGAACTATACTTCATAGTTTCATGTTACAAATATATAACATAGCTTAGCGTTTCCTAAACATTTTAAATTGCGGAAACAATTTTTGTCACAGGTACACACGATCACTGTCAATGATGGAATCAGCCGCACGTGGAGCGATAAGTGAGAAGTCCAGTGTCGAGATGAAGCAATCCATTGATATGGAAACCCCAAAAGCAGCAGGCTAAAATCATCAGAACAGATTAGGCAGGCATAGAAACTAAGTTCAAGTGTATCAACTTGATGAAAATAAAAACCTCATTGAAAAATGAAAAATAAAATCTTAAGAATACTGAAAAAAACGATGATAGTAACCGTCATTTTAGCAATTACATTAATCATAACTACACTTCTCTACATGCGACAAGATCAATTTGGAAAAGCACCTAACGGAGCAAGACTTGAAAGAATAAAGCAATCTCCAAATTTCAAAAACGGGAAGTTTCAAAATTTACGCCATACACCTACCCTTACCGAGGGGTACAATTATTTCGGAGTCATTTACGAAAACTACTTTAAAAGTAAGCCAAGACATTATCCAACCGATAAAGTACCGTCAATGAAAGTCGATTTATTGAACTTGCCTATTGACAGGGATGTTTTAATTTGGTTCGGACATTCTTCTTATTTTATGCAAATAGACGGCAAACGAATTTTGGTTGACCCTGTTTTTAGCGGAAATGCTTCACCAATCCCCCGAACGGTGAAGTCTTTTAACGGCACGGACGTATATGCCGCCGATGATCTTCCCGAAATTGATTACCTGTTTATCTCTCACGACCATTACGACCACGTTGATTACCAAACACTTCTTGCCTTGAAAAACAAAACTAAAAATGTAATTTGTGGCTTAGGGGTTGGTTCGCACTTTGAACATTGGGGATATGAAAAAAGCAAAATTATTGAGCGCGACTGGTACGAAAAAGTAGAACTGGATAGTGGTTTTACAGCATTTGTTGAACCAGCAAGACACTTTTCAGGGAGGGCGTTTTCAACAAACAATACCTTATGGGCCTCGTATGTTCTGAAAACACCAAGCATGACCATTTATATAGGTGGAGATAGTGGCTACGACACACATTACGCAGAAATTGGAAAGAAATACAACCCTATTGATCTAGCAATTTTAGACAACGGACAATACAACAAAGCCTGGAAATACATTCACAATTTACCTGAAGATGTATTGAAAGCGGCACAGGATTTAAAGGCTAAACGGATTTTGCCTGTTCATTCCTCCAAATTTGCTTTGGCAGCCCATCCCTGGGACGAGCCGTTAGTGAAATTGACCGAACTGAATAAGTCATATAACATTCCCTTGGTAACACCAATGATTGGAGAGATCGTAAACTTGGACGACGAATCACAACAATTTAAGCAATGGTGGGTAGGACAGAAATAGAAAATTGATCTTCAAGAACCAAACGGCCGGACCATTACTAATTTTCTGCAGTTTGGTGACTAACCCATCCTACTGCGAATTTAGTAGATCCATTCGATATGTATTATCACAAGACTTGCTGAGAAACCTAATTTCGAAAAAGTTCTCTTGTCGGCTCCAAGCCCACTTATCAAATAGACATTCATTTTAATTCTTAAGAATCACCTAATATAAACACTAATCCCAGGAAGTGTTTCAGACAATTCATCAAGCTCTATTTCACTTTTACAAATTGTCTACAATTTTTCTGTAAAGACGGAGAGTACCCTGTTCAAAACAAATTGAATTACTTGGTAATTATAGAATCAATAAAGAGTAGATTGGCTTATACAGTTGCTTCTGAAAGAAACATTATCGTTAAAATAAACTAAAGGTTTATGACCAAGTTACGTCTACTGTTACTTATGCTATGCTTAGCGCTCCTGTCGAGCGCCTGCAAGAAAGAAGAAAAAGAAGAAAAATATGTCCGAGTAAGATATATCTCGGAGTATTGTCCTAAAACTGGCGCTGCATTGGTTAACATACTTGGTGAATCCGGACCTATTGATCAAATTGCGCTGGTAAACTTGCCGCAAAGCTTTCAGGTAAGAGATAGATATTTTTTAATTACCTATCATTACGACCCAGCCTTGGATAAATTAGATGAAGGAAAAAACTGCCCTGCTATTTACGGGCCGATGAAAATTTTCGTATGTGATTCTGCTACTGAGCCAACATTATAATGTAGTAAGAACAATATAACTGAACATTCTTGTAAGCATTACTTTAGCAATTGTAAGCCGATGAAATTATGAGATGATCCAAGATAGTTATAGATCTGCGATAAGTAAATACTGTTTAATCTACCTTTAGAAAACCACAATGACGAATAAGGCCCCGAGACTCGTATTGATTATCCTCCTGCTTTTAAGCAAACATGCACTGTCAAATAAGATTGATGATCTGAAAACAGACCGAGAGGTGAATGAGTTTGTTAAAACAATAAATCCAGGTTTTTTTCAAGATGAACACGTGAAGTTTGAAATCCGGTCTACCGATTCGATTGCGAAAGATTTGAACTGTAATGGAATATTCCAAAGTTGGCATATAAAAAACTGGGAGAAAGCAGATATCACCAATGATGGATTAACGGACTTGGTTTTTGTGACACATTGGTACGATTACATTTCATACGCCCTGATCGATAAGGGTGATGATAATTTTAAGCTTATTAGGTTTTCTAAAAACCCCTTGGAACATTGTGAACTTATCAAGCCTGTAAAAACAGGCTCGAACAACTATATTAAAATATTCCGCAAAACGCAAGAGCCAGATACGGCCAATAAGGAGCCATTTAATTACAAAGAAGTTCTTATTTTGGATACATTAGTTTTTAAGTTCGATGATTTTATTGAGCTTGCGCACACTGAAAATACCAGGAACGATATCGAAAGTATTGAAATAAATACAAGCACATGTAATGGCTCCTGCCCCGCTTTCATCCTTAAACTCTTTAAAAATGGAACAGCAAATTTTGAAGGAATTGCATTTACCAAGCACATAGGCAAATCGTCTAAAAGATTACGAAAAGCAACTTTCAAAGATATTATTGCCGTTGCCAATTATATAGACATCAGAAACTTAAAAGACAATTATGCTGTAAGTTGGACTGACGATCAAACAGCCACACTAACCATAGTATTCAACGACCAATCCAAAAAAGTGATTATAGATTACGGATTGCAAGGAACTTTTGGCCTAAGCGCAGTCTATTCTAAACTGATGAAGATTGCCACCGAATGGAAGTAGCTATAATGGGCGTCATCCAAATGAGGAAAATATGTTTCTAATATTGACGATGAAACTTACGCTTAGAATGGCCGAGACACATCTATAAAACCCAATGGATTAGCAATAAAAAGAAATTGAATTACTAACTTTAAGGAGACAATAAAATCGCTTATGAAAAGGAAATGTATACTGGTCGTATTTCTTTTGGCATGCACGATTACGAAGGGGGCATTCGCTCAGTTGACAAAAACCCCGGTAGTTGGTGCATGGCAAATTAAAGAAGCAGACGAAGAACAAGTATTGATCTTTCAGGATGGATTCTTCTTTCATACTGTTTACAACAAGGGCGAAAAGCGCTTTATTTACAGTCGTGGTGGAACATATACGCACAATGCCGATGCTCTAAACTGTAAAATCACCTTCAATTCCGCGAATAAGGAAGAAGTCGGAAAGGCGTTTAGCACAAAGTATTCAATTACTGACCAGAAAGTCGAGCTCTCCCTGAATGGGAAATCAGAAAATTGGCAGCGATTAGATGATAGTTCTGCACCCCTTGCGGGGGTATGGCGAATTACTTCGCGTATGCAGGATGGTAAACTTGCGCCCATTCATCAAACGGGCTCAAGACAGACCTATAAGATTCTCACCGGAACTCGTTTTCAGTGGGCAGCAATAGATCCTGATAAGAAAGAATTTTCCGGAACCGGAGGAGGCAC
>DCLG01000105.1:567-875 GCA_002320935.1 Pedobacter sp. UBA1654 | reverse complement strand
GAGACAGCTCACGTGTAGGTGCTACCCTGACCTTCGATGGGAAGCTCGAAAATGGTGAGTGGCATCATAGTGGACGAAGCTCTAAAGGTGATCCGATCTATGAGGTATGGAGCCGGGTGAAATGAGGGTAGCCTATGTTCGGAATAGAAGATATACCTAAGTTTATCTTAGCTTTCTTTATTTTACTACCGGTGATTTCTACTATTCACGAATTGGGACATGTATTTTTCGCATGGCTCATGGGTGGACGAACTATCAAGATCACTATAGGAACAGGAAAGCCAGTCTTTCGTCGCTGGATACTTGAA
>DCLG01000105.1:0-486 GCA_002320935.1 Pedobacter sp. UBA1654 | reverse complement strand
GAAGATTAGCCAGTATTCTTATATTTTCGGGAGGCGCTTTGTTCAACTTACTGGCTGCAATTGGAATAAGGCTCCTTGTAGAAGGCGGTATTCTCGAAGAAAGCCTTTTTACATATCAATTCACGTATTTTTCATTGTATTATATATTTTTTGCCCTTATGCCCATCCCCTATCCAGATGGGACTTTTAGTGACGGGAGGATTATTCTCGACCTGATCAGAGGCAGACAAGAAATTATAGAACCTCATGTGTTCTATGTGCAACAGTATGGTCAAGATAATCTGTGGCAAGTTTTAAATGAGCAAGATGAGCTTATTGAGCGTTTTAAAGATGAGACAGCAGCTATAACTAAAGCGAATGAGCTTGCCATAAATAACCGACCTAGTAAGGTGATAAGCAATAAGGACGGCGAAATGAAAGAGATCAACAATTACCCAAGGCTCCCGCTTTAATGTACTAACGCCTTAGAGGGTGTTTCACAAACTG
>DCLG01000007.1:34879-55598 GCA_002320935.1 Pedobacter sp. UBA1654 | reverse complement strand
ATTAAAAGCCTGAATTCTGCGAGAAATCGCGTAATTGTCGGAAAAGTTGGGAAAATACTTGCCGGATGTGGGGTGTTTTTTCCTGCGTCTACAGGCTTGAAAAAGTTGGCCCATGGTTTAGGCTCTGGCGCGCATAAAATATTTAGAAGTTGTGATGATGAACCTTTACATTCAAGATGCTGTTATTTATTATTCCTATTTTTGTGTTCAATTCAATAAACACCATAAGCATGAAGATCTGGCAAAAAAACATAGACGTCAATAAGGACATAGAAACATTTACAGTGGGGCGTGATCGCGAATTAGATTTAGAAATGGCCGCCTTTGATGTACTAGGTTCCCTTGCGCATGTTGAAATGCTTGAAAGTATCAACTTGCTTACAGCTGAAGAACTTTCGAAGGTTCAGTCGGCGTTAAAAGATATTTATAAGGAGATTGAGTCTGGTGATTTCGTGATTGAAGATGCTGTTGAAGACGTACACTCCCAGGTCGAATGGCTGTTAACCCAGCGCATTGGCGAGGCTGGGAAGAAAATTCACAGCGGTCGGTCGAGAAATGACCAGGTACTGGTAGACCTTAAGCTTTACTTCAGAGCTTGCATAGAGGGAATGGTGACAAACACCTCGGCGTTGTTTGAACAGCTGCTGACTTTAAGCAACATGCATAAGGATAAACTAATGCCCGGCTATACGCATTTACAGATCGCAATGCCTTCGTCGTTTGGACTATGGTTTGGTGCGTACGCTGAAAGCCTGGTTGATGATATGGAAATGATGCTCGCTGCCTGGAAGATCACCAACAAAAACCCTTTGGGATCTGCTGCCGGTTATGGTTCTTCTTTTCCTTTAAACAGAACGATGACGACAGACCTGCTTGGCTTTGAACGGTTGAATTATAATGTGGTATATGCCCAGATGGGACGCGGTAAAACGGAGCGGATACTGGCGCAAGCCATGTCTTCTATTGCTGCTACGCTGGCTAAAATGGCGATGGATGTTTGTTTGTTCATCAACCAAAACTTCAGCTTTATCAGTTTTCCAGCGGAGTTAACGACTGGATCAAGCATTATGCCTCATAAAAAGAACCCAGATGTATTTGAATTGATTCGTTCACGTTGTAATAAGATCCAGGCATTGCCGAATGAGATTGCCATGATGACCAGCAATTTGCCTTCCGGGTACCATCGGGATCTGCAGCTGCTTAAAGAAGGTCTGTTCCCGGCCATCACTTCGCTGAATGAATGTCTGCAGATGGCAACCTATATGTTGCAACATATTGAGGTTAAAGACGAGATTTTGGCTGACAAGAAATACGCTTATCTGTTTAGTGTAGAGTCCGTGAATGAGCTTGCACTGAACGGTGTGCCTTTTAGAGAGGCTTATAAGATTGTGGGTGAAACCATTGAGAATGGAACCTTTGAACCAGGTACCGCTGTAAATCATGTTCATGAAGGCAGTATCGGAAATCTATGCAATGATGAAATATCAAATATGATGAATGACATTCTTGCTCAGTTTAACTTTAAAAAAGTAAAAAGTGCCATTGAAAATCTATTGGCGCAATAATTAAATCAATAAAAATGAATGTATCCTTATTAGCGAACGCCCTGGTGGGCTCTGAGATTATCAAAATTGGAAACGAAGTCAATGAGCTGAAACGAAAGGGTGCCAAGATTGCCAATCTGACGATCGGTGATTTTGATCCTGCCGTATTCCCAATTCCCGACGCGTTAAAGTCGGAGATCATTGCGGCGTATAACGATCATCAAACAAACTATCCGCCTGCGGATGGTATATTGCCGCTACGAGAAACCGTAGCGAATCTGCTGGAGAACCGGCTTAATCTAAACTACGCTACCGGTGACATTCTGATCTCGGGCGGTTCAAGGCCGCTGATCTATGCCACTTACCTGGCATTGGTTGATCCGGGAGATAAAGTGATCTATCCCGCGCCATCCTGGAACAATAACCATTACTGCACCTTATCTTCTGCCAATGGGGTAGCGGTGGAAACCACCGTTGAAAATAACTTCATGCCGACTGCAGCACAGTTGAAGCCGCACTTGAAAGGAGCAACGTTACTTGCTTTATGTTCACCATTGAACCCAACTGGTACAATGTTCACTGCAGAACAGCTGCAGGAAATTTGTGAAATCGTGCTGGAAGAGAATAAATCGAGAGCGGCAGGAGAGAAGCCTTTATACTTAATGTATGATCAGATATATTCCTTGTTGACATTCGGAAAGGAGCATGTAAATCCAGTTACATTGGTTCCTGAACTTAAGGATTATGTCATTTACATTGATGGAATTTCTAAAGCACTGGCTGCAACCGGGGTACGGGTAGGCTGGGCCTTCGGACCATCTGCGGTGATTTCTAAGATGAAAGCGCTGCTTGGTCATATTGGCGCCTGGGCGCCAAAGGCGGAACAAGTAGCGGTAAGCAAGTACTTTGCGGATAATGCACAAGTGGATACCTTCCTTGGTGATTTTAAAGAAAAGATCCAGTTGAGCCTTAATGCAATTTACGACGGCTTCAAGAATCTGAAAGCAGAAGGATTTGATGTGGATGCAGTAGTGCCAATGGGCGCGATTTACCTGACTATAAAAATCGACTATATTGGAAAGACTACTCCTGAAGGTGATTTGCTGAAAGACAGTGCTGATGTAAACTTCTATCTGATTAAGGAAGCCCAATGTGCATTGGTTCCTTTCTCAGCCTTTGGAAACGATCACAGTATGCCTTGGTTCAGGGCTTCCGTTGGCGGTTGTTCCTTAGAAGATATAGAGGCTATGATTCCAAGAATTAAAGCTGCTTTAAGCAAACTGAAATAAGTAGTAAAATTGTACGCTAAAGCGTGAATAATAAGTAAGTTCAAATAAACCATAAAAGGCNNGCCTTTTATGGTTTATTTGAATTCTGATGTTTTGTGGAATTCTATATCCGGATAATCCCTCATGGTCATGTTAATCATGAAGTCATTATCGGCAAGGTATACGGGATTACCATCCTTATCGGTACCAATATGTGCCTGTTTACGTTTCAGGAACTCTTCAAGCTTCTTTTTATCTTTTGAAGTGACCCAGTTGGAGCGGCTGTAAGTCAGCGTACGGAAATGTGCCTTTGCGCCATACTCGTGCTCAAGGCGGAAAGCGATTACTTCGAACTGTAGTTCACCCACGGCACCAATGATCTTCCTGTTACCCGGCTGTTGAACAAACAACTGTGCAACCCCTTCTTCAGTAAGTTGCTGTATGCCTTTTTCAAGCTGCTTTGTCCTTAGCGGATCTCTGTTTTCAACTTCCTTAAATATCTCTGGAGAGAAGCTCGGAATGCCTTTGAACTGCAGTTTTTCGCCTTCCGTGAGGGTGTCTCCAATCTTAAAGTTACCACTATCGTACAAGCCTACCACATCACCCGGCCAAGCCTCTTCAACAATGCTCTTTTCGTTGGCCATAAAGTCCATCGGATTGGAGAACTTCAGCTTTTTATCCTGGCGGGTATGATAGTAGAACTTATTACGCTCGAACTTGCCTGAGCAGATTCTCAGGAAAGCAATACGATCGCGGTGTTTAGGGTCTAGGTTCGCATGGATCTTGAACACAAATCCACTGAAATTTTTCTCTTCCACCGTAACCATACGCTCTTCAGCTTCGCGGCTTTTAGGACTTGGTGCAATATTGATAAAGGTGTCCAGCAATTCTTTGATACCAAAGTTGTTGATAGCACTTCCGAAGAATACGGGTGCAAGTAAGCCTTCTGTGTACATCTGGCTGTCTAAATTACCATAAACTCCTTCAACAAGCTCCAGATCAGTTTTTAAGCCTTCCAGTTCTTTCGGCTTCAGGAAATTGGTTAATTTATCATCTTCCAGATCACTCACTTCAATAACCGGTTCACTGATCTTTGTCTTGTCAGGCTCAAAAAGGTTTAGATGTTTATTATATATGCTATATACGCCTTTGAAAGTATGGCCCTGACCAATTGGCCATGATAGTGGGCAAAGGCTGATGTTCAGTTTATTTTCAATCTCATCCAGTAAGTCGAAGGCATCCTTTCCTTCACGGTCCATCTTATTGATGAAGATGATCACGGGCGTATTACGCATCCGGCAAACACCCATCAGCTTCTCCGTCTGTTCCTCCACGCCTTTAACACAGTCGACCACCAGGATTACACTGTCCACCGCGGAAAGTGTCCGGTAGGTATCTTCAGCAAAGTCCTTGTGACCTGGAGTATCCAGAATGTTAATCCGTTTACCGCTATATTCAAAACCCATTACGGAAGTCGCAACGGAGATTCCACGCTGCTTCTCTATCTCCATGAAATCGGAAGTATTGCTTTGGTTGGCTTTGTTCCTTTTAACCGCACCTGCAGTGTTGATTGCACCTCCGAAAAGCAGGAATTTCTCGGTCAATGTTGTTTTACCAGCATCGGGGTGACTGATGATGGCAAATGTCTTTCTTTTTTCTATTTCTGGGTGGATCATAAAGGAATACGCCTGTTCTTGAATAAGGCTGCAAAGATAACTATAATATAAATAAGAAAAACCGGCCTTCTGCAATGGGTTTTCAAGTGAATAACCTAAAAAACATTGCAAAAGGCCGGTCGTGTAAGCTAAACGCTGATGAATTGTATTATCCCCTTCCGTTGCCTCGACTTTCTCTGGTAGCACCTGATCTTGCGCCTCCTGAATTACCCGTACTTCTGGTTTCTGTAGAACGCTGTGGTGCCTGCACCCTTTCGGTACGTGGCGGGCGGGACATTTCTGAACGCTGAACCCGCTGTTGTGGTTCGCGCTGCTGACGTTGTGCCTGTTGGTCGCGCTGCTGACGCAGTTGAGATTCCCGCTGAACCTGGTCACGCTGTTGTCTCTGCTGCAAATCCCGCTGTTCCCGTTGCTGAGCTTCCCGTTCCTGGCGTTGCGCCAGATTGCGCTGCTCGGAAGCACCATTCTGCGCCCTTGTTGTTCTTTCTACTGAACGTGCCACTGGTGGGCGACTTCCTTCCCTGCTATTTAAGGGCCTGTTCACATTTTCTCTGTTTGGCTGCGTACGGTCAGTCCGTGTCTCGTTCCTGTCTCTGGTACTTCTGGTTGCGCCACGATCTGTTCTCGCAAGTGCATCTCGTTGTACAACTGCTCTCGGGGCAGCATTGCGATTATCTGCGCCCCTAACCGGACGTGGATTATAGATGTTAACCGTGTTGTTCGATATACCGTTTCTACCCGGGCGATCAATTCTGTTAATGTTGTATACCGGCACATCACGTCTGGTTATCCTTCTGATTTCATCGCGCCTCGGACCAGTATAATAAGTGTTACGGTTATGTACATATACATTGTTGATGATCACGGTATTATTGATATATCCGGCGTTTCTGTNNCTTGGAAAACGATCTACATATATCCGCGTTTGCGGTACAAACACCCACCAGAAGCTTGGTACATTAAACCCAATGCTGATGCTCGGGCCTAAAGGAGCCCAGCCATACTGTCCGCCACCACTGCGCCAGTTTACCCATGCCGGTCCCCAGGTCGTATCTGGAATCCAAAGCCATTGGTTGTAGCGGTCCGTTACCCAGCGACCGTAGTGAAACGGCGCCCAGCCCCAGTCATACTCAGAAACCCAGGTATTGCCGTACTCGGTCATCACCCAGCGACCATTGGTATAATAGGGCCTGAACTCTCGCTGATCAACGTCTGGGCGCCATACATATCCGTATTGCGGGTCCTGAATCCAGGTGCCGTAAGGAGAAAGCTCGTCGTAGAAAGTCTGTAACGAGATGTCCTCGTCCTGTGCAAACACTTTCTGGTTGATTCCGGTGAGGAGCAGAACGAGCCCCAGCACAATCGCCGGCAGTTTAATCATGTGTTTCATTGTATTTAGGATTTGTGTGTGTCTTAATGATTTGTAACCTAAAATCTATTGGTAGGAGTGATGAGAAAGGTAATGGTTTAATTATGCTTGCATAATAATATAAAAATTACAAAAGCCCCATTTAATTTTAACACGCTCAGTGTCTAACCCTTAAGGAACTATTCAAGATACTGATTATTAGATGATCAATCAACGGAAAAGGTTGCATGTGACGGAAAGATTATACTCAAGTTCTGGAAATTCGGTTTACAACTATTTATTTCCACCTTTGTAATCTAAAAATTTAACTATGGAAAAAGGGGTTCTGTTTCTTATACCTGTACCGCTGGCAGAAAATGCTGCGCACAAATCTTTCACGGCATACAACATTGAGGTGATAAATGCAATCAAGACTTACATTGTAGAAAATGAGAAAACCGNNNTCAAAGCGAACTGGTCATCCACGACTATGGAAAACACAAGCGTGGAAATTCCATGGTACCCTTCTTTAAAGAACTGATGACCGGCAGCGACGTGGGGCTGATGAGTGAAGCAGGATGTCCCGGAGTTGCCGATCCCGGTGCAGAGGTGGTTGCAGAAGCCCACAGACGTGGGATTAAAGTTGTGCCTCTATCTGGACCGAACTCCATATTATTAGCCCTAATGGCTTCGGGTTTTAACGGACAGAGCTTCACATTTCATGGTTACATTCCGATTGATAAGGTAGAGCGTGGCAAAAGAATCAAAGAACTGGAACAGCTCGCAGAGAAAAATCGCCAGACACAGATCTTTATTGAAACACCTTTCCGCAATAACCATTTGTTTGATGACATTCTGAAGAATACCGCGCCACAAACGCTGCTTTGTGTAGCCAGCAACCTAACCGCTGATGATGAGTTTGTGAAAACGCAGACAATTGGGCAATGGAAACAGGAGAAGATTGATCTGCATAAAAAGCCAACCATCTTCCTGATCTATCGCCAGCNNGCTAAAATCGATAAGGATCAAGCCAGAAATCGTTTCAAGCAAGAACTGTTGGAGGCGATTCGTTTCTAGTGATACTGCTAGCGGTACATGTTCTTTCCTTCAATAAACTCCAGCACGCTATCTGGAAGAAAGAATTGCACATTTTTCCCTTCTTTAATCGCATTCCGGATAAATGTGGAAGAGATCTCCATATTTGGCGTATCTGTGACATGTATTGCCGGGTGCTCAGACCAGTCACTGATATCTGAACCTGGCCTTGGATATACGTAGATTTTGTAGTTAGCCAATAGCACTTCATAATTCTTCCACTTTTTCAGTGAAGCGAGATTATCCGCACCCATTATGAGTGCGAACTCCCTTCCCGGATATTTCTCGTTTAAATAAGCCAGCGTATCTACAGTGTATGATGGTTGCGGAAGCCCGAACTCAATGTTGCTCACCTTGATGTGTTCGGCGTTTTCGGTTGCCAGTCTGGTCATCTCCAGCCGATCGTACATGTTGGTCAGCTTACGTTTATCCTTTAATGGATTATGGGGCGAAACCACCATCCATACTTCATCAAGATCTGTGAAGTTGGCCATGTAACTGGCAATGATCAGGTGTCCGGTATGTACCGGATTGAACGAACCAAAGAACAAACCTACTTTCATCAATTGTAAACTTTACGTATTCAAAAAGTCGGTAACCAGCTGTTCTGCTTCCTTGCAAGCAGTTTCAAGGTCGTAATTTTTTAAGATCACGTCGAACTTGTCAGCATATTGAAGCTCTTTTTCTGCCTTTACAAAGCGTTCCTGCAGTTTTTCAATGCTGTCTGTACCTCTGCCGCTCAAACGTTCTTTTAATACCTCTAATGATGGTGGCTGTACGAATATGGCCAGTGCATCCTGTTCGTATTTACGCTTCAGGCGCAAGCCACCTTCAACATCAATATCAAAGATCACATGTTTATCTTCATTCCAGATGCGTTCAATTTCTGAACGAAGCGTTCCATAGAACGTACCGCTGTATACTTCTTCAAATTCCACGAATTCCTGACGGGCTACGCGGTGAAGAAAATCTTCTTTAGTAATAAAATAATAGTCGTTCTCATGAACTTCAGCACCTCTGGATTCGCGGGTGGTTGCAGAGATCGAGAAGCTAAGGTTGGGGAACTTCTGTAATAGATGCTTTACAATAGTGGTTTTACCAGCACCTGAAGGAGCGGAAAATATAATGAGTTTACCTTGTTTCATTTGTGTATGTTGAGCCTGTTAGAGTACGTTTAACAGCTGTTCCTTAATCTTTTCCAATTCTTCTTTCATGCCCACAACCAGTTGCTGGATCTGTGCGTCATTTGCCTTTGCACCCATGGTATTAATCTCACGACCAATCTCCTGGGAGATAAACCCAAGCTTTTTACCGTTTGCATCCT
This sequence comes from Pedobacter sp. UBA1654, assembly GCA_002320935.1. Classification (GTDB taxonomy): domain Bacteria; phylum Bacteroidota; class Bacteroidia; order Sphingobacteriales; family Sphingobacteriaceae; genus Pedobacter. Next base: position 47,343 of record DCLG01000007.1, on the reverse strand, counting down.
TGCTTTTCAAGGTTTGCGTAAAGTATTCGCAGTGACTTCTTAAACGGATCTTTTCTTCCGTAATATCCAGCTTGTCAATATAATAAATCAGTTCCTGCTCCAAACGGTTCTGGTCTACACTTAACTTACCCACATTGTCTTCTAAAAACTGGTTCAAGCGCGCTCTGATCTGCGGTATTCTCAAAGGTTCCAGTACTTCAATCTGAGAGAATAGATCCAGAATGTTCTTAATCCTTAATTCCAGATCTGTTTTAAGCACTTCTCCTTCTGTGGCTCTAAACTGATTAAAGTTGTTTAAAGCACTTAGGAATGTAGAGTGTACAATGTCCCATTCACCTTCGTTTACAACTTCTTCAGTGTAAGAAATTACTTCAGGAAGATTTAAAACAGCTTGAAGCAGATTGTTTGAGTTCGCCCCAAGGTTAACATTGATGGCCTCAAGTTCGCGGTAGTATTTACTTAATAAAGCAGCATTAATGGTTGCACCTTTAAGACTTTCTTCTCCGCGTTCAATGTTTATGGAAACATTTACTTTACCACGCTCAATGTCTTTACTGCAGATGTTGCGTAATAGCAGTTCCTTTTCGGAAAAGGCTTTTGGCAGCTTCAGGTTGAGTTCCAGAAACTTACTGTTCAGGGATTTGATCTCTACAGAAAACTTGGTGTTTTCATGATCAGTAGAAGCCAGGCCAAAACCTGTCATTGATTTTATCATGTGCAAAGATATGATTTATTGTTAAAATGCTTAATTCCCTCGATTTTTAATCGGATGTTCTCTGCATGGTTTTGCCTTTTAACATAATTTAACTTCAAAGCTCCTTAACAAAATGTAATTTTACACGTTAAAATGAACATGAAGCAACCTCTTTTATACTTGTTTACGTTCGCTGCTTTCAGCCTTTCTCCCAAGGCAGAGTTGTTTGCGCAACAAGAATTTCAACTTAAAGGGGTGGTTATGGAGAATGGTAGCAACAACCGGATTGCACTCAGTGAAATCACCAACAAGCGGAATAAATTTGCAGTAGGGAGTAATGATCTTGGTATCTTTCAAATCAAGGCAGCCATTGGCGATACTTTACTGGTTATTAAAAGAGACTTCGGAGATCGCGAAATTGTTGTGGTTTCGCAGCAGGATGTTGTGGTTAAAATGAACCGAACCACGCTAAACACTGTTAACATTTACGGCCAGACCCGTAAAGAAGAAATGAATGAAATTAAAAAGGAATTTCGTAATAAGGGCTCTTATTATGCAGGCAAGCCACCATTACTTTCTTACGTTTTCACGCCACTTACCGCTTTGTACGAGCTTTTCGGCAAAACACCAAAAAATGCCAAACGTTTCAACAGGTATTACAACAACGAGATGCAGCAATCTCAGATTGATGGATTCTTTAATGAAGAACTGATCAAAAAGAACACCTCACTTGATGGTAAGGATCTGGAAAACTTCATGCTGAACTACCGTCCAGAGTACGAGAAGGCAAAAAACTGGACTACTTACGATGCCATTAAACACATCCGGGATTCGTATGCAAAATTCACCGACACGCTGAACAAGAACTAAAAAATTGCAGGTTGATCTCCAGAAGCGTTAGATAGAAAGCGCCTCACATGCCTTTTCAGCAGCAAGCTTTTCCGCATTTTTCTTATTGTAATCTCTGCCAATCCCTACAACGTTTCCGTCTACAATAGCATGAATGGTAAACAGTTTGGCACTTTCACCAGCACCGTTATCCACCATTTCGAAGGTAAATTCTTTACCCTCACGCTGGCACCATTCTATAAGTTTACTCTTGAAATTGGTTTCGGTAAGTTCGAGTGTATGGATGTCGATATAAGGTTTTACGATCCTTTTGAGTAGAAACTCTTTTGTGAAATCGTATCCTTTATCCAGGTAAATGGCGCCAATCAGCGCTTCAAAAGCATCACCCAACATAGAATGATGCTTTGACTGCATATTTACCATCTTCTGATCGAAGACAATTAACTGATCGAAACCCATTTTCTTGGCAAGCTGATTAAGGTTTGCCCGATTCACGATCTTGGAACGCATTTCGGTTAAAAAGCCTTCTTCCTTATAAGGATAACTTTTGAAAAGCAGCTCAGCGATAACGGAGCCCAGGATTGCATCTCCCAGAAACTCCAGGCGCTCATTGCTGCTTCTACTTCCATTCTTCAACAACCTGGCTACAGAACGGTGTCTGAATGCCATTTTATAAAGGACCGTATTTCCTGGAACGAAGCCTAATATATTTCTAAGCTTCCTGATAAATACCTTATCAGCCGAGAAATAAAGCTTATAAAGTCTAAGCAAGGGTCGTCATTGTTAAAGAAACCAACATTTTTAACCTTCGTACTTTTTGAATACTACAGATGCATTGTGACCACCAAAGCCGAATGTGTTACTTAAAGCAGCACGAACAGTACGTTTTTCAGCTTTGTTAAACGTGAAGTTTAAGTTCGCATCGAACTGGGGATCATCTGTAAAGTGATTGATAGTTGGTGGAACGATGTCGTTTTTAACTGCTAATATCGCCGCGATCGCCTCTATGGCACCAGCAGCACCAAGCAAGTGGCCAGTCATAGATTTAGTTGAGCTGATGTTCAGTTTATACGCATGTTCTCCAAAAAGATCAAGTATGGCACTGATTTCCGAAATATCGCCCAATGGGGTAGATGTTCCGTGTACGTTGATGTAATCAATCTCTGAAGTATTCATCCGCGCGTCATTCAAAGCATTGCTCATCACCATTTTAGCACCCAGACCCTGCGGGTGTGGAGCAGTAATGTGATTCGCATCTGCGCTCATGCCACCACCAACAATTTCAGCATAGATCTTAGCACCACGCTTCTTAGCATGTTCCAGTTCTTCAAGGATAATGGTACCAGCACCTTCACCCGCTACAAAGCCCTCACGGTCTTTGTCGAATGGACGGGAAGCGGTTGCAGGATCATCATTCCTGGTAGAAAGGGCGTGCATAGCATTAAATCCACCAATACCAGCTTCGTTGATAATGGCCTCAGAACCACCTGAAATGATCAGGTCAGTCATGCCCAGACGAATGTAGTTATACGCGTCGATCATGGCATTGGTAGAAGAAGCACAAGCGGAAACTGTGGCGAAATTTGGTCCGCGAAGACCATATTTGATAGATATATGTCCTGGAACAATATCTATAATCATCTTTGGAATAAAGAATGGGTTGATCCTTGGTGTACCATCACCAGAGAAGAAATTACGCATCTCTTCAAGGAATGTTTTAATACCACCAATTCCAGAGCCCCAGATTACACCAATCCGGTTGGTGTCAAGGGTAGAAAAATCAAGTTGACTATCTTTAACTGCCTCATCTGTAGAAGCAATTGCATACTGGACAAATGGATCAAGCTTACGCGCTTCTTTTCTATCCATGAATTCTTCAGGATTGAAATTCTTAAGCTCGCATGCAAATTTAGTCTTGAATTTTTCGGTGTCAAAACCTGTGATTGGCCCAGCGCCGCTCACACCATTTAATAATGCATCCCAGTATTCAGGGACCGTATTACCAATTGGAGTGAGCGCACCTAAACCTGTAACTACTACTCTTTTTAATTCCATTTATACGGATTATACGGAGACCGTATGTTTTACTTTACGTTTTTCTCTAAGTAAGCAACTGCTTGACCAACTGTACCAATGGTTTCAGCTTGATCATCTGGAATTGCTACATTGAATTCTTTTTCGAATTCCATAATCAACTCTACAGTATCTAATGAATCCGCACCTAAGTCGTTGGTGAAAGAAGCTTCTGGGGTAACTTCGTTTTCATCAACACCTAATTTTTCAACGATAATAGCCTTAACTCTTGAAGCAATATCAGACATAATGTTATAATTTAATGGTTAAATAATTCAGTGCAAAGAAAAATAAATTCTAACACATTTCAAATGTTTTTATTTCTCTGGGTTTCTATTGTTTAATTTCAATCGGCAAAGTTAGAATTAGTTTTATAATTTCGTGGCCTAAAGCAATTAATCTGATTTGACCAGGACTTATTTAAAATTATCCCTCGATCTCGATTTTATACTGATTGCAATAACGGCGCCTTTAAAAGATTATGTGCTCTGCCACAAAATTAATACAAGGCTCGGTTATGACTTCAGCAAGATCAACGATCATGAAGTCTACTTCAACATAGACGAACCTGCCTTATCCTTCTCCAAGTACCAGTTTGAAGCCGAACCAGACGGTAACGTTTACTTCATTGTTAACAATCGAAACGCTGCAGGGTTTTTAATTCCTGAAATGAACAAAGTCGATTATTTCCTTGTTGTACACAATTATGTGGATGAGGAAGATCTTAATTTGCTTCTGACAGGTTTAAATCAAATACCTGATATTCAGCTTGCTGTACAGGTCGATCCTTTCAAATTAAAATCGAGGGAAAACCTCGTTATGTAATTTTTACACTCGGGGTGTAGTAAATACACTATATTTGAATCTTGCAATAAACAGTAAATTAACGAATAAGCAGCGGGATTTTAGGTGAGCACCTTTTATTTTAGCGCAGTTTATCCAACATTTAATAAAAGTAAATTCCAATGAAACCTTTTCATTCAAGAACAAAAATTGTGGCCACTTTGGGCCCTGCCTCAGCGAAACCAGAAGTTTTATTTAGTATGTTCAATGCAGGATTGGATGTTTGCCGCCTAAACTTTTCCCATGGCTCACAAGCTGTTCACCAGGAAGTTTTAGATACAATCAGAAGTCTGAACAAAAAATACGATTATAACGTTGGTATTTTGGCTGATTTACAAGGCCCTAAAATCCGCATTGGTATGGTTCAGGACGGTGGAATTCACCTGGTTAATGGTAACCGTACCACCATCACCACCAAAGAATGTATTGGTAACGAAGATCGCATATATATTACTTACGAAACCTTCCCTCAGGATGTGAAGCCAGGTGAAATCATCCTTTTGGATGATGGTAAGCTGCAGCTTCGTGTAGTAGAAACCAACCTTCAAGACGAAGTGCTTTGCGAGGTTGTTCACGGTGGTATTCTGACCTCCAGAAAAGGTGTTAACCTTCCAAATACCAAAGTTTCCATTCCTTCCTTAACGATCGAAGATCGTAAGAACCTTGACTTTGTACTTGAAAATGATGTAGAGTGGATCGGACTTTCTTTCGTTCGTAACGCAGAAGACATTATCGAATTAAAAGATATCATTGCTTCAAGAGGTAAAACTGCAAAGGTTGTTGCCAAAATTGAAAAACCAGAAGCAATTGCAAATATTGATGCCATTATCGCTGTTTCCGATGCCGTTATGGTTGCCCGTGGTGACCTGGGTGTTGAGATGCCGATGGAAGAAGTGCCTTTGTTACAGAAAATGATCGTTAACAAATGCCGCGCTGCTTCAAAACCTGTTATCGTTGCAACACAGATGCTGGAGAGCATGATCACTACACCGCGCCCTACACGTGCAGAGGTGAATGACGTTGCTAACTCTGTATTGGACGGTGCTGATGCGGTGATGTTAAGTGGTGAAACCTCTGTGGGTGAGTTTCCTTTGATCGTAATCGAAACCATGCAGAAGATCATCCAAAACATTGAGCAGAACAACTATCCGTTCCATGCTGATAAATATCTGAAATCAAGCGCAGAGACTTTCCTTAGCGATGCCGTTTGTGATTCAGCAGTATTCCTTGCTAAACAAACCAAAGCAGTGGGTATCGTGTCTATGACTTTAAGTGGTTACACTGCATTTGAAATCTCAAGCCACAGACCAGAGGCACTTATCTATATCTTCACCAGCAACAGAAGCTTGTTGAACAGCTTAAGCCTGGTTTGGGGTGTACAGGGCTTCTATTATGACAAGTTTGAGAGCACTGACGAAACCATTATTGATGTAAACCAATTCCTGAAAGACCAAAAACTGATCAAGAAAGGTGATGTGATCATTAATACTGCTGCCATCCCAATGGAGCGTAAGGGTAAAACCAATATGGTTAAGATTACAACAATCGATTAATCGGATAATATAAATTGCAAAATTTTCATAGTTTTGCAATCCGAAAAGGAGAGGTGTCCGAGTGGTTGAAGGAGCACGCCTGGAAAGTGTGTATACCTCAAAAGGGTATCGAGGGTTCGAATCCCTCTCTCTCCGCCATAAAAATTATTAGCATGGCCCGTTGGTCAAGGGGTTAAGACACCTCCCTTTCACGGAGGTAACATGGGTTCGAATCCCATACGGGTCANNTTCGAATCCCTCTCTCTCCGCAGATTAAATCAAGAAAAAGCCTCTAACGCAGCGTTAGAGGCTTTTTTTATACTTAATAGCTTATACTTGCTGTTCAACCAACGGCTCAGTTCGAATAGAAATAAGGAAATCCTAAAGATCTCGCTACCTTATGCAAATGTTCGAAAGCAATCTTATCCAACTTTTTTCTGAATAATAAACGGTTCCGAATACCTTATGTCTGCCTCCCCCGGATTCAGTTCCGTCTAACTCGTTGGACCTGATTCTGGTTGATAATGTTATCACGCTGTCTCGGGAAAGCACATCTATAATTTGTAAACCATAGAGACTTATTGACTTTTGTTCTGTTCGTAACGTTCCCAGTTCAGGAACCGCATGCTCAACAACAAATCCGATATCACTCAGCGCTTTAACTGTTAACTTTAAGCCTTCAATTTGGGATTTGTTGCTGCTAATTACAATCATTCTGGCACCTTTAAATGCTACGCTGTCTGTCTTTTGGCCAAACACTGTGAATGGGAACAAGAGTAAGAGCACTAAATATTTCTTCATATCCATAAACTTATAAATAAGTAACCTTTAGTGCAAGTACTTGTATAAAGAACCAGGTGATTGGCAACGGGAGGCAAAATTGAAATCATTTAGGTCAGGCTTTTATTTTTTCCGATAAAGCTACAAGCTTCTTGATCAACAGTTCTAAATCCAGCGGCTTGGAAATGTAATCATCCATACCTGCCTGCAGGCAACGTTCTATATCCTGATGCATCGCATTGGCGGTCATCGCCATAATTAAAGGCTGGTGCCCGATTTGCGCCCTGATCAACTCCGTCGCCTTTATCCCGTCGATTTCCGGCATTTGCACATCCATAAGCACCAGGTCATATGTCTGCTGCTGCACCATTTCCACCGCTTCACGGCCATTTACAGCCAGATCCGCGGCATAGCCCAGCTTACTGAGGATCCTTGTAATTAAACGCTGGTTCATCACGTTATCTTCTGCAATCAAAATTTTGAAAGGATATGCAGCTACAAAATCCTCGGTTAGCGCATGCTGATTGGAAGCAGCATGTTGAGCGCTAAATCCAGGCCTGAACCCAAGAGTAGCACTAACACCATCCGACGTTTGACAGTCGATCTCGAAGCTAAAGCAGCTGCCGGCGTTCAAAAAGCTTTTGACCGAGATGGAGCCGCCCATCAGCTTGATGAGTTTCTGGCATATCACCAGGCCTAAGCCGGTACCACCATACTTGCGGGTAACGGTCGAGTCGACCTGATTGAAGGGCTTGAACAGCTTGTTAAGCTGCTCTGGCTCAATCCCTATTCCAGTGTCCTGAACATCAAACCCGATTCTGATCTTTGCCCCATCTGATTTTAGAAGTCTGACCTTCACCGAAACACATCCCTCGCTTGTAAATTTCACGCCATTGCCTACAAGGTTGATCAGTACCTGCCGCAAACGGTAGCTGTCGGCCACAATCAGCGGTGGAATCCTTTCATCAATGTCAGATTTCAAGCTGATCCCCACATCACGTACCTTCATCGCGAACATGGAAAATACATCTTTTATGCATCTTCTTAAATCGAATTCATGCGCTTCAAGCTCCAGCTTGCCCGATTCAATTTTAGAATAATCCAGTACATCATTGATGACGTTCATCAGCGATTCGCCACTGGTCACTATAGCGGCAGCATATTCTTCCTGCTCCGGATCGAGCGGTGTTTTCGATAGCAATGCCGCCATGCCCAGCACCCCATTTAGTGGCGTACGCAGCTCGTGACTCATTGTTGCCAGGAAAGTGCCCTTTGCCAGATTTGCCTTGTCAGCCGCTTCTTGTGCAGCTTCAGCCATCAGCCTGGCTTTTTGCTCTTCATCTTTTTGCTTCAGCAGTTCCCCATTCACGCTTTCCGGGCTCCGTGTTTTTATGCTTAGTTCCCGGGCTTGCTCAGAAATAGCTTTGGACTGTGCTTTCAGTGTTTCCGTTTGTTGTTGTAATGCAATGTTCAGGTTCTGCAAATGCAACTGTTGCATCTCTATTTTCTTGGTTCGCTTGCGTACTTGTTTTTCCAGCTTGATCTTTTGGATCTTGATATAGGTAATCCTGAAATAATATGCTTCAATCAATGCCGATATGAGTACAACAGCGGCCAGAATTTTGAAGAATAAGGTGTTGTAAATTGGCGGTACGACTTCAATCTCCAGCCGTGTTTCCTTGTCATTCCACACGCCATCGTTATTTGCCGCTTTAACCCGGAAAACATAATTTCCAGGGTCCAGATTGGTATAGGTTGCTTCCTGAAGGTCTTCATTGTAGCGCCATTCTTCATCAAATCCCTCTAAACGATAGGCATAGCTATTCTGCTCCGGTATGGTATAGCTTAATGCTGCAAATTGAATGCTGATCACAGATTGTGCTGACTTCAGTCTAATCCTTTTCGTAGTTAGAATGTTCTCATGGAGTATACTGTCGGCACCGCCAGGTACAACTGGCTTGTTAAAGATCTTTATCCCCGTCAGGATCACCTCCGGTTTGTGTTTGTTTGACCTTACATTCTGCGGATCGATGGAATTAAACCCATTGATGCTGCCAACTATAATCTTTCCGTCGCTTAGCATCTTGCCCGAACCGGGATTAAATTCAAGGCTGTTCAGTCCATTCTCAAAACCATAGTCCCGGGTTTCCCGGGTCCGGGGATTTAAACTGCTCAAGCCATGGTTGGTGCTTATCCAAAGCAGGCCATTACGATCAGCCGTTATGTAGTTGATGGTATTGTTAATGAAACCGGTTTGTTCTGTATAATGCTCGAAAGTACCAGTTCGGCGGTCATAACTGTTCAAACCACCATCCATAGTGGCGATATACATAATGCCTTTTTTATCCTCATAAAAGGCGCTGATTACATCGCTGTTTAGTTTACTGTTTCGGGTGTTGAGGTGTTTAAAGGTCCTTTTTATTGGGTCATAAATGCTTATTCCTTTGGAATAGCCACCGATCCAAATGTTTCCAGCACGATCCTCATACAGCGAGAATATGGTGTTGTCACATACGGTATTTGTATCCCCATCTTCATGTATCAGCTTCTCAATTAACTGCGTTCTGGGATCATAAATGTTTACCCCTCCATAACTGGTGCCGATCCAGATTTTTCCGTGGAGGTCTTCCAGAAGTGCCATGATGCCGGCGCTGTTAAGCGCATAAGGTCCCTCGCCACGTAAGATGTGCTTGAATTTTCCACTGCGCGGATCCAGTCTGTCCAGCCCGGAATTATAGGTGCCTACCCATATCATTCCATCTTTCTTGCTTTTTAAAACGGCTGTCGTGTAGTTGCTAAGCAAGCTGTTCTTATCCTTCGGATTATGCTGATAAGACTTAAACGTCCGGTCCGCACGTGTGGCATAAACCACGCCGGCGTCCGTAGCCAGGTACAGATTCAAATTCACATCCTCATCAATTCCACGAATGATGTTTTTTGCCGCTGGTTTACGTACCGAAGCAGTATTAAAAGCTGGGAAGTAGGCACGGTTCCGGTCATATTTCAATATACCGACACTACTGGTTCCAATCCATAACGTGCCCGCGGGATCTTCCAGGATGGTATATACACCATCGGTAGGCATATTGCTCTCCAGATTCATGTCATCGTCAACAGGAATAAGCTTTTTCTTTGTGGCATCAAACAGTTGCAAAGTGGTATTGGTACCGATCCAGAGCCGGTTGTTCATGGTTTTTGCAAAAGTATAAATTGGATTGTAGCCACCAGCAGAGAAGGCATCACCTTTAACTTTGAAAGACTCAAACTTACCGGTCTTTTTATCCAGGCGGTTTAAAGCATAATTGGTTCCAACCCAGATGTATTGATGCTCATCCTCAATGATGGCGTTAATCAAATTGCCTTCAATATCCTTTTTCTGGCCAGCGGGATAGTACCTGCTAAATTTTTGCGTTACACTGTTATAAAGGTTTAAGCCATTGATGGTGCCGATCCACATCGATCCGTCGGCATCTAAATACAGTGAGAGAATCTCTGAACTGCTTATGCTGTAGCCATCTGTGGGGTTATGGTATATGCGTTTAATCTTTCCGGTTTCGGGATTCAAAACATTTAGCCCAGCATCCGTTCCAATCCAAATGCTTCCATTTTTAGCTTTCACAACAGCAGTAATATTGTTGCTGCTTAAGGAATTTCCATCTCCTGGGTTATGCCTGAAAGTTATAAATGATTGCGTTCTCCGGTTGTACATGCTCAGTCCATCCTTTCTGGTGCCAAGCCACAAGTTTCTATCGGCATCTTCAGTGATGTCTACGATACTGTTTGCCGGCAGCGATTTGGGGTCACCATCAACATGTTTAAAAATGCTGACTTTATAGCCGTCGAAACAATTGAGCCCATCCTGAGTACCAAACCACATCAATCCATAAGAATCCCTGAAGATCTTCTGGATGGTGTTCTGGGATAATCCTTTTGGGGTTTTTAGCGGGCTAAGATCAATGGTGAGTTTTTGTGCAAATGATTGCTGCTGCTGATAGAGTAGAAGCAGAATCATCAGATAAAAAATTTTCTTAGAGATGTGCATGCACTTGAGAGCGATTTAATAACACAAATATAAGGTTTATACTCGGTTATAATTGCGGAAAGTTCTAATACTTAGCGGCTTTCATCCAAATGCGGTTTGTGTCTGTTATAAATACATTGGTACTTCAGTCGGTTTTCGTCCGTCCGCTGCTCGCCTTTTCTTTGGCTCGAGGCGAAGGAAAGGCGAANNNTGCGTACAAAATTCAAACGTGTATCATCTCAAAATGCCTATCGTATTAAAGGTTATATACACCATAGACCTAAAGTGACCCGGGCAAAAAAAATAAGGCCGGAGCCTTATTTTAATAATTTAACTTGATATAGATCGCTTCGCCTATCGGTGAGCGTTTTTACAGTTCCATAATGGTGCAGTTCGTCAAGCAGGTGGAGGTCCACATCTACAACCAGCACCATTTCTGTATTAGGTGTAGCTTCTGCTTTCACCGCATTAGTAGGAAATGCGAAATCCGAAGGGGTAAACACAGCAGATTGTGCAAACTGTATATCCATATTGTTTACCTTCGGCAGGTTACCTACACAGCCTGCAATGGCAACATAACATTCATTTTCAATCGCTCTCGCCTGTGCACAATGTCTTACTCGCGTATAGCCGTTTTGGGTATCGGTAAGGAAAGGAACAAAAAGGATCTGCATGCCCTGATCGGCCAAAATGCGGCTCAATTCAGGGAACTCCACATCGTAACAGATCAAAATACCAATTTTGCCACAATCGGTATCAAAGACCTGAATGGAATCCCCACCTACCATACCGTAATATTTTTGCTCATTTGGCGTGATGTGAATTTTACGGTATTCTTCCGTCTTTCCACTTCGATGGCAGAGGTAAGTTGCATTGTACATTTTGTTGTCTTCCAGTATTGGCATTGTGCCCGTAATCACGTTCACATTGTAGGATACTGCATACTCCTGGATTTTCAATACGATATCAGGTGTCATCTCGGCGAGTTTCCGCATAGCTTCCATTTCCGACAAGTGATTGTACGGCGCAAGCAGCGGCGTATTAAAAAACTCCGGGAACATGATGAAGTCGGATTTGTAACCACTTACCGTATCCACAAAGAACTCTACCTGTTCATAAAATGAGTCGATGTCAGGGAATAAACGCATCTGCCATTGTACCAAGCCGATCCGGATGGTTTTTGCGGAACGTGCCGAAGCATCAATACCCTGATAATAGATGTTGTTCCATTCAATCAGCGTTGCGAAATCTTTAGATTCATGATCGCCTGGAAGATAATTCTTTAACACCTTACGAACGTGGAAGTCGTTGGAGATCTGGAAGGTTAGCGTTGGATCATAAAGTTCCTTTGACTTTACTTTATCAATGTACTGCCTTGGTGTAAGTGTCTCCGCATATTCATGGTATCCTGGAATCCGGCCCCCGGCAATAATGCTTTTAAGGTTCAGGTTTTCACAAAGTTCTTTACGTACTTCATAAAGCCTGCGGCCGAGACGCAATCCGCGGTAGTCTGGTGAGACAAATATCTCTATGCCGTACAGCGTGTCTCCATTTGGATTGTGTGTAGAGAATGTATAGTTTCCGGTAATAAGCTGATAGGTGTGCTTGTCACCGAATTGGTCATAGTCAACAATGATGGACAATGAACAAGCCACCACTTTTTCATCCACCG
>DCLG01000007.1:34492-34817 GCA_002320935.1 Pedobacter sp. UBA1654 | reverse complement strand
TTCAGCAGTTTTGCGATGGTCTGTTTACTCCAAATCTGACCGCCCATGGTATCATAGGCCTGTTCCATCGACTCCTTTAGGTCGTCGTAGTCAGCAAGGGTAAGTTTTCTGGTTTCAATATTCATGTTGTAATTTTTTTATTTTCAGCAGTTTTGCTGGATGCATCCGCTGGCTGGCGAAGGTACTACACAATCGTCACAGATGCGCAGCTGATCAGCAGTTCATCCTGTTTAAACTGCTTTTTAAGTTTTTCTTTGTAGTCCAGCCAGAAATCCTGATCGAGCGATGCTGCTAATACTTCATAGATAAGGATGTCGTCCTTAAC
>DCLG01000007.1:0-34451 GCA_002320935.1 Pedobacter sp. UBA1654 | reverse complement strand
ACCGTTTTCTGTGGTTTTTCTTTCCATAGCCCTTCCGCCGGAGAACGTGTGTATTTTGTTAACCCACCAAACCTTTCGGTCAGCAAGCTGGTAACCTCCTCGAACAAACTTTCCGGTAGGGCTTTCCCGGCAGGATCATATAATGGCAGGTAAATCTGAATGAGTTGTTGCTGCTGCATGGCTTTCATCAGGTATTCCGCTTGTTTTCCAAACCACTAATCACTGCCGCAGCAATCAGGCCTCCGAACAGGTACCAGGCAACCGTCAGTGCCTTTGTCTGGTTTGTATAGGTAACCGGAAGATCATCAAGGCCCATCGGATCGGGTAGCTGTAATGCGCCTACTCCTGCAGCAATACCTGCAACAGCACCTTTTATATATACGTTTTTGGTGTCGCCAAAACCAATCGCACTATAATATAGCCCATTGCTGATTACATCGCCGGCAAGCGTGGCCAGGTAAAGATTTCTACCCTCCGGAGGATCGATGCCAACGGCTTCCATTGACTTCTCCAGAGCTTCCTCGCCCAACAAGTCAATGCGGGGCGCCTTTTCATAATAACGCTTAACGGTTTCGTGAAGTATGTTGAGCGCGATCGCCCCAACAAATCCGCCTACTAAGGAGTTGATTAATTTCATATTAATAAAATGCTTAACTGGCTGAAATTGTTTCAAAAACGAAAAACCCCGACAATATAATTGACCGGGGTTTTTCATGTATTTTGATATTTTGTGTCAGATTGTCTTCTGATTAGAATTTATATCCTAATCCAAATGACCATACCTGGTTTTTAAATTCAGGCGTGTTTCTGGTTCCATTTTCGTTGTTCTTTTGGAAATCCAATGCATAACGGCCATGGACGTCAAGATTTTGTGTCAAGCCATAACGTGCACCAATAACACCTCCAAGTAAGCTTTTCTTGAAACTATCGCTATTGTTATTCACGTCTTCAACAGAACCATATCCAGTTTCGAACTTGTTTTTAGTTGATAACAGGAAGGATACCTGCGGACCAACTACCAGGTCTAAAGGACCAGCTAATCTTACACTGGCAAGAATTGGGATATCAATAAAATTGGTGGTCTGCGAGTATTCGCCGAAACTGTTGGTTAGTTTATAACCTTTTTGTGCGAACAATAATTCTGGGGTGAATGATACACTTCCCGTTAAAGGAATGTCTGCAGTTACACCGGCATTGAAGCCAGTTTTTCCTTCTGTATTGAAGTTATTGTCTCCATCATCTTTAATGATGTTTGCAATGTTAACACCTGCTTTAACGCCAAATCTAACCGGACTCTGTGCATTTGCTGCCCCTGCGATAAACAGACCTGCAGCTAGGATAAAAATCTTTTTCATTTGTTTGTTCTTTTGTTTTTTGATGAAGCCATCATGGTTACATGAAGGTTTCATGCTGTTGTGTTCGATCATGTATATGAAAGAAATGTGCCAAGCAATCTTTGGCACAGTCTATCCGGTATTAAATCCGCGTTTTAAGGCCCATGGAGATGTAGCGGATGAGGTTCTGCGTTGATTTGGTCAAAACCTTCCTGGCACATAAAACTGTATCGAATTTGATACAATTACACCTGGATAAAGGCTTAGACATATAATTACGATAGCCGTCCGGCATAACCATTTGTTCAGTTGCTTTTCATAATTTAGCAGCTTATTTAAACCCTGTAATGAACTTTAAGAGATACGTCCTACTTTCAATGCTCGTTTTTGGAGCAGCAAGTCAGGTTAATGCACAACAGAAATCTTATCTGCAAACCTTAGCGGAACCTAATGAATGGGTGGATTCCGTTTTTAATAAAATGAGCAAGCGTGATAAAGTTGCACAGATGTTCTTTATTCGTGCTTTAACGAATGCCAATAAAAACTATGAAGATTCAGTAGGAAGAGCCATCCGCAGGTTGAGAGTAGGTGGATTGGTGTTCTTTCAAGGTGGGCCGGGCCGTCAGGCGAACCTGACCAGCACTTATCAGAAGCATGCGCGCACACCGTTATTGGTAACACTTGATGGGGAGTGGGGACTTGGCATGCGCCTGGATAGTACCGTTTCTTACCCTTACCAAATGGCATTAGGCGCTGTTCAGGATACCAGTCTTATCTATAAGATGGGCCTGGAAGTAGCGAAAGATTTTAGACGGATTGGTATGCACATGAATCTGGCTCCCGATGTAGATGTAAACAACAATGCCGGCAATCCGGTGATCAACTATCGTTCATTCGGTGAAAACAAGTATAATGTTGCTGCAAAGTCAGAGGCCTATATGCGGGGAATGCAGGATGGTGGCTTATTGGTAAGCCTTAAGCACTTTCCAGGTCATGGAGATACTAATGTAGACTCACATTACGACCTTCCGCAGCTTAGTTTCACAAAGGCTCGATTAGATAGTCTGGAACTCTATCCTTTTAAACAATTAATTGCGAAAGGCGCTTCAGGGGTCATGATTGCGCACATGAACATTCCATCGCTTGACAACACGCCAAACCTGCCCTCTACTTTATCAAAGCCCATAGTTACTGGTTTGCTGAAGGAGGAACTTGGATTCAAAGGTCTGATCATTTCTGATGCAATGGAAATGAAAGGTGTAATTAAATATTTCAAAGAAGGTGAAGCTGATGTGATGGGGATTGAAGCCGGAAACGACATTCTTGAACTATCAGAAGACACCAGAAGGGGCATAAAAATGGTAAGGCACGCGGTTAAGTCTGGAAGGATCAGTATGGAGCGAATTGACGAGAGTGTAAAAAAGATCCTTACTGCTAAATATTACGCCGGTTTGCATGTTGAACCAGAAATTAAGCTGGATAATGTTGCCGAAGAAGTAAACAGGCCAGAAAGCCATGCCCTGGTACAGCAGCTAGCCAATGCGTCTATGACCATGCTGCGAGGAAAGCAGTTCATCAAGACCTTCGCAAAAGAAAAGCGTACAGCGGTGATCAGTATCGGAACACCTGGCGTAACAACTTTCCAACGGACCTTATGTTCCAAATATCCAAATGCGGTAATGTTTACCCTCGATAAGAATGCCAATGCGAATGCGATTGCTAAAGTAACGCGTGAGCTGGGTATGTTTGATCAGGTGATTGCAGGTATTCACGATATTCGTACCCGACCGGGTAATGGTATGCCGCTAAGTCCTGATTTAAAAATGTTCATCAAGAATATGGCCCAGCGAAATGCTGCAATTGCGGTCTTTGCCAATCCTTATAATCTGGCTGGCTGGTCTGGACTGGAGAACAGCAAGGCTTTATTGATTGCTTATCAGAAAGAAGATTTTATGCAACGAGCAGCGGCTTCGGTGTTTAGTAATGAGTTTGAAGCAACTGGTAAACTACCGGTTTCTGTAAATACCTTCTTCAAATATGGAGATGGGGAATAAAGAAATCGGGGGATAAACAAAAGAGGCCTGCATGATTTTCATGCAGGCCTCTTTTGTTATGATCTGAAAAATTGCTTTTACGATTTTGCAGGTGCTTTAACAGCGGCAGTGGTCCAGTTCTTTAAAAATCCCTGGATCTTTTTAACGCTGTGACCAGGACCTTCGGCCTTTGCTTCTTCAGCATCTCTTTCCAGATAACCGGAATCCTGAATATGTAAAACCTCGCCCTTGCTGTTCAATACCACGAATACCGGATAGCCAAAACGGCCAGGGTTATTTAGTTTGGTTAATACTTCCGTGTTTTTCACTTCCGGACTATAATTTACCAGTACCCATTCAAAGTTATCTGTAAGGTATTTGTTGAGTTCAGGGGTTTTATTTACCAACTCATGGAAACGGATACACCAGATGCACCAATTGCCACCAACTTGCACCAATACGTTTTTGTCTGATTTTGCAGCTTTTGCAATTGCAGCATCGATGTCTGCCTGTGCATTTGCCTGCGGATTATAAATTGTAACGGTTTCTTTTTTTGCACCTTCCTTAGCAGCTGCGGGTTTGTCCTGCGCAAAAGCGCTGATGGAAAATACCGATGCAAGTGCCAGGGAGAAGATTAATTTTTTCATGTATTTAAATTTGATTTTTGGTGAAGCGATGCTGATCACTTCCTGTTTTTTTGTTGGTTTAGTTATCAATCAAAGATAAATACAAAAATAAAGCCGAGTGTTTCTATAGAGTAAATTTATTTTGCGGGGCTGTTGCGGTTAATGGTCTAGTAAAGAGCAAGAAGCATTACTTAAATGAATTTCGTTTTGTCCGGGTTAATCTGCCTGATCACACGACATGGGTTACCTGCAGCAAAAACATTGTCCGGCACATCCTTCGTAACAACACTACCAGCACCTATAGTCGTGTTATTGCCGATGGTTACACCAGGGCATATGATGGCGCCACCGCCAATCCACACATTGTCGCCAATGGTGATCGGTGAAGCAAGTTCAGGGCCTTTAATCCGCTCTTGAGCCACTAATGGATGATATGCGGTATAGATCTGTACATAGGGCCCGCACATAACGTTCTTACCGATCGTAACCTGCGCGCAATCCAGGATTACACAGTTAAAGTTCATGAAAAAGTTTTCCCCAGCAGTGATGTGGTTTCCGTAGTCACAAAAGAATGGAGGCTGAATGTCTATGGTGCTGCAGGAGCCTAACAGTTGCTTTACGGTATTGTTTCGTGCTTCCAATGGATGGCCCATTTGCTGGTTGTATTGTGCAAGCAGACTTCTTGCACGATCGCGCATTTCAACCAGGGTGACATCATTGGCATCGTATAACTCACCGTCGAGCATCTTCTGAAGTTCCGTTTTCATGGGCTTTGTTTTGGAATTAACAAAAGAGCAGGACTATTGTTGGCTGGATTTCGGTAGCGCTTTCACCATGACGTTAAAGTCTACACCCGCAACTGGCATTTTCTTCCACTCCGTACCTTGATAACGGTAGGTGCCGCCGTTGAAAAGGCCAATTGAGAAGTTCGGGTTAAAGCCTGACTGGGTTTTCAGATATTCTATCGATACTAAGATTGGGCCCTTTACCTTAATGTTGTAGCTGGACAGGTCTACACTCATGCGACCCTTCCCTTGTGGAATAAATGCAATGATCTCCTCCTTGTTAAGTTGTTCCGTCGGCTGTTCGTCCTTAAATTTATAAACATTTACCTTGAAGCCTATAGAATCTTTATTTGTGTTTTCAACGCCAAAGTCCAGCGTCTGCAACTGTACGGGCTTTCGACCAGCATTCATTTTGATGCCGATNNGGTTCCGGTACGTGGCTTGTTGCCGATCCTTTTGGTTTTATCCTGCGCTTGTGTAGTAATGCTAATCATTAATGTTGCAACGATCAGGAAAAGCGGAAGTTTAATGGTAAATGTTTTCATAGTCATGTTTTTAGGTAGGACGAAGCAATTCGAAAATCGGTTGCAAGCATTCGCTAATTCTCTTAAGATTACTGCCAATGTTACCTAACTTAAAACATGGACAATATGAAGCAAGCTGAAGATAGTTCTAGTCGAATTAACTTGAACATATTAGGTATTTACAACAAGTGTTTGATATAGGGGATGGATATAACAGTAATATCATTCGCTAGGATAAAAACTTATATTCCATAATTTAGGTTTTTCTTTGCATATGCTTCAACCCATAAAAATACTTCAGGCTTCGGCCGGGTCTGGCAAGACCTTCAGCCTGACGGTCCATTATCTAACCCTACTCTTCAGCGCTGAAACGAAATACCGGGAAATTCTGGCTGTGACCTTCACCAATAAGGCTACCGAAGAGATGAAAACCCGGATACTCGAGGTTCTACAAGGATTAGCTACGGGCGATACTTCCGGTAAGATTCAGGCGTACCGGGAGCTGGTACTGAAAGCACATCCAAACTTGAATCCAAACAGCCTTCGAGAAAGCGCAGACATCATCTACCGCAAGATTCTGCATGATTACAGCCGCTTTTCAGTAAGTACGATCGACGGCTTCGTACAGAAAGTAATCCGAGGTTTCGCTTTTGAACTGGGCCTTGATTCCGGCTATGCGCTGGAAATGAACTACGATAAAGTAAAGAATGAGCTTGCCGACAGGCTGGACAAAGCATTAGATACACAGCCGCAATTGCTGCAGTGGATCATTGATCTGGCTCTGGAACGCATTAATAATAACACCAGCTGGAACTATCGCCGGGAACTGCTGGATCTCAGTAGCGAGATCTTTAAAGAGCGTTATCAGCCCTTTGAACAAGCGATCGATGCACTTTCTGCGGTTGTTGATCTTGATGAGCTTTTTAAAGATTATCAAACCCTCACCAGGGAGAACATCCGGCAGTTTGAAGAATCCGTATTGCAGCTCGCTAAAGACGGATGGGAGCTTTTCAATGTGCTGGATGTGGATCCAAATATGCTAAAAGGCAAGTCGCGTTCGCCGCTGTTTAACCTGAAGCGCGTGGCGGAGGGGGATTTCAGTAAGGTTAGTAACCTTGGAAAGCTGATTGACGATCCGGAACAATGGTTTCAGAAAGGACTAAGCCATGAGTTGTATGACCAGCTAAATCCTCTATTGAAGCAACTGCAGGAGGTATATTCCGCCGGGCTGGCGGAATATGTGCTGGCACAAAGCTTTAATAAAAACTTGTATTACCTGCGACTGATGCAGGAGATGGCGGCACTGCTGAAAAGCTATCGCGATGAAAGCAAAAACCTCCTGATCAGTGATGCGCAGAACCTGCTCAAAGGCATTACCGATGATGCCGGAGATAACCCTTCTTTCATTTGGGAGAAAATGGGCGGCCGGTATAAGAATTTCCTGTTTGATGAGTTCCAGGACACTTCCTCCAATCAGTGGGGCAGTTTTAAGTCGCTTTTGAGCAACGCCATCGCTTCACCGAGCAACACGCTGATTGATCACCTGATTGTTGGGGATACCAAACAGTCGATTTACCGCTGGCGCAATGGCGATTGGAATATCCTGCATCAGCAGGCTAAGCTGGAGCTTGGTGCGCACAATGTAATGGACGACAGTCTGGCGGAGAACTATCGAAGTACGGAGAACATTATTAATTTCAATAACAGGTTGTTTAAGGATCTGCCGGATGTGCTGCAAAGGCAGTTAAACAATACGATAGATTGTCAGGAGGGGAATGTGGACCTGCCGGACTGGTGGCAACAACAGCGTTTCGATCGCATTGTTACCGATGTATATGCTGGCTCAGCGCAGAAGCTTACGTCCAGAACGCTAAAAGGTGGAACAGTAAAGTTCCAGGTGATTAAGAATGATGCGCTCGGGAATCCGGTAACGAAGAATAATTATACCACGGAAGCCATCAGCCAGATGCTGGCAGAAGTAAAGATGCTGCTGGAAGAAAGACAGTACAAGTTGCGCGACATCTGTGTGTTGGTAAGGAAGAATGCTGAAGCTGTGGCTGCGGTGAAAGCCTTATTGGAAAATGGTATTCCCGTAATTTCCGGGGAAGCACTGCTGCTGGCAAACAACAGCTCCATCAAGCTGCTGCTGAATACGCTAAATGTGCTTGCTGGCCTCCCATCCAATACCGGTTTGTACAAGGCGAACTGCATCAGTCTTTACGCCCGTTTGCAAGGACGGCAGGTGGAGACATCGCATTACTTTGCACTGAAGTTTAAGACACTCGATCAGCTTACCGCGGTTTTGCCAGCTGATTTGTGCCTGAATTGGCAAAGCTGGATACAGCAACCCTTGCCGGAGCTTATTGAGCGCATTATGCGGGCTTATGGGCTTGATCAACTGGAAGGGCATTTACCATATCTGTTCGCTTTTAGGGACCTTTGCGGAAATTTCACCCGCCAGGGGGAACGCGGCATAACAGCATTTTTGAGATACTGGAATGAGGAAGGCGCAAGAAAAACGCTGCCATCTTCGGAAAATGCTGATGCGGTACAGGTCGTAACCATCCACAAGGCAAAGGGGCTCGCCTTTAAGGCAGTACTCTTACCATTTTGCAATTGGGACATTAATGGTAAGACAAACAGCATCTTTTGGGTGCCATCTGCCGGTACACCATATCACCACCTACAAAGTATTCCGCTGAAGTATAGTAAAGAACTGGGAAATTCAAGTGTGGCCAAGCCGTACTTTGAAGAGCTGCTGTTTAATAATATGGATGCCCTGAATATGCTTTATGTGGCCACCACCCGTAGTAAAGAATATCTATACATCAGCACCATGGGTAAGAAAACGGACTCCATCACGAACATTGGTGACCTGCTGATTAAAGTGCTTGAGTTTGAACTTTCGCCTGAAGGCAGTTATGTGCTGGATGAGTTGGTGGATTCCAAAGAGGAAGGGGAGGTACTTAAACCTGCCATCCACCTGAAGGTTTATCCAACATCCGACCGGCTGAGCCAGGTGTTCGATGCAGATCTTAAACGCAGAGACTTCGACCTGCTCACAGGAAACACGGCCGGTCGTACCGGTAGTATCCTGCATGATGTGCTGGCGAATGCAAACACTTTAGCGGAATTGGATATGGTGCTTGGCAGTATGCTTGCTGCGGGGAACTTCAAGGCAGAGGAGCTGCCGCAATTGAAAGTACAGGCGGAAGCTGTATTGAAAAATGAGGAGTTGCAACAATTACTGGCAAACAGCACACAAAGTTTAACAGAGCAGACCATCATTGATCGTAATGGCAAAAGTTATCGCCCGGACCGGGTGTTGATCAATGAAAAGGGACTTACGATAATTGATTATAAATTTACAATGGAGCAGAGTGATAAACATATTGAACAGGTGACGCATTACCGTGATCTGCTGTTGGATATGGGTTATAAAAACGTGCAAACGTATTTGTTTTACGCTGTAACTGGCAAATTAAAACAGGTATGAAAGCATTTTTAAGAGAAGTAGCGGAACATTTGGTAGACGAGCTTGGTGATCAGCTGCAGCATTCTGCAATCGTGTTTAATAATAAACGTCCGGTGGCTTATTTGCAGAAACACCTGGCGGATATCATTCAAAAGCCATTTTGGAGTCCTGCTTTCTACACCATACAGGAGTTCTTTGCTTTATCGGCAGGATTAAATCTTGCAGATGCGTTTACGCAGTTTTTTACCTTGTTTAAGGTGTATAATAAACTGGTGATTGCGGAAGGTGGGCACCCGATGGAACCGGCCAAATTTTATCCGATCGCCCGAATCATTTTAAGTGATTTCGCACAGATCGATAATGATCTGGTTGATGCAGTGAAGCTTTTCCAGGAATTAGAAGATATTGCAGAGATCGACCTGCAGTTTGATTATTTGACGCCAGAGCAGCAGGAATTTCTTCGCAGCTTCTGGAGCTCATATTCGGAAGGTAAACAAAAGAAACAGCAGGAGCAGTTTATCCGGATGTGGCGCAGGATGCCAACGCTGTATGATGAGTTTCATACGGAACTCCGGGAAAAGGGTATGATCACCATTGGACAGGTTTATCGCCAGCTGGCTGAAGGCAGACCTGCAAAGCCGGAGTTTACCGATGCTTTTGCTGCCGGTAAACTGGTGTTTGTTGGATTTAACGCTTTAAGTCAGGCGGAAACCGTGGTGTTCAGGAGATTACAAGAGCAAGGTAAAGCGGTGTTTTACTTTGATACGGACACCTATTACATGCAGGACAAGTCGCAGGAAGCGGGTTTATTCCTTCGGAAGAACCTGGAGCGGAATGGCTTGTTGAACGCCTTTACGCAAGAGCGTTCCTTTTTAAAAGCGACGCACAAGACCGTGAACGTTTATCAAACGCAGGGCCATGCTGCCGAAGCCAAGGTGCTGCATGAGACATTGCAACAGGATTATCCGCTGTTAAAAGATGCGCAGCATGCAGGGCAGGTGGCCTTGATCCTGGCGGATGAAACGTTGTTACTACCGGTGTTGCAAACCATTCCGACGCAGTACCATGATGGGCAGAAGAGTCATAAGGTGGACCTGAACGTGACCATGGGTTATCCTCTGGCTGCTTCTTCCGTTTATGGCCTGGCGGATCTCTGGCTTTGTGTGCAGGCACAGATGATTGAAGGGAAAAAGGACACGGTAAACTTCAAGGAAGTGGAAGCTTTTCTTTCACATCCGCTGACTGGCGCTTCAGAGCGCAGCAGGAATAAGATCATGGATAAGCTGATCCTGGAGCAACTGGTGGAAGTGCCGGTTTCCAGGTTAATTGGTCAGAAAGGTTTGCTGGCCTTGTTCTTCAATCCGGTTAAGCGGGTGGAAGATGCAACGCTGGCTTTCCAGGCAGTGATCAAGTATATTCTGGAGTTACAATTGGCACAGAAAACGTTGAAGCAAACGGAAGCAGACCTGTTTATTGCAACGTTGAAAGAGCTGAACAGACTTCATGATACACTGACCGAGCATCTACAGATCTCAAGAGAGGGCTTCTCGCTGCAGTTTGTGCTCTCGCTGATCCAGAAAGCAGTGCAGGGTATTTCGGTGCCGCTGAGTGGAGAACCGCTTGAGGGTATTCAAGTGATGGGTTTGCTGGAAAGCAGGAACCTGGACTTTGAACACATCTATGTACTTGGGGTAAACGAGGGTATTCTGCCGCAGACCAGCATTGCGACGAGTTTTATTCCCGACAGCATCCGTCGTGCGCATGGTCTGCCGGTAATTGAAAATCTGGACGCCATTTCTGCATATATGTTCTATCGACTGCTGCAAAGGGCGGAGAAGATCAGCCTGGTGTACAACGTGCAAACGGATGAGAGCAATACCGGGGAGCCGAGCAGGTTCTTGCGACAGCTGGAATATGAAAGTGGTTATCAGTTTAACTACTTCATCCATCAGCAAGATGTAGCTACCGAGACTAAGGTTCCAGTGATGATTAAGAAGGACCCTGAGGTGATGGGACTACTGAATAAATATTTAACGGGTGAAAACCGGTTGTCGGCCAGTGCATTGACCACTTACGTGACTTGTCCGCTGCAGTTCTTTTATCGCTACGTAGCCAAGATTGAAGAACCCAAGGACGTGGTGGAAAACGTAGAAGCCAATGTGATCGGTTTGATGTTGCACTGGGTGCTGGAAACGTTTTACCGGGACTTGCTGAAAACGGATGCCATGATGACGAAAGAGCGGATCAGTGACAAGCGCAAGGAGCTGGCTAGCTTATGTGAACGGGCTTATGCGAAGATTGTCTTTAATGATGACAAGCATAAAGTTGAACATAATGGCATGCAGAAAGTAGTACTGGCCATTGTTGCGGCTTATGCCAACATTGTGCTGGATCAGGATGAAGCGCATGCACCTTTTCGATTGCTTGGGCTGGAGAAAAAGGATGAGATCAGTTTTAAGTTTAAGGTGAAAGGGGAAGAGAAAACCATCCGCCTGCATGGCATCATAGACCGGATTGACGAGAAGAATGGGATGATCCGCATTGTGGATTACAAGACCGGCAGCGATGATCTTCGCTTCAACACGCTGGAAGAAGTTTTTGAAACCAATGGTAAGAAGCAGAATAAGGCACTGATCCAGACGCTTTTCTATACCCATGTTTTTGAACAGGCGAATAAGCATGCGAATGTTGAACCACATCTGTACAGTATTCGTAACTTAAGGACGGACGGCGCGCTGTTTATGGAGGGTAAAGCGAAGATGCCGCTGGAGGGCGAAAGGCTTGAAGCCATAAAACAGCAGTTTATTGCCTTGCTGCAAGAGAAGTTATGCGAACTGTTTAACGAGGAGGTCCCTTTTACGCCGACTACAAACGAAGAAAGCTTTACCTATTCACCTTATACCACGCTTTGCGGTATGTAACAGCTTGTATGCCATTGAAAAACATACGAAATCCTCAGTATCGTACAGGAAAATGACAATTGAAGCTAATTTTCAGTTTGATGGAGAACTGGGTTTCCAAGACATAGATATTATGTCAAAACCATATGCATCATTACGATATTGCTATATGTTGATTTAGAATGCTTTATATTTGATAATCAAGATTAAAACTATGTATTCCGCTAATCAAATTGCTTCCATGTTTGTCGACAAGGCCATTAAGGAGAAGTCTTACTTAACCCATATGAAACTTTAAAAGCTGATTTACATAGCCAATGGGATTCATCTGGCAATTAAAGGAGAGCCCTTGATCGTTGAGCCTATTGAAACATGGGATTACGGTCCGGTTGTTCAGACAGTTTACAAAGATTACAAGATGTTTGGCAGTACTCCGATTGCTGTGAATCCTTTTGAAAAGCGGGTTGCGGATGAGAAGTTAGAGGAGTCTGCAAGAAAGGCTATCGATATTGCCTGGAAGGTGGGTAAAGACATTGGTGGAATACAGTTGTCTAACTGGACCCATAAAGAAGATTCGCCATGGACCAAGGCAAAAAGTCAGCACCTTAGCGTAATACCAAATGAGGAAATGTCCATATATTTCAAGAAATTCATTGGTGCTAATTGATGCCTGACAACATTGAGGATACAATTTCAGACTCTGTATTGATTGCGTTGATGGGAACGACAACCATAAATGTCTTGGGCTTCTTCCTAATCGTTATACAGTATCTTTTCAATAAAGATAAGTCCACTTAACCCACAGGGCTGGTTTATGGTTCAAGACTGTCCAGATGTTTGCCGGTGTGCTTAGATGATTTTACAATTACTGCACAAAACGCGCTGTAATTGTAATTAAAACACTACTTTATAATTAAGTTACAATAGTTATATTTGCGGCAGTTAATACTTGAATAAACAATGAGAGAAATTCAGTTTAGAGAAGCCTTGCGTGAAGCCTTAAGCGAAGAGATGCGTAAGAACGAAAACATTTTCCTTATGGGAGAAGAGGTTGCGCAATATAACGGTGCTTATAAAGTTAGTCAAGGTATGCTTGATGAGTTTGGTGATAAACGTGTTATTGACACGCCGATTGCTGAGCTAGGTTTTACCGGTATCGGCATTGGTGCTGCAATGAATGGATTAATTCCAATTATTGAGTTTATGACCTTCAACTTTTCTCTTGTAGCGATCGATCAGATCATTAACAGTGCTGCGAAGATGCTTTCCATGAGTGGTGGTCAGTTCTCGATTCCAATTGTTTTCCGTGGACCGACTGGTAATGCTGGTCAATTGGGTGCACAACACTCCCAAAACTTTGAAAACTGGTATGCGAACACTCCTGGATTGAAGGTTGTTGTTCCATCTACTCCATATGAAGCAAAAGGCTTGCTAAAACAAGCTATCCTTGATCCGGATCCGGTTATTTTTATGGAATCGGAGGTGATGTATGGTGATAAAGGTGAAGTTCCTGAAGAGGAATATTACCTGGAAATTGGTAAAGCAAACGTGGTAAAACAAGGTACTGATGTAACGATCGTTACTTTTGGTAAAATGTTAACCCGTGTTGTAAATCCAGCCGTAGAAGAAGTGACTAAAGAGGGTATCAATGTAGAAGTGATCGACTTACGTACGGTTCGTCCGATTGACTATGCAACCATCCTTGAGTCAGTTAAGAAAACGAACAGACTGGTGATTGTTGAAGAAGCGTGGCCATTAGCTTCAATCTCTTCTGAGATTGCGTTTAATGTTCAGAAAAATGCTTTCGATCATTTGGATGCTCCGGTATTGCGTATCACTTGCGCTGACGTACCGCTTCCATATGCGCCTACTTTAATTGCTGCAAGCTTGCCTAACGCTGAGCGTGTGATCAAAGCAGTTAAAGAAGTTATGTACATTAACAAATAGTATTCTTAAAGAACTAAGATAAAAGATCCCGTTGGCGAAGAGCTACGGGATTTTTTTGTTTTAACATATCGACATGAGTCAACATTCAAACATCATTGCTGCGGAACTCGGACTGAAGCCGCAACAGGTTAATGCAACCATTACCCTTTTAGATGAGGGTGCTACCGTTCCTTTTATTTCACGTTACCGGAAAGAGATGACCGGCAGTCTGGATGAGGTTCAGGTTGCTGGCATCCGCGACAGGTTCCAGCAGTTACGTGATCTGGATAAGCGACGTGAAGCGATCCTGAAAGCTTTAACTGCATTGGATAAGTTGAGCCCGGAGCTGGAGCAGCAGATCAATGCCGCTGTAACCATCACAGAGATTGAGGATCTTTATCTGCCATATAAGCCCAAGCGTAAAACGCGGGCTTCTGAAGCTCGAAAGAAAGGCTTAGAGCCACTGGCTTTAACCATTCTGGAGCAGCAGCAAGTGAATCCGGATGTGGAAGCAGCAAAGTTTATCAATGCTGAACTTGGTGTGAACAGCACTGATGAAGCGCTGGCAGGTGCAAGGGATATCATTGCCGAGATTATCAATGAGCATGCAGAAACCAGAACAGCCATGCGCGAATACTTCAAGCAGAAAGCAACGTTTAAATCTACGGTTCTTAAAGGTAAGGAAGAGGAAGGCATCAAATACAAAGACTATTTTGACTGGGAGGAGCCACTGAAATCGGCACCTTCACATCGCGTTCTGGCCATTCGTCGTGGTGCGCAGGAGGGCTTTTTGAAGCTCGACATCATGCCGCCTGAGGATGGCGCGATCAGCATCCTTGAAAGGCAGTTTTTGAGGGGTAAAAATGCGGGCGCTAAACAGGTGCAGCTGGCAATTGCAGATTCGTACAAGCGACTGCTTGGTCCGGCGATGGAGACGGAGATTCGCAACTTCTCCAAGGAGCATGCAGATGAAGAAGCCATCCGCGTATTCGCTGAAAATGCCCGACAGCTTTTACTTGCTGCGCCTATGGGGCAGAAGCGGGTATTGGCCATCGATCCAGGTTTCAGAACAGGCTGTAAGGTGGTTTGTCTGGATGAACAGGGTAAGCTGCTTGAAAACACAACAATATATCCACACACTGGTCAGGGCAACGTGGCTAAAGCAGCTGCAACGCTAAAGGAATTTTGTGCAAAGCATAACATTGAAGCAATTGCCATTGGTAACGGTACTGCAGGGCGCGAAACCGAAGCTTTTGTTCGCGGTTTGCAGTTGGAGAACGTACTTGTGGTGATGGTGAACGAGAATGGTGCTTCCATTTATTCGGCATCAGANNGATCGCGATTGGTAATGGTACGGCAAGCCGTGAAACAGAAGCATTGGTTGCTGAAATGATGGCAGCGAACAGTGACCTGAAACTGACCCGCGTTTCTGTGTCTGAAGCAGGCGCTTCTGTTTATTCCGCTTCTGAATTGGCTTCTCAAGAACTTCCAGAGCTGGATGTGTCGATTCGTGGTGCAGTTTCGATTGCACGCCGTCTGCAAGATCCATTGGCTGAACTGGTGAAAATCGATCCAAAATCGATTGGTGTAGGTCAGTACCAGCATGATGTGGATCAGCAGAAGTTACAGCAATCTTTAGATGATACCGTGATCAGTTGTGTGAACGCAGTAGGGGTAGAGCTTAACACAGCCTCCAAGCAGGTGTTGTCTTACGTGTCAGGATTGGGTCCACAGTTGGCACAGAACATCGTGTCTTACCGCAATGAACATGGTGCATTCAAAAATCGTGAGAGCCTTAAAAAGGTTCCGCGTTTAGGTGATAAGGCCTTCGAACAGGCAGCAGGATTCTTAAGGATCCGCAACGCGGAACATGCACTAGATGCCAGTGGCGTGCACCCTGAACGATATCCTTTGGTGAACAAGATGGCCAGGGACCTGAACTGCACAGTAGCGCAGCTGATGAAAGATCCTGAACTGCAGAAACAGATAAAGCCGCAGCAGTATGTGAATGACGAGATCGGACTGCCAACGCTGATCGATATCCTGAAAGAGTTGGCAAAACCCGGGCGTGATCCAAGGGAGCAGTTTGAAGCTTTTGCTTTTACTGAAGGTGTCAATGAGATCAGTGATCTCAAAATCGGCATGAAGCTTCCGGGTATTGTCACCAACATCACGAACTTCGGTGCTTTCGTCGACATTGGTGTACATCAAGATGGTTTAGTGCACACCAGTCAGCTTGCAGACCGCTTTGTAGCCAACCCGAACGATGTGGTTAAGGTGAGCCAGCGGGTTGAAGTGACAGTTACCGAAGTAGACGTGGCACGTAAACGTATCTCGCTATCTATGCGTACCGGGCAGCCGGGCAATGCTAAAGCCCACAGAGACAAAGCGCAAGCTGCTTCATCAAAGTTTGCCGGGTCCGGGAAAGCTACAGGATCACCTGATTCGCCGCAGAGAAAGGCATCACAAAATGCCCCTGGCTCTAAACGCCCTACAGGCAATGCTGCCATGAAAGCAACACCGGCAAAAGGTGCTGCATCAAAAGCGAAAGAAGCGGATGGCGACTTGCAGATGAAACTTGCAGCCTTGAAGGATCTGTTTAAGAAATAATTAACCCAGTTCTATTTGTCTGCGGATACTTTCCTCCAGAGATATAAGGGTTTCGGTGCGTTGGATTCCTTCCACGGCCTGAATCTCTTCATTTAAAACATGTCTGAGGTGGGAAGTGTCCCGGCAAATGATCTTCGCGAACATGCTGTAAGCACCGGTAGTATAATGTAGCTCTACCACTTCCTTGATCTTGCTCAGCTGATTTACCGCATCTTTATATTGAATACCCTTCTCCAGGTAGATACCCAGGAAAGCACAGATGTCATATCCAGCCTTTTGTGGATCAATGATCAGGTGAGAACCCCTGATGATCCCCATTTCATGGAGTTTTTTCATTCTAACGTGTATCGTTCCACCTGAAACGATCAGATCCTTAGCAATTTCCGTGTAAGGTTTCGTAGCATCCTGCATGAGCTGTTTAAGGATCTCAATGTCTAGATTATCAATTTCTAAATTTTGGCTTTCTTTTTTTAGCATCGTTTAAGAGATTAATTGCATAAAGCTAAAGTAATTATTAAAATCGTAATAATAAAAATAAATCATTATAATATTTGCAACATAATGGAAGTGTTGTTACATTTGTATCAAGCAAGACGGAAAAAATAATCGTTCTTTTGAAAACTTGCTCTTATCCTGTTGGGTGGTGGAACTGGCAAACACACCTCCTTGTCTCGGTGGCGGAGAATCTGGAAACCCGTAAGGGCTAACTACTCCTTGAAGGTTCGACTCCTTCCCCAACAGCTGTTTTTTATGAATATTAGTTAACCAAAAAGAGCGACCCGATCCGGGTCGCTCTTTTGCTTTTACCTGATTAGTTTGTTTTCAGGCCATATTTCTCGCTGAACTTCTTATTCAACTGTTTATGCAGGTTATCCAAGGAAACATTTCTTCCCTGAATAAATGCATTTTCTACATTGATGGTGGTCATGTTTAAGGCATCACCTGTTGAGATGAACAAGGTCGCATCTTTACCCACTTCAAGGCTTCCGGCGGTTTTTTCAATACCCATCACCCTTGCTGTGTTCAACGTGATGGCTTGTAGTGCTTTTTCCTTATCCAGGCCCCAGGTCGCTACTGTACCGGCCATAAATGGCAGGTTGCGTTGTTGCCAGTAGCCGTCAATGCTGATTACGATCGGAATACCGGCATTTGCCAGGATCGCGCCATTCTTGTAAGGCATATTCACGTCGTCATCAACAGCGTTCGGCAAAGCATGGGGCTGCTTTACAACCACTGTAATGTTGTTCTCTTTCAGAAAGTCGGTAATCAAATGCCCATCATCTGCTCCAACAATAACCGGTGTGATCTTGTGCTTTTTGGCGAAGTTCACTGCTGCAATAATATCCTTTTGTCGGTCGGCGGTGATGAACAGTCGCTCTGAACCATCAAATACACGCTTCATGGCTGCCAGTCGCGGGTTAACCACGGCAGGTTTGCTTTCCGAGTAGGCCTTTGCTTCCGCGAAGAAAGACTCCAATTCGCTCAAAGCCGCGTCGCGTCTTTCGCGCATGGCTTCTTCAGACATGGCCATACGGCCAAAGCGGCTACGCGGAATCACCGGCCAGTTCAGGTGAATGGCATCATCTGTACGGATCGCTGCGTCCTCCCAGTTCCATGCGTCAAGCTGTACGACAGAAGAACTACCTGCAATGGTACCACCCTGCGGGGTAATCTGTGCCATCAAAACGCCGTTAGAGCGTAGGGTTGCAGGAACTTTCGAATCGGTATTATATGCCACCAAAGAGCGGATGTGCGGGTTTAAATTGCCGATCTCATTAAAGTCGAGGGTTGCTTTCACAGACTCAAACTCTGTTAAGCCGAGATTGGTAATTGGCGCAATAAAACCAGGATATACGTGTTTGCCGTTGGCTTTAATCTCGGTTGCACCGGATTGTGCGGCACCACCTGCAGATACTGAAACGATCTTTCCCTGATCAAAAACCAGGGTTCCGTTCTCAATGACTGTACCGTTGCCCACATGGATGGTCGCACCGGTGATCGCAATAGCCTGACTTTGTTTAGGTGCAGGAGAGATGTTCGCCTGCGCAAAGCCTGTTGTACTAACAAAGCTTGCCGCGCTGAACAGGCTCAAGGCTGCGGCTAATATATATTTATTCATGTGAGTGGCTCCTTTCTAAAGTATTGTATTCAGCAGCATAATCTTCTTCCATCGTTTCGCAGTTATAGATGCGTTGTGCAGGGGCTGCAGCTTTTTGCGTTCTGCCACCTTTGCTCTTACTATCTAACATTTTCTTGATGATCCTTGCTTTTTCTACTTGTTGATCTGCGCGTACTTTCACGTCGCGTTCAATGTCCCAGTAAGCAATGCCATCTACAAAGGTCTTTTCTGCTTTAGCATAGATGGTAAGTGGATTTGCAGACCAGATCACCACGTCAGCGTCTTTGCCAGCTTTCAAGCTACCTACACGGTTGTCGATATGCATCATTCGCGCAGGATTTAAAGTCACCAGCTTCAGTGCTTCCGCTTCAGGCACGCCACCATAAAGCACAGCTTTACCAGCTTCCTGGTTTAGTCTTCTGGCCATTTCAGCATCATCAGAGTTGAAAGCAGTGGTAATACCTACGTTGTGCATGATCGCACCGTTGTAAGGAATCGCTTCGGCAACTTCCATCTTATATGCCCACCAGTCCGAAAACGTTGATGCCGCGATACCACGAGCCTTCATCTTGTCTGCTACTTTATAGCCTTCCAGAATGTGGGTGAAGGTGTTGATCTTAAATCCAATGCTATCTGCCACGTTCATCAGCATGTTGATCTCTGATTGCACATACGAGTGGCAGGTGATAAAACGTTTGTTGTCCAGGATTTCCACTAAAGCATCCAATTCAAGGTCTCTGCGCGCAGAGCTGCCTTTCGCTGCCAATGCTTTTTTGTATTCTTTTGCACGGGTAAAGTCGTCCACAAACACCTGCTCCACCCCCATACGGGTTACCGGAAAACGCATGCCTGAGCCGAAGTTACTTTGCTTTACGTTCTCACCTAATGCAAACTTGATGAAACCATCATTGCCACCAAACTTAAGCTCCTCAGAGTTTTTACCCCAGCGTAGCTTGATCAGCTGACTTTGGCCGCCAATTGGATTGGCTGAACCATGCAACAAGTGTGAAGTAGTTACCCCACCGGCAAGCTGACGGTAGATGTTTACGTCTTCGGAGTTCACTACATCTGCAACGCGCACCTCTGCGGAATTAGACTGTGCACCTTCGTTTACGCCACCTGTGATGGCAATATGGGAGTGTTCATCAATGATACCTGGAGTGATGTGTTTTCCTGTTGCATCAATAACCTTTGCACCGCCGGCAGAAAGGCCTTTACCTACGGCTTTAATCTTGCCGTTTTCAAGCAATACGTCTGCATTCTGCAGGATACCTTCTTTCTCGTTGGTCCATACCGTTGCGTTCTTAAGCAGTACCGATTCCTGAACCAATGGAGTAGCCAAACCAAAGCTGGTGAATGGATAGATCAACGAACCATTCGCTGCCAGTTGTTTCGGGCTTTCTTTTTTAGGTTGTTCTTTATTTGCCCCTGTGAAAGTTGCTGTCCAGCGACCTTCTTTGCCGCTAGAAACCACGGCTTCACCTTTAAAGGATAGCGGGTTTTCGCTGGTTACATAGCCGCTTAACCGTACATCAGTAGCAGGGTTCTTTAAGCTAAAGCTCATGCTTACCCAGTCGCCATTGCGGTTAAAGCTTGCAGTAACCTTCGCACTGTCTGTCGCAGAACGCTGAACAGTAGCTGAATTACCGCTACCGGTGCCTGCAATCTTCAATACCAATGGAGATTGTCCATCGATGTTCAGATTGTAGGTACCACGAAGGTCAACAGTGTTGATCTTGTTTACGACAAATCGTTTACCCTGCACCCAGTTCTCAAATACAATATTGCTGCTGTTAAAAAGATTGTCAGAAGTGATCAGGAAGTTAGCAAGTTTGCCTTTCTCTAGTGTTCCTACTTTATCGGCAATGCCTAACATAGCAGCTGGAATTTCCGTGGTAGACATTAAAGCCTGCTTTTCCGAAAGTCCGTTTTCTATTGCTGTTCTGAGGTTGGTCCAGAATTCTCTTACCTGTTCCAGGCCAGTGGCAGTGATCGCGAAGCGGATGCCTGCTTTTTCCAATGCGCCAGGATTGGTTGGCGACATTTCCCAGTCTTTCATCTGCGCCAATGTCACATTACGTGCATCCACTGGATCTTCCACATCGAAAGCCTTAGTGAAAGTCAGAGGGATGATCAGGCTCGCACCAGTGGCTTT
Source organism: Pedobacter sp. UBA1654 (assembly GCA_002320935.1). GTDB lineage: Bacteria > Bacteroidota > Bacteroidia > Sphingobacteriales > Sphingobacteriaceae > Pedobacter. The sequence continues at coordinate 13,964 of DCLG01000007.1, read as the reverse complement.
AACCGCAGGAATGCGCTGATACTCGTCGCCGGTAGATTTAAAGATGTATTGTTTACCGAACTCCTTGCCGATCTTATCTGCACGGAGGATGTTCTGCCAGCCTTCCACCTCAAAGATCTGCGGCAAAGTCTGTTGTTTATTGAAAGCATCAAGTGAGATGTTGTATTCTTCTTTTTGTTTAGCGTACCATTGTCCGTCATAGTAAGTCTGGCGAAGCAAGGCAATAGAACCCATCAATGATGTTGGGTAATCGTTCTTTGATGTCCCTTTGTTGAATGAGAAGTTCGCTGCGGTTTCCCCATTGATGATGTTCTGGTTCTCCCGCTCATTGCTTAAGGTTACAGCTGTGGAAGTACCTCTAACAATACCATCACGGTTCACAACGTTCACACTACCGAAACCAACTTTCCTTAGTTCTTCAGCTTTTTTCTCATCATTGCCGAAGATGGTTCTAACTTCTGTTTCCGGGCGGATGGCTTCATTCCAGTTGTAAGCACCCTTTTTAGTAGATACAAAGATGGATTGTCTGCCACCAAAACCGCCAGTTGCACGTGCAGGTTCTGCAACACCATAGCTGCTAAATGCATCCACCAGGGAAGGATAGATGTACTTCCCTTTAAGATCTATCACAACATAGCCCTTTGGAACCGAGCCGCCACTGCCAACCGATTCAATCGTCTGACCTTTGACCAGCAATGTACCATTGCTGATGGTTTCATTGGCATTGACAACAATGTTGGCATTTGTGAAAGCAAACAGACCGGGGCGGTTGTCAAAAGTCCCGTTTACCGGATAACTTTGCTGGGCAAATAACATTGAAGTGGAAAATACCAACGTTAGCGTAAGTAAAATTTTCTTCATTTGAATATAGTTTTGCTAAAACTATCATTTATATACCATTAAATGTATATATAACACGTTTTTTACTGGCAATTTTGGCTTCTTTTTTAAGCAACCTTCGCCTATACGTCCTCAAACAGGTAAATCTTTTAGCCTGCATAGCTGAATTTGCTCCGATTAAGGAAGAAATTCAATTTATACCATGAAATTTATGGTGTTTGGCGGACTTGAAAGGGAATAGTTACCAAGACAGTCAATGATTGATCCAGGGTTGTGCCGATGATCTGAGGCGTTAATACCTTGTATGATGAGCTAACCAAACCAAAAACCACAGAAAAATATCAAACAGGCATTCTCTTTGTATGTTGGTTTTATTTATGTTTGAAAAAATAATTCGATCAGTATGTATGAAATTTTAAGGAGTGCACACTCAGGCTGGAGATACGTTGTTATCTTGTTATTATTAGCCGCTTTTGTTACAGCATTATCAGGCTTTACAGGTAAAAAACCTTTTACTGAAGGCAACAGAAAGCTTGCAGTATTTGCGTTGATCAGTTCACATATTCAACTGGTATTGGGCCTTTTACTTTATTTCATGAACGACTGGTACAAGCTGGACAGCTCCGTACCTTCAAACCGTTACTGGAAAATGGAACACATCGCGATGATGATCATTGCCATCATTCTGATCACCATTGGAAACTCGAAGTCTAAAAAGGCGACCGACGCATTGGCTAAACACAAAAGTATATTCGTATTCTTTGGCTTTGGTTTATTGATCATTACTGTAGCCATTTTCTTAATGGTGAAGAATGACGCTTCAAGATCGCTATTCGGTATTTCATAAAAATAATCAGTAAATAAGGGTTTTTCAGTTTAATTTATAATTTTGCAGGTGTTGAAAGCAACCAATGCCTTCAACAGTTAAAGCTAAAAACCTGATGAAAGTGTTTATGACCTGCTCATCACAAAAGATAAAATAAGCAACACGATGAAAAGCAATGTTCAAAACTGGCAGTGGCGTAGTTATTCTGAAAAGAGTATCGTCGTAGCTTTGTGCAACATTTAGTTTTTCAACCTAAACCTAAAAACACATTCAAACCCGGCGTATACCACGTCCGGGTTTTTTGCATTTTAGGGAGTCAACAGCGATATACAAAACCATCATGATCTGCAATAGCCAATGCTAACTTAGGGCTTGGAAGCGTCACCAAAACAAATTTAAACAGATGAAAACGTTCGACATCAAAACATCTTTCCTTAAAAAGCTCGCGGATACGGCCACACCCGTAAGCATATACCTCCGATTGAGGGATGTATTCCCTAATGCCATTTTACTGGAGAGTTCAGATTACCACAGTCGTGAGAATGCAGTCAGCTATGTCTGTGCAGATCCTGTAGCCGGTATCANNTAATGGCACCCTGCGCAAATACTTTCCTGATGGCACAAGCGAAACCATGGAATCCTTTGATCTTACCAAAGAGATTGAAGTGTTTAAATCCGCCTTCCAGACCAGCGAATTGCCAGATAAGCGTTACGTCTCCAACGGCATGTTCGGGTACTTCACCTGGAAAGCTATTCCATACTTTGAAGATATCACCTTTAAAGCACAGACGCCGCCTGATGATGCCATCCCGGAAATGCAATACCACATTTACCGCTACATCATTGCAGTCGATCACTTCCGCAACCAGGTAACACTATTTGAAAACACCTTCCAGGGTGAAGAAGCATCCGGACTGGACAGAATTGCCTACCTCATCCAGAATAAGAACTTTCCTGAATACAAGTTCAATACACAGGGGGAAGAAAGCTCTAACTTGAAAGATGAAGAGTTCATTGCCATTGTTGAGAAACTTAAAACCCATATCCTGAGAGGCGATGTCTTCCAGATCGTACCATCAAGATCCTATAAACAAGGTTTCAGCGGTGATGAATTTAATGTTTACCGCTGTCTGCGTTCCATCAATCCCTCTCCATACCTGTTCTACTTTGATTACGGCAGCTTCAAGCTCTTCGGCTCCTCGCCAGAAGCACAAATCACCATTAAAAACAATACCGCAAATATATTCCCCATTGCAGGCACCTTCAAGCGTACCGGTAACGATGAGGAAGATGCCATTCTCGCCAAGCAGCTGGAAGAAGATCCAAAGGAAAGTGCAGAGCACGTAATGCTGGTCGATCTCGCAAGGAACGACCTGAGCAGGCACTGCAAGAATGTAGAGGTAAAATCCTTTAAGGAAGTCCAGTACTACTCGCATTTGATCCACCTGGTGTCTAAAGTAAGCGGCACCCTGCAGAAAGATGCCACTGCCATTAAGGTGGTAGCAGATACCTTCCCGGCAGGCACGCTGAGCGGTGCACCGAAATACCGCGCACTGGAGCTGCTGGACGATTATGAAGGGCTCGCCAGGAACTTCTATGGCGGGGCAATTGGCTATATGGGCTTTAATGAAGAATTCAATCATGCCATCATGATCCGGACCTTCATGAGCAAGAATAACAATCTACACTACCGCGCTGGGGCAGGTATAGTTGCTGATTCGGTACCTGTAAATGAACTAAACGAAGTGAACAATAAAATCGCCGCATTGCGTAAAGCAATGGAAATGGCCAACGATATTTAAAACATACCCCAATGAAAAAGAAAGTCTTAATCATCGACAACTACGACTCTTTTACCTATAACCTGGTTCATTTGATCAATGAAGCGGGTCATGAGGTGGAAGTCTGGAGGAATGATAAATTCAATATAGAAGACGTGGATCAGTTCGATAAGATCCTGCTCTCGCCTGGCCCAGGTATCCCTGAAGAGGCGGGTTTACTGCTGGAGGTCATCAAAACTTATGCGCCAACAAAGAGTATATTTGGCGTGTGTTTAGGTCAGCAGGCCATTGCAGAAGCATTTGGCGGTACGCTGTTTAACCTGGGGCGCCCGATGCACGGCATTGCAACCACCATTGATGTGCAGGATAAAGGGGAGTTAACCTTTAAAGACCTGCCTGAGCATTTCAAGGTCGGCAGATACCACTCCTGGGTGGTCAGCAATGAGGGCTTACCCGATTGTTTAGCCATTACTNNCCCTGAGGCATAAGGATTACGACGTAAGGGGCGTACAATTCCACCCGGAAAGTGTGTTGACAGAGCATGGTAAACAAATGATGATTAATTGGTTAGAGGCATAAGATGAACATATTAGACAGAATCGTAATCCGCAAAAAAGAAGAAGTTGCGCAGGCGAAAGCCGATACACCAATAAGCAGCCTTGAAGCTTCCAGCTATTTCAGCAGAACCCCTTATTCTTTTAAGGAGTTCCTGTTAAACCCTGAACGTACAGGCATCATCGCAGAATTCAAGCGAAGTTCACCTTCCAAAGGCGTCATCAACGGACAAGCATCAGTGGCCGAAGTAACCAAAGGTTATGCAACAGCAGGCGCCTCAGCGCTGTCGGTGCTAACGGATCATGATTTCTTCGGCGGCAACTATGCCGATTTAGCGGTTGCCAGGGAAAACAACGAAATCCCGGTGCTCAGAAAGGACTTCATCATTGACGAGTACCAGATCATCGAATCCAAGGCTATGGGCGCTGACATCATTTTACTGATTGCCGCCATCTTAACTCCGGAACAGATCAGCAGCTTTGCAAAACAGGCAAAAAGCCTGGGCTTAAATGTCCTGCTTGAAGTGCACAACAGGGAAGAGCTACAGCGCAGTATTGCCGACAACATCGATGCCATTGGCGTGAACAACCGTAACCTGGCCGACTTCAGTGTAGACATCCAGAACTCTTTTAACCTGGTTGATGAGATCCCTGATGAGGTGATGAAGATCTCGGAAAGTGCCATCAGCGACCCTGCAATTATCGCAGAGCTGAAGAAAGCAGGCTTTAACGGCTTCCTGATTGGCGAGAATTTCATGAAAACAGACGATCCAGCCGCTGCCATGCAGCGCTTTGTCAGTGAATTAAGATCGGTATAACTTTTGTACCTTTAGCGATAACAATGGGAAAACAAAAGTTTTATGACACAGCACTCAAACAGGAACGCGCAGTTCTTGTGGGAGTCATCAGACCTGGCGAAAAGCCAGAAGAAACTAAAGAATATCTCGATGAGCTGGCTTTTCTTGTAGATACTGCAGGAGGCGCAGTGGACACGGTATTCACTCAAAAAATGCTTAAGCCCGACCGTGCAACCTTCGTAGGTACCGGAAAGCTTGAGGAAATCAAAGGTTATGTGCAGTCTGAGGAGATCGATATGGTTGTTTTTGACGACGAACTATCGCCTTCACAGCTCAGAAATATAGAGCGTGAACTACAAGTAAAGATACTCGATCGAAGCAATTTAATACTTGATATCTTCGCCGGCCGTGCACAAACAGCACAGGCGAAAACACAGGTAGAGCTTGCACAGCTGCAGTATTTGCTGCCACGACTAACCCGACTATGGACCCACCTTGAACGTCAAAAGGGTGGTATCGGTATGCGTGGTCCGGGTGAGACCCAGATCGAGAGTGATAGAAGGATGATCCTTGACAAGATCTCCCTGCTAAAAGACAGGCTTAAACACATCGACAGACAAAACGAAACACAGCGTAAGAACCGCGTGCAGCTGATCCGTGTAGCACTGGTGGGGTATACCAACGTCGGTAAATCAACCATCATGAACATGCTTGCAAAATCAGAAGTATTTGCAGAGAACAAGCTGTTTGCAACGCTGGATACCACCGTAAGGAAGGTCGTAATTGAGAACCTGCCGTTCCTGCTCTCCGATACCGTAGGATTTATCCGTAAGTTACCACACCACCTGGTAGAATGTTTTAAATCTACGCTTGATGAAGTTCGTGAAGCCGATATCCTGATCCATGTAGTCGATGTATCACACCCGAACTTTGAAGATCAGATCAACGTGGTAAACGAAACGCTGAAAGATCTGGGCGCCAGGGATAAGCCAACGATCATGGTATTCAATAAAATTGATGCCTACGTGAGCCCGGAAGCCTCAGAAGCAAATCATGAAGATGAAAAGGTAACCTTAACCCTTGCAGAGTTTAAAAACAGCTGGATGGCACAGCATAATGCGCCTGCGCTGTTCATTTCTGCGCTGCATAAAGAGAATTTAGAAGAATTTAAACAGTTGATGTACGATATGGTACTGGACCTTCATACCCAGCGTTATCCGTACGACAAACTGTTGTTTTAACACACACAAATATGGAAAGTAAACGTCAACAGAAGTTTGCAGGTCTTCTACAGGAAGAACTTGCCGCTGTTTTCCAGAAGGAAGGCGCAGCCTACCTTCCCAATACACTGGTTACCATTACGAAAGTAAGGGTATCCCCCGATCTGGCCGTAGCCAAGGTCTATTTAAGCTTTTTAAACACAAGCAATACTACTTTATCGGTAAATACCGTGAATTCCCATGCCGGAGAGATCCGCTATAAGCTGGGTTCAAGGATCCGCCATCAGGCACGTGTGGTACCAACACTTACATTCTTCGTTGATGATACCAACGAGTACACCGAGCATATGGACAAGATCTTCGATAAGATCGCAAAAGAACGTAAAGAAAACGGAAGCGCAGAAGATGACGCCTAAACAAAACTTTGAGGCCCTTGGAAACAAGGGCCTTCATTTTCATCCAGTGGTTCCTTTCGAACCCAATACCGATCAACTTTTCCAGTTCGATCTTACCAGCAACAACAGCAGCCTTACCGAAGAGATCATCAGCGACACGACCATATTCAGCAAATGGATCAATCAGGAGCTGGCAGATCATCAATGCCGCTATGGTGTCGGTGGTTACAATGAGCACCGTACCATTTATTCCAGAAGCAGCTATTTTGACGGGGCAGAAGAAGAACCCCGGCGCTTACACCTCGGTACCGACATCTGGGGTCCTGCGGGAACACCAGTTTACAACTTCTACGACGCTGAGGTACATAGCTTCAAATTCAATGACCACTTTGGGGATTATGGCGCCACTATTATTCTGAAGTATAACATTGATGGAATTGTATTTCATGCCTTGTACGGCCATTTGAGCCTTAATTCCTTAGCTGGCCTCAGAGAAGGCCAAAAAATTCCCTCTGGCAGAGAATTTGCAGCCTTTGGGATTCCAGAGGAGAACGGATACTGGCCGCCCCATCTGCATTTCCAACTGATTCTGGATATGCAGGGCAATGCAGGCGATTATCCGGGTGTTTGTCAGTTTTCCAGAGCCGATCAATATTTAGAGAACTGTCCAAATCCACAACTGATACTGAAAGATACCTTTGGAGTTGCAGCAAGCTAATCATAACAACCAGGCGATGCGTCGGATCTTCAAACTATTTGCTTTTTTAGACCTCATCAGCATCATATTTATGTTCGCTCAGGTATGGTTCCTTTTAACCCACCTGGGAAAGATCCATCCGGATGCATTTTCAAGGATCAGGGCAGGGCTGACGGTGCTGATCTACATATCCCTGTTCTTTACTGCAATTGGTCAGTTCCGCTTCAAGCGTTACGGCATGATCATCTATTACATGCAATTCCCATTCCGGCTGTTCCTTATGGTTTTGTCTATAGGCTTTATCACGCTATTACCAGAGCTCATACCCATGGGGGAAAATGGCTTTTCCTGGTTATTCCGGATCTGTATTGTAGCAGAGTTCTTTCGCCTTTATTATACCATACTGGCCTATAAGAGGTGTATCCGGGTTAAACGATTACCCGGATTGCGTCAGTTATAATATGCGCTGAGATCTGGTTTACTTTGCCCTGATACTCTCCATCCACCTGAAAATGGGCGCGGTGTTTAGATTTAATCACCAGCTTATCAGTTTTAAAAGTTTCAATAGAATTTGGGTTAAAAGGCAGGTTTGTAAATCGGATCTTTAGTATTTCAAGGATATTATAGTTCTTCACCAGGATCACTTCAAATACATCATCCTCGAGACTGCCTTCAGGATTAATCTTCACACCAGTGCCGTACATGGTAGCATTTGCAATTACCACCATAGAGGCTTCAGAACGTATTTCCTCACCGTCAATCTTAATGCTTACCTCCATTTTATGGTGGTTCCATAAGGCATTCCATGCAGCCTTGGCATAACCTTTCATACCCCGCTGCGGCAGATCGTCAAACTTCTTGATGATGTAGGCATTAAAGCCGATGTCGGCCAGGTGTATGCATAGCTCATCATTCACCACAACGGCATGAATGCGCTTTGGCGTACCATTTACCGCCGTTTCTAGCGCCTCATCAACCTCAAGGGAGATGCCGAGTTCTTTAGCCATCCCATTTGCAGAGCCGGCCGGAATGATTCCGATGGGCATCTCCGTGTTTAGCAGGCATTGCGCCACAAGCTTCAAAGTGCCGTCTCCGCCAACAGCAATCACCCGGTCAGGCGCTGCCTCATCAATACGGACTTTTATCTGCTTGCTGGAACAATCTTTTGGTAATTCGTAAATCTCGTAATCGTGCTTTAATTCGGAGAAGAAGTGTTGAATTGCAACTTTGTAGTCTATTTCGCCATTACCCGAACCCGGATTAAGGACGAACAGAAATTTTAAACCATCAGGCTTAGGGTTCATGAAGTGTATTTTAATATAAAAACAACATTGATGATCCTGATGTTTTAAATTCAATGAACAATTCTGTCAGCATTAAAGTCTATCACGGTTACGGGCATACCAACAACCTGGTCATCTATGGGAACGCTTTTAAATACAAAGCCAGAACGGTTCAGCATTACAGCGATAATCTGTTTACGAACATTTTGCATCTGCTGAGATTATTCATCCTAAAACCATTCCCAGGCTTAAAGCTGCGACTTACTTTTCATGATCAGGTCGTATACCAAACTTCAGAGTACGATGGCTTCTTCAAGTTTGAATGGAAAGCCGCTAAGGAGGTTGCTGCGGGCTGGCACGACGTAAAAGTAGAAGCAATAGATGAGCAGCAGCAGGTACTGGCAGTATGCAGCAGTACCATTTTTGTGCCGCACATCACACAATATGCCTTTATTTCCGATATCGATGATACGATAATGGTATCACATTCCGCAACCATTTACAAACGACTGAGAGAGCTGTTTATTAAAAACCCAAGAACCAGAAAAACCTTTACCGATGTACAGCTGCATTACAGCCTGCTAGCGCTTTCACATACCACAGCCGATCAGCCCAATCCTTTTTTCTACGTTTCCAGTTCCGAATGGAACCTGTACGATTATCTTGTTGAAACCTTTCGCTTCAATAAACTACCTGAAGGGGTGTTTCTGTTGAACCAGATCAAGATGTGGACGAATTTTCTAAAGTCGGGCAAGACTGGTCACGAGGGCAAGCTCATCCGTGTCATGCGCATCATTTCTGCATTCCCCAACCAGCGCTTTGTATTTTTCGGCGACAACTCTCAACGGGATCCTTTCATTTACGCAAGCATTGCAGAGCGGTATCCGGAGAAAGTGGAAGCGATCTACATCCGCAATATTTTGCCTGCCAATGAGCAGAGCACGCAGGCAGCACTCGCTGCTGCGAAAGAAAAAGGCATCAAAATATGTGTGTTTAACAGCAGTTCCGAAGCCATGACACACTCCCGGGCTGTTGGTCTCATTGCACCACTGGACCATATTAAGGGTATTGAAACGATTTTAAATTAATTATACTTGCAGCATGGTTTTCGGACTTGATGAAGTTTATTTGGCCTTTCCTGATCCTGCGCTGGCGGACCCGGATGGATTGCTCGCTATTGGTGGTGATCTTACGCCCGAGCGACTTCAAAGTGCATACTCAAACGGCATCTTTCCATGGTTCAGCGAAGGAGATCCGATCCTCTGGTTTGCGCCGCATGAACGATGCGTAGTGTTCCCGGAAAAGCTGAAGATCAGCAAGTCCATGCGCCAAGTGCTTAACAGCGGGATGTTCCGCATCAGCTGGGATCAGGCATTTGAACAGGTAATCAAATGCTGTGCAAAGGTAGACCGCAGCAAGCAAGGGCAGGATGGTACCTGGATCACCGATGATATGCAACAAGCCTACACCAATCTTCATCAACTGGGCATGGCACATAGTGTTGAGGTCTGGCATGAAAATAACCTGGTAGGGGGACTTTATGGCGTGGTTGTAAACAAGGTATTCTGCGGAGAGAGCATGTTTAGTCTGATGAGCAATGCTTCCAAAGCGGCTTTCATTGCGCTTTGCCAGAGTCAATGTTTCGAACTTATCGATTGCCAACTGCCAAATGACCATCTGATGAGCCTTGGTGCAGAACTAATTCCCGCTAAGCACTACCTGGAGATCTTAAAGCAGCCGCTTTAATCCCAAGTACCCATATGGCGTTAGCAAGCTTAATTCAGGATTTCCTGAATATCAGCCTTTGTCAGCGATTTAAAGAAACTCTCCTCAGTGGTAATCAATGAACTTGCAAGACGCTTTTTACGGTTCTGAAGGGCAAGAATCTTTTCTTCAACCGTGTCTTTAGCGATGAACTTATAAATAAACACCTTTTTTTCTTGTCCTATCCGGTGACTACGATCTATCGCCTGTTGTTCCACCGCAGGGTTCCACCATGGATCGAGAATAAACACATAATCTGCCTGCGTCAGGTTTAATCCAACACCACCAGCTTTAATGGAGATCAGGAAGACTTTAAGCTCCGGATCATTCTGGAAGTCGGCAACCGTTTCACCACGGTTTTTCGTGGAGCCATCCAGATAAGCATAGCGGATTTGCTTTTCCTCAAACTCGGCCTTGAACAGGCTCAGGTGTTTCACAAACTGAGAGAAGATCAAAACCTTATGTCCGCCCTTAAGCACGTTATCCAGTGCATGCAGCACGTTCTTAAACTTCCCGGAGTCCGAATGGTAATTTTCATCGATCATCACCGGGTGGTTAGCGAGTTGTCGTAGTAAAGTTAAACCCTGGAGCAGCTGCACCTGTTTTTCCTTGTAACTGCCATCGTCCATGCTACTGAGCAGGTCGTTCCGGTATGCTGACTTTGTCTTTTCGTAATATGCAGATTGGTCCTCGCTCATGTCGCAGAAGAAAACCTGTTCTGTTTTTGGTGGTAGCTCTTCCGCAACCTGCTCCTTGGTACGTCTTAAAACAAAGGGCTTGATGATGGCCTGAAGCTTCCTTGCTTTATCTTCATCTTTTCTCTTTTCTATAGCTTGTACATACTCTTCATTGAAGAAGCTTTGTGTACCCAGCAAGCCCGGGTTCAGGAAAGTGAGCTGTGTCCATAGATCGCCTACCGAATTTTCAACCGGGGTACCACTCAGAATGAGTTTATGCCTCGACTTCAATGAACGTACAGATTTAAATGATTTCGAAGCCGGGTTCTTTATATTCTGGCTCTCATCAAGAATGATGTAATTGAAGTAGAAGTTCTGCATCAGCTCCGCATCAATTCTGGTGATGCCATAGGTGGTAATGATGATGTCGTAATCTATAAAATGCGACACGTCTTTATTCCGGTTGCCACCAGTATGTGCAAAGATCTTCAGCTGCGGCGTAAACTTTTTAGCTTCGTTCAGCCAATTATAGATCAGGGAGGTTGGCATAATGATCAGCGATGTGCTTTTAGTCTTGTTCTGCTGATCTTCTTCCTTAATTTTTTGCAGCATGGCCAGGGTCTGGATGGTTTTACCAAGACCCATATCATCCGCCAGGCAGCCACCAAAATGATATTCCCGTAGAAAGCTGAACCAATTGTAACCCGCTTTCTGATAACTTCTCAGGTGTCCTTTAAAGTGCACCGGCATATCAGTCTCTTCGATGTTTTCGAAGTCATTTAGCTTCTGGAGTTTACGATTCAGCGTCACATGTGCAATGCTATCTTCAGAGAGGTCGTTGATCAGGCCCACATGATGTTTGTGCAGCTTAATCGCTTTGCTGGAATCGGAGAAGTTGAATAAGCTTCCGTATTGTGAGAACCATTTATCCGGGATGATGGCTATTGAACCATCCGGTAGCTGGAACTCTCTTTTTTTCCGAAGGATATGCTGTTTTAATGCAATGAAAGGCACTGCGAAGGATCCAAAGTAAACTATGGCATTGATGTCGAACCAGTCATTTTCTTCCTTAATCTCGAAGTCGATGTGATTGCTTGCAAACAGGAACTTCTTAGGTCCGGCAGCTTGCTGAATTTCAAAACCACGTTCCTGCAATTCTGCAATATGCTCGTTGGTCCAGTTGATGATGCCGTAGGCGGGATCTGTATCTTCCTTACTGCTGAGTTCAAGCGTATAGAAAGCCGGACCTGTTTTTTTTAGACCCATTTTAAGCAGTTCTGAGTATTTGCCTTTCTCCCAGTCTGTCTGCCGTTTTACGCGGTTAAAGGTGTATTCTTCGTCTGTTCTGGTTACGCGGACGGTGACCTTCTGTTCATCGCCCATGGCAAAGGTATAGCTGCCATAGCGGAAACAGAGCTGAAGCTGCGAGATGCCATCTTCAACGAAGGAGACATTTAGAATGGGGATAGGATCATTTCTTTCTGTTTTGATGTCGAACCCTTCCGCATATACATGATATTTCTCAATCAGGGGGGCAACAAACTTCTCGAAGTAGGTTTCCTCTGTAGCTTTAGGTATGGTGATGTAACGCTTGTTTAGGAAAGGCTGCAGTTTTTTCCCCTCCATACCTTGTTCAAAAAAGTACAAAGTCTGATCTAGTAACAACCATGCAGGCTGATTGCTGATAAGCTGTGCATCTTTAAACATGAAGTCGATGCGCATGCCTGCATATTTGATCGTCGGGAAGTAACGTGTTTCCAGCTGATTTCTTCTGAAATGAAAAAGAATGGTGGCAGGTTCTGATGCGATCTGCAATCTGGAGCCCACGGGCCAGCCATCTTTAGCCATCAGGTATAAGGATTTAGCAACTACAGGGTTCTTCAGAAGATCTGCAAGTTTTTTCTCTACCCTGGGACGGACATGATCGTAGAATTTATCGTCAAAAACCTTGCTGAAAAACTCAAATGGGCGGATCTGTTTCTTATAGTATTTCTTAATGATGGAATCCTGCTCGATATCATCGAGTGTTTTGATGATTTTAAGATCTGCTTCTGAAAGATGCTTTTCAAATTCTCCAGCAGTATGGCTGAAGATCCGCTGATAAGTTAAGGAGAAATCGCCCTGTGGATTTAATTGAACAATATGTGGTTCAATAAGATAGCCCAGGAAATCATGTTTACACAAAGCGTACACTAATTTGAAGGGTTTGGAACTATCTACACGTAACATGGGCTGAAAATAATTTTAAAACTATTGGAGCGCGTATATAAAAGTTTTAAACATACAGGATTTTCAATTTGTATCAAACATCATTTAACCGGAAATGAATTTTTTTTACCTGTTGGTCGAAATTAATGACGCTTTGGTCGAGGTGTATGCTGACCTGGTCTAATTAGACTGTATGTGCTGAAACGTTTTTTCTTCGGAGACGTCTCATGTTCAAAATAGATATTGGTTAATGGATTGATTTACAAGTACTAAAGAATAAAATTATGAAAACTTCAGCAAAAAACCTTTTCGCTCTTCTAATCGGAATCATCTTAATGGCGACTACCGCCGCTATAAACGCTGCGGAACCATCCAGCAACATTATTGCGCTAAGGTCGGTTAAGGATATCAAGAAAATTGTAGTTAGTGGAAATGTAAACCTCTTGCTGGTTCAGGACAGCAAGGAAGGCGTTAAAGTATATGATAAGTACTACTCCAAAAATGCCTCTGTACAACAACAGGGGGGTACGCTGCACATCAGCTCCTTTGCGGACAGGCCTTTGTCGATAGTCGTGTATGTAAGGGAGTTGAATTCAATTGAAGCCAGCAATGAGGCTAAGGTNNTTAAAACTGATGGTTGTTTTCGGCTAATGAATTTGGATGTTAGATTAAAAGACAATGCAAAGGCGAATATCAATGCGAAGACGGTGTCTTTATTCACTTCTGTAAGGGGCGCATCAGAACTTAAGATTGCCGGTACCACAGACCAGCATGCTATCGAGATGTGTGATCTTGGACATTTAACAATGGACGAATTTGTTGCAGGGCAAACGAACATTGCTAGCCGCTCGACGTCGCCGCTTGTTAGCCGATAATTCGAAGGTGGGTGAATTATAGGCGATGGTCGATTCCTAAAAAAGCT
>DCLG01000089.1 GCA_002320935.1 Pedobacter sp. UBA1654 | reverse complement strand
CAGTTTGTGAAACACCCTCTGAATCTTTGCCCGAGACGGTCCATTTTTAAGATGTAGACTTTCCAGGATTACCTTTGGACCAAATCCATAGTATCTTTATACCTTTTCATGTTTTCTTGGCTTAAAATTATTCCAGCGTGAGGTTGAACGTTTGATATTTGTTCAATCTATTTTGTAATTTTCCTTCCATCAAAATAGAATTAAAATGATCAGCAATCATGAAATCGATTACCATGTATATGGTGAAGAAATGCAATATGTAGAGGTTGAGCTTGACCCGGATGAGACGGCTATTGCCGAACCGGGTGCCTTTATGATGATGGATGAAGGCATTCAGATGCAGACCATCTTTGGGGATGGGAGCCAGCAGGAAAATGGCTTGCTCGGGAAGTTATTCAGTGCCGGAAAGCGCTTGTTAACCGGGGAGAGCTTGTTTATGACGGCCTTTACCAATGTGGCCTATGGCAAGAAAAAGGTGAGTTTCGCTTCGCCATATCCGGGGAAGATCATTCCGATCGACCTTCGCCAGCTTGGCGGAAGAATTACCTGTCAGAAAGATTCCTTTCTGTGTGCAGCAAAGGGTGTGAGCGTAAGCATTGCTTTCCAGCGAAAACTGGGCACCGGCCTGTTTGGTGGTGAAGGTTTCATTATGCAGAAGCTCGAAGGCGATGGTATGGCCTTTATGCATGCCGGGGGCCATGTGGTGGAAAAAACCTTGCAGTATGGTGAAGCATTGAAAATTGATACCGGCTGTTTGGTTGGTTTTACTTCCGGTATCGACTATGATATTGAGTTTGTAGGTGGCATCAAGAACACCATTTTCGGAGGGGAAGGTGTATTCTTTGCAACCCTTCGTGGCTCCGGAAAGGTATGGATCCAGTCTCTGCCAATCAGCAGGCTTGCAGGCCGTATTCTGCAGTATGGTACCATCAACCGTAAAGAAGAAGGCAGCATTTTGGGCGGCATTGGGAATCTCCTCGACGGTGATGGCCGGTAATCAGTTTTTTAACTGATACCGAATGCCAAAGAACCATCTGATGCCCTGATTTGGTGCATATACATAAGAAGGATCGAAGGTCAGGCCATAGGGGTTCTCCGGAGTCACCATCGCCTGACCTGCTTCATTAAACTGAACCTGCTTGTCGAAAGGGTCATGTGCTCTGGCGATTAAAAAAGGATTGCCTTTATTCGGTGTCCAGTTCAGCAGGTTCTTTACTCCACCATAAAGGTCTATACCGTTCCGGAAACTCTTTGTCAGCTGCACATTCTGGATGCTCCACCATGGAGAAACTGGCTTACGTGGATCCATATCGCTTAACAGGGGCAGCTGCATTGGCCCATAAACATTGCCGGTATAATCCAGTTGAATGCCTGAGCTTTCGTGTTTATAGCCGATGTTCCAGACCCCGGTGAAATGCTCGGTAAAGAGCTGTTTAATTCTAATACCCTGTTGTTTACTGTAAACGTCCATCAGCGTACCACCCACAAGGAATTTCAAACCATTCTTTAGACTCAGATCCGCATTGAGCGAGAAGCCTTTGGATACGGCGTAACCGTCCAGGTTGTCATAGCTGATCTTGTTGGCATCCGTTTCATAGTCTGCGATGATTTTATTGTTAAAATAGGTGTAAAATGCGCTTGCATCCAACCCGAATATGCCGCCANNATGTTCCCGTTCCAGGATGTTTCTGGTTTGAGGTTGCTGATAAACATCACATCCCGGGCACCGGTTAAAGCGGCATGATCTTCCGTAAAGACATTGGCTACCCGGAAGCCATTACCGAAACTCAGGCGCAGGATGTTGTGCTGGTCGTCAGAATTCCATTTGTAGTTGATTCTTGGCGTAAGGATGCTGCCATGAATGGAGTTGTAATCATACCGGAGTCCGAGCAGCAAGGTGTTGTTGGTGTCCAGTCTGATCTCATCCTGCAGGAAAGCACCCGGGAGGTTGATGTGGGAAGCGCGATTAAGATTAATATTGTCCGCTGCGGCTGTCGCCGGGGTATTATCATCGTAGAAGGTATACCGGTACGCTAACCTGCCAAGCAGGTCATGGGCACCGAACCTGCGATTCCAGCTGAGTTGTGCAAAGCCGATGTTCTGCTTCGCCTGGTAGTTCATAGTACCATAAACACTGTTCTGGTTGTGGGTATTCGCACTGAAGGTGAAGAACATCTTTTCCCGTACCGGCAGCTGGTAGTTGCCAAATACTTCCCAGCGACTGGTGTAAATGCTTTCACCATAAACCTCATCACCGCCGCGGTGCTTTTTCTGCCAGTTCATCTGGCCACCCCAGCGATCTTCATAGACATAGCGGCCGGCGATGGAAAACTGGCGGTCCTGCTTACGTTTGATATCCCATTTGTTAAAGATGGAAAGACGGTGCTGCAGGGTGACATCCGTAAAACCGTCATTGTTATTGTCGATGGGATTATTGTACTGGAAGTGGTTGATGCCCAGGATTGCGCTCGCTTTTGCGCCGGCATCAAATCTGGCCGCAACATCGGTATTGATTTCGCCCCAGCTCGTTCCAAATACATCTGCAGAAATTTTCGGGGCGTCTTCCGGCTTTTTGGTGATGATGTTGATTAAGCCGCCTACCGCTTCACTTCCATATAGGGCGGAAGCAGGTCCTTTGACAATTTCTACACGGTCTATAATGGNNTGCATGCCGTCAATCAGGATCATCGTATATGGCCCCTCCAGTCCATTAATGTGGATATCGCCAGTGTTGCAGATGTTACAGTTTAACTGTGGCCGTACGCCATTGATGTTTTGCAGCGCCTCAAATATGGATGGTGTGGGATTGGCCCGGAAGAATTTGGAGGTATAAACCTCCACCGGTACCGGACTGTTTAGCTTGGACACGGCCTTCATCGTTCCGGATACGACGATCTCCTCTAACTCATTGCCCTGAGGTTGCAGAATGATATGATGCTGTTTTGAAAGGCTGTCGGCAGCGCTTATCTGAACCTGCTGACTGATATAACCAACTGCGCTGAATCGAAAACTGTGATTACCTTCCTCTAAATTTTTAAACTCAAAATATCCATTGGCATCTGCCCTGGCTTTAAGCTTCAGTTCAGGTAAACTCACTGTAGCACGTTCGATGCCAGCTCCGGTATGGTCCGTTATTATCCCGGTGATGCTGGTCTTCTGTGCAGAGGCATAGCCGCTTAGTAGCATAAAAAACAAGAGTACTGTGTTTCTTANTTTCATTGTGTGTGTAAAATTAGCACTGCAAATATATATTGTTAGACAACTCTAACAATAGCTTTGTTTTAAATAAACTAACTCGCAGGAGAATTTGTAATTTTGCAGCATGTATACTGTTGTTGAAGAAAACTATCTGAAAGCACTTTCGACGCTTGCGAATACCGGGGATGAGGTTAGCATTAATGATTTGAGCAAGCGTTTAAAGATCAAAATGCCTACGGTGAACAGTATGATGAAACGGTTTGCAGAAAAGGAGCTGATCACCTACGAAAGTTATAAGCCAGTGAGGCTAACAGCCAAAGGCAAAAAGGAAGCTGCGATGGTGATTCGGAAACACCGGTTGACCGAGATGTTCCTGGTGGAGAAAATGGACTTCAACTGGGAAGAAGTGCATGAAATTGCTGAACAGATCGAACACATCAAATCTCCATTATTTTTCGAGAAGATGGATGCCTTACTGGGTTATCCGAAGTTTGATCCGCATGGCTCGCCCATCCCGGACAAGAACGGTAATGTGATCGCAACCGCCTATGTGCCGCTAAGTCAGTGTAGTGTTCAGGAGGAGGTCACCTTGAAGGCGGTATCGGATTCTTCTGAGGCTTTCCTAAGGTTTTTAAATGGGCGTTCCATTCTACTTGGCGATCAGCTCCGGGTGCTGGCGAAAGAACAGTTCGATGGCAGCATGCAGGTTGAAGTTGCAGGGAAATCAACTGAAATGTTCAGCCAGCTGATTTGCGATAAATTGATGGTTCAAAAAATTTAAGTTGCTGTAGCGTTTTACGGATCTAAAACGTAATTTCAATTATCAAATTAACGTTATGAAAAATGCCATCAAAATTTTTTCAATTGTATGCCTGTTCCTTTTTTCCGCCTGTGACAAGGAAAATGCAGAACTTGAAAACAGTAGTTTAGCAGGAAAATGGAAGCTCAGTGAAACCTGGGCCAGTTCCGGATCCGGTAAAGAGGATTGGAAACCCACAAAAAGTCAGGTTGTTGTAGAGTTTAAGGCAGACGGCAGTTTAGCCGGAAATGCCTTTTCGGATTATGTGCAATACGTAGTTAAAGAACCGGGAAAGATTGTGTTTACCAAAGCAGACAAGAGCGAGCAAAATTACAGCTATGAACTAAGGGAAGGTAAACTGACGATGTATCCTGACGGCCCGATCTATTGTATAGAAGGTTGCGGAGACCGCTATGTTAAAGTTAACTAGCATTTTCTTTACTTATAAAATTTAGAATGGCGCGGTTCACTTCCGCGCTTTTTTCATGTTGGATCCAGTGTGTTGCATCGGGGAAGCTTATCATTTTTCCGCGGGTACAGAACGCCATGCTGGCTTTTGCCAGTGAAAAATCCAGCGACATATCTTTCTCTCCCCAGAGCATGAGCAAAGGCAGGGTGACTTTCTTTGGGCTGCGTACATTTTCTTTAAACTCCCTGCTCATCCGGATTGCCCGGTACCAGTTGATCATTGAAGTTAAGCGCCCCTTCCAGGCTGTTTTGTACCGGTCCATGTCATTGAAACTAAAGGTGCCGGGCAGTGCCATTTTCTGCATCGTCCTGCGAAGCATTTTAAAGTCATTCCTTCCAAATAGCCATTCGGGAAGCCAAGGGAGCTGAAAGAGGTAGATGTACCAGCTTCTCAGGAACTGACTGGGCGAAATCTTCTTGCGAACTGCCCCGGGATGTGGGGCGTTCAGAATGCTGATGCTTTTAAAGTACTGTGGATGATAGATGGCCAGCAGCCAGGATACAATACCACCCCAGTCGTGGCCCACAAGATGCACCTCTTTCAGGTCCAGCACTTTGATTAAAGCGCAGACATCCTCCATCAGGTGTTTGCAGCGGGAAGCTTTCACACCTGCGGGCCTATCAGTCAGATTATAGCCACGTTGGTCCGGTACAATTACGCGGTAGCCCTGATCTGCAAAATAGCCGATCTGTTCTTTCCAGCCATACCAGAAATCCGGAAATCCATGCAGGAAGATCATGGCTTTGCCATTGGCAGGCCCCGCTTCGATTATGTGCATGCTGATGTTGTTGATGATGTGCTGCCTGGAGCTGATGTCTGATCTTTTCATATCTCATTAGAAACCAACGAAATATTTTTTTGTTATTCTAATCCCAAGAAAAAAATATGGAACATGATAAGCCAGAAAAGGACTATAAAAATAAGTATGAGGAGTGTGATGGCAGATTTGAGGCCGTTTTTAAATATACATCTGCAGCAAGTAAAGTCATCAATTCGGACCTGAAGATTCTTAAGGTAAATCAGGCACTGGTCGATTTATTGGGTTATTCCGAATCCGAAATTATTGGCACAGAGATCATGGAATATGCCTGCAAGGAGGTGGTGCACCACTGGGAGGATCTTCAGCATGCCATGTGGAAAGAGGGTAAGCAACATTTTAAACTAGATGCCTGTTTGGTGAGGAAAGACGGGTCGTTGGCCTGGGTGCACGTCACGACGGTATTGTTCCAGCAGGATGGAGAATACTTCGGATTTACGGTGCTGGACGACTTTACCTATCAGAAGGATCTGGAAGAAACAGAGCAGCGGCTGAGTATGGCGCTTGAGAATTCGAGGATGGCGGTATGGGAGATGGATCTGAAAGAAGAGACGATCATTCATACTGCCGGGTTTAAGCAGTTGTTCGGTATTCAAGATCCACTGAGGTCATGGCACAAGGAGCAGCTGCTGCGACAGTTCCTGAATGAGGATGCAGAAAAATTAGCCGAGGCACTGCAACATATTAACAGCGAGTCCACCATTGATTTTCAGGGTCGGATACGGACTGCAGATGGCGTTGTAAGGTGGGTGTATCTGCAGGGAAAAACTGCAGGTGAACGTGATGGACAGGCCACAAAGATCCTTGGGACCATAACCGACATCACAAAGGAGAAGCTTGCAGAGCGCGACAAGGATGATTTTATTAGCATTGCAAGTCATGAGCTGCGGACACCCATCACTGCGATGAAGGCCTCCTTACAGCTGCTGGACACCATGAAACAGGCACAGACCCCAAAGGCGGCAGGATTGATTGCGCAGGCAAACAGGAGTATGCATAAAATCACCAGCCTGATTGATGACCTCCTGAATGTAAACAACCTTAAAGAAGGGCAACTGCGGTTAAAGAAAACGCTTTTCCGCATTGGAAGTGCCATAGACGATTGCTGTTTGCATGTGACTACGGAAGGCGTTTTTGATATCAACATCAGCGGTGACCTGGATACGGAGATCGAAGCCGATTCAGAGCGTATCCAGCAGGTGATCATTAACCTGGTAAACAATGCCATGAAATATGCGCATGGCAGCAAGGAGATCCGGATAGATGTAGAAAACCATGGAGCAGCAGTTAAGGTCGCCGTCACAGACCAGGGGCCTGGAATTGCGGAGGAGAAAATACCTTTTTTGTTCGACCGCTTCTATCGGGCAGACATCAGCTCGGGGCAATATTCCGGGATGGGTTTGGGTCTGTATATCTCGGCAGAGATCATCAGGCGCCATAAGGGGCAGATTGGCGTAGAGAGTACCTTGGGGATGGGTAGTACCTTCTGGTTTACCTTGCCCGCAGCGAGCTAAAGAAAAATGGCCCTTTCGGGCCATTTACTATTTCTTGGTGCTGAATTTATAAGTGGTTACGGTCTGATAGGTTTCACCAGGTTTTAAGGTGATGGAAGGGAATGCCGGTTGGTTGGGCGCATCCGGGAAATGTTGGGTTTCCATAGCGAAAGCCGTGCGGTGATCGTCCTTATGACCGCCTTTCATTGTGTTTTCACCTTTCATAAAGTTACCGCTGTAGAACTGCATGCCAGGTTCTTCGGTAAAGATCTCCATCACAATGCCCGACTTATCGCCGGTAACGGTGGCAACCACATCATCAGGACCGTGCTCATTTAATACATAGTTGTGGTCGTAGCCAGCACCATGTTGCAGCTGTTGGTGTTTGTCTCCGATCCTTGCGCCGATGGTCTCCGGACTGGTAAAGTCAAGCGGTGTACCCGCAACATCTTCAATCTTACCGGTTGGAATCAATGTAGCATCCACTGGCGTGTATTTGTCAGCCTTGATCTGCACCAGATGGTCAAGAATGCTGCCGCTGGCTTCACCATTCAGGTTGAAGTAAGCATGGTTGGTCAGGTTCACCACCGTGTTCTTATCTGTTGTGGCATGGTAGCTGATCTTTAGTGCATTATCATCCTGTAAGTCGTAGGTAACCTTTACATCCAGGTTGCCTGGGAAGCCTTCTTCCATGTCTTTGGAAAGGTAATGGAGCTCAAGGGTATGTTCATCAATCTGTTTGGCTTCCCAAACCACATCCTGAAATCCTTTCTTGCCACCATGCAGGGTATTTGCGCCATCATTGGTGAATAATGTATAGGACTGGCCATCAAGGCTGAACTTTCCTTTAGCGATC
>DCLG01000039.1:60066-62958 GCA_002320935.1 Pedobacter sp. UBA1654 | reverse complement strand
CTTTTAGACTAAACATGATCAAAATGGTAAATAACAGTGCAATTAAAGTGATTGGCGAAATCATGGGTATAAATTTCGTCTGGAACCATGATTCGCCTTTCAACCAGATCAACCCATAACGACTGACTAGCCCCATTGCAAATGGTATGCCCAGGTAAATACCCACGCTTTTAGCAATTTCTGTTATGGTTACATTTACTTCAAGGCCATCTATTCCAAAGTATGGTGGCAACACCGTGATGAACAAGTAAGCGAAAATGCTGTATAGCAGCACCTGGAAGATGCTGTTTAAGGCAATCAGACCAGCAGCGTACTCCCGGTTTCCTTCGGCAAGTTCATTCCAGACCACCACCATCGCAATACAGCGCGCCAGGCCAATCAGAATCAGCCCCACCATATATTCCGGGTAATCGCTCAAAAATAATATCGCCAGGAAAAACATTAGGATTGGGCCAATTACCCAGTTCAGCAGCAGCGATACGCTAAGTACTTTCGTGTCTTTGAATACCTCCCCCATTTTCTCGTACTTCACTTTGGCTAAGGGTGGGTACATCATCAGGATCAAACCAATTGCAAGTGGAATATTGGTGGTGCCGCTGGAGAAGGCGTTGATGAAACCGGAAGAGGATGGCAGGAAGTAGCCTATACTTATTCCAATTGCCATGGCAATGAAGATCCAAAGGGTAAGGTAACGGTCCAGAAAACCTAACCTTTTTCTTTCCGCAGCAGGTGCGCAATTATTTGCAGACATAATTTTAAAAGTGCTTTTCTATGAACTCCTTTGAATACTGTTTAATCATGTCCCTAACATTAGCGAACTGTTCCATGACCTCTGCCTCTGTACCTGTCGCTTTTGCTGGGTCAGGGAAGTTATAGTGAAATTTTTCTGCACCAGAAGGAAAGAACGGACAGACCTCCCGGGCATGGTCGCAGACCGTAATTACATAGTCAAAGTTAAGACCCTGATACTCATTAATGTTATTTGAAGTATGCTTCGAAATGTCAATGCCATCAGCCTTCATGGTTTCCACAGCTTTGGGATTAACACCGTGCGTTTCAACGCCAGCGCTGTATACCTTCGCCTTTTCTGCGGCAAAATGTCTGAGATAACCCTCGGCAATCTGACTTCTGCAGCTGTTGCCCGTGCATAAAACTAATATGCTCTTCATTTTTAATTTTATTATGTTGTTCCTATGCGTTTGCTCCGACGTTCCATTAAAACAATATCGCGCCAGATGCCATCCAGTTTACCGATCTTCTCGCGGTAGCCCAGCTTTCGGAAGCCAAGCTTTTCATGCAAAGCGATGCTGGCTTCATTCTCGGGGAATATGCCCGACTGCAATGTCCAGATGCCGGCCTGCTCACTATTCTCAATAAGATGCTGCAACAAAAGCTTTCCTAAACCTTTAGCTCTTAAGGTCTCGTGCATATATACACTTACCTCCGTTACACCTGCATAAACACATCTTCCAGAAACCGGAGAGAGTGCTGCCCAGCCTGCAATTTGTCTGTCACGTATCAACACATACCTTAAATTTGGAAGGTGTCCACGATCCCAATCTTCCCAGCTTGGAGCATCGGTCTGAAATGTTGAGGATCTAGTGGCAATGCCCTGAAGGTAGATCTCCCGTACAGCGTCCCAATGTTCCGGCAAAAGGCCGGTGATTTCTACATTTGTCTGCATAAACTTTTAGCAACAGCCGCCACCTGGAGTACATACGGAACCAGAGGCCGCAAGATTCTGCAGCTGCAGTTTAGGTTTTACCGCTGGCACGCCACACTGTTCCTCGGCCAAACAGGCTGTTTTTTTTGCAAGTAGCAGGAAATCTTTACCGCTGAAGCTGAGGTCGTATTTGCCGATTGTTTGCGCCTGGTACTCCACTTCGATTTCCAGATCTTCCATACCGAGCACCTTCTCAGATAATTCAATAATATCCAGCAGTTTGCCCGCTTTTAGTCGATGTTCATAGTCGTCCGCATCCCAAAGTTGAAAGTTTGCCACCTTCTCGTGTCTCACTTTACCGCCGCAATCGATAAAGTCTTTAGTAATGATACCTACTTCAGTAACATGAAAATGTTCTGGCACCATCGTACCGTCTTCCAATTTGAAGTTTACGCTTTCTGCGCTTGCCAGATGTTGTTTGATTTCGGAAAGTTTCATAGTGAATGTATTTTAAGGTTCTACTTATTTGATTGTTCGTATTTTAAGTTACAAGCGCATCAATGAGCGCTAAAAGTGCATCAATCAGGAGTGCCAATCCATTGTAATGTTACGATATATGCTGCCAAAAAATTTTTAGCAGCAGTTTACCGGACCTTTATAAGACTTTAAAAAGCCTCCAATATGTGCTTCCATCAATTTCCAGGTTACCGGATCGATGCAGTAACATACGCTTGCACCTTCAATTGTCCCCTGTATAATTCCAGCATTTTTAAGTTCTTTTAAATGCTGTGAGATTGTAGCCTGTGCGAGTCCGAGTTCCTCCACCAAATCACCGCAAATGCAGGTATTTGATGCCATGATCCGTTGCAGGATTGCAATTCGTGCAGGATGGGCCATAGCTTTTAACAGCTGTGCCAATTGGTTTTGTTCGGCAGTAAATATCTCTGTTTTGGTAAGTCCCATATTGTTCCCGTAATACATTGTAATATTACGATTAATAAAAGTAGAATGCAAAATTTGTGTCTGTGACTGAAGTCACCATTTTACCATAGTTAACGCTACATATTTGTCTCATCATTTAACAATATGGAAATCATAGCATATCTCGCTTCCGCTTTAATCGGCATATCACTTGGACTGGTTGGAGGCGGTGGGTCAATTCTGACGGTGCCCGTAATGGTATATCTCTTTGGGCTCAATCCACTTCTTGCCACATCTTACTCCTTATT
>DCLG01000039.1:48876-59969 GCA_002320935.1 Pedobacter sp. UBA1654 | reverse complement strand
TATTTGGTCTATCTTCAATAACGACGGTATTTATGATCCGGAAGTTCTTTCTTCCTATGATTCCCCCACATTTATTCAATGTCGCTGGCATTCAGGTTACATCGAATATGATGACTATGGTGCTTTTTGCATTAATGATGCTGATGGCTTCCTACTCCATGATAAAGGACGGGATCGTAGTAAAAGCAGATACCCCCGTCCATACCGGGCACACGCTAAAGTTACTGGGTTATGGTGTAGGTATTGGATTAGCGACAGGACTGCTGGGCGCAGGCGGCGGTTTTCTGCTTATCCCTACCTTGGTAATGCTCTTGAGATTACCAATGAAAGAGGCTGTTGGAACATCTCTGATGGTTATTGCCATGAATTCTCTTATAGGTTTTACAGGTGACCTCGGAAACATCATAATAGACTGGTACTTTCTGATTAAAGTAACTGGGATGGCGATCGCTGGAGTGCTTTTTGGTATATTTTTGAGTACAAAAATTGATGGTTCAAGACTAAAAAGAGGTTTTGGCTGGTTCGTTTTAGTGATGGGAGGCTATATTTTGCAAAAGGAGCTACTACGTTAATCTTCACTATAGGCGCGAACTATCTCCAATTGTTCACATGCTGCATCCAAATTTCTTTTAATTTTACGCGCAGATTCATGCTTAAAAAACGAGCCATATGAAAGTTGCAGTTGCCTCTCCCCCAATCAATAAAGGCTTAAAAGATGGCTTGCACTGGCTGCAGTAATTGGTTGAAAAGCTCGCCTTATCTGCACTACTACTAAATACGCCAGAGTTATTATTGGTACCCGAAAAAGAATCTTAATTCAAGTGAATAAAAGTTTATGAAAAAGATCTTAATCCCTATAGCTGTAGCGGCACTGTTTTTAAATCTGTATGTATTTGTGGCTTGGATGTATTCGTATCTGATTACCGTTACGCCTGATGAAACATCAGCGGCGTTTATAAAATACTTACCGGCATGGCTTTCGATAAGTGTCCTAACCATCATAAACTTTCTTACAACAGTGATTTCGATCATCATTTTTGCCCGATTTAAGACTGAGAAAAATCATACAGCGCTTACGTCAGGCATCATTTTACAAGCAGCTTTTCTGCTGCTATATGCCTGGCAACAGATGTAGGTTTATCAAAGTGCCTTTTGGAATACAAACTTGACGCTGTCGAAACGTAATTCATCAGGCTTGAAGTAAGGAATATTGAAATATTCACCTTGCCCGCCCATGCCCATGATTAAAGTATCATCTTTCCGCAGCAATGCGAACGCTACTCGCTTCCACTCCAGTCCATAATGCAGATAATGGAAATCACCTAACAAAGTATCTCCACGCACAGCACCTTTCACTTCTCCGGAATCGGTGAACTTGTTGCCAAAACTAATTGCGCATTTCCCTTTGAAGGTTGTTCCTTTTACATCTAACTCCAGCCTTGCGGTATCAACACCATCAATTGCAATATAAGCTGCAGAATGCATTGTGCTTGTTTTTACATCTACTGGCCTGCTGCAGCTGAATAGCAGCATAACCAACAGGAAAACTTTTATAATTGGGCGGAGAACTGTGGACATATTAATGCCGAATATAAGCAGATGAAACGCTGAAGTACCTTGATCAAATGAAAAAATCTTAAACATCTCGGTCCAGTTTGGTCTTAATAACAACTAGACATGAGTAGTTTGAAGGAACAAGACCAGAGAAGATTGAGCGAGCGTACATTACTGGACATAATTGCTTTGTCCACAGACGCATTAGCGATATATACCGGTGACGAGATCATAATTGAGTTTGCAAATGATGCCATGCTTGATTTTTGGGGCAAAAGGCGGGAGATTATTGGGCTTCCACTTTATACAGGCGTTCGGGAATTACAGGGTCAGCCTTTTGAAATGATGCTGCAGGAAGTCTTAAGAACCGGTGTTACCAATGCCGGTACCAGTATAGCAGAGACCAGGATTGGTGGAACAATGCAGCAACATTATTATGAATACGAATATCGCGCAATACGGGATGAATATGGGCTTCCATATGCCATCTTACATCGTGCTGCAAATGTGACCGAACGTGAATTGCACAAAATTAGTTTACAAGCCAAAGAATCGGAAGTGCAGGCGCTGAATGAGCAGCTTGCAACAAGCAATGAAGAACTGAGGATTACTAACGAGGAACTTGCTACCATAAACAAAGAGCTGCAAACCTCTAATGTAGATATCCGGCGCCTTAACAAAGATCTCCGGGAATATACAGGAGGTTTGGTAGAGATGTACGAAAGGCTTGCTGAAAGCGAAGGTCGTTTCCGTGAATTGGTGCGTCAGGCTCCGGTGGCGTCATTTATTCTGAAAGGCGAAAACATGGTCATTGAAATGGCCAACAATATGATGCTTGAAATGATTGGTAAAAATGCAAGCATCGTTGGCAAATCACTCGCCGAAGCCCTTCCCGAGATTAAAGGCCAAGCCATTGAGGATCTGCTTAGAAAAGTTTACGTAAGCGGGGAAACCTTCTATGGAAATGAGCTGGCAGCCCTNNTGGAGAACTGGTAAAAGGCTATTATAAATTTATTTATCAGCCCCTTAAAAACCCTGAAGGTATAACCCACAGCATCATCTGTATCGTTCTTGACATCACTGAGCAGGTTACTGCACGTAAGATGGCCGAACAAGCTGAAGAAAGATTGCAGCTTGCCGTTGAGGCTACAAAATTGGGTATCTGGTCTGTTGATTGGAAAACACGAAAGCTAAACATTTCGGACCGCTCCCGATCCATACATGGTGTTGCGGCCGACCGTGAGATTACACTGGAAGAAAGCTTTGATATGATCGACCCGGAAAATCGTGACCATGTAATACAGCAGCTTCATGCCGCAGTAGATGCGAAAACAAGTTTTAGTGCCGAACACCTGTTGCACCCTATGGATGGGAGTGCGCCAAAATGGCTGCGATCTACTGGAAAGGCAAC
Organism: Pedobacter sp. UBA1654; assembly: GCA_002320935.1. GTDB lineage: Bacteria > Bacteroidota > Bacteroidia > Sphingobacteriales > Sphingobacteriaceae > Pedobacter. Next base: position 57,004 of record DCLG01000039.1, on the reverse strand, counting down.
CTATAATGAGGCTGGGGAGCCGATACTCATGACCGGCACCATATTGGACATTACGGAAGAAAAACGTAATGACCAGCGAAAAAACGATTTCATCAGCATGGTGAGCCATGAGTTGAAGACTCCGCTTACCTCTATGAATGGCTACATTCAGGTTTTACAACGGAATGCGACCAGGAATGCTGATGAATCAAGCATAGCCGTAGCAGAAAAAGCCATCAGACAGGTAGAACGTATGACCAGGCTCATAAATGGTTTCTTAAATGTAGCCAGGCTGGAGAGCAATCAAATCCACATTGAACGTAGTTGCTTTGACCTGTCCGACTTAATGGCTGAAATAAATGCAGAGACATCCATGCAGGTTAGCAGTCACAACGTTGTATTTGCACCAGTTGAAACGACCATTGTCTTTGCTGACCGCGACAAAATCGGTCAGGTCATCAATAACCTGATCAGCAATGCCATCAAGTATTCAGGCCATGGAAGCAGTATAAATGTAGCTTGTATCACCCAAAATGGACGTGCAATGGTAAGCGTAAAAGATGAAGGTATGGGTGTCAACAAAGCTGATCTTCCCAAGCTTTTTGACCGTTTTTACCGGGTAAATAATGCAGAAAGTCAAACCATCGCAGGCTTCGGCATTGGTCTTTACTTATGTGCTGAGATCATAAAGCGTCATAACGGTAACATCTGGGCAGAAAGCGAGTTGGGGCGTGGATCGATGTTTTACTTTACCTTGCCAGTAGATCCGAAAGCAAGCTGACCTGAGTTGGCTATTGATAAAGAAAATTCTTCAATCAGAAGAAGGTTAACTGTTAAATCATGATAAAGGAAGTTATCTATTGGCTCAAAGAACGGGAACAATACCTGGTGTTAAACAATAAAGTTTTTGTAATTGCTTCGTAACGGAGATAAATATCCCCTATTTTAGCAATAAAAACATTGTATATGCTTCCAACTATTAACTTCACAGAAACACAAGCTTATAAGTACCTCGCAGATCACTTCATCGACATCAATTCCAAAAACCTGAAAGAATTATTTGCCGAGGATGCGGAACGTTTTGAAAAGTTCAGCATCCTTTTTGACGAAATCCTGCTGGACTATTCCAAGAACCGGATCAACGATACCACAATGGCGTTGTTGGTGCAACTTGCAAAAGAATGTAAGCTTGATGAGGCCATTAAGGCCATGTACAATGGCGAAGCCATAAATCAAACTGAAAACAGACCTGTTTTACATATCGCGCTGCGGAACCAAAGCAATACACCGATCCTGGTTGAAGGCAAGGACGTGATGCCGGAGGTGAATCGGGTATTGGATAAAATGAAAGCTTTCTCTGAGAAGGTTATCTCCGGAGCATGGAAAGGTTATACTGGCAAGGCGATTACCGATGTTGTAAATATTGGTATCGGGGGTTCTGACTTAGGACCAGTAATGGTTACCGAAGCGCTTAAAGCTTACAAAAACCACTTGAATATGCACTTTGTGTCGAATATTGACGGCACACACATGGTGGAAACCCTGAAACATGTAGATCCGGAAACTACCTTGTTCCTGGTTGCATCCAAAACTTTCACTACGCAGGAAACCATGACCAACGCGCGTACCGCACGGGCCTGGTTCCTGGAGAAAGGTGCAGCAGAGGATGATATCGCCAAACACTTCGCAGCTTTATCAACAAACAGCAAGGACGTTGCTGCTTTCGGAATCAACACCGATAATATGTTCGAATTCTGGGATTGGGTAGGTGGTCGCTATTCGCTTTGGAGTGCCATCGGATTACCCATCGCTTTAAGCCTTGGCTTCGACAGATTTGAAGAACTGTTAAAAGGTGCTCATGCTACGGATCAGCATTTTGAAAGTACAGCTTTCGAGAAGAACATTCCGGTGATTTTAGGAATGCTTGGTGTGTGGTACATCAACTTCTTCGACGCAGAAACACAGGCGATCTTGCCATATGACCAGTACATGCATCGCTTTGCAGCATATTTCCAGCAAGGCGACATGGAAAGTAACGGTAAACATGTAGATCGCAACGGACAAGAAGTGAGCTATGAAACCGGTCCGGTAATCTGGGGTGAACCTGGGACAAACGGGCAACATGCTTTTTATCAACTGATCCACCAGGGAACACGGTTGATTCCTTGCGACTTCATCGCCCCTGCTCAAAGCTTAAATCCTATTGGCGAGCACCACCCGATCCTGCTGTCGAACTTTTTCGCGCAGACTGAAGCGCTTATGAACGGCAAGACTGAGGAGCAAATTCATGAGGAACTTAGCGCTGAAGGCAAGTCTGCGGAGGAAATTGCAAAGCTTGCACCATTTAAGGTCTTTGAAGGAAACAGACCAACGAATTCTATCCTCTTAAAGAAAGTTACCCCGTACACATTGGGTGCTTTGATTGCCATGTACGAGCACAAGATCTTCGTTCAGGGCATCATCTGGAATATCTTCAGCTTCGACCAATGGGGCGTTGAGCTTGGAAAACAGTTGGCGAAAAGCATCCTTCCGGAGCTTAAAGGCGATGAGCAAGTGGATACTCATGATGCATCTACCAATGGTTTAATTAACCAGTACAAAGCCTGGAGAGCATAGTTGTCCTGCTAAAATTAAAATACGTCCTGATCTTAATTTGCGTAATGCCCGTTAGGATCAGGATCAATCCTCATCTAAACGCATATTATTAAATGAAAAAAAACTTTCTGGTTACCCTGGTTTTATCGGGCCTTTGCTTAAGTGCTTATGCTCAAAAGGTAAAATTTACGGAGTACGACCTTAATAACGGCCTGCATGTTATCCTTCACCAGGATAAGACAGCGCCTGTAGTTGCCGTGTCTGTCATGTATCATGTTGGCTCCAAAGATGAAGATCCACAGCGTACAGGGTTTGCCCACTTCTTTGAGCACTTGCTATTTGAAGGTAGTCCAAACCTTAAGCGAGGTGAGTTTATGAAAACCGTGAGCAGTAATGGCGGGCAAAACAATGCCAATACAAGTCCTGACCGTACCTTCTACTACGAAATGTTCCCTTCCAACCAGCTGGAATTGGGCCTATGGCTGGAGAGTGAGCGTATGCTTCACCCTAAAATTGATGAGAATGGCGTAAGGACGCAGAACGAAGTGGTGAAAGAAGAAAAAAGGCTTCGGGTTGACAACTCACCCTATGGAAAATTCGCGGAGAACATCTTCAAACATCTTTTTAAAGGCACGCCATACGAATGGCAGCCAATTGGCTCTATGGAGCATCTGGACGCTGCAACGCTGCCGGAGTTCCTTGCCTTTTTTAAAAAATACTATGCTCCGGGCAATGCGGTATTGACCATCGCCGGTGATATTGAAGTGGAGAAAACCAAAGCATTGGTTAAGAAATACTTCGATGAAGTGCCTAAAGGGGCGCCTGTGGTAAAAACACCATATAAGCTGCCAGAGATCAACAAACAGATCATTGATACGGCTTATGATGCCAATATTCAGATCCCTGCGATTTTTACTGCCTACCGTGTCCCGGGTATGAGATCTAGGGATTCTAAGGTAATGGAGATGATCAGTGCAGTGCTATCTGGCGGGGGAAGTTCCAGATTGAACCGCAAGATGGTTGATGAGAAAAAAACTGCCTTGCAGGTAAGTGCATTTAATTATGGTCTTGAGGATCTTGGCGCCTACATCGCATTGGCATTGCCGAACAACAATACACCTCTGGATGATCTGTTGAAAGACATCGATGAAGAAATTGTGAATCTGCAAACGGAGTTGATCACGGAGAAAGAATTTAAAAAGTTGCAGAATCAGTTTGAGAACAGTTATGTAAGTGCAAACAGCAGGATGCTTGGTGTGGCAGAAAATCTGGCTTCAGGATATACTTTCCATAATAAGAACACCAATGAAATTAATGAGGAACTGGACGAAATTAAGTCCATCACGCGTGAAGAGATCAGAACGGTGGCCAAAAAGTACCTGAACAAAGATCAGCGTGTAGTGCTGTATTATTTACCGAAGAAATAATCAAAGCAGAGACATTAATTCAAGGCATATGAAGCGTTCAGATCTTGATTGCTTCATCACTAAAACAACTTTTTAAACAGATGAAAAAGATATTCATACTTGCGCTGACCGGTTTTCTTGCAACTTCGGTCATGGCGCAAAAGCTTGATAGAAGCCAGAAACCGAAACCGGGTCCGGCACCTACCATCACTTTCGCAGATCCTGCGATATACAAATTACCGAATGGTATAACGGTTCTTGTTGTCGAAAATCACAAACTACCAAAGGTTACGGCGACCTATAGCATTGACGCTGGCCCAATAACCGAAGGCGCAAAAGCAGGGGTATTAAGCCTTATGGGTGGGATGCTCAATGAAGGTACCACAAAGAAAACGAAGGCGCAATTTGATGAAGCCGTAGACCTGATGGGTGCTGATGTGACGGTTAGCGCTTCTGGCGGATCAGCATCTTCCTTAACAAGATAATTCAATGATGCTTTTATGCTTATGGCGGAAGCATTGCGTAACCCGGCATTTCCACAGGCTTCATTTGATAAACTGAAATCCCAAACAATCACAGGCATCAAATCGAACGAGCGCAGTGCCAAAGCCATCTCAGGCCGGGTGGTAAATGCGCTTAGCTATGGGGTAGACCACCCAATGGGCGAATTTGTGTCTGAACAGTCGGTTAATGCGATTACATTGGATGATGTGAAAGCCGCTTATGGGAAGTATATTACCCCATCGAGGGGTTACCTGACCTTTGTGGGTGATATTACCCCGGCAGCCGCAAAAGCTCTGGCAACAAAGGCCTTCGGAGACTGGAAAGGCGCTCCACTGAGCTTGCCTAAGTTGGCTCCGGTGAGTAATCCTAATCAGACCGAAATTGCCGTTATTGACGTGCCAACTGCAGTTCAGGCAGAAATTACGGTCGTAAGCCTGGTAGAGCTACCGTTGAGCAGCCCGGATTACCATGCCGTGTTGTTAGCGGATCAGATTTTGGGCGGTGGTGCTGATGCAAAACTCTTTACGAACCTGCGGGAGAAACATGGCTTCACTTACGGTGCGTATTCTTCTACCGGTTCAGGTCGTTTTCAGGCTAAATTCAGCGCCAGCGCTGCAGTAAGGAATGAAAAAGTGGACAGCGCGGTCGTTGAATTCCTAAAAGAGATCAACATCATGCGTACGGAGAAGGTTAGTGCCGAAGACTTACAGAATGCAAAGAACCTGTATAATGGCACTTTTGCGCTCGGCCTTGAAAATCCTGCTCGTATGGCTTCTTTCGCGCTGAACATCATGATCAATGATTTACCTAAGGATTTTTATAGGACTTACCTGAAAAAGATAAATGCAGTAACCCAGGACGATATTCTGCGGGTAAGCCAGAAGTACTTTGGCCATGATAATGCCCGGGTAGTTGTAGTGGGCAAACAAGAAGATATCTTACCTGGCNNGGCTACGCCCTTAAGCTCTACGATAAGTACGCTAATTCGGTTGATGAAGCAGCAGTTGCCGCCGTACCGAAAAAGACACCCGCAGAAATTATCTCCGCCTACATTACAGCAATGGGGGGTGAAGCAGAATTGAAGAAGGTAAACACGATTGTTTCAACAGGCGACTTCGAAATACAAGGACAGAAATTAAATGCGACTTTAAAACAAATGGCACCGAACATGGAAAGCATCGTCATTTCCATGGGTGGAACCACTGTGATGAAAGATGCTTTTGATGGTACTGCAGGGATAAAAGCACAGGGTTCATCATCCATCAACTATACCCCTGAGGAGCTTAAGGAAAAAAAAGCTAGAAAGGGCTTGTTCGAACAACTATACTACAGTTCCGCAAAGCTTGAGGATGGGGGAATTACCAAAGTCGGCGACGCAAATGCTTATAAGCTGATTGTTACACCACAAGACGGTGCTAAAAAGACAGCGTATTATGATGCAAAGACAGGTTTTTTAATCAAAGATGAGCGAGTTATAAAAACAAATGGTCAGGACTTGAACATCTCAGTCTACTATAGCGATTATAAGAAGGTGGGTAACATTATGTTTCCATATAGGACCCTCCAGGTTGTTCCAATGGGTCAAACCAGCCAGGAGATTGGAATCGTGTTGAAAGATGTTAATCTCAATACGCCGCTTACGGCAACTGACTTTAAATAAGTGGAATTTATATTTGAAGGCTGGGTCAATTTTCTTTGGTCCAGCCTTTTTTATGGATTAAACCTTTTGATTTCATCCGTGTTTAATAATTAATAACTACATAATTATGAAATCATTAACGAAATTATTCACCATTATATTAGCTGTTGGGGCACTGCAGGCCAAGGCGCAGACGGACAAGGAAACTACAGCAAGGATTGTTAATGCACAGAACTTCGTATTTAACGCGGTGACAGCCATTCCGATGGCCGATAACGCGCTGAACCAAGTGCTTAACCAATATCCGAATTCGAGGAACAACCTTTTGAATCTTGCGGGATCACAGTATGACGTACGCGTTACCAAGGACAGTGTTGTTGCCTATTTACCATTCTATGGCAGGTCATTTAATCCCTCGTTAGATCCAAACGATTCTGGGACTAAATTCAAATCCAAGGACTTCAAGTATTCGGCGGAAAAGAAAAAGAAGCATTGGATTGTCACCATTGAGCCAAAAGATGTTAGGGACAGTCAGAAGCTGATCTTTAACATCACAGAGAAGGGTTATGCGAGCTTGTCAATACAAAACATCAACAGGCAGCCCATGTCCTTCAATGGGAATTTAAGTGAACCTAAAGAGAAGAAGAAAAATTAAGGGGTTTTTGCTGGGGCAAGCTTGATTTCGAAAAGCTTGTCCCATCTTTTTCCAGTGATGAACAGGCGTTTTCCTTTTGCATCCCAGGCAATTCCATTTAAGACATCTGTGTTAACAAAAGTGTCGCTCTTAGGCAGAATACCAGTTGCATCAATATACGCCTCTACAGCGCCTGTTTTAGGGTCTATAATGGCAATTCTATTTGATTGGTAGATGTTCGCGTACAGCTTACCGTCGATATATTCCAGTTCGTTAAGCTGGCTTACCTCGCCCTGGTCGTCGTAGACCTCAATAGAACGCTCTTCCTGGTAGCTTTCCTTGTTCAGAAACCAGATCTTGTTGGTACCGTCTGATTTCAGCAGTTGCTTGCCATCGAAGGTAAGCCCCCAGCCTTCACGACTGTTCTGGTAATTAAATGTACCAAGTTGTTTGAAAGATTTTGCATCATAAACAAAACCCATGTTGTGCTCCCAGGTTAATAGGATCACTTTCCCATCAATAAGTGTCGAGCCTTCAGCGAAGTATTGTTTATCAATGTCGATACGCTGTAATGCTTTACCAGATTTAAGATCGACCCAGCGTAAAGTAGATTTTCCATATTCTCCTGTACTTTCCAGGAGTCTGCCATCGTGATACTCTAGACCTTGAGTGTAAGATGTTGTATCATGGGGATATGTGTTCAGCACGTCATATCCATGAACAACCGGCTTAATTGCAGATTTAATCAGGATATTCACCATCAGAGTGTCTTTGCTGGTACCGTTATCAATAATTGCTGAGATCAGCTTGTAACCTAAGGAAAGTTCCTTTGTTGGGAATCTAAAGGCTGTAGCATCGTTCTTCGTACCCAGCTGCGTGCTATCAAGCAAGTAAGTTACCGATTTGATGTTCTGCCCTTCAGGTATGTCCAGTTGCACGTCAATATCCTGTCCGAGTACATACGAGGCGCCCTGTTCAGGTGCTTTAAAGCCATAACCAGGGGTGCTGCCGTTGTTATCTTGCTTGCAGCTCATAGATACAGTCGTAAAGATTAAAGTGATAAGAACTAAAAAAGGAGTATTCTTTATGGTAAAGTCAGCTTGGCCAAAACGCATCTTGTATATGATTAATTTGATAAAGGTCTTTATTTTCAAATATAATAGCAATTATGTCAAATCGTATCTCCCCCTGATGATTCAGTCGCTCAATGTACGCTGAGGAGGCAAATTCAATCTGTTTTTCTTTCTTCCAATTAACGAAGTCCTCTGGCTCACCATGATCTGCTGAACGCCGGGTTTTAACTTCCACAAAGATGATCTTCTTGTCGATTGCTGCGATCAGATCAAGCTCTGCACGACCATAACGCCAATT
>DCLG01000039.1:48353-48840 GCA_002320935.1 Pedobacter sp. UBA1654 | reverse complement strand
GCTTTGGCGAGTTGTTCGCCATGCCGGCCCAGGTCTAGATGTACTGCCATTTTGCGTTTCTTAAGAAGTTCGTTTAACGAATATATTGAAGATCAATCATTGTTAAAGGCAGCTGTGGATTATTTAAGAATTACAGAACCCAGGAACTTGGATATTTCTTTTTCGACGTTCTTGATGTGTGCGTAGCGCTGCATGAGAATTTCCTGGTTAGTCGCATCCCGCTCTTCTTTAATCTCCTGAAGCAGATCGAGTAGAATTTGATCAACTTTACGCTTTTTCAGGTGGAAGATACCGCCGAGCACGGTTGCTTTCAGGTTCATGGATTCATCCCGCACATAGATCTGGTGCCGGTTGTACCAGTTTTCACTGAGCGCATAGGGCGAAGTCGATAACGTAATCGCCAGATCGGCAATCTCACGATCTGCACTCTTGATGAACTGGTTGGCAACAGGTAACTGCCCATTCTCTATTTCATCACGGTAAGATG
>DCLG01000039.1:43469-48230 GCA_002320935.1 Pedobacter sp. UBA1654 | reverse complement strand
AGCTCGGTAAGCAGGATCCGCTCCTCAACCTGCAACAGGTGACTGCATTCCCTGATAAACACCGATGCCTTGATGTTGTCGGGAATCTTGGCAATGCTTTCCACGATATCCCTGATGATGCCGGCCCGTCTAATCGGGTCGTTGCCAGCTTCTTTTAACAGCGTATCAGCTTTGTAAAGGATAAAGTCTTTACGGTTGTTCTCTATGTAGTGCTTAAAAGCACCTGAACCCACCAGGTGCATGTAGGAATCAGGGTCATGCCCGTCCGGGAAGTTCACCACCTTCACGTTCAGACCTTCCTCCAGGATCATATCCAGCCCTCTAAGGGAGGCCTTTATACCCGCCGCATCACCGTCATAAAGCATGGTCACGTTCTGCGTAAAGCGGCCAATGAGCCTGATCTGCTCGGTGGTAAGCGAAGTACCAGACGATGCCACCACGTTCTCCACCCCTGCCTGGTGTGCCGAGAGCACATCTGCATAACCTTCTACAAGGTAACAGTTATCCAGATCTCTAACTGCCTTTTTTGCATGGTAGAGGCCGTAAAGTACATTGGATTTATGATAGATGTCGCTTTCCGGAGAGTTGACATATTTAGGTACATTCTTATCAGTTTTGAGTGTTCTTCCACCAAAACCAATTACACGACCCGTGAAGTTGTGGATGGGGAACATTACCCTGCCACGGAAGCGGTCGTACACCTTGCCCTGGTCGTTTTTAACCACAAGCCCGGTGCTTTCCAGGTAAGCCTCTTTGTGCCCAGCTGCTTTAGAAGCATTGATCAGCGCATCCCAGGAGTCTGGCGAATAACCCAGCTCAAATTTCTTGATCACATCTTCTCTGAAACCACGCTCCTTGAAATAACTCAGACCAATGGCGCGACCCTCAGAAGCATTCCATAGCTGGTCTGCAAAGAACCCTGAGGCAAACTGGGAGACAATGTACAGCGCTTCGCGGGCATTCTGCGCTTCAATATTCTGCGGGCTCTGTACCGTTTCTTCAACGGGAATGTTGTATTTATTCGCAAGAAACTTTAGTGCCTCCGGATAGGAATACTTCTCATGGTCCATGATAAAGTGAACCGCATCGCCCCCTTTACCACAGCCAAAGCACTTGTATATCCCTTTGGTGACTGAAACGTTGAAAGAGGGCGTCTTTTCGTTGTGAAAAGGGCAATTTCCAATTAAGCTGGTTCCACGTTTCTTTAAAGCAACAAAATCACCTACGACCTCCTCAATGCGGGCGGCGTCCATGATCTTGTTGATGGTTTCATTATTTATCATTCAGTCGTGTAAAATCTAAGTCCTGAAAATCGAAGCTGAAGTCGGTCAATGGAGATATTGCTTCCATTTTAAACCCTGCGGGTTTCGCCTCGTGACTTAGTGCAAAAGTAGCGAATGCATCGGCAAGTAAGCTTCGGTCATTCCATTTTACTACAAAAGTATTGCCTTTGTAGAACGACATCATCCCCTGCAGCTTCGGCGAATTTTTCGATTTGAAGTAATAACCACTTTTAACCGCCTCAATGCTAACTTCTCCAAACCAGGGATCTTTATACTTACCTTCTATGCCTTTTAACATCACCTCCCCTTTAGACTTGACTTGCTGCGTTAGATCAGTATTCACTTTCCGGGTGATTTCTGCTGCTTCCTTTTCATAAGCGATCTTCTGCTTATGATTCTCATCTATTCTATCTTTGCCTTTCACACCTAAGTAACCATCCAATATCGTGTTGGTAACAGCAGTGAACGCCTCACCAGATTGTTGATTGGTAAAAACAATGATGCCCAGCTTCAATTCAGGCAGTATCGTAACCTTTGAAACAATCCCGATAAGGCCTCCCGTATGGGAAGCTTCAAAGTAGCCGTTCACATCCTGAAGGAACCAGCCCAGTCCATAGCTGCTGAAATTGTTTTTATAATCAGATCGCCACATCAGTATTGTTTGTGGGGTCCACATGTTCCGGTGTATCCGGGTGCTGAAAAGTTGTTTCTCCGGGTTTGCACCATAACGCCCCTGATTAATTTGGGCCAGTACCCATTTGCTCATATCATTGATATTGGTATAAATTCCTCCTGCAGCATTAGACAACGTGGAAAACTCGGTGCCAACGGCCAGTAGCTTCCCTTCATACGGTACATGGCCTTCAATGATGTTATCTTTATTTTTAAGTCGGTATACCGAGGCTGCGGAAGCTTGCATAGCTAAGGGCTCCAGAATCTTCTGTTCCAGAAAATCTTCATAGCTCATCTTAGACACTCTGGCAACTATCTCCCCTGCAACGATGTACAAAAGGTTGTCATAATCGAACTTGCTACGGAATGAAGATGTTTTTTTGAGGTACCGGAGGTTATGTATGAGCTGTGGTAAAGTTGTGGTATTAGCATCAGGAAAGATCATCAGATCACCGGCGCCAAGGCCCAGGCCACTGCGGTGCGTCAACAGATCTCTGATGGTAAACTCCTGCGTAACGTAAGCATCATAGAGCTCAAATTCCGGAATTATATCCGTCACTTTAGTGTCCCAGGTAATTTTACCCTGGTCAATCAATATGCCTAAAGCTGCAGCCGTGAAGGCTTTGGTGTTGGAGGCGATCCCGAACAATGTATTTTCATCTACTTGCGCGGTGGAATTGATTGACCTTACCCCATATCCTTTAGCATGTATCAACTTACCGTCTTTCACGATACCAACCGCAATGCCCGGCACATTAAAGGTTGTTAAGGTCTTCGTAACCAAACTATCTACCTGCGTTGAGGTAAGTGCCTGCGCCTTTACTTCATTTACAGAACCGCACAGAACAAGTCCTGCTACAGCTAAAATGAACGTGTTTTCCAGAAATTTCATATGTACTATCTAACGTTAGCCATTCTACTTGCTGTAATCCTTATGCAGAATCAGAAAGCTCGCACGCTCCTCTTTTTTCAAAGGGATGTTCCAGTTACCCTGGTACGTGATCTTGCTCGGTAATTTGGTTTCGTTAAAATAGCTCATTTCGATGTTCATCTGTACATCAAAATCAAATAAAAGATTGTCATATTTCATGTCCACATACCGCCCCAGAATTTCAAAGTTCCGCTTATCAAAGATGGTGGTCAGCGTTTTGATCATCAAGCCGTCCTTGGTCCAGCTGCTCAGGTCGGGCTTTACCTTCACTTCAAAGCGATAAACCGGAATGGAATCGAGGTATGTTGCACTATGGAAGCTGTAATCATAATACTGCCGCATATTGGCAGAGAAGATTTCCGTTTTGCTGCCAATCAATGGTAAGCCCTTAACCGGCCTTCCCGGGGAGAAGATCAGTGTTTTTAGCTTGTCCTTGTAACTCCCGTTTTTACCATCAGCAGTCTTGGCATTGAAACTTCCGTCTGAAAATTCCGACTGGTAAGCATTCATAAAAATATAGTCAAACATCTCCAGGGTATATAACTGGTATTTACCGTTTTTCTTGAACACCTTACCACTGTCCTGTTTCACCAGATATTGCACCTTGTTACCTTTGGTAGTCAGGTGATTGATCTTCCGGTATATCTTACCATTAACCTTGTTCTTCTTATCATAGGTAAAAAACCTGTTCTCCGCCAGGAACCTATACTTCTTCATTTCCCTAAAAGCCTGATAGAAGCTGGTGTCATTAATGATGGCCTGCACGAAAGATTCCACATTCAGGCGGCTCGCTTTAATGTTCACCACAGAGTCCAGTTGAATGGTCTGAATGGTGTCCGGATTAAAGCGTTCAATCTCCTGGGCAGACGCTGCCGTGCATCCCAGAGCCAAGAAGAAAAGGATAAGTTTTTTAAGCATTACAACTAGTTACCCAATTGCTTCAATGCGATGTACGCCATTAAACCAGTAGAGGTTTTCAGCGCATCTTCATCAACGTCGAAGTTTGGGGTGTGTACAGAGTTCGTGGTGTTTTTAGCCGGATTACCGGTACCTAAGCGATAGAAGCAAGCATTGGTGACCTGCGAGTAGTAAGCGAAATCTTCTGCTGCCATCCAGATGTCCAGATCCTCAACATTTTCCTTACCCAGGTAATCTTCTGCATAGGCCCTTGCATTTGCAGTAAGCTGTTCTTCATTGATCAGGAACGGATAACCATGCATGATGTTGAAATCACAGCTTCCACCCATGCTTTCCGCAATACCTTCCGCCATCTTTTTCATCCGCGCAAGTGCTTCCTTGCGCCAGTCTTCATTAAGCGTTCTGAAAGTGCCTTCAAGTTTCACTTCATTGGGAATGATGTTCGTGGCACCATTGGCATTCATTTTTCCAAAGGAAAGTACCGTTGGCAAACGCGGGTCTGCATTACGGCTCACAATTTGTTGCAGTGCAACCAGGATGTGTGCTGTAATTAAAACCGGATCTATGTTCTGGTGCGGCTGTGCGCCATGGCCGCCCTTTCCATGAACCGTCACATATAGCTCATCCGTGCTGGCCATGTAAATACCGGAACGGAAGCCAACCTTCCCACTTTGGATCAGCGGCATCACATGCTGCCCTACAATATGATGTGGCACTGGGTTCTCCAGTACGCCCTCTTTGATCATAATACTTGCGCCACCAGGCAAAACTTCCTCAGCAGGCTGGAAAATAAGCTTAATCGTCCCGCCAAAAGAATCCTTAAGGTTGTTTAAAATATAGGCAGTACCCAGCAAAGAAGCGCTGTGCACATCATGACCGCAGGCATGCATCACACCCGGGTTCTTCGAAGCATAAGGTTTATCGTTGGCTTCAAAAATTGGAAGTGCATCCATATCT
>DCLG01000039.1:27811-43442 GCA_002320935.1 Pedobacter sp. UBA1654 | reverse complement strand
AGGCAGTGCTCCTTCAATGATCCCAACCACCCCGGTATTAGCCATGCTGGAAAAGGGAATTCCCCAACTTTGAAGCTTGTCCTGAATAAACTTTGAAGTCTCAAATTCCTTAAATGATAATTCCGGATTCGCATGCAGATGCTGACGGAAAGCGACAACATCATCAAAAACCTGGGCTGCTAAAGTTTGGATCTTTTCTTTAATCATTGCTGTATTCTAAGGTTGGGGCATTTATCTTCTCACGGAAAATAAACAGGGTTGGGTAGCTTGACTTAAGCTCAGACATTAACTTCTGAGCTTCCATTCTGGTGCGGAAATCACCCACACGCAGGTAGTAGTTCGGCTCCTTGTAGGTAACATAAGCCATGAGGTTCGGATAAAGGCTTCTAAACCGGGCTTGTTCTTTAAAAATCGCCCGGCGGTCTGATCCGTAAAAGATCTGAACCCGGTAGCCCATTTGTGTCACAATCGGCCCTACCGCTCTGACACTACCTGCGGCCTCCTTCTTGTTCAATTGGAGCCTTTTGGCAATTATGGTATCAATTTTTGGATCTTTAACAACTGTCACTGTTCCCTTGCTTTGCGCCAGGGCCGTTATACCAATTACAGTTAATAGACAGGTAAATAATAGCTTCATGAAAGGTCCTAAAAAAGAGAATGCCGAATTTCTTTTACAAAAATCGGCATTCTCAATGGGTATTACAAATTACATTCCTGCGCCGTGGCAGTTTTTGAACTTCTTGCCACTACCACATGGGCAAGGCTCATTTCTTCCGGTAACCACTTCCTTACGGATCGGTTGCTGCGGAACAACTTCACGGGTGTCGTCCATTACAATGGCGTCACTGGTAGCCGACTGGAATTCTGCTTTAGAAGTTTTCACGTTTGCCGGCACAGCTTTAGGTGCCTCTGGTGCTTCCTGAATCTGCTCTGGCTCCTGATGAACCGGAATTCCACCTTTGTATAAGAAACTTACCACCTCTTTATTCACAGCATTAAGCATGTTTTTAAACAGGTTGAAAGCCTCCATTTTATAGATGATCAACGGATCTTTTTGCTCGTAAACCGCATTCTGTACAGATTGCTTCAACTCGTCCATCTCACGTAGGTGCTCTTTCCATGATTCATCGATTAAGCCCAAAACAATGGTCTTCTCGAATGACTTGGTGATCTCTCTACCGTTATTATCAATAGCAACTTTCAGGTTCACTGGCACCTGGATGCTTCTGATACCATCGGTAAATGGAATAACGATCTGCTCGATGTAAGTACCACGCTCGTCATAAACCTGATTCAACACCGGCAATGCCTGCTGAATAATCGCATCAGATTTTCTGTTGTAATAGGCTGAGGCCTCCGTGAACAAGCGATCTGTTAAGGTAAGAATGTTCTGACTACTGAACTCCGCTGGAGTGATTTCCGTGTCCATAGAGAAGTTGCGGATCACTTCAAGCTTAAAGCCGTCGTAATTAACTGCTTCTTTGTATTCTGTAACAATATCTTCTGCAACGTCAAACACCATGTTGCTCATGTCAACGTCTAAACGCTCACCAAACAATGCATTTCTACGTTTCGCATAGATCACGGTACGCTGTGAGTTCATTACATCATCGTACTCCAATAAACGTTTACGGATACCAAAGTTGTTCTCTTCAACTTTCTTCTGTGCACGCTCAATGGATTTGGTGATCATAGAATGCTGAATTACTTCACCTTCCTCGATACCCATTTTAACCATGATGTTCGAGATACGCTCTGAACCGAATAAACGCATCAGGTTATCCTCAAGCGACACAAAGAACTGTGACGATCCTGGGTCACCCTGACGACCGGCACGACCACGAAGCTGTCTGTCTACACGACGGGACTCATGTCTTTCGGTACCAACGATAGCTAAACCTCCGGCTTCTTTCACACCTGGACCTAACTTAATATCCGTACCACGACCAGCCATGTTGGTTGCGATCGTAACCGTACCTGCCTGACCAGCTTCTGCAACGATATCCGCTTCACGCTGGTGCATCTTCGCATTCAGTACGTTATGTTTAATACCGCGTAGCTTAAGCATACGGCTTAATAATTCTGAAATCTCTACCGAGGTTGTACCCACAAGAACCGGGCGGCCTTTTTGCGTCAACTGCTGAATCTCTTCTGCCACCGCATTGTATTTTTCCCTTACGGTACGGTAAACATAATCCTGGTGGTCAATTCTGGAGATCACACGGTTTGTTGGAATCTCAACCACGTCTAATTTATAGATCGACCAGAACTCACCTGCTTCCGTAGTCGCAGTACCAGTCATACCACAAAGTTTGTGATACATCCTGAAGAAGTTCTGCAAAGTAACTGTCGCATAGGTTTGAGAAGCATCTTCAACTTTTACGTTTTCCTTTGCTTCAATCGCCTGGTGTAAACCATCCGAGTAACGACGACCGTCCATAATACGACCCGTTTGCTCATCGACGATTTTGATCTTGCCTTCATCAATGATGTATTCAACATCAGCCTCAAACAAAGTATAAGCTTTCAGTAACTGGTTTACAGAGTGAATTCTTTCTGCTTTGATTGAATAATCACGCATCAATTCATCTTTCGCCTGTACCTTTTCTTCAATACTCAATGCCGATTTCTCGATCTCAGCAATTTCAGTACCCACATCAGGTAATACGAAGAAACTTGGATCTTCACCAGATTTGGTGATCAGCTCAATACCTTTCTCGGTTAATTCTACCTGATTGTTTTTCTCATCGATATAGAAGAATAATTCCTCATCTACCTTCGGCATATTCTTAGACTGATCTGCCAGGTAGTAGTTCTCCGTTTTAAGCAAGGTTTNNTTTAACACTCCCTTCGCTTAAGAACTTGATTAAGGCTTTATTTTTTGGTAAACCGCGGTGTGCTCTAAGTAAGGCCAATCCACCTTCATCAGCACCTGTCTTACCCTCGTTAATTAACTTTTTAGCATCATTTAATGCTTTGGACACAAAATCCTTTTGTGCAGCAACCAAACGCTCAATACGTGGTTTCAACTCATAGAATTCATGCTGATCACCGAAAGGTACCGGTCCAGAGATGATCAATGGTGTACGTGCATCATCAATCAACACCGAATCGACCTCATCGACCATCGCAAAGTGCAGCTTACGCTGTACCAGCTGGCCCGGCGTCTGAGACATATTATCGCGCAGGTAATCGAAACCAAACTCGTTGTTTGTTCCGTAAGTGATGTCTGCTGCATACGCTCTTCTGCGTGCTTCAGAATTCGGCTCGTGTCTATCAATACAATCCACACGTAAACCATGGAATTCGAACAAAGGACCATTCCACTCCGAGTCACGTCGTGCAAGGTAATCGTTCACAGTTACAATGTGTACACCCTGACCAGCCAGTGCATTCAGGTAAGCAGGAAGCGTACTTACAAGGGTTTTACCCTCACCCGTAGCCATCTCCGCAATCTTACCGCTGTGCAATACAATACCACCAATCAGCTGCACATCATAGTGCACCATGTTCCATACCACGTCGTTTCCGGCAGCATCCCAATGGTTTGCCCATATTGCTTTGTCGCCCTGAATGGTAACGTTTGCTTTTCTCGCCGCATAATCACGGTCGTACTCCGTTGCCGTAACTTCCAGAAACTGGTTCTCAGTAAAACGTCTTGAAGTCTCTTTTACCACTGCAAATGCCTGCGGAAGCAGATCCATCAACACGGTTTCAAGTTCTTTATCTCTGTCTTTTGCCAATGCATCAACCTGATCATAGATCGCAGTTTTGCCTGCAAGGTCAAGTTCAGAACCTTCAGCACTTGCTTTCAGATCACTAATCTTGCCATCTATATCCGACAGCGCTTTTGAGATAACATCCTTAAAGTAAACGGTTTTTGAACGAAGTTCGTCGTTTGAGAGCGACGATAATTTAGCGTATTCTTCGTTTATTTTGATTACAAGGGGTTGGACAGCCTTAATGTCTCTTTCCGACTTGCTTCCAAATACCTTGGTTAAAAATCCTAACATGTCTTATGCCTAATATTTTATAAAATTGATGAAATTACAACAACCACGCCATAGCCTAATGCAGGTCATTATGGCAGTTGGTGGCGCTAAAAATACGAATTATCCTGTACTTTGTTGAGGCAGCAATTGTATTATTTGCATTAATTAAACATAAACTGGATAAAGTTCCTTAAACCGGTATCTTTGTCCATATGAATATCTTAATATTAGGTTCTGGCGGCCGAGAAAGTGCTTTCGCCTGGAAGATTAGCCAATCTGAAGCTTGTACATCGCTATTTATTGCACCCGGAAATGCGGGTACATCCGCTTACGGCAAAAACGTGCCCTTAAACCCCAATGATTTTGCTGCCGTAAAGGCATTGGTGCTTAAAGAAAACATAGAAATGGTGGTTGTTGGCCCCGAAGAACCTCTGGTTAATGGTATTCATGATTACTTCTTAAACGACAGCACAATTGCCCACATCCCGGTGATCGGCCCGAAAAAAGAAGGTGCCATTCTGGAAGGCAGCAAGGATTTTTCTAAACAGTTCATGGTACGCCATGGCATCCCTACTGCAGGCTCCAGAACTTTTACAGCAGCTACGCTGGAAGAGGGTTTAACCTATCTTGAACACCATGCTACGCCGATCGTGCTTAAAGCAGATGGCTTAGCGGCTGGTAAAGGGGTACTGATCCTCGACAATAATGCAGAAGCACAGGAAGAACTAAAACTCATGCTCAGCGGGAAATTCGGCGATGCCGGATCTACGGTTGTGGTAGAACAATTCCTTTCAGGAATCGAGTTATCTGTTTTCGTGTTAACGGATGGCGACAACTACGTCATCCTGCCTGAAGCAAAAGACTATAAACGTATTGGCGCAGGCGATTCTGGTTTGAATACTGGCGGAATGGGCTCTGTATCACCCGTTCCTTTCGCAACACCTGAATTCCTGAAAGAAGTAGAAGAGGACATCATCAAACCAACCATTGAAGGGTTGAAAAAAGACGGCATCGACTACACTGGCTTTATCTTCTTCGGTTTGATTAAAGTTGATGAAAAGCCTTTTGTAATTGAATACAACTGCAGAATGGGTGATCCGGAAACGGAGAGTGTAATTCCGCGCATTGAAACAGACCTGGTGGAATTATTCAAGGCGACAGCAGCGAAACGCCTGAATGAAGTAGAACTTAAGATCAGTGAGAAAAGTGCTGCAACCATCATGATCGTTGCAGGCGGATACCCAGGAAATTACGAAAAAGGGAAAGCAATCACTGGGATCGAAAACATCCGGAAGTCCATCGCTTTCCACGCGGGAACCCTTGCTGATGGTGCACAGGTAAAAAGCAACGGCGGCCGTGTCATTGCCATCACCAGCCTCCAGGACACCTTCTTTGATGCCTTACAATCTGCAACAGCAGATGCCGCAAGAATCTACTTCGACGGTAAGTATTTCAGAGAAGATATCGGATTCGATCTTTCCTATGATCCAAAGGCTTAATCATAACGTGCCTAAGCGGCAAACCTGAATACAAAAGGCCCGGACATCCGGGCCTTTCTTATACAATATAAAAGCTTAATTATACCAGCTCCTGCACTTCAAGCGATTCAATAGCTTGATCCAGGGTCAGGAAAATTTTATCAGCATTACTTAAAAGCGAATGTTGCGTCTCATCATGCTGTATCGCATAACAGGTTACGCCTGCACCTTTAGCCGAGCGCATGCCATTCAACGTATCCTCAAACGCCAAACAGGCTTCTTTCTCCACGCCGAGCACCTCAACAGCTTGCAGATAGCTCTCCGGATCAGGTTTACTTAGCTCTACGTCCGTACGTGTAACCATCGCATCAAAGTATCGGCCTAACCCGTTACGACCGAAAATAATTTTAACGTTATCCCTCGGACTCGCCGTTACCAATGCAATCTTCAAGCCTTTTTGTTTAAAATATGTTAAAGCCTCCTCGGCATACGGCATTAGCCTGATGTCCTTCGTTGCAAAACCTTCCCTACTCAGACGTTCCCGCCAGTCCATCAACTCCTGCAGATCAATATCCAGCTTGAAAGTCTCTTTGATAACCCGGCAATTGTCCGGCAAAGGGTGTCCGGCATAGGTTTTCGCCCATTCATCATAAGGAACAGAAACATCAAAGGTGCCAAGGATGTCCATCCAGCAGGTATAATGAAAATATTCAGAGTCTATTAACGTACCATCCAGGTCAAACAATACTGCTTTTAGTTTTTGCATTAGGTTTATTTTAACGTCCTTCTTTCAACGCCTTCATTTGTGATCTTCACAGGAAGGATCATACCGTTTTCATCGAAATACATCCGGTCAACACAGGTTTCACGATGATACCCAACCGTGGTGGTCTGCGGTCTCCGGTGATAAAAGATGTACCAGTCGTCTGTTCCCGGCGTATTAATCACTGAATGGTGACCAGCACCTCTCGCAATCTCCGCATCCTGCTGCAGGATCTTGCCCACACGCTTAAATGGTCCCATTGGCGAATCGGCCACAGCATAGGCCACGCTATAATCAGGCCCCATCCAGCCGCCTTCAGACCACATCAGGTAATATTTACCCTTACGTTCGATCATAAAGACCCCTTCTACAAAGTTTTCCGGTGTTATGGATTTGAAAACCGTGCCATCATCAAAGGGAATAAAACCCGTAAAGTCGTCATTTAGTTTTGCAATGTTGCAGTGTTTCCAGCCGCCATAAAGCAAGTAGTACTGTCCGTCTACGTCTTTAAAAACAAACTGATCGATCGGCTGCGCTCCATTATGGAACTTATCAATCAGCGGTTTGCCGATATGATCTACAAAAGGTCCCTCTGGTTTGTCGGATACTGCAACACCAATGCCGCCCAGTTGATCATCATTCTGAATGTCATTTGCGCCAAAAAACAGGTAGTACTTGCCATCTTTTTCAGTAATTGATGGCGCCCATATCGAATAAGCTGCCCATTTAACATCTTTGATATCCAGCACATACGGATGTTTTTTCCAGGTCACCAAATCTTTGGATGAAAACGCATCCAGAAAGGTTTGTCTCAGGTACTGTGGATTGATGGTGTTTTTCTGTAAAGCCACCTGCTCCGGCGTAAGCGCTCGCTTTCGTTTACTCTTCTCAGGATCACCATATTCTTCAGAAAAGGTCGGATACACCCAATATGTTTTGTTAAAGATTCTGGCTTCAGGATCTGCATACCAGCCTGGAAAAATCGGGTTTCCGGATTTCCCGGAAGCTTTCTTTTTCTGAGCAAATACTGAAGTACTCAGCAGGGCAAGGATTGTTACAACAAATAGCGGTTTAATGGTCTTCATTTACAATTCAGTTTATTTTAAGTTATCTGCCTTGAGCGTCATTATTGACAAATGTGTGTATTATTTGCCTTGAAACCACGAATTTATAATCCCTTGCAAGTAACTTCTTTATCGCAAAACAACATGGATGTGCTTTAGCTGTATTAAACAAGGACCATACAAGGCGCTGACAGGGGCTTACCATGGCTATTGACGAGTCAAGACCTTGTTAACACCTTGTCAAGGCCTTGTCAACCCCTTGTTAACGGCCTTACTTTCCCGAATCTGTTCTGCATAAGCTACAATTGCTTTAAAGGGACCATATTTATGCTGCACTTCCGGAAAATTGTCGGGATAAGGACCATATGGAGCATCTATCGGCTTTTTGGAGAGATCGGGATAATCCATGCGCTGTTCACGATGTGGTCTCGGCCGACTGTTAACATAGGCTGCGACATCCCAGGCTTCCTCATCTGTTAGTACCGGCATATTGTGATCTACCCCGTAAGGCATATTGTTCTTTACAAAGCCCGCAAAGTTGCTTAACCGATACATACCAGCACCGTCATTATAGCTGTTTCCCCCCATAACGGGGGATAAATATAGTGCAGCCCATCGCTTGACTTCAAACCTGCACCCCCCGCTCCGTGACAGCTTTTACAATGCTTATAATACACCAACAGTCCTTGTACCGGATCTGCCGGGCGGTCCAGAAAAGGAATCTTTTCAGTGGCAGTACCTCCAGGTTTCTCGCCTTTCTTTACCCGCTGCCCCACCCATTTGAAGTAGGATACCATCGCCTGAATTTCTTTGCTGGATTTATCAGGCATTTTGCCGTTCAGGCTACGTTGGAAGCAATCAGAAATCCGGTCAGTCACTTCATCCGTTTTCCCTGATCGCGCACCTTTTTTAGGGTAATTTGCATAGAAACCAGAGTAGTTATTTGCAAATGGTTTCGTGCCGGCATTTAGGTGACAGTTCTGGCAATTCATACCGTTGGAAACTGCTGCAATCTTTCCATTTGGCCCGAAATAGCGCCCGGTATTTACAATTAACTCCCTTCCATAACGGATGGCTTCACCTGCCGGACCTTCCGGTATTTCCGAATCATGTGGCGCTTTCCAATTGGCATCAAAACGCTGCAGGCGCGGTTGATTTTCATGAACTGCCTGAACCACATCATTACCAATTAAGCAGGAACTGATGAAGACCAGGCCACTAATCACAAAGAGTAATGAAACAAATACTACAGATTTTGCTGTGTAAATTATCGGATGTTGTTTTTCCGGTTGAACTCGACGCATTGAAAGGAGGGATATTGACTAAGTCGCTTAAACTCAAAAGTGATACCTCTGATTCCCACCGGGTAAAAATTGATTAATAATGCTTACATTTTCACATTTAATGCCCTAATCAGCTGTTTTAAAATCACAACTGTCCGAGATGATAGTGGACATGCTCTACGCAGCCCTGCAGACTTTTATATGCAGTTGGATAGCCCGAAAGTATGGGTTGCTGTAGCATCCGCAGCTATTGTATTTGCGGAGGTTGGCGTGAGCTGGGATGCCTCCTCATAACTTATATCAGCAAGGGTAAATTGAAGATTGACTTCCGTCCAGTTTTGCCCGGCGTATACATCCAGCAAATGTTCTGCAATGAGTTCAGCGATATTCATACCTGAAAATACACATGTTTTAGCATATTTTTACTGATCAACAGCGACATGATAGGTCGGATCTTCATCCACATTAACCTCTATTACAGCAGACGCATTTCGGAGCAGCACTTTACAATCTTCACTCAAATGACGCAAATGCAATTTTTTGCCGGCCTGGCTGTAGCGCTGTGTAAGTTTGTGTAACACATCTATCGCCGACATGTCAGTAACCTTGCTGTCTTTAAAATCTATGATAACTACTTCCGGGTCTCCGGCCACATCAAACTTTTCATTGAATGCCGCGACAGACCCGAAGAACAAGGGTCCGTATATTTCATAATGCCGGGCGCCATTTTCATCGATAAACTTCCTTGCACGGATGCGTTTGGCACTTTCCCAGGCAAATACCAGGGCAGAGATGATCACGCCAATGAGTACTGCCAGCGCCAGATTATGTAACCAGATCGTGATTAATGCGACCAGTACACCAACAAAAATATCCTGCTTTGGCATCTTATTGATGATCCTGAAACTCATCCATTCAAATGTGCCTACTGCCACCATAATCATCACGCCAGTAAGAGCGGCCATCGGCAGAAGGCCAATGACTGGCGCACCGAAGAGGATGATCAGCAAAATGGTAAGTGCGGCAACGATGCCGGAAAGTCTTGCACGTGCGCCTGCAGAAAGGTTGACCAATGTCTGCGCAATCATTGGACAGCCACCCATACCGAAGAAGAATCCGTTCAGCATATTGGCGCTACCCTGCGCTACGCACTCGCGGTTTCCATTACCCCTTGTGCCGGTAATTTCATCGACCAGGTTTAAGGTTAGCAACCCTTCAGTAAGACCTACAGCGGACATGATCATGGCGTATGGGAAGATGATCTGCAAAGTTTCCAGATTCAGGGGAATTTGTGGTATGTGAAAGGGCGGAAACCCACCGCTAACAGAAGCGATATC
Organism: Pedobacter sp. UBA1654; assembly: GCA_002320935.1. GTDB lineage: Bacteria > Bacteroidota > Bacteroidia > Sphingobacteriales > Sphingobacteriaceae > Pedobacter. The sequence goes on along the minus strand of DCLG01000039.1, from coordinate 33,525 downwards.
ACTAACTGTTTTGGTTTCAATGCCGAAGCCCAGAACAACAGCAAAAACAACGAAAATGGCCACTAAAGAAGGTGGTACGGCTTTGCTGATCTTAGGAAACAACACCACAACGGCAATGGTCAGCGCCACTAGCCCGGCCATAATCATAAAGGGCTGTCCGGACAGCCAAACACGCTCCCCATTCACAACTGTTTTAAACTGCTCGAGCTGTGCCATGAAAATAATCACAGCAAGGCCATTTACAAACCCATACATTACTGGTTGCGGCACCAGCCTGATGAACTTACCGAACTTGAACACCCCTATTAAGATCTGGATTACCCCAGCAAGCACTACCGCACCGAATACATATTCAATTCCATGGGATTTCATTAAGGCAATAAGCACGACCACGGTCGCTCCCGCCCCACCCGATATCAGACCCGGGCGACCGCCGAAAACCGCAGTTACCAGCCCCATGATGAAGGCCGCATATAGCCCTGCCAGCGGTGGAAACCCAGCCAGAATGGCAAAAGAGAGCGACTCAGGCATCATGGTCATTGCAACCGTTAATCCAGCTAATATTTCAGTTTTGTAGTTTACTTTTTGGGAGAAATCAAAGAGGCGGGTAATCATTTGGCAAAAGTACGAACTAATGGCCGTTTTCCTGATATACCCTGCCAGCGATAACATCCCTGTACAAGCGATCGATCTTACCAATGGCATTATCCCATGTAAAGTCCTGGGCAAATACTTTGGCTTTCTTACCCATTACGACTTTCAGCTGCTCATCGCTTACAAACCTTTGGATGGCCTGCTGTAAATCGTCCAGATTGGTATGATCAACCAAAAAGCCCTGTTCACCTTCAGTGATGTAACCATCCATGCCAGTTTTTCGGGAGCCAATGATGGGCAGCCCACAAGCCATTGCCTCTATGTAAACACGACCAAACCATTCCTTGTAACTCGGAAGCACAAACAAGTCATATTGCGCCAGGGTGGTTGATACCATCTCGTATGGTATAAATCCTTTAAACTGCACTTTATCTGCTATAGAAGATTGCTTGACAATGTTCTTAAGATGCTTTAATTCCGGGCCATCCCCATAAATATCATAAGTAAAACCCTCTTTAATGTTATCCAGTGCATAGAGCACCTTATCAATGTTCTTCCAGTCGAGCAAGCGTGCCATAGTCACAATCTTCAACATCTTGTGCTGTTCATATTCCTTCTGCTGATTAAGAAAGGGTTTCTCCACTCCATGCCCAATTACGTAGGAATGCTTGTTGAAAGGATCACAGGCTTTTTTCTCCTGATGGCTCAGGCTAATGAGGGCCTTAGCATGCCCCATAAACCTGATGATATGCTTGTCAAGCTTTCCCTTACCCATTTGCCTGGTGGTAACCACATAAGGAATTTTAAAGTGCTCTGACAGGTGGTATGCAACACCTGCATCGGCTACAATGTTGTGTGCATGGATAATATCTATCTTGTTGTCCTGAACAATGCGGTGTAGTTTCTTCCGGTTGATCATATAGGCTAACCGCATATAAACCGACCATAGTTGGGCATTCCACTTAAACCTGGGTACAGATATGATCTCGACAGTTCTGTTATCTGCCTGAAAGGTTTTTAAGTCGAGAAATTCTTTGTGGTCTTTATGCTTGGGCAACCACCTCGCAAAGAAGGAGGTATAAAGCACGTAAACAAAGGTATAATGCACGTCTTTATGCATGGCCTCGTGCAACGCGGCAGTTTTTAGCAAAACATCATTCTCTCGCTTTTTAGTCGGCAGAATCGGAGCGGGTATTACATTCGTCAGGATCAGAACATTCATACGTTTAGTTTGGGTTGAAGATGAAATCTCGAATAGAACAAGTTTATAAAATGAGCGGGATGTTTAAGCCGAAACACACACGAACGTTTCGATTTTACAGGGAATTGTATAAATGTGTAATCTGAATTTCTCAAAATAAACGATCTGATTCACAGATTGTGAAATTAAACAAACCATTCAAGTATTTGAATAGCTTTGTGTTAGGTTAGAATAAGGTTAAGAAATCATCAAGTTTTTAGCTGGATTTTGCCGGATGACAGGTTCTGGAGAGCGGCTTAACTTCAATTTAACCGCATTTTAAGATATGACTTGTAATCGTTCGATTATTTTTAGAGACTCGAAATGGGTATTAGACTTTTTTTGCAGCGTTTGCGTCGAATTCTTTTCACGTGGTTATCTTATCTGATCCCTAAAAAGGAGGGCCTGATTGTTTTCTATCCCACCCATAATAAAGAGGGTTTTTCGGGCAACCTTAAAAGCTATTTTATATACCTCCACAATTGTCCGGAGCAATCCCGATACACCCCTGTTTGGTGTACGAATAATGATGAGACCTATAGGTTGCTAAAGTCGCAGCACTACAAGGTCGTAAAAGGCCGTTTTCCCGTACATTTCAACTTGCTTCGCGCCAGACACATTATACAGGACAGCACCTATACCTGGTTACTTGGCAATTTTTCCATCATACAGCTATGGCACGGCAACGGATTCAAAAACTCTGCATTACTGGATACAACCAATTCGCCCAAAAAGCTGGTTCTGCTTAAAAAAGTGTACAGCCAGTACAAAATGATCGCAGCTTCTTCAGCGGTCCATAAAGATCTTATGATCCGCAGTTTCGAAAATGAGCGTGTCGCTATCGTTGGCTCTCCGAAGAATGATGTTTTTTATGACGACCCGACCTTGGTTGATAAGCTTAAAGCCCGGTATAGCTTAGATCGATTTAGCAAGATCTACGCTTATACGCCGACTTTTCGCGACAAGGGTGCCTTTGACCCTTTCACAGATGAATTCTGGGCTCAACTAAATGCCTGGTTACTGGCAAACAATGTGGCTTTTGTGGTAAAGAAACATCCATGGGATAAAACGCTGAAAGTGCCGGACACTTACAAGAACATTATGGATCTTTCCAATACCATCAGTGATGTTCAGGAACTACTGCTGATGTCTGATCTGTTGATTTCGGATTACAGTGCAATTGTAACTGATTTCGCAATTACAGGTAAGCCCATCATCTATTATTTCCATGATTACGAGAACTACACGAAGATCCGAAGCTTTTATTACGATCTGAAAACCGTATTACCGGGCCCGTTCATATATGACAGTGAAACGTTACTGTCTTATTTACAGGATTTATCCTGGTTTGAAGCGGCTGGCTATCAGGTAAAGTTCCAGGAATTTTTGATCAGGTTCCACACCTATATGGACGGAAACTCATCTAAACGGGTACTGGAAGAAATGAAAAGGCTCAGCACTGAAAAGGCTTAGGCTTTATTGGATTTATTTTAGAATTATGCAAACAAGAAAAAATATCGCGGTTATTCTCGCAGGTGGTAAAGGGCTAAGATTGGATGAGCAGAGACCTAAACAATTACTGAAAATCGCTGGAAAGAAAGTTATTGAACATACGCTGGAGGTTTTTGAGAACCACCCGGAAATTCATGAAATTGCTGTTGTTTCTAATCCCTTCCATATCTCGGATGTGGAAGAAATTGCGAAAGTAAATAATTTCAGCAAGCTTAAGAAGATCCTGAATGGTGGCGCAGAGCGGTATGACTCAAGCCTTTCTGCTATTAATGCCTATAAGGATCAGGATGTCAATTTGATCTTCCATGATGCTGTTCGCCCTCTGGTGAATCACCGGATCATATCCGACTGCGTTGAAGCCTTGAATGATTACAACGCGATAGATGTTGCCATTAAAACCACAGACACCATTATCCGTGTTCAGAGCAACCTGATTGACGAAATTCCAGACAGGGACCTGTTATACAATGGGCAGACACACCAGGCATTTCATATTGACACGATCAAGAAAGCTTACGAGCTTGCACTGCAGGATCCGGATTTCAGGGCTACCGATGATTGTGGCGTGGTGAAGAAATATCTTCCGCAAGAAAAAATATTTGTGGTTCATGGCGAACAATTTAACATGAAACTCACCTATAAGGAAGATGTGTTTTTGATCGACAAACTTTTCCAGCTTAAGTCGTCAATCGACAAAGGTTTATCGCTTGATGATGAAGTAGCACGTTTACTGAAGAACAAGGTTTTAGTTGTATTTGGCGGAAGCTATGGTATTGGTAAGGAGATACTGGAAGTATGTAAATCGTCATCAGCGATTGGCTATTGCTTCAGTCGAGGCAATAATGTGGATGTTTCATCCCCGCAACAAGTCTCGAAAGCACTTGAAGAAGTATACGCAAAAGAAGGCAGGATCGACTTTGTTGTAAATACCGCAGCAATACTCGACAAACAGTCGCTAACCAACATGTCCTATGAGGATATTATAAGGAGTATGAACGTGAACTACCTTGGCTCTGTAATTGTGGCAAAAGAAAGTTACAAGTACTTACAGCAGACAAAAGGTTCACTTTTGTTATATACATCCAGCTCCTACACCCGTGGCAGAAGTCTGTACAGCATCTACTCTTCTACGAAAGCAGCAATTGTCAATCTTGTGCAGGCACTAAGCGAAGAATGGTCTGACGTCCGGATAAATTGCATAAATCCCGAACGTACCAAAACGCCAATGCGCATAAAGAACTTTGGGAATGAGGCAGACGATTCTTTGCTGAAACCAGAAGTTGTAGCGATTGCTTCCATCAATACGCTATTCTCAGATAAATCCGGCCAGGTCATCGACGTGAAATTATAACCATAGATGCAGTCCGCTCTCCATTAAAGCTACTATTACCATGAAGAAAAAGGTTTATTTCATTTTGGGCGGGTATCCTGTGGTCTCCCAGTCCTTTCTATACAATCAAATCACCGAGGTGATCAAACAGGATATTTACGAGGTCCGCATCATCGTACTGAATAGAAAAGAGGGCGCTGTTCACCCTGCCTACGAAAGCCTGAATGAAAAAATCATCTTTTTTTCCACCGGCCGTGAGCAGGGTGTCGCCTCAAAACTGCCTGCAGCTTTAAGGTCCTTTGGAAAACTGCTACGCCGCGATCCGGCGCTGTTGTTTAAGGCTCTTAATTTTTTCAAGTATGGGCGGGACGCGGTAAATGGCACTTATATGATCCTGGCCAATCAGTTCCTGGATGTTGAACCTGATCTTTTACATTGCCATTTCGGCACAACAGCAAAGGTTATCGCAGATCTTAGAGACATGAAGGCGATCAACTGCAAGCTGATCACCTCCTTTCATGGTAAAGACATCACCGTCTATCCCAAACAGTTTGGGAATGCATATTATACCAGGTTGTTTAGCACCTCTGAGATGTTTACCGGCAACTCTAAGTTCATCATCAACAAAATGATCGATACCGGCTGTCCGGTAGGGCAGATTGTTAAAATACCAATGTGTCTTAATACAAAGCAATTCAACTACAGGGAGGAGCCTCCTGCGATGGGGATCTTCAAAATACTGACCGTTGGCCGCTTTGTAGAAAAGAAAGGTCATGAGTTTGCGATCCGGGCTGTGGCGCTGTTAAAGAACGCAGGTATAAAGTTCATCTACCACCTAATTGGTGAAGGCCCCCTGCTTGATGACATGAAGGCACTTGCAAAGTCGCTGAACATCTATGAGGATCTTGTTTTTCATGGTGCCATGATGCAAAATGAAGTGATCAGTCATTACGAGCAGGCAGATGTCTTCCTACTGCCAAGCATAACTGCAGCGGATGGAGATACAGAAGGTCAGGGACTGGTGCTTCAGGAGGCACG
>DCLG01000039.1:25899-27724 GCA_002320935.1 Pedobacter sp. UBA1654 | reverse complement strand
AGCGTTATTGATGGCAGTACAGGTTTTCTGGTTCCGGAGAAAGATTTCCAGGCCTTGGCTGAAAAATTAATATTGCTTGCGGGCGATGTTCAGCTGCGTCAAAATATGGGCAGGTATGGCCGTACTTTCGTGGAATCACATTTCGATTCCAGCATTATTGGAAAGGAACTAACAGCGGTCTATAACAAAATGCTACAGACCGCCTGATCCGTTGTCAACTTTGTATTAGCCCTTTGCGAAGGCAATTGCGCGATGTTTGACCATGAGCAGTATACAAAAGCCTACTCCCACGGCGGCAAGACCTGCCCCAACATATTGCGGGGATGTATAGCCATATCCTGCGGCAATAGGTAAGCCACCAAGGAAGGCCCCAATTGCATTGCCGAAATTAGCAGTTGCCTGCAGCACAGCTGAAGCAATCATTTCTGAGCCTTTCGCAGCACTGATCATCAGCATCTGCATCGGCGCAATAACTGCAAAAGCAATTGCACCGGTTATAAAGGTCATAATTATGGCTGCAGGCTGATATTGCGACACAGCTGCGATGATAAACAGCGATAACACCATCGCCGATAAAAGTACAGTCGTGGTGATCAGCGGTGAAAACCTGTCTGCAAGGCGGCCACCGATGAAATTACCAACTGCCATACCTAAACCCGCAATGATCATAATTACAGTAATGTTATTGTTGCTGAAACCGGAAACTTCAGTCATTAGGGGAGCAATGTAACTGATCCAGGCAAACATACCTCCCGTACCAATTGCAGAGATTCCGATAATCAACCATGGATCTACATTCTTGAAAACTGCAAGACTTTCTTTAAAACTGTTCGTGTTGTTGTTTTTCATTGCAGGCAACCACAGTTTTGTAGTCGCTGCAGTGATCAAACCAAAAGCAGCAACAATAAAAAAGGATAAGCGCCAGCTGAAGTTGTGACCGATATAGGTACCTATGGGCACTCCGATGATATTGGCAATGGTAAGTCCGGCAAACATCATAGAGACGGCTCGTGCTTCTTTACCAGGTTCAGCAAGCTGACTGGCTACAACAGCTCCAATGCCGAAGAAAGCACCATGCGGTAGTCCGGCCATTACGCGACTGACCAATAGAAAATCATAGGAAGGTGATAAAGCAAACAGTGCATTGAAAACACCAAACATCAACATCAGTCCAATAAGTACTTTTTTAGGTGGCAGCTTAGAAAATAAGCCCACCATTAATGGGGCACCGATAACAACACCGAGTGCATAGGCAGATATTAAGTGACCGGCAGTAGGAATGGAAATGNNACTTAGATACATCGGGCAGTACGCCCATCATCATGAACTCCGTCATCCCCAGGCTAAAGCCGCCAATAGTTAAAGGCAGTAATCGCTTGTTCATAAGTTTGAGAGATTTATGCAAAGGTACGCGTTAGTGTACAATTTACACTAACAAAAATAGGTCCACAGCTGAGTGTCAGCCGTTTCGAACTAAATATTGCAAACGTATGAGGAAACGCATCTTGAGCAATAATACCTATCTTAGGTAATTCTTAACCAAATAGCCATGAGATTCGCCTATTCCTTAAAGCAGAAGGTCAAAATAGCTGTGTTGCTGTTTTTTATTATGACCTGCTCTATTCTGATTCGCATTCTGGAAGATAAAAGTGTTAAAAACATGAATGAATCTTTCATTTCACTATACAACGACAGACTTGTTCCGGCGATGGACCTTTATCATATTGTAGAAAATTTATATGCCCGCAGGGACATGATTGAGAATGTTCTATATTCAAATGCACAGGCTTACCAGATTGATCTCCGGGGAAATTTGGCCAGATAT
>DCLG01000039.1:23771-25815 GCA_002320935.1 Pedobacter sp. UBA1654 | reverse complement strand
AAGGTCCAGCTCGAAGATCTTAAAAAGAGTCTTAGCGCCATAATTACCATGGAACAACGCCTTGTAGGGAATATCTATGCTAATCAAGCAACAGCGGCATTAGAACTATATGAGTCTAAAGGCAAAAAATTATTTAGCAGCGGAACCGTGCAGCTCACCAGATTGATAGATACACAAAAACAGGTAGGAAACGAAATTATCACACACACGGAGCGGATTATCTCAGGTTCAAAAATCTACTCGAACCTCCAGTTAGCGCTTGCGATATTAATTGGGATCCTGATTGTAGGTATTCTTTTCACCTCTAACGTAGTAAATATCCGTAACGATAAATACAACCTGAATTAGCTTATACAATAATCCTGTTAAGTCCCGAAGCGGTATTCCTAAGCACCTCCATCAGTAAACTGATCTCCATTGGTTTAGACATATAATCATCCATCCCTACACTCAGGCAGGCCTCTCTATCTTCTGTCATGGCGTTTGCAGTCATGGCTACGATTGTGGGCTGCAGGTGTTCAACATGGCTTCGTATGGCTCTGGTAGCTTCCAATCCGTCCATCTCCGGCATGAGCACGTCCATGANNATGCATCAACAGCGAGCTGGCCATTGGCTGCCGTGTCTGCGGTATAGCCAAGCTTAGATAGCACCGTGGTGATCAGCTTCAGATTTATCATATTATCCTCGGCAACCAGGATTTCCAGCGGATGTTGCTTAGCAAACTCCGTCTGCAGCAATTGCTCTGAAGGGCTCTTTTCCGTCGTTCGCTCACTACTTTTCTCCGTGAGTGCCTGATGGATAAGTCCAAGCAGCTGTTGACTTTTAGCAGGCTTATTGATTGCACTCGCAAATAGCTGCTCATGATGTTCACGAGTTTCCAGGCCAATGGAACTCAGCAAAATGATCGGAGTGCTTAGGCCCTTTGCCTTTATTGCTTTCGCCAGTTGTATGCCATCCATCTCCGGCATCTGCATATCGGTAATGATGAGCGCAAAATCTGACTCCGTAGTTAAAACCTCCAGTGCCAATGCCCCGGTATTCACGGTAGTTGGGCGCAAGCTCCAACGCTCAAGCTGGGTTTTAAGAATAACCAGATTGGTCTGATTGTCGTCTACGATCAAAACCTTTTTTCCAGCGTAATTTTCACCTTGTGGCAGGATTGTCGCCAGCACACGCTCCTGACCCGCAGCACAGCGAATGGTAAAGGAGAATGTAGAGCCAACACCTTCTGTACTCTCTACAGTCATCCGTCCCTTCATCAATTTTACAAGTTGTTCACTGATTACCAGACCAAGTCCGGTACCCCCGTACTTACGTGTATTGGAGGAGTCTACCTGTGAGAACGCTTTAAACAGTCTGGACATCTTCCCTTTTGGAATGCCGATACCCGTATCTCTAACCTCAAAAAGCATTTCCAGTTTATCATTAACCAGATCCTGAAGTTGAATTTTGAGGTGTACTTCACCTTCATGTGTAAACTTAATGGCATTATTGATCAGGTTGACAAGCACCTGACGGATTCGGTAACTGTCGGCAATGATGGTATCCGGAATTCTGAAATCCACTTCATAAAGCAGATCAATCCCCATACTACATGCTTTAACAGCAAATAGATCGATCACGTCTTCAACCATCTTCTGCAGGTTGAAATGCTGTTCCTCCAGGTCTAACTGCCCGGATTCGATTTTGGAATAATCAAGTACATCATTGATCACGTTGAGTAAAGCATCTCCGCTGGTGCTGATCACATTCACATAGTCTGCCTGCTCATCCGTAAGCTCCGTTTCACTCAATAGTGACGCCATTCCGATCACACCGTTCATCGGTGTCCGAATCTCGTGACTCATGGTTGCAAGGAAGGTACTCTTTGCCTGAGCCGCTAATTCTGCCTGTTTACGGGCTTCAATAGCCTCCTCGTTGGAGCGCTTCAACTGCGAATTCAGCAGTTCAAGTTCTTCCTCATGCACCTTACGCTCTGCAATATGCGAGATCATGGCCCGCTGTGCACCATTATATTTACTCAGGTGATATGACCATAATCCG
>DCLG01000039.1:8140-23766 GCA_002320935.1 Pedobacter sp. UBA1654 | reverse complement strand
CGTAAAAAAGATCACCGTCGTAAGTACAAGATGGATGATCATGGTTTGCAGCTCCAGGGCATTCAGGCTGCTAAAGTACACCGCCTCTACACCTAAACTTTGAAGGTAATTGAGTGACAGGTGATGTATGGCAACAAATATGAGCATCGGGATCTGCAACTTCCAATTTTGATAGGTAATTAATATTGCACTTCCGATAAAAGCAAAGAAGTGCATCTCGAACATACCATGCATTTGGTAAATGAATTGCGCCATAAACACCCCCATACATACACTGAGTACATATTGGTAAAGGTTGGATTCGGGTAAGAACCATTTTATGGAGTAGTATGCCAGCAGGGAAACGCCACCTACCCCGAACGCGATGTTCCAGGTTTCATAGAATGTAGCAAGATATAATCCTCCAATGAAATAGAAGCCCAGGAAGTAATTAATGAGTCTGTCTGAACGGCGTTTTACATCCGTTCTATATTCCGAGAGGATTTCACCGGAGTCCAGATCCCGAAGTTGAGGTAATTCTTGCGGCATTATTTTGTGCAATTTGGAGCTGAGCACCCGTATGCCTTAAAGGCAAGAGGCTCCAGCTTGTTTTCATTATTTAACAATAAGTTATTCACCGCCATCTTGGCATACCGGGTTTCTTCATCCGTGCAGTAGCGCGTCTTGTTGTAATTGCCGCGGAAGTATAGCTTGTTGCCGGGCTCCAGTATCACTGCCTGGGGGGTAGAATATACGCCGCAGGATTTTGCAATGTCCGTATCCTTTATGACAGGAACGCTTATGTCGAACCGCTTTTGTATTTCCTCTGGTGTATAAGCTTTGTCGGACATCATAACGACAATGAAGTTCAAGTCGTCTTCATGGTCCTGTACAAGCGATTTGAATTCCCTGATGTTAAAACGTGAACAAGGGCAGTCAGGATTAAAGAAATGGAGGAAAAGAGGTTTACCAGTTTCGAACTTTAGTGGTATCTGCAGATCTATTTTCGAGCCTGCAGGAACGGATTTGTATCCAACAGGCACTGGTGTTGGTAAGCTGTAAACCAATTGATTGAACCAGAAGAAGCTCCCTACAATCAGCATCAGCACAAAAAGCCAAAGGCCCGCAAACAATTTTTTCATCCCTAACCCAATCTACTGGCTGCAAATATAATAATTGTGTTACATCAAATACGTAGATATACCTGGCCGGGAACTATATGCATCAAAGTTTACAATGCATACATAATAAAAGGCCTGATTTGTTTACCGCAAGAGTAAACAGATCAGGCCTTTAAAAAACCCAATTAGAACTTAGATCTCAAATTTATTGATAGACTTAACCGCATAATCGACTGCCCTTGCGGTAAGTGCCATATAGGTTAAAGAAGGATTTTGTGTTGAGGTGGATGTCATGCAGGCACCATCAGTAACAAATACATTTTTGCAGGCATGTACCTGGTTCCACTTATTCAGGATTGAGGTTTTCGGGTCATGTCCCATTCTTGCCCCACCCATCTCATGAATATCCAGGCCAGGAGCCTGGGAAGAATCGTTAACCTTAATGTTTTTAAAACCTGCTTCGGTAAACATTTCAGAAAGCTGCTCAATGTAATCTTTCTTCATCAGGCGGTCGTTTTCATCATAGTCTACCGAGATGTTCAACAATGGGATGCCCCAGGCATCTTTTTTATCTTTACTCAAGCTAACATAACTCTCTTCCTTAGGAATGGTCTCCCCCATCATGTGTGAACCTACCTGCCATGGACCCAGTGGTGCCTTAGCAAGATTATCTTTAAGCGTTGCACCAACACCACTTGAATCGCGGTTAACGGACCGTCTGGCACTAAAGCCGGCAGCATAACCGCGTTTGAAGTCGGTTTCCTGTTTTAATAAGTTCCGGAATCTTGGCAGGTAACCGCCACCAGCAGGGTTTCTTCCGTCTGTAGAGAATTCCAGCAAGCCATCATATTCTGCACTGATCCTTGCACTGTAGTTATGAAAAGCAACAAACTTACCCAGTTGTCCACTATCATTTCCCAGTCCATTAGGAAATCTATCTGACTTAGAATTCAGCAGAATGAGGTTGGTATTTAATGCAGCAGCATTGACGAAGATGATCTTGGCGTGAAACTCCATCTCCTGTTTAGTGATGGCATCGACCACGCGTACGCCGGTAGCTTTTCCTTTTTTATCATCATAGATGATGGACTCTACCACAGCATTAGGTCTCATGGTGAGGTTGCCAGTTTTTGCTGCCCAGGGTAATGTAGAAGCATTGCTGCTGAAATAGCCACCGAAAGGACAGCCACGCTGACAAAGTGTTCTGTTCTGGCATTTAGCCCTGCCTTGATCCAGATGAATCTGATTTGCTTTGGATAAATGCGCACAACGGGCGCTAATTACATGGCGATTCGAATACTTTTTGCTTACGACACCTTTGAAGTAATCTTCAACGGCGTTTAAAGGAAAACCTGGCAGGAATTCTCCGTCAGGAAGTTCTTTTAAGCCATCTTTGTTACCGGCGATACCAGCGAAACGCTCTGTATAGCTGTACCATGGCGCAAGATCTGCATACCGGATTGGCCAGTCGACAGCGAAACCATCCCGCGCGGGGCCTTCAAAGTCCAGATCACTCCAGCGCTGGGTTTGCCTTGCCCATAGCAGGGACTTACCGCCCACCTGGTAGCCACGGATCCAGTCAAAAGGTTTTTCCTGCTCGTAAGGATGTTCATTATCTTTAACAACAAAGTGCATGGCATCTTCCCTGAACACATAACATCTGCTTGCTATAGGGTTCTCCTTTTGAATGGCCAGAGGGATCTGGCCCCGGTGTTCAAACTCGTAAGGATATTTGTTTGTAGTAGGATAATCTTTGATGTGCTGAACATCGCGCCCTCTTTCAAGCACAAGGGTTTTAAAGCCTTTTTCTGTAAACTCTTTTGCGGCCCAGCCACCACTTATTCCAGAGCCAATAACGATTACATCATAGGTATTCGCTTTTTGGCTATCTATATTGATATTCGACATGTTGATTTAAGTATTAAGCTTATTAACGCGGTAGTATGGGTTATATCTTCCTGGCACCAGTTCCCATACAATAAGGTTGGTCATTACGTACTTCGAACTCATGTAACCCTCGATGGTCTTGGATTTCATGATGTCATAAAACTTCCTGATTGCCGGCGAAGCCTGCTCGTCTTTTTCAATACCAACCAGCAACTGCTCACGCTCGGGTACGGTCAATTTCTGAAAGCTCTTCGAAAATTGTGCTTCTGAACGGTCCTGCAAAGCATCGAGCCCCTCGAAGAAGCGCTCCTGCTCTTCCTTCTCATAGCAGTCATCCAACATTTTCAGCGTAAACAAGTGCAGGTTCAGACTTTTTGCACCTGGTGTTGTCGTTTCAGGAATGATCGTTTCTGATATGTCGGCCAACAGGTTTTCCTGGTCCAGACTTACATCGATGTTGTTTAGTGCTATTGAAGATTTACCGGAGTCCCTTAAACAGGATGGGAGCAGTGCCATACCACCCGCCATAAATAATATTTGTTTGATCGCTAAGCGTCTCTCCATTTTATACTTGATTATATCTTGATTCGGGCAGACTGACATCACTTCATTGCCAGCGAGAAACCTGAATACTAAATAAAGTTATACATTTTCAAATATATGGCACGGACACCGTACAATTTCAGACAAAAGCTTGTTAATTTTTAACTCAAAAACTGTGAAGAGGAATTTGAATGGTCACTTTCGTACCGGCATCTGCCTCGATGTTTGCTGTACCATTTAATAAGCGGACCTTATTCATCAGCGTTGCCAGGCCAAGTCCCTGTTTCGCGCCTTGAGCGGGATTAAAACCAATACCATTGTCCTGTACCAGAATAGTTAAGGTACTGCCTTCCTGCTTGATATCAATGATCGCTTCACTGGCCTTTGCATGGTTCACAATATTCATTAGTAATTCCTGAACCATACGGTATACGGAAACTTCTATATAGCCGTCGAGGCGTGTTGTAATGCCGGTCACCCTACAGACCAGGTCGATGTCTGGCTGAAATTGCTTGCACAACTCAATTACCGTCTCCTCGAGACCAAAGTCTTCAAGGATGGCCGGAGTCATCTGGTGTGATAATCTACGCACCTCCTTAATGGCGTCTGCAAGGATCTTATCTGTATATTGTTTTGACCGTTGGAATTCAGCCGGATCACTGATAGCTTTTGAAGATTCGACATGCTTAAGGTTGATCTTGACCGCATAAAGTAGCTGGCCAATCCCGTTACGCAGATCCTCGGCAATCCGCTTCCGTTCTTCTTCCTGGGTTCGGATGCTTGCCTTGAAAATCTCCAGCTTTTGGTTGTCTTCCATAGCGCGGATGGTAGCCTGTGCTTCCCGAATGGGTGTAATGTCGAGATTAGTTGCAACCAAGCCGTCATCCAATTTAACAAAGGTGCAGGAGAACCACTTATTAAACCCATCAAAAGGGTAATAGTACTCCAGCTGTTCAGGTTTTCCCGTGCTCATAACCCTTAGCATAAGATCAAAAAGCCCTGCTTCCCGGATACCCAGAAATTCTACTGCGTACTGCTTTCCCACCAGATCCTGACGTTTGGTTTCGTCCTCCAGACCTTTACTCACCAGCATGATGTAGAAGTCTATAATCTCTCCGTTTTCATTTCTTATTGGCTGCAGGAGGGACATGCCAATCATCGTCGCATCAAAAACCGACTGTAGCATTGCATTGCTTTTCTGAAGTTCTTCATGCGCTTTAACGAGTGCTTCATTTGACATTCGCTGCTCAGTGATATCGTGGGAAACCCCTAAAATACATTGGGCTTCTCCGGACTGGTCCATAAGCACCTTTCCCTTACTGAGGATATAGTGCATTTCACCGTTTGGATGAAAAATCCTTCTGGTATATTCGTAGGCGCCTTTTTTGGCAATCGCACCAGCGATCACCTCATTGATGATCTGATCATCATCTCCATAGGAGATCGACTTGAGAAACTCGAACGATGGTTCAAAGGCCCCAGGCTTATACCCCAACAGGCGATACATGCCATCTGAAAAACTGATGCGCTGGGTTTGCAGGTCTACCTGATAGCTACCAGTACTTCCCGCTTCTTCAACCTTTGATAAAAGATCTATAGTGTCCGTCAGTCTTCTGATGTCCTGTTCAATCCGGCGTTCAAATTCAATTTCCTTTTTGATAAGCCGGGTAATATCCAGAAGTTTATGAATGATGTAAACTATTTCCTGCCGATCATCAAAGACCGGCGTTTGGATGATTTCATAATAACGGTGGCGGATAAGTTGAGCATCAATAATTCGAGCCTGGCGCGTCTGAATGACGTCATCCAATGATCTTAATATTCTGCTGGCCAGATACTCGTTCTTCGTATTGTATAAATTGAACAGTGTAGATACATCGATAATCTGGACTCTGGTTCTGGAAAGTCCCAACGCTGTAAGATAAGCATCGCTTGCAGTGAGCACTTTTTTGCTGGGAGACAAAATCAGGTATAATTCAGGGAGTTTTTCAAACATCTGCATCATGCCTTCACTGTCGATAATTCCTGAATTACCAAATTCCTTCCTTTCCATCGTCTTAATATTTGCTGAGTTTCACAACTTTTCTGCAACCTTTTACAAAATTAATAATAAGGTACATCATGTGGCGCCAAAAACCGCTACGGTTATATACCTGATTAAATAATATTTTCCCTAATTATTCGGGCATTATACAGGGGCGGTTGTTGTTGCAGCTATATCAGAGCGGTTACTTTACCAGAAAGATGAGCAAGGATCTTGCACCATGCGCCCCAATAACGAGGCTTTGCTCAATATCAGCGGTTTTGGACGGGCCGGCGATGAATACGCCAAAGCCATTGGCAGATTCAGCAATCCGGTCATATGCTTCATGCATGTTTGCGACAATGTCTTTTTCCGGCAGCACAATGGCTAACTGCTGACAAATAAAAGGCAAAACCCTAAGGCCAAGCTGATCATCGCTAAGCCATATGGCTGCATTTTCTGCAACACCAAATTGCCCTGGCAAAATGGCCAGGCTTACGTCGGCCAGACTGTGAGGATCAGCATTGGCGTCGACCAGGTGGTAAGTATCATGCAAGCTTTCTATGCTTGTGACAACCCGCTCTGCCGGCGTAAAATGCTGACTTACATAAGCCTGAATGTCGGCCTCAGTTTGAATGCTCAGGACCTGCCCGCCGATCTGATTTACCATCAAGGAAAATGCTTCTTTAAGGGCTACTTCGCCGCTTCTCACTGGCATGAAAGGCTCAGGCAACTCCACAATGGCCGGTTTATTCTTTTGAATTGCTGCTAGAATTTCAGATCTACTCATCGTTCCCATTTTTTTTATACCATTCTCTGAAAGACATTTTTGGCGGCACCGGCATCTCCCGGCTTCTGTACCAGAGATTAAGTTTATTGTTTACGGTAAATGGTGCATATTTAAGTACCATCCTGCCAGCTTTCCCTGCCATCACAAACCTGCTCGTGGATGACAAAGTAAAGCTCATCACCTTCATCGCCGCGACTTTGGCAGGATCAACATGCCCTGCTTTTACCAGTACCTGCCGCCATTTATACAGTTGGTTATGGATGTCGATTTTTACCGGACATACATTTGTGCAGGAACCGCACAAAGTAGAGGCAAAAGGCAGATCAGCATATTGTTCCATATCCAGGTTTGGTGCAAGAATGGAGCCGATCGGACCCGCAATAGCGGTGTGATAACTGTGTCCACCGCTCCTGCGATAAACCGGACAGGTGTTCATACAGGCACCACAGCGGATACATTTAAGAGAGTTCCTGAAATCCTCACGCCCAAGCTGGGTACTCCTGCCATTGTCGACCAGAATAAGGTGCATCTCCTGTCCCGCTCTCGGACGGGCATAATGGCTGGAGAAAGTTGTAATGGGCTGGCCTGTCGCGCTTCGGGTCAATAAACGCAAAAACACGCCCAGGTGCTTACGTTTCGGGATGATCTTCTCAATGCCCATGGCTGCAATATGAACCTCGGACAAGTGAGCACCCATGTCTGCATTTCCCTCATTTGTACAGACCACAAACTCACCTGTTTCTGCTACCGCAAAGTTGACACCGGTAAGTGCGGCCTTACGGGTTAGAAACACTTCACGAAGGTGATTTCTAGCGGTTTCAGTGAGAATTTTAGGGTCTGAAATGCCTTTAGGTGTACCTAGATGTTCTGAAAAGAGTTCACCGATNNAAGGTAGTACGATGTGGCTCGGCGGTTCTTTAGCCAGCTGCACGATGCGTTCACCCAGGTCCGAATCGATAACTTCTATATCTTTTTCTGCAAGATATTCGTTCAGGTGGCACTCTTCTGTAAGCATGGACTTACTTTTAACCATTTGCCTGATGCCTTTCCGCTGAAGAATGTCATAAACAATTTGATTATGAGCAGCTGCGTCCTTCGCCCAGTGTACAATAATCCCATTTTGCAGCGCCTTCGCTTCAAATTCCATAAGATAGGTATCCAGTTGAGATAGCACATGCTCTTTGATCCTGGAAGCTTGTTCCCGCAACTGTTCCCATTCTGGTATCTGATTTGCCGCATTGTCGCGTTTGGCTCTGATCCACCAAAGTGTCTCGTCATGCCAATCCACCCTGGCAGTATCTTTTGTGAAAGCTCCGGAAAGCTCCGAATGACTTTTATCCGCTTTACTCATTTTCCAGTCTTAATTTGCAATGAGGATCTCTGCAATATGCAGCACTTTCACCTTACTGTTTTGTCTTCTTAATATGCCCTCCATATGCATCAAGCATGACATATCGGAGGAAGTTATGTATTCAGCATCATGTTTTATGTGGTCAGCTACCCTATCCTGGCCCATCTTTGCAGATACTGCTTCTTCCGCCACGCAAAAAGTGCCGCCAAATCCACAACATTCATCGTTTCGCGACAAGTTGATCATCTCTATGCCCTCCACCATATTCAGGAGTTGCATGGGTTTTGAGAAAGGTGTTGCTACGAGTTCAGACATCTGCGATAGATGAAGTCCACGCTGGCCATGACAGCTCTGGTGTAGCCCTACCTTATGCGGGAAGCGCGCCTCTAGCTTCTCCACCTTTAGTACATCGGTCAAGAACTCAACAAGCTCGTAAACCCTGGTTCGTATATGTTGTGCCGCATCAGGCTTTTCATCATCGTGCAGGTGTTCTTTTATGTGGAGCACACAGCTCCCTGAAGGCGAGACGATGTAGTCAAATTCGGCGAAATTATCGATGAAGTGGCGGTTGCAGCCGCCAGCTAAATGTTCAAAGCCCGAATTGGCCATAGGCTGTCCACAGCAGGTTTGTCCTGCTGGATAAATGGGGTCCAGCCCCAGCCGCTGGAGGAGCTTCAAACTGGCAATTGCCGCATTTGGATAAAACTGATCTACATAACAGGGGATGAACAAGCCAACCTTCATAAGCTGATGTGATTTCTTACAGAATAGAATTTTAATGCAATAATATCATTTGCCAGCGGTTTTTTATTCCAATGTTTGTGAATTGCTATGGCTGTGCCTAGTGCAGTGGCTTGCGCCATAGCCGCAGCATACACTTCCATCTCCGGAAAAGCCATAGCTAACAGGTTCATATAGACGGCATTCCTACTGAATCCGCCATCAACAAAGATCTTTCTTATAGGCGTTTCATTTATTATCATGCTAGTCGATTTAAACTGCAGGTCCACCAGGTCCATGATCAACTGATGATATGCTTCCGCTGCATCCTGAAATGAAGCCAGATCCCTGCTTTCGAAGGCCGACGACCTGTCATTAGCGGAAACTTCTGCTGGTTTACTTCTCAACTTAGAGATGATCCCAGGTTCAAAATCCATGGAGCGGAAAATAAGTGCATCGACGTTGAAAGCACCCGCAATTCTTTTAACCTGTTGCTCGTGTTCATTTCCGGCAAAAAGTCGCGAACCTTTCACAGGCTTGCCCTGATAGCCTATGTATGCCAGACAATCATGTTCAAGTTCTTCTGCTGTTAATGGCGATGCATTGAAAGGATTCATGCTGATGCACCATGTTCCGGTACTCAGCAGGATAAAGGGTTCAGAAAAGCTCGCCTGATAGGGAATTAAGGCTGCAGAGCTGTCGTGAAGGCCCGCACCAACTATATAGCGTTTGCCCATAAAGGTCGTTTCGATCACCCCGTCAGAAGGCATGATCGGCGCAAGCAAGCGATCAAGATGTTCTTCGTAAACCCAATTGTGATACTGCTGCTTTCTGAAGTCCCACAATTGCGTATGACAACCAATACTGGTCATATCGGAGTAGATCTTCCCTGAGATCAGATAACTTACATATTGCGGGAGGTGCAGGGCATATTTGATGTTCTTGAATATCTCCGGATGCTGGTGTTTGATCCGGTACAACTGCAGCCCTGCATTTAAGCTACCGGATGCTGGAGAGGCTGTTTCAAGTGCCATCTGCGTTTTACCCCCATATTGCGTATAGAACTGCTGCTCGAGTTCTATGGGATAATCTTTGAGGTAATTATAGAGTGGTGTTAGCGGCTGACCACTTTCGTCCAGGTAAACCAGACTCGCGCCATAAGTAGAGAAATTAATGGCTACCAACTCGTATGCGTCATTCCGGAGTACTTCATTCAGGGATTCAAAAACAGATATCCGGATGCTGTCCAGATTCTCACAGACATCCCCATCTTCATCTCTGGTTTCCAGAAAACGTGCCGTTTTCTCATACACAATACGATAGTGCTCATCAAATAGAAAGAGCTTCTTGTTCGTCTTGCCTACATCAAATACTGCAATTACCCGTAGTCCTGCCATTTTATAATCCTGTTGCTACGGTGACGGCACCTCTCTTGCGGATAAGTTCATTTCGCACCTGCAGATCACGATAGACTTTTAGTGGCTCTAATGCTCCACCTGCGCGGCGGCGTGCTTCTGCCACCAGTGGCCTGACGTCAGTTCTGAATACCGACTGCAGAATTTCCTGAGCGACAACAGTATCATTATCCTGCTGTGCTTTCTGCAAAGCCTGACGGTCTACTAAAAGCGCCTGAGCATAAGCAATCATGATGGCTTCAACTGATTGTAGCAGATCCTCTAAAGGATCTTTAACATTATGGGAAGCATCAATCATCCAGCCCAGATCTTTGTTGTGGTTCATGCCTCTTGCATCCATCCCTTCAACCAGTTCCTTAAAGATCAGGAACAACTGATAAGGTTTTATGCTGCCGGTCGTTAAGTCGTCATCTCCATATTTGGAATCGTTGAAATGAAAGCCTCCGAGTTTGCCTTCCATCAACAGCAATGCAACGATCTGTTCGATATTTGCATTTGGCAGGTGGTGCCCTAGATCTACCAGCGTATAGGCCTGTGAACCAAGCTTACTGACATATAGCAAGGATTGGCCCCAATCACCTACTGTTGTTGAATAAAAGTTAGGTTCAAAAGCTTTATACTCCAAAAAGAGCTTCCAATTTGCAGGCAGTGCCGAATAAATCTCCTGAAGGCTTTCCAGTGTGTTTTCAAAGGCTCTTCTGAAATTTAGCTGTCCTGGGAAGGATGAACCATCAGACAACCAGACCGTCAGCGATTCCGAACCCAGTTCCACGCCGTGTCTGATCACCTCAATATTATGATCTATGGCCTGCTTACGCACGTTCCTATCCACATGTTGCAGGGAGCCGAATTTATAACTTAAGGTCTGCCCTTTCTGATCCTGAAACGTGTTGGAGTTCATGGCATCGAAGCGTAAGCCGTGCTGGACTGCAAGTGTTTTTATTTCCTGGTAATTTCCTGGTATATCCCAGGGTATGTGCAGAGAGATTGCGCCACTGGACCTATTAAGCTGGTGTAGCAGGCCGATATCAGCTATTTTTTCCTCCAGACTTCCAGGTTCTCCACCGCCAGAAAAGCGGCCGAAGCGTGTGCCGCCCGTTCCCAGCGCCCAGCTTGGAATGGCAACTTGAAAATCCACAAGCTTTTGAATGATTGCTTCTACTTCGGGCAGCTCTGCCGCCAGAAACGCAAACCGTTTCTCGTGCTTGCTAATCACATCAGTGTTGCCTTGTTCTATTTGATATTTTTCAATGGTCATGATTGCGAATTTAGTGTATTGTTCTATCTGAGGAATGCATTTGCAATACCACCGTCTACGTTTAGTACGTTGCCGGTAGATTTATTCAATAGCCCACCAACAAAGGCGAAGCATGCATCGGCAATATCTACCGGCAGAATGATTTCGTTTAAAAGGGTACGCTTTGCGTAATAAGCGGGTAACTCTGCCACCGTTATGCCGTATGCTTTTGCGCGGCCCTCGGCCCAGCCACCGGCCCAGATGTTACTATCAGAAATCACCGCATCAGGATTTACCACATTTACACGGATGTGATCGCCACCAAGTTCAGCAGCATTCAGCCTGCTGAGGTGCAATTGCGCAGCCTTTGCAGATCCATAGCCCGCATTATTGGGCCCCGATACCAGTGCATTTTTACTGACAATATTAACGATATCACCACCTATACCTTGCTTTTTCATCACCCCAATCGCAGCCTGCGTAACTTTGAACTGCCCTGCCACAAGCACATCATATAGCAAATCCCAATCATGGTCGGTATGTTCTTCGATAGACTTCGAAATTGACAGCCCTGCATTGTTTACCACAAGGTCTACCCCACCGAAAGCTAAAGCTGCAGTTTGCATTGCCTCTTTGATTTGCTTTTTCTTGGTCACGTCCAGCAGTACTGCCGTAAAAGCATCCTTTCCGTAAAGTGCGCTGAACTCCGATGCTGATTCAGCAAGCCGCTCGGCGTTCATGTCGTTCAAAACCACTACAGCACCTTCGTCAATGAATTTCTTTGCAATTGCTTTGCCGATCCCGCCAGCACTTCCTGTAATCAGCGCAACACGGCCCGATAGTGCTTTGGGTTTAGGCATACGCTGAAGTTTTGCTTCCTCAAGCAGCCAGTATTCGATGTTGAAGGCTTCCTGCCTTGGCAGCGAAGTATATTCAGAGATCGCTTCAGCACCCTTCATCACATTTATGGCGTTGATGTAGAACTCTGCAGCAACGCGCGTGGTTTGTTTGTCTTTTGAAAAAGAAAATAAACCCACACCCGGGTACAAAATAATTACAGGGTTGCTGTCCCTTATTGCCGGACTATTTTCATGTTTGCAGCCTTCATAGTAGGCTTTGTACATTTCACGATAAGCTTCAAAGGCCGGCTCCAGCATTGCTTTTATTGCCGCGGTATCGGAAAGATCCTGCTGAGGATCAAGATCCAGCACCATCGGACTAATTTTGGTGCGCAGGAAGTGATCCGGGCAGCTTGTGCCCATAGGTGCAAGCCGATCAAGGTCATTGGAATTGATAAACTCCAATACCCTTGGGTCGTCACTGAAGTGGCCGATCATCATGCGTTCACTTGAACAGAAACCCCGCAATACGGGTGCAAGTGCAGCCGCCTGTACTTTACGTTGTTCGGCTTCAAGACTTTCGATCTTTTGTCCTCCGAAAACAGGTCCTTTTTTACCATAGTTTTCTTGCAGGTATGCTGCACATGCCTCGATGACTTCAAGTGTATTCACATAGCTTTCGTAGGCGGTATCACCCCAGGTAAACAATCCATGCGAACCCAGCATGATCCCACGGATGCCAGGATTTTCATCCAGGCATTGTTTCAGTTGAAGCCCCAGTTCAAAGCCCGGTCGCTTCCAGTCTACCCAGCCGATTTTGCCACTGAAGAGTTCGCGGGTAATACGTTCGCCATCTTTTGCAGCGGCAATTGCAATGGCAGCATCAGGATGCAGGTGATCAATATGCTTGAAAGGTAAAAACCCATGCAATGGTGTATCAATTGATGGCGCCTTAGAAGAGAGGTCAAAAATGCAATGATTGAACAGCTCCACCATCTCGTCTTCGTGCTCCACACCACGATATACGTTCGTCAGGCTGCGCAGGCGGTCGACATACAAAGCAGCCAGGCCGCTTTTTTTCAAGGTGCCAATATCACCTCCTGAGCCTTTAATCCACATGACTTCAGTTTCGGCTCCGGTTAAGGGATCCGTTGCAAGCACTTTGCAAGACGTATTGCCCCCTCCATAATTGGTTAATCGAAGATCAGCACCAAGCAGGTTAGAGCGATAAATCAGTAGGCCTACTTCATCACCTGCAAACTTTTCGGCCGCTGTATCGTCCCATAAATAACTTACGTGTTTAAAATTGTTGGTATCTACAGACATATTATTGTTCATTAAATAACTATTTGAGTGAATTTCCGTAACCAACAATCAGGATTGAAAGGATGATGAATAAAATGCCTGTGATTACAGTGATATAGGTTTTTTTGGCAACGCCTTTCCATTCGTTTAAAACTAAGCCCCATACATTAGCAATCAGAATAATAAAAGCCATGTGCAGGATCCATGAACTTGGACCATTTCCAAGCCTGCTTTCGCCCATTCCGTAAAAGAAGAATTGCAGAAACCAGGTTGTTCCGGCTAATGCCGAAAAGATATAGTTTTTTAACAAGGGCGCATTGCCATTAACATAATCTCCAAAGGTTTTGTTCCTGATATTTAGGGCCATACACCAGATTAGGTTCGTTGTAAGACCACCAAGCAGAATGACTACATAAGACACATTGTTCTGAAACAGGAACTCGCCTTCGCCCGGATGAGCAGCTTTCCAGGTCGCATTAGCGGCATCTGCCATGTCCTTGCCCGCATCAATACCGAAGGCCATACATGCACTCAGTACACCGGAAATGACAGACACAAAAAGACCCAGACCGATTTTGAACTCCGTACTTTCAAGCAGCGCTCCTCTTTGGCTCAGATCCCTTTCTTTCATCAGCCCTGCTTTTCCGCAAATGACAATTCCCAGTACACAGATGAATATCCCAAAAAGCACCCACTGCCCCCAGGGGTTACTGATCAGGTCATTGAAACTATCTTTTCCTGCTTTAGGATTGAAGTTGTAATAAACCGAAGGTATCAGTGCGCCGAAGACGGAGCACAAGCCCAGGATGATTGAGCTGCCGAGAGATACACCCAAATACCGGACGCCTAATCCATACGTCAGGCCACCAATCCCCCAAAGCACACCAAAGAAGTAGGTGAGACCTAAGATACCACCATCTGTAGCAGCAATGATCTCTGTAAAACCGGGTATGGTAAGGTAGGCGGCAAGCGGTGGCACAATTAGCCAGGAAAATAGTCCTCCTACGATCCAGTAGCTTTCCCAGGCCCAACCCTTAACCTTCTTATAAGGGATATAAAAACTTCCAGAAGCAAAACCTCCAATGAAATGGAATAAGACACCAAAAAATGCTCCCATGTAAGTGATATTTGATTGTTTGATTCTGTTGGCACAAATTAATAAAGCGTGTTTAATGAACTGTCATGCACTATCATGCATGGTAACCCTACAATGATGGCCGGAGTGTTAAACTAAATGGTGCTTCCTGATCCTGACGACGTTGGCTCTTGATGATCTCTGCGGCCAGCGTGCCCATGAGCTGAAAATCCGTTGAAATTGTGGTGATGCCATTAAGTAAAAACTTCTTTAAAGGTGTCTCATTGTAAGAAATTACACCGACATCTGAGCCCAGTTGAAGGAAATGATCTTTTCAATCAGCACCACCAGATCGTCTTCCATAAGGTTAATGTAAACTTCGCCTTCACCGATGGCTTCACTTTTGATGTCATGCACAATGTGGTGCCCAAAGGCGTACTGTTGGCAGAAAAGGCGAAAGCCATTGATGATTTCCTGCGGAAAATAGCTTCTTTTCGGAAAAATCAGTTTTAAGGTATGATATTTCCCCAACGCTTCCCTGGCTTGGGTTAAAGCATTGTAAATGTCTTTTTCGAAGTTCTCATAAATTGCCGAATAGTTGCCGCATACACCGGCAACCTTCTTATCAATGAGTATAAGCTTTTCTTTTGGTAGCGTGTTAATGATCTCGGCGGCCCCGTCCCCACCTTCAACGAAATGTGGGATGATCACATAGTGACTATAGTCTGTGCGTCTGTTCTGAATGAGCTTTTTAAAGATTGCAAAATCATTGTTGTAAACATAAAAGGGTATGACGGCTTCTTCCCCAAGTGCAGCGACGAAGGAATCAAATATGATCTTTTTATGAACCGAGAGCTTATTAAATAGCAGAAATATCTTTATCTTCTTTTTGAAGTCCGTTTGTCCGATATAATATCCTTTCCCAGGCACAGAAACAATGACCCCTTTCTTCTTGAGGTACTTATATCCTTTTTCTGCTGTATCACGGGAGATCTCCAGAATATAGCTTAATTCATTAATCGAGGGTAGCACATCATTCTTTTGGAGCTTTCCATCTTCAATTGCTTCGATAATGGAGTCACTTAGCTGCAGGTATTTTGGTGTAGCAGAATACTCATCTACATGGATCAGGCTAAAAAAGTCAGCTGTTTTCATCTGTTTAATGTCTAATTACCTTAATTCCTCTAGGGGCTTTAACTTCTGTTTTAATTTTTCCATTTGGCAAGCGCCGGTGTTTAATTTTAACCACACCTTTAGGTGTTGGAAATGTACCTTCGACGAATTCCAGCGCACCCAGATGAGGCTCTATCTTGATGACCCTGCTACCTGGAGCCATTACTT
>DCLG01000039.1:4672-8096 GCA_002320935.1 Pedobacter sp. UBA1654 | reverse complement strand
CGAAGTCTTCCCAAAAAGACGTTGCCCCCATATCCAGCATACCGCCCCAATAAGTTTTAATGTTTGCTATTGCACCATCATAGTCCCCTGCCAGGGCTTTTGCCTGCAGCATATAGTAGCCGTAGAACGTTGAAAAATCTTGTGTTCCCCCAACCGAAATCACTTCTGTGTTGGCCTGTTTTGCAGGCATCAATCCTGCAAGGGCCATTAAAGACGCCGCCTGTTTGTTGTTAACGGCATCTGGCAAAACCTTTTTTAAACCCGCAACGGCTTCGTCACATTGTCTGGCCACCTCTTCATCACCGAGTATCCTGCTCAGTTCAGCGCCATCCTGCAGGGTCATTACCATCATGGCCTGCAATCCGGCATGTACGGCAGCCTTGTTTTCAAAAGTTGGCCAGTCCATAAAGCGCATGCCGTCCAAATCTTCTTTGTTGTCTTTGATCTTTCCAATCAGTTGCTGCAGTAATCCTTTCAGGTAAGTTTGCTGCTTTTGAAGGTAGGCCAGATCCCCCTGATACAAAAACCAGGAACGCTGTATTCTGATCCACCACATGGAATACGAGCTTATACCATTCATCCATGCTGGCAGTGGCGTAACGTCCTTAATCAGGTCTAAACTTCTCGGCACCACTTCATTGTTGCCAAAAACAGCGCTGATGGTCATGACCTCGGGGTGCATATCACCTACCCAGACCAGCCTGTCCCGTTTGATGCCGTCCCATAAATACTGCTGCATGTTGAGGTGTACAGTATAGGCTCCTGTGGCCCAGATCTGATTTAATTGTTCATCACTGCTTTTGAATGAGCCTAAATAAGGGATATCCCTAAAGATAAATATGGCCCGTACTTCCTTTAACAATAGTGTTGTATTTGGGTCGACCAGATCAATGCGTACGAAACGGAATCCCGTATTACCAAGATCCAATGTGCCCAGCCAGGGCAGTTCAATTGTAAAATCCCGGATCGCATGGTCATTGGTGGCGCCATTTAGCGTATCAATTTCTGCCATTGCCTCGGATGCAGATTCTCCAAAGCGAATCCTGACTTTAACAGGCACATTCTGCTCCATCATACCAGTTACCACCTGCAGGCCTCCATGAAGCTCTTTACCAAAGTCAAGGAGAATACCTGGTTTAACAATGCTGTCACTCTTAAGACTGATCATGTCTTTGTTAACCAGCTCGGCCTGCCCATTACCTGGTTTCAACAGGTTTTCTGTTCCGCTGAGGTATTTACCGGTATTGTCCGACTGCCACAAGACTTTAGTTGGCGAGAGGTACACCCTCGTACGGGTATCCTTTTCTGAATGATGTGGTATATCACCGAATATGGGGGGTAGTTGTCCGAAGCTCTGCATACTAAAGAGTAAAAAGAATAATAACAGTCCGCTTTTCATGATCTTGGATGATTAATATTTGATACTTGTAATGGTAACCGGACCTTTTAAACCCGAAGGTTCCAGCGGACTATCCGACCGATATGGATTTACGCTCGTCCAGGTTTTCCGTTCTGCTACAGGAAGTTTACTGTCGCCAATCAGTCGATTCACCCAGGTGTTTACAACACTGATTTCTAAGGTGTTTGTTCCAGTTTTAACCGCATCTGTAATGTCCAATTGCCAGGGTGCGGTCCACAACCCGCCAACCTCCTGGCCATTTACCTTTACTTTGGCCATAACTTTCACATCGCCAAGATTAATGAGTACACGCGCATCCCTGGAAGCTTTCGTTAGCTTGAAGCTATTGCGATATACCGCTGTACCGGAATAATGTCTGATGTTTTCTTCAGGTCTGGAGGTCCAGTCTTCGAGTTTGTCAAACCGGACAGGCCATTCCGGTCCTCTCCTATTTACTTCAAACTTTACTTCCCAAGGGCTGCTAACGGTATCAATTGGCATTGGATCCGGAAAATTGATCGTCGCATTTGTTGGTCTGACCTCATCCCGGAAAACGACGAAAGTACTTTCCAGCGGAGCCAGGCTTAGGGGCAGGCTGGTCATCCCATCCTTAAAAGCATATTCCGGCAAGGGCCGGATAGTGCCGGTCACCGGATCCCATAATTGTGGTTTTTTGTCTGAACTGCGGAACTGGGCAGTAAACCTTAACGGGGAGCTACTTTGATTGCTTAAAAAGTAAATGTCTTCATTCGGGGTTCTTCGGTGGATGTACAGAAGTGAATCGTTTTTTCCTGGATGAAAATCAGGTTTAATATTCAGCAGATCCAATGCCTGCTGCATGTCCATTCCCGTTAGTACCCGACCCTTGCCATACGCACGAACATTCCGTCCCACAGTTTCAGAAGGCCCCCACATCTGGCCTGCAATGTCCTGCACCGCTGCATCAGCAGCAGGATAGTGCTGCAGACTTGGTGATCGTAAGGGTGCCGGTCCCAATATGGTTGCGCCCTGCTTAACCAGCGCTTCAAGTTTACGGAGCAACTCGGGCCGCATCGTTTCCAGCTTCGGTAGTACAAGTATGCTGTACGACATGCCATCGGGCAATACCAACCTGCCATTCTTCACCTGTGCCCGATCAATTAAAACTTCCCCGTTAATATAATCATATGCATAGCCAGCCGGCATTTCCGGATCTGTAACTCCGGTCATTTTTGGCGCATCTTCCCCAATAAAATAGGCGACATCTGCCACATATAGTCCTTGCTGCAGCATCAGGTTTGCCCGCTTCAGGTACTTCACAAACATGTCGGTATAACTGTACCAGGTGTTGTGTCTGTTAAACTCGTTTCCGAAATCGGCATTGATCCCCGGCAGCAGCTCATCATCGGGCTGCTGGATGAATACATGCAGTAGCGTATTGTTGATGCCTTCGGTAAAGAAGCGATCTCCGCGTTGTTTCATCAGGGCCGGGTATCGTACATAGGGTTTTCCCCCAGCAGTAAAAGACTCTGCCGAAACCTTATTTTTGCCATAGATATGGGCCGCTGATGATGCTGCCCTGTTTTCGATATCACCAAGTTCCCCCTCGCTCCAAAACTCGCCGCCAATCTCATCCGACTGCCCGCCATATTGCAGAAACTCTCCGGGGAATCCCCAGTGCCCATAATTTTCAAGCCAGGTACGTAATCCGTGCCTGTTGCTGACTTCCCGTAAACCGGCCACATAATCGTAGGCAACACGGTCCGCAACAAAGCGGCGCAGATCCCACAGGAAACGGTCAGAAATGGCAGGACTGCCAACGACTTTCCCTTTAATAACCGGCAAATAAGGCATCGGATCATAACCGAAAGCAGCCTGAAACTTCTTCATCATGCCGTCTGTCCAGTTTTGTCCACCGGTCTCATAGCTGTCTTCCACAGTAACCTTCCAGGTTTTACGATCTGCTGCAGGTATCCTGCGTATGATTTCACCCAGGAAGGCGTCGAAGTGACTTTCAACATGCGCCTTACTCATTTTGTCGACCTC
>DCLG01000039.1:0-4647 GCA_002320935.1 Pedobacter sp. UBA1654 | reverse complement strand
TCCAGTCTCCTGCGGGCGCATCCCAATTCAATTGGCCTTCAGAAAATCTCGTTGAAATATCCATTACGGTCGAAGGATCGATCATAGTTGCCTGATCATCAACCGCTGGCTGTGCAGCCCATTGATATTCATGCCAGTAAGGCAATGGAGATTGATACATTTTAGCGAGCGTTTTCTCCGTGTAACGCTCCACTTTCGGAGAGGCCGAAAGCGCAATTTCTGCGATACCAAACTTGGGACTGCTACCGGAAAAGACAAGACGAAAGTGATTGGAGCTTGTAGCGGGAATGGAGATCGCTACTGGACCGAAAGGATCAAAGCCCACATTCAAATTGCTGTTGCTGCGGTCGACCACAAATTCTTTGATGCTGCGAAAACCTGCACCTGATTTAACCTGTAAGGTTAAAGTGGCTTTTGCCTCTTGCTTTGCAGGATATATAACCAGGCTTCTTGCGGTAAATCGTTCGTTAGAGATGAGGTCAATAAAGGATAGACCAGGCGGAATAGAAACCTCCGTAGAAAGGTCACCGTCTAAAAGTGCCTGCGCATTCTTTAACGGCCCGCTGCTTGCAATCCTTGGTTTAAAGTCTGCGAAAGAACTGCCATAATCCCGTGGTGTTTTAAAAGCAATCACACGTACATCCTGGAAGTCTGCTACGGGGCTGGGAAGGGGAATGCTTACCTTTTTACCACCTTTAATCTGCAATTCACTGGATGTCAGGTAACGCATGGATTGTTCAGGTTTGATCCAGGGACCACCGGACTGGCTCCAGCCGGGACTGTTAAAGATCCCGATTTCAATATCGAGTGCGGTTGCTGTTTTCAGGGCAGTATGCAGGATGTCCCACCATTCATCCGAAAAGAGTTTCACTTTACCGTAGGGTGTTGAAGGATAACCGATGTTGCCGATAAATGCCCGGTTGATGCCGATCTGCTTCATTGCATGAAGATCTTTAACCACGCCTTCTTTCGAAATATTATCAGACATCCAATACCAGTATACAGATGTCTGAATGGAATCCGGTGGATTCACAAAGCCCTGCTCTAATGAAGAAGCCTGGTAATCCGGACGTGCAATATTTTTATGGCTCTTACAGGCAAAGCCAAGCAAGACTGCCATAAAAAGAGTGGTGGCTACCCTTTTCTGGTTCATTCGGTTAAATTTGGTTATGCTTACACTTAGGTCAGTCGCTTAAAACTGATCTAAGCTAAATTTAAACAGGTTTGCAGGACGGAGCAACCTGCTCCATCCTGCAAACCTTATTTTACTTCAAATTGATAGGTTCCCGCATTAAGCTTCAGTACATCTGCGACTGCTGATTTTCCCTGGTATGCTTTCTGACCTTTCTGCAAAGGAAAGTAAACAGTTGCGGTAGAATTTGCAGGAATGGTAACCGTATAGCTGACCTTTTTACCTTGCTTTTTCCAGAATGAGCGTATTTTGCCATGTGGCCCTTCATGTTCCGCTTCAAAATGATCCAGTCCTTGCACGAAGTTTGGTTTAAGTAGCACATGCTTAAAACCGGGCTGTGATTCATCCAGCATTATACCTCCAAGACCCTTGAAAAACCATCCACCAATTTCACCGAACATCATGTGATTTAAAGAAATATCTCTTTCAGCCTGAATATTCCAGTTTTCGTACAAAGTAGTGGCACCGTTCACGATCCACCAGCCCCAGGAAGGATAGGTATCCTGTACGGCAAGATCATAAGCCGCCTGTGCCTGCCCGTTTTCACTCAATGCATTTAAGATTGCCTTTGCACCCAGCACACCAACATCCAGGTGGCCGCCATCGGCTTTAACCCTTTTGGCAAGGTTCTCCGCAACCTTTGCTTCCATACCTTCAGGTACAATACCCCATTGTAAGGCTACACTCAATTCCGTCTGCAAGCCACTACCATATATTCCTGTCTGCGCATTGAAGTACTTCTTGTTGATCGCCGACTTTATCTTGTCTGCCAGTGCAGCATAATATTGCTGGTCTTTCGTTTTGCCAAACAGTTCCGCTGCCTTTCTCAGGATTACAGCATCAACATAGTAATAGATAGAAGACGTATACTCTAACGGAGACTCCGATTTTACCGGCACCCAATCCCCGCGCCCGAAGGTTGTTAATCCCTCCGGACTGATCCGTTCCACATAACCCACATATCGTTTTATGTTTTCATAGCTGTCCTCCAGCAATTTGGAATCGCCATAGAACAGATATACGTTCCATGGGATAATGGCGATCGTGCTGGTCCAGTCTGTTCCATTTGCAGTGCCATAACCCCATCCGCCTGTAGGAATAATATCTGGTAACACGCCGTTAGGCTGCTGCTCGTCGCGATGATCGGCAAGCCATTTTTCATAGACCGTGATGCCATCAAAGTTGTACAAGCCACTTTCTATAGCGAAATGCCCATCACCGGTCCAGCCATTTTTCTCTCGTTGCGGACAATCGGTAGGGTAACCATAAAGATTAGATAAATAAGAGTTGTTGGTTGCTGCCCATAACTTGTTGACCAGCGAGCTGGAGGAATTTACCTTACCGGCCACCGGCACATCACTGTGCATGAAATATCCTGTGATCCCGGATTTATCAATCTTGATTGGCTTACTGCTGGTAACTTCTACATACTGGAAACCTTTATAGTTGAATTTAGGTTTGAAGCTTTCTACACCCGAACCTTTCAGGGTAAACAGGTCCGTCTGGAAAGGATCAGAATTGTCCTTGGGACGATAGTAAACATCAATGTTCGACAAGTCCACACGCCCATTTGGCAATAAGCGTTCTCCATGTTTTATACGCACCACAGTACCTGCAGGGCCTTGAACTTTGATTTCCGTGACCCCGGCAATGTTCCTGCCCAGATCAAACACATAGGTGCTATCATTAAACGTTCGCAGGCTTTGTGCCGCGATGGTCTGCACCTCTCTGATCGGGTGCATCAGCTGACTAACCACCTGAGATGAAGGCACTGCACGCAAACTAACCCCAGACCATTTCTGATCGTCAAAATCTGCTGTATTCCACCCCTCCTGCTCCAGNNTGCTATTGAAAGTAACTGGCCCCGAATGGGTTTTCCAGTCACCATCCGTTTTCACGACCGCTGTTGAACCATCATCATAGGTAATGCGCAGATCCATACAAAATGTTGGTCTGGCGCGCCATGGTGCTGTATCAAAGTTCCAAACCGCAATAGACTGCATGTTGTACCAGCCATTTCCAAGTACTACACCAATGGCATTTTTGCCAGCTTTAATCTGCGGTGTTACATCATAACTCAGGTATAGATTGCGCCTGTCAAAGCGCGTATACATAGGATCAAGGCGGTGATTACCACCCTTGCTCCCGTTTAGATAAAGTTCGTATAATCCAGCTGCCGCGATGTAAGCGCGTGCCGACTTAATCTTCTTGTTTTCAGGACTAAATACTTTTCTAAAATAAGGTGCTGGTCGCTTGTCAATATTGTTTCCGTCGCTAATCCAGGTACCCTGCCAGTTGGCCATGTTCATCATACCCGTTTCGAAGCTCGTCACGCTACTGGCTGCAGGTTTTCCGTCTTTATCCCAAACCTCAACCAACCAGTAGTATTTCGTGAATGGCTGCAGCGCCTTGCCATTATACCGCAAAAGGCTAGTGCTGGCAGTCACCTTCTGAGTGTCCCAGGCATCCGCCTTTTTCTGAACCAGTCCTAATGAATCTTTTCCGACATACAGCCTGTAAGCCGTTTGTTTCGCGCCTTGACGCGTGTCGCGGAGCTTCCATGACAATCGCGGACTAAGTTCATCAACGCCAATCGGCCGCTCCAGATGCTCACACTTCAGCGCATATGGAACGGCGGTTTTATCATCCGCCCTGGAGAGCAATGGAAGAAAAGAAATAAACAGGGATAGCAATTTAGGGGCAATAGTATTCATGTTCTTCATTTAAGCAGACAATCTACTATGTTTGGCCCTTAGTAGCAACCTGTACTGTCCTTTAATAAGGCATTCTGGACTTCAAAATTGTAACAATTCGATGCCGCTGTAATACATCTCCTGCTTGGTTAGGGTGATATAACATTAAGTTTAATGTGGGAAGCAGCACCTGCACTGAAATAAACCCGGTGTGTGGCCTGTTTAAAATCAGTTTCACTTGCGGTGTAGATATTTGTAAAGGTCTGTGGATTCCGATCAACTAGTGGAAACCAGGAGCTTTGAATTTGCACCATGATCTTATGCCCTTTCTTAAAAGCATGGGATGCATCCTGCATGTCAAATTTTACTTCTGTAATTTCCCCCGGCTTCATTGGTATCGGCTTAGAGAAGTCATTCCTGAATTTTGCACGCATGACTTCTCCCCGAACCATCAGCTGATAGCCATTATCAGGCGCAACATCAATAAGCTTTACAATAAAGTCTGCATCTGTGCCTGTTGTACTTACAAAAAGGTCGGCAGTTAAATTCCCGGCAATCACCACATCTTCAGTGAGGATACCTGTCTCAAACGTTAACACATCCGGACGCATGAATGCAAAACGCTGGTCTTCTACCATATACTCAAAACCGCGGAATATCCCGAATCCTGCGGTATAAGGAACTGGCTTCGCCGGATCACTCAGGTATGTCGCATGGTTCGAAGTATCATTTTGAGGCAAATCAAAGGACAACTTATTATTC
>DCLG01000095.1:52130-53571 GCA_002320935.1 Pedobacter sp. UBA1654 | reverse complement strand
AGTTTTTGACTTGATCCAAGATTTGCACAGCGTTATGCAAACTTCCTGTACAAAAAAAAGCCTTAGATTTCTCTAAGGCTTTTCAGTGCACTCGAAGGGAGTCGAACCCCTAACCTCCTGATCCGTAGTCAGGTGCTCTATCCAATTAAGCTACGAATGCATTTCCGTGTGATTGGACTGCAAAAGTAGTACTTCAGTTGATATTTCCCAATTTTTTTTGAAATAATTTGATAATTCTTCAAGCACTAAACCTTCATTAGGCACCTAGAACCTGCTTAATTGCTTCGAAATCAGGCAGGTCACCTGCATTTTCAAGAACTTCAGCATAACTTATTTTTCCTCCCTCATCAATTACAAAAGCGGCTCTTTTAGATACACCTTTTAAATTAAACACGAATTCGTCATAGAAAGCACCATAAGCTTGTGACACTTCTTTGTTGAAATCTGATAATAATGGAAATTGATAAGATTGATCTTCTTTAAACTTTGCAAGTGTAAATGGAGAATCTACCGAAATACCAACAACAGCAGCATTAATGCCTTCATAATAACCAAAGCTGTCGCGCATGGTACAAAGTTGCGTAGTACATGTTCCAGTAAACGCCATCGGAAAAAACTGAATCACCAGTTTACGTCCGGCAAAATCGCTTAAGGATACTTCTTTAAGTTCTGAACTGAATAATTTTAAATCTGGGGCCTGATCGCCTACCTGTAATCCCATAGTCTATTTTTTAATCGTGAGTTGTAAATATATCGGCTTATTTCGAAGCATCAGCCATTTGCTGCTCTAATATTGCGATTCCCTCTTCAAAACTACGTGGTTGATAATTCAAGTCCCGTATAGCCTTATCCAGGATGAAACCTGTCCGCTTTGGCCTTGCGGCGGATTGGTTTAAAGTGGAAGAACTAACTTCGGTTAGCAGACTCTTGTCCAGGTTGAAATAGTCTGCTACCCTGCCCACCAGCTCTGAAACACTCATCATATCCTTTCCGGAGATATGGTAAATACCTGTTACCTCTTTTTCCACTGCAGCAAGACAAGCCCAGGCCAAATCTTCAGCAAGTGTCGGCATACGCCACTGATCATTGACGACATTCAGCGGTGCAGCCCTTTCAAGTGCATTTTTAGCCCAAAGCACAATATTACTTCGACTCATATCTTTAACGATACCGTAAACCAGAATGGTTCGGATAATGGCCCAGCGGCAATGTGAATTCTTGACGATCTCTTCCGCTTCCACCTTTGTTTCCCCATAATAGCTTAACGGATTGGTTGCAGCAGATTCTTCATATGGCCCTTCTTCCCCATCGAATATAAAATCTGTAGACAAATGAACAAATTGTATGTTCATGGTTTCACATACCGCAACCAAAGTTTTTACAGCTTCCACATTAAGCGCATGCGCAAGTTTTTTTTCCACCTGGCAGGTGTCGACGTTGG
>DCLG01000095.1:51387-52044 GCA_002320935.1 Pedobacter sp. UBA1654 | reverse complement strand
ATATATTTTCGGTAATTTTCTGTCCCAGTAGTCCATTGCTCCCGGTCACTAATACGGTTTTCATACAAGCGAATTTATTACTTAAATCCTGTGGAAAATCATTTTATTTATATATAGAATTTAAAGAGAAAAAACTTAACTTTGCGGACTGAATTGAGGACCATAAATCCGGACTTTAACAATTTGATATTTATAAATTTACCCAAAACAATATATGCCTAACATTGGAAAGATAGCGCAGATTATAGGACCGGTAGTTGACGTGAGTTTTGCTGACGATGCTCATTTACCTCAGATTTTCTCTGCATTAGAGATTGAAAAAGAAAACGGACAAAAGATCATTTTAGAAGTTCAACAACACTTAGGTGAAGATCGCGTTCGTGCAATTGCCATGGACTCTACAGATGGTTTAGTTCGTGGAATGAAAGCATTAGATACTGGTGCGCCTATTAAAATGCCTGTTGGTGATCATATCAAAGGTCGTTTATTCAATGTTGTTGGTGAAGCCATCGACGGTATCAATACCATTGATAAAACTGTTGGTAAGCCAATTCACAGTGCTCCTCCCCGTTTTGACGAGCTTTCTACGGAATCAGAAGTTCTTTTCACCGGTATTAAAGTAATCGATTTATTAGAGCCTTATGCAAAAGGTGGTAA
>DCLG01000095.1:26924-51286 GCA_002320935.1 Pedobacter sp. UBA1654 | reverse complement strand
CGTGAAGGTAATGACCTTTTACGTGAGTTTATCGAATCTGGTGTAATCAACTATGGTGATGAGTTCCTTCATTCCATGGAAAAAGGTGGCTGGGATTTAAGCAAGGTAGATGTAGAGAAATTAAAAGAGTCTAAAGCAACCCTGGTATTCGGTCAGATGAACGAGCCTCCTGGTGCACGTGCACGTGTGGCATTATCTGGTCTTACTGTAGCGGAATACTTCCGTGATGGTGATGGCGAAGGTGCTGGAAAAGACATCCTTTTCTTCGTTGATAACATCTTCCGTTTCACGCAAGCTGGTTCTGAGGTATCTGCACTTTTAGGCCGTATGCCTTCAGCAGTAGGTTACCAACCAACCCTTGCTACTGAGATGGGTTTAATGCAAGAGCGTATTACTTCAACTAAACGTGGTTCAATTACTTCAGTACAGGCCGTTTACGTTCCTGCGGATGATTTAACTGACCCTGCTCCGGCGACTACGTTTGCCCACTTGGATGCAACAACTGTACTTTCACGTAAAATTTCTGAGCTAGGTATCTACCCTGCTGTGGATCCATTGGATTCTACTTCAAGGATCTTATCTCCGGCAGTTTTAGGTGATGAGCACTATAACACTGCTCAACGTGTGAAGGAAATTCTTCAACGTTACAAAGAGCTTCAGGATATCATTGCCATCTTAGGTATGGATGAGCTTTCTGAAGAGGATAAACTCGTTGTTCACCGCGCACGTCGTGTTCAGCGTTTCCTTTCTCAGCCATTTCACGTAGCTGAACAATTTACTGGCCTTAAAGGTGTATTGGTAGACATTAAAGATACCATCAAAGCATTCAACATGATTATGGATGGTGAAGTTGATGAGTATCCAGAAGCTGCATTTAACTTAGTTGGTAATATTGATGATGCTATCGAAAAAGGTAAGAAAATCCTTGCCGAAGCAAACGCATAATTATGACATTAGAGATATTAACCCCAGATAAAAAAGTTTTTGAAGGAGAAGTAACTGCGGTTACTGTACCGGGAACAATGGGTTCTTTTCAGATCCTGAGAGACCATGCCCCTATCATCTCAACTTTAGAAGATGGTCCGGTTATCATTAAAAACAAAACTGATGAACAAACCTTTAATATCAAAGGTGGCGTTGTAGAAGTTTTGAAAAATAAAATAGTGGTGCTTGCAGAAGGCGTTGCCCTTTAAGTAATCGATCCACCCCTAGGTTTAAAAATCCCCCGTAATTCGGGGGATTTTTTTTGCACTTTTCTCCCGAACTCCACGTCAGCAAATGACAGACCGAGTTCCTCTAAAACCATGCTGGTTTATACGCGAAATTTCTACCTGATTTTGACACATTTTTTTAGACTCACCAGCATTTCACGCAGAATTTCGAGTTTTTTACAATGCACGCATAGCATGTAGACCGAATACCGAAAACACTTTTGGTATAGTCACAGTAGCGATTTGTATCAAAAAACCAATCCTTACCATTTTTTATTCTGTTTTGAAAGCATTATGAAGTCATAAATTTTTTTTCAATTTATTTTCATTTGCTATTGCCTTTGCGTTCCTCAAAATCTAAATTGTATTTCAAGAAACAAGAGATAGTAAAAACGATATGAACACAACAATTCTCAACAACGTCAACAACCTGATTAACAATATTCTTCTCCTGATCATTCAGAAGAACAAGGCGCTGTAAACGAGAATTTAAACCCAGAATATTTACAAGCGCCCCAGCAAAGAGGCGCTTTTTTAATAACCAGCTTTTTGAAATCCCAACCTAGACCATGCAATACTACAATTCATCTACCCAGCTTTACTTAAACGGCGAGTTTGTTCCCGCAAAGGATGCCAGCACTGACCTTTACAGTCAGTCCTTACATTATGGCTATGCCGTATTCGAAGGAATCCGTGCATACAACACCCATAATGGCACCAGGATTTTCAAAGCCAAACGCCACTACGAACGCCTAAAGCGTTCCTGTGAATTGGTACATATTCCATTTGAATGGAATGTTGACGACCTGGTAAGACAAACCTACAAGTTACTGGAGTTGAATAACCTAAAGGACGCGTACATCCGTCCTTTAGTGTATTGCAGCCCAAACATGACGCTTTCTGAGCCAGCAAGTGTAAACATTATGATCTGCGCCTGGGAATGGGGTGCATACCTTGGTGACAAGCAGGTTAGGGTTTGCATTTCTTCTTATCAGCGGCCAAATCCCAAGTCAACCCCAATGGAAGCAAAAGTAAGCGGACATTATGTTAACTCCATCCTGGCAACAACGGAAGCCAAAGGCCGCGGTTACGATGAAGCCTTGTTACTGGACCAGAATGAATTTGTAGCAGAAGCACCCGGCGCGAATATCTTCATCGAAAAATCAGGTAAACTATACACGCCGTCTTTGGGACATATCTTACCTGGGATTACGCGTGAAACTGTAATCCAGCTATGTAAAAGCCTTGATATCGAATACATTGAGAAGCAAATCACTGCCAGAGATCTTAAACAGGCAGACAGTGCCTTTCTGTGCGGAACGGCAGCAGAAATCATCGGCATGAAGTCAATTGATGAGACCACCTTCCCGCTGAAATGGTCAGATAGCCTGGGTTCAACCTTACAGCGTACCTACAAAAGCCTGGTATTAGAAAAGCAGAATTACGAAGTTTTTATATAAGAGATCATACCGAACCACAACATGTCAGACACTTTAGAACTAAACCGATACAGTAAAACCTTCACACAAGATCCAACCCAGGCTGGCGCACAAGCCATGCTTTATGGAATTGGTCTTACTACTGCAGATATGCAGAAAGCACAGGTGGGCATAGCGAGTATGGGCTATGATGGCAACACCTGCAACATGCACCTTAATGACTTAGCAAAGCTTGTTAAAGAAGGTGTCTGGAAAAATGATATGGTAGGCTTAACCTTCAACACCATTGGGGTGAGTGACGGAATGTCTAACGGCACAGACGGCATGCGTTACTCTCTCATCTCCAGGGACGTAATTGCAGACTCGATAGAGACCATTTGTGGCGGGCAGTATTACGATGCGGTGATTGCTTTACCTGGTTGCGACAAGAATATGCCAGGATCTATCATGGCAATGGGGCGTTTGAACCGTCCTTCGATCATGGTTTATGGTGGAAGTATTCACTCGGGGAACTATAAAGGAAAATCACTAAATATGGTTTCCGCTTTCGAAGCATTGGGTGAAAAAATTGCGGGAAAGATTTCAGAAGAAGATTATCAGGGGATCATCAGGCATACCTGTCCGGGTGCAGGCGCATGCGGCGGTATGTACACGGCAAACACCATGGCTTCGGCAATCGAGGCATTGGGTATGAGCTTGCCTTACAGCTCCTCCTATCCTGCACTTAGCGAAGAGAAAAAAGCAGAATGTTTAAGCGCCGGTGAAGCGATTAAAGTACTGCTTGAAAAAAATATCCTCCCATCAGATATCATGACGGAGAAAGCATTTCACAATGCGATTGTAACGGTGATGGTTCTTGGCGGAAGTACAAATGCTGTACTACACCTGATTGCAATGTCAAAATCAGTTGGACTGAACCTGGAACTAAAAGACTTTCAACACATCAGCGACAATACTCCGGTACTGGCAGACTTAAAACCTAGTGGTCAGTATTTGATGGAAGATGTACATACCATTGGTGGTATACCAGCAGTGTTAAAGTACTTATTAAAGGTGGGCTTGATCCATGGAGATTGCCTGACCGTAACCGGAAAAACATTAGCCGAAAACGTAGCTGATGCTGTTGAACTTGATTTTGAACAGCAGAAGGTGATTTTACCTATCGAGAATCCGATCAAAGCAACCGGCCACCTGCAAATGCTTTATGGCAATCTGGCACAATTAGGTGCTGTTGCCAAAATCAGTGGTAAAGAAGGTGAACGGTTTGAAGGGCCAGCCAGGGTATTTGACGGCGAGAAACAGCTGATAGAAGGTATTTCAAGCGGCAGGGTTCACCAGGGTGATGTGGTCGTAATCCGTCAGGTAGGTCCGAAAGGCGCACCTGGGATGCCTGAAATGCTTAAACCAACCTCTGCCATTATCGGTGCCGGATTGGGGAAATCTGTCGCGCTGATCACTGACGGCCGTTTCTCCGGTGGAACCCACGGATTTGTGGTAGGTCACATCACGCCAGAAGCCTGGTCCGGGGGCAACATCGGACTTGTACAAGACAATGACATCATCCGGATTGATGCGGTGAACAACACCATCGACGTCCTGATCTCAGATGAAGAACTTGCGGCACGCCGTGCAAACTGGAAGCAGTTACCACCACCAGTAAAAGGCGGTGTACTTTATAAATATTTGAAACAGGTAAGCAATGCCAGTGAAGGCTGCGTTACCGATGCCTATACCGATTAATCTGCACATAATACCTAAGAAGATGGAATTATCAATTGAAGAAACAATCAGCCCGGCAGCGCCGAAAGAACTTAAGACAGTGAGCGGCTCTGTGGCATTATTGGAGGGATTAATTACTGAAGGAACCGAAGTGGTCTTTGGTTATCCAGGTGGAGCAATCATGCCAATTTATGACGCCTTATATGACTTCAAAGAGCGACTTCAGCATATCCTGGTGCGCCATGAGCAGGGTGCAACACATGCTGCGCAGGGTTTCGCGAGAACATCAGGTAGAGTTGGAGTGGTATTCGCCACAAGCGGCCCAGGCGCAACCAACCTGGTAACTGGTCTGGCTGATGCACAAATTGATAGTACACCATTGGTGTGTATCACTGGTCAGGTATTCAGTCACCTGCTTGGTACCGATGCCTTCCAGGAAACAGATGTAATCAACATCACCACACCAGTAACCAAATGGAATTATCAGGTGACCGATGCAAACGAGATCCCTGCGGTACTGGCAAAAGCTTTTTACATTGCTAAAAGCGGCCGCCCGGGACCTGTATTGATCGACATTACCAAAGATGCGCAGATTCAGAAGATCGCCTACGAAGGTTATACCCCTTGTAATCACATCCGGAGCTATCGTCCAAAGCCAAATGTTCGAATGGAATATATTGAACAAGCGGCAGCAATGATCAATGCAGCAAAAAAGCCTTTCATCCTTTTTGGACAGGGTGTACTACTGGGCAGTGCTGAAAAAGAATTCCAGGCCTTTGTAGAAAAGAGTGGTATCCCTGCTGCATGGACCATTTTAGGTGCCGGTGCAATTCCTTCCGATCACCCGCAAAATGTGGGTATGCTGGGTATGCATGGCAACTATGGACCTAACGTGCAGACCAATTCCTGCGATGTGCTGATTGCCATCGGAATGCGCTTTGACGATCGCGTAACAGGCAGATTAGATAAATATGCTACTCAGGCTAAGGTTGTACACCTGGACATCGATCCGGCAGAGATCGATAAGAACGTGAAAGCAGATGTTCCGGTTTGGGGAGACTGTAAAGACACACTTCCATTATTGACTGCGCTTATTGAAGAACGTACACATACCGATTGGCTCGCTGAGTTCAAGGTATTTGAAAAGATTGAACAGGAGCAGTTGATACAAAAAGAACTGGAGCCAGAAAGCGGAGAACTGACCATGGGTGAAGTGATCCACCAGCTGAATCAGCTTACCAATGGTGAAGCCATCATTGTAAGTGATGTTGGTCAGCACCAGATGGTTGCCTGCCGCTACGCAAAACTGAACCACACCCGCAGCAACGTTACCAGCGGTGGATTGGGTACCATGGGCTTTGGCCTTCCAGCGGCAATCGGTGCTAAGTTCGGCAGACCAGATCGCACGGTAGTTGCTGTAATTGGCGACGGCGGTTTCCAGATGACCTTACAGG
The DNA here is from genome assembly GCA_002320935.1 of Pedobacter sp. UBA1654. Lineage (GTDB taxonomy): Bacteria > Bacteroidota > Bacteroidia > Sphingobacteriales > Sphingobacteriaceae > Pedobacter. Next base: position 45,463 of record DCLG01000095.1, on the reverse strand, counting down.
AACTTGGCACCATCATGCAAAGTGGTGTCGATGTGAAGATCATGATCCTAAACAACCAGTTTTTAGGCATGGTGCGCCAGTGGCAGCAGCTGTTCAATGAGAAACGATACTCCTTTGTAGACATCACCAGTCCGGATTTCATCAAGCTTGCAGAATCCTATTACATTGCCGGGAAGAAAGTTACTGCACGTGAAGAGTTGATCCCGGCACTAACACAGATGCTTGAACATAAAGGATCCTTCGTACTGGAGGTGATGGTAGAAAAAGAACTTAACGTATTTCCGATGGTACCGCAAGGTTGCAGCGTAAGTGAAATCAGACTTAAATAATTGGACATGAAAGACGCAGAATTCATAGATAAAAAGCAGGAATACACCATCTCGGTTTATACAGAAAATCAGGTAGGCTTGTTAAACCGCATCGCGATAATCTTCTCCAGAAGAAAGATCAACATCGAAAGTTTGAATGTTTCGCCTTCCGAGATCCAGCATATCCACCGCTTTAACATTGTTGTTAATGAAACACCAGATACGGTGCGTAAAGTTGCCAGGCAAATTGAGAAGCAGGTTGAAGTATTGAAAGTATATTTCAATACCAATGATGATATTATCTGGCAGGAAATGGCGCTATACAAAGTGCCGACCGACGTCATTGCCGAGAAGGTTTACGTGGAGCGCTTGCTTCGCGAGAATGGCGCAAGAGCAGTCGTGATCCGTAAAGATTATACCGTTTTCGAAACCACAGGGCACCGTGAAGAAACCGACAAACTCATCGAAGTACTTCAACCCTACGGCCTGATTGAATTTGTTCGAAGTGCCAGAGTGGCAATCATCAAAAACAGCCAGGGCTTCAATAAAAAATTACGCGAGTTTGAACGTGAAGAGCCAGGACAGGATGTTGTTGAGCTCGAACACGCTGACACCAAAAAAGATGTATTCACCATGTAGTGGTGGTATCTAAATAACTAAACATACTAAAACATAGATTAACCAAAACTTATAAAACCAAAATTATGGCAGTATTAAATTTCGGCGGTAAAGACGAAAATGTAGTAACACGTGATGAATTTCCATTGGAAAGAGCACAGGAAGTCCTGAAAAATGAAACCGTAGCAATCATTGGTTATGGCGTACAAGGGCCTGGACAAGCGCTTAATCAAAAAGACAATGGCATCAATGTTATTGTTGGCCAACGCAAAGAATCAAAAACCTGGGATAAAGCAATTTCCGATGGATTTGTTCCCGGAGAGACCCTGTTCGAAATTGAAGAAGCGCTGGAGCGCGGAACCATCATTTGCTACTTATTGAGTGACGCCGCCCAAATTGAATTGTGGCCTACAGTTAAAAAGCACCTTACTCCAGGTAAAGCACTATACTTCTCACATGGCTTTGGTATCACCTTCAATGAGCAGACTGGTATTATCCCACCTGCAGACGTTGATGTATTCCTTGTGGCACCGAAAGGCTCAGGTACTTCCCTACGCCGCATGTTCTTACAAGGCCGTGGTTTAAACTCTAGCTATGCGATCTTCCAGGATGCAACTGGTAAAGCTTACGAAAGAGTAGTTGCTTTGGGTATTGCTGTAGGTAGCGGTTACCTGTTTGAAACAGATTTCANNATTTCAAAAAAGAAGTATTCAGCGATTTAACTGGTGAACGTGGAACCTTGATGGGGTGTATTCAGGGCATTTTCGCAGCACAATATGATGTATTACGTGCTAACGGCCACTCTCCTTCTGAAGCTTTCAATGAAACCGTAGAAGAGCTTACGCAAAGTTTAATGCCGCTGGTAGCAGAAAATGGTATGGACTGGATGTATGCGAACTGCTCTACAACCGCACAGCGTGGTGCTTTAGACTGGTGGAAAAAATTCCGTGATGCAACAAAACCCGTGTTTGAAGAACTATACGCAAGCGTTGCTTCTGGTCAGGAATCGCAAAGATCTATTGATAGCAACAGTCAGCCGGACTACCGTGAAAAGTTAAATGTTGAACTGGCAGAACTAAGAGACAGTGAGTTATGGCAGGCAGGTAAAACTGTCCGCAGTTTACGCCCTGAAAATCAGCCGGCAGAAAAAGAATTAGAAGCATAAAAATATACCCACATGGGAAAGACTTTAGTAGAAAAAATCTGGGATGCTCACGTCGTTAAACGCGACGCGGGCTTTCCTGATATTTTGTATATCGATACGCATTTTATACATGAGGTAACCAGCCCTCAGGCATTTGAAGGGTTACGCAAAAGAGGTTTACCCGTGTTTCGGCCTGCGCAAACCATCGCAACAGCAGATCATAATGTACCGACATGGAACCAGCATCTACCAATACAGGAGCCCCTGTCACGGTATCAGGTGGATATGCTAACAAAGAACTGCGCAGAATTCGGTGTGGAGCTTTACGGCTTAGGTCACCCTTACCAGGGCATTGTGCACGTCATTGGGCCAGAGCTGGGCATAACTTTACCAGGATCTACCATTGTATGTGGCGATAGTCATACGTCCACCCATGGTGCCTTTGGTTCCATCGCATTTGGGATCGGTACGTCTCAGGTTGAGCAGGTGTTAGCAACGCAATGTTTACTACAACAGCCTCCAAAAACCATGCGCATCACCGTAGATGGTGAGCTAGGAACTGGCGTTGGTGCTAAAGATATTATCCTCTACATTATCGCCAAGATTTCAGCGGCCGGTGGCACTGGCTATTTCATTGAATATGCCGGATCCACGATCCGCAGCTTAAGCATGGAAGCCAGGATGACCATCTGCAACATGAGCATTGAAATGGGTGCCCGTGGCGGATTGATTGCACCTGACGACATCACCTTCGATTACGTCAATGGTCGTGAGTTTGCACCCAAAGGTGCTGCATGGGATAGTGCACTGGCACATTGGAAAACACTTTACAGCGATGCTGATGCTGTATTTGATGCAGAACTTCAGTTTGACGCGGCTGATATCGAACCCATGATCACCTACGGTACCAACCCGGGAATGGGTGTTGGTATCAGTCAGCAGATTCCAACTACAGCAAGCCAGGATCTGTCTGAGCGTCCGTCTTATGAAAAAGCATTGAACTACATGGGCATTGGAGATAATGCCTCCTTGTTGGGAAAAGAAATTGACTATGTATTTATTGGGAGCTGCACCAACTCCAGAATGGAGGATCTCCGTGCAGTGGCAGAATTTGTTAAAGGCCGGCAGAAAGCCCCGAATGTTACGGTATGGATTGTACCAGGTTCTAAGCAAATTGAGCAACAAGCCATTGCTGAAGGGCTTGATAAAGTATTTGAAACAGCAGGTTTTCAGCTCCGTGAACCGGGCTGCAGTGCTTGCCTGGGTATGAATGAAGATAAGATTCCTGCAGGAAAATACTGCGTTTCTACTTCAAACCGGAATTTCGAAGGCCGTCAGGGCCCGAACTCCAGAACCTTCCTGGCCAGTCCGCTGACCGCCGCTGCTGCTGCAATCACTGGCCGTATTACAGATGTACGTTCCATGCTTACCGAAAATATTTACGCCTAAGATGAAGAAATTTACAACTTTAACTTCCTCGGTGGTACCACTTCCAATTGAGAACGTGGATACCGATCAGATCATCCCCGCCAGATTTTTGAAGGCCACTACACGTGAAGGCTTTGGTGAAAACCTGTTCTGCGACTGGCGTTACGATGACTCCAGAAATCCGCGCCCGGACTTTGTATTAAACAATCCAATATATAGCGGAAAGGTACTGGTAGCAGGTAAAAACTTCGGCTGTGGAAGCAGCAGGGAACATGCCGCCTGGGCGTTGCAGGACTATGGATTTGACGTGGTGATCAGCAGTTTCTTCGCGGATATCTTTAAAGGTAATGCATTGAACAATGGCTTATTGCCGATACAGCTATCAGATGGTTTTGTACAGCGCATCTTCCTTGCAGTAGAAACTGATCCGCTAGCGCAACTAACGGTAGACTTAGAAGCACAAACCGTGACCATTGAGACTACTAAAGAGTACGAGGATTTCGAAATAAACCCCTACAAAAAATCTTGCCTGATCAATGGCTATGATGATATTGACTTCATCTTAAATCAGCGTCAGGCTATAGAACAATTTGAACAGCAAAAAGCAGTCGTCTAATGGAGGTATTTGTCGGGATTGAGCATGTAAACTTAAAAATCAGAAACCGGGTGATCCTGGCTGATTTGTCCTGGCAAATTGCTAAAGGAGAACAATGGCTGTNNAAAACCATGCTTGCAAAGGCCATCGGTTCTACCCTGCCGGCCTCAACATTGTTTGTTCCACAATGGTCTCAATTCAGGGATAAACAAGGCAGCTCCAATTTCTACTTCCAACAGCGCTTTAATAGCGCTGATGCGGAGAACACGGTAACCGTTTGGGAGAGCCTGCATGAATATGTTACAAGAATACATCGTTCTGAAGAGAAGGCACAGACGCTCTTAAATACCTTTGGCCTCTGGAGCAGAAAGGATGCGCCAATCATTCAACTTTCCAGCGGTGAACATAAAAAGCTGCAGCTGATCAAAGCATTACTTTACCGGCCTCAATTCCTGATATTGGATAATCCATATACAGGATTGGATGTACAGACCAGAGCCTGCTTGAATGAACAATTAGATCTTGCCTGTGCCGCCGGGATGCAGTTGCTAATTGTCAGTCATGATGCAGCAATCCCTGGATGTATCAACCGTTATGCTACCATCATGGATGGTAAACTGCTGACCAGTGATAAACCAATAGCTGTAGTTCAGCGGACCAACATTAATTATGAGCTCCCTGACTTCCTGCAGCAAGCCCCTGCTTTAGCAGTCGAGGAGCTCGTTTCCATGAATAACATCAGCATCCGCTATGGCGAGAAAGAGATCCTGAAAGATCTGACCTGGAGCTTAAACGCTGGCGAAAAGTGGCTATTGAAAGGGCATAATGGCTCCGGCAAGTCTACCCTGATTAGCGTGCTGACAGGAGATAATCCACAAGCTTATGCACAGGAAATATATCTTTTTGGAAAAAAGCGCGGCACTGGCGAAAGCATCTGGGACATTAAAAAGCAGATCGGTTTTATTTCTCCGGAACTGCAATGGTATTTCGAACCCGGTTCTACGGTTTTTCAAGCTGTGGCCTCCGGATTGTTCGACACAAATGGACTGTTCAGGAAGCTTAATACGGAGCAAACGGACAAGACCAATCAACTACTTACCCTATTCGGTTTGCAAACCGAAGCAAACGATTTATTAACACAGTTGCCTCTTGGCAAGCAGCGGCTTGCACTTTTAGCCCGCGCGATTATTAAGAACCCACCCTTGCTGATCCTGGACGAACCCTGCCAGGGTTTGGATGAAACCCAAACNNTTGTTATGTAACACGAATCGCAGCCTCATTTATGTCAATCATTTTGAGCATGCGTTACCGGATTTTTTAAGCCATGAGCTGATGCTTGAAAACGGCATTGCGGTTCGTAATCAATCCATTTTAGAAAAAGAATACACATGAAAAAAAACATATTGGTCATACCCGGAGATGGGATTGGTCCTGAGGTTACCACCTGGGGCAAAGCAGTTTTAGAAAAGATCGCTGAAGTGTATGGCCATGACTTCAGTTTCCAGGAAGCTTTGATGGGCCATGTTGCCATTGAAGCGACTGGAAATCCACTACCAGACGAGACACTACAAAAAGCACAACAGAGCGATGCCATTCTTTTTGGTGCTGTTGGGCATGCAAAATATGATAACGACCCTTCGGCGAAAGTTCGCCCGGAGCAAGGCCTGCTAAAAATCAGAAAAGAACTGGGGCTCTATGCCAACTTGAGACCAATCTTACTTTTTGACGAGTTATTGGATGCTTCCAGCATAAAGCCAAGCATTTTAAAAGGAACAGATATCCTGTTCTTCAGGGAACTCACTGGCGATGTCTACTTTGGTGAGAAAAAACGCTCTAAAGATGGCCACACCGCATCAGACCTGATGGTGTATCAGCGATATGAAATTGAACGCATTGCACACAAAGCATTTGAAGCAGCTATGACCCGCAGCAAGCGACTCTGCTCTGTGGATAAGGCCAATGTACTGGAAAGCTCCAGACTGTGGCGCGAGACCGTACAGCAGGTCAGTAAAAACTACCCTGAGGTGGAAACAGAACACATGTTTATCGACAATGCGGCCATGCAGCTGATCAAAGATCCAAAGCGTTTCGATGTGGTGCTTACCGCAAATCTTTTTGGTGATATCCTTACTGACGAAGCTTCGCAGATTGCAGGTTCAATGGGTATGTTGGCTTCAGCCTCCATTGGCGATGGTACTGGATTCTTTGAGCCCATCCATGGTTCCGCGCATGACATTGCCGGTAAGGACCTTGCGAATCCACTAGCTTCCATCCTATCCGTGGCGTTGATGCTCGACATCTCTTTCGGACTTAAAGAAGAATCCAAGCTCATCATTGATGTTGTAAACCAGGTGCTTGCCGAAGGGTTCAGGACCAATGACATCGCTGATGGCAGCACAAGTCCTTACAAGGTGCTTGGTACGCAGGATATGGGCAAGCTTATTTTAAAATTCATTGATCAACACTCACTTTCTTAATCACATAATTTATGTTACACGATCCGAACAGAGTATACGTTTTTGACACCACCCTTAGAGATGGAGAACAGGTTCCAGGCTGTCAGCTTGCAACCGCAGAAAAGGTGGAGATTGCAAAAGCACTGGAGGCGCTGGGTGTTGATGTGATTGAGGCAGGTTTCCCAATTTCCAGTCCGGGCGACTTCCAAAGTGTTGTTGAGCTATCAAAAGCAGTGTCTGAACCAATCATTTGTGCACTTACACGCGCAAACAAAAAGGATATTGACGCGGCAGTAGCTTCACTGCAATATGCAAAACGTCCAAGGATTCATACCGGTATCGGTTCTTCGGACATGCACATAAAGTACAAATTCAACAGCACCAGGGAAGAAATCCTGGAACGTGCTGTTGAAGCGGTAAAGTATGCGAAAGGTTTTGTGGAAGACATCGAATTTTATGCAGAAGATGCCGGTCGTGCAGACAATGAGTACCTCGCCCGCATGGTTGAAGCCGTTATCGCAGCAGGTGCAACTGTAGTGAACATTCCAGATACGAATGGCTACTGCCTTCCGGATCAGTATGGGGCAAAGATCAAGTATTTGAAAGAACATGTGTCCAACATTGATCAGGCAATTATTTCTGTACACTGCCACAATGACCTGGGCCTTGCTACTGCAAACACCCTTGCAGGCATTGTAAATGGCGCGAGGCAGGTAGAATGCACCATTAACGGTATTGGTGAACGTGCAGGAAATACAGCGCTGGAAGAGGTGACCATGATCCTGAAAACGCATCATGCACTTAACCTGCATACCAACATTAACAGCAAACATTTCTTTCAGATCAGCAATATGGTAAGCCGGATGATGCGCATGCCGGTACAACCAAACAAAGCGATTATTGGTCAGAATGCCTTCGCACACAGCTCGGGTATTCACCAGGATGGTTTCTTGAAACACCGCGAAAACTATGAGATCATCAATCCTGAGGATGTAGGCATTGATAAATCAGATATCATTTTAACAGCCCGCAGCGGTCGCCATGCATTGAAACATCATCTGGAACGACTAGGTTATGAAATCGAGCGTATCAATCTGGATCAGGTTTACGAAGCCTTCCTCACCATGGCCGATGAGAAAAAGCATATTAGCGACGATGATTTGCTGCTGTTGATGAGTGACGGGAAAGAAGATCCCTTTAAAAATGGTTACAAATTGAAGTTACTACAGGTTTTGTGTGGTGACCCACTAAGCCCGACTGCGACTGTAAAGTTAGAATATGAAGGTCAGGAACATGAAGCACTTGCCCGGGGTAATGGTCCGGTTAACGCGACCATAAAAGCAATAGAAAGCATTATCGGAAAAGCCGTAGAGTTGAAAGAGTTCAATATACAGGCGATGCACGGCGGAAGTGACGACGTGAGCAAGGTAAATATGCGTATCGCTTATAATGGCAAGTCTTACCTGGGCTATGGTTTTAACACAGACATCGTGCAGGCATCTGCAAATGCTTACCTGGATGCCGTAAACAAATTTCTATAATCATGAACGAGACCAAAAACATAGAACTGGATTTCCTGGCTGCAGCAGCCAGGATCCATGGCACCGTACGCCGTACGCCATTGGAGTACAATGCCGGACTATCGCTGAAATACCAGGCTGAGGTCTACCTGAAGAGAGAAGATTTACAGATCGTGCGCTCCTATAAACTCCGGGGCGCATTTAACATGATATCCACGCTTGCGGATGATCAACGTTCCAGGGGGGTTGTTTGCGCCAGCGCTGGCAACCACGCCCAGGGCGTTGCTTATTCCTGTAAGAAGCTGAACATCAAAGGTGTGATCTTTATGCCAGAGATTACACCCAAGCAGAAGGTGAAACAGACCGAAATGTTTGGTAACGGCCACATCGAGATCGTACTCGTTGGTGACACTTTTGATGATTCTATGCGCGAAGCGCTGGTTTATACGCAGCGTCATGGCATGACCTTTATTCCGCCATTCGACAATCCAAAGATCATTGAAGGTCAGGGCACAGTGGGGGTAGAACTGTTTGAAGAACTACCCGATGTGGACTACGTGGTCATGCCGATTGGTGGCGGCGGACTGGCTTCCGGCGTGAGCAGCTACTTAAGGAACATCGCCCCTGCTGTTCAGCTGATCGGCGTGGAGCCGGAAGGTGCACCCTCCATGAAACATGCACTGCAGCATGGCGGACCCGTAACGTTGGAGCAGGTGGATCGCTTTGTAGATGGCGCGTCCGTAAAACGCGTTGGTACACTAAACTACCAATATTGCAGTGAACTACTGGATGACATGCTGCTTGTACCGGAAGGAAAGATCTGTACAACCATCCTGAAACTATATAATGAAGATGCAATTGTTGTTGAACCAGCAGGTGCGCTGTCGGTAGCTGCGCTAAATCAGATTTCTGATCAGATTATAGCGAAAAAAGTGGTATGCATCATTAGCGGAGGTAACAATGATATCGAACGCATGCAGGAGATCAAGGAAAAATCCCTGCTTTACGAAGGCCTGAAACATTACTTCATTGTACGCTTTCCGCAACGCCCTGGAGCCCTGAAGCTATTCGTAAACAACGTGCTTGGGCCACATGATGACATTACCAGATTTGAATTTATCAAAAAGACCAATAAGGAAAGCGGCCCGGCACTGGTGGGCATAGAACTCAAGGAAAGCAGTGATTATCCCCTGCTTTTACAACGTATGGCTGAATTCAAATTTGAAACTATAGAGCTGAATAAAGATCAAACCTTATTTGAATATCTGGTATAACCAGAATTGCACAATAATGTAATTAATAGTAGCTGTTTGGGGTTTTTATTTCGCTTTGCCGGGCACTTAGCTTAGCTTTGGAGATCATAAATGAAATAAAACATGCGTAAATCACTACTACTTTTCCTTTTAGTGCTGACCTCCGGATGGATGGTTCAGGCACAGGAAATCAATTCCCCCGACAAGAATCTAAGTTTGAAATTTGAACTAAATGCTTCGGGTACTCCTACTTACCAACTCAAATACAAGAAAAAAGATGTCATAAAGACGAGCAAGCTTGGCATTGAAACCAAAGATGTACCCTCGTTTTTAACCGGCTTTACAGTTGTAAAAACCGAACAGGCAACTGCCGATGAATCCTGGAACCCGGTTTGGGGTGAACAGAAAACCATTCGTAATCATTACAATGAGCTTCTGGTGACCTTGAGCCAAAAGGCTGAAAAAGATCGTTTTATCAGAATTCGCTTTCGCCTTTTTGATGATGGCCTTGGATTTAGATATGAATTTCCGGAGCAAGATAATCTGAATTACTTCATCATTAAAGAAGAAAGAACCGAGTTCGCGATGGCTGGAGATCACAAGGGTTTTTGGCTTCCCGGAGATTACGATACTCAGGAATATAGTACCGTTACTTCTAAATTATCAGAGATCAGAGGATTGATGAAATCGGCCATTACGCCGAACTCTTCTCAAACACCGTTCTCGGACACTGGTGTTCAAACACCCCTGATGCTGAAAAGTGCTGACGGCTTATACATCAACCTTCATGAAGCTGCCCTGGTAGATTACTCGACCATGTCGCTTGAGCTGAACGATAAGACCATGGTTTTTGAATCGCATCTTACGCCTGACGCAATTGGTGACAAAGGGTACCTTCAGGCACCTACCCAAACGCCATGGAGAACAGTTATCGTTAGCGATAAAGCCGGCGACATCCTCTCTTCAAAGCTCGTGCTTAACTTAAACGAACCGACCAAATACAAAGATGTTTCCTGGATTAAACCAGTAAAATACGTTGGTGTATGGTGGGAAATGATCACTGGTAAAAGCACCTGGGCTTTTACAGATGAGAAGATTCAATTTGGCGTTACGGACTACAAAAAAACCAAGCCTAATGGCAAACATGGTGCAAACACGGCTCATGTAAAAGAATATATCGACTTCGCGTCGCAGCATGGCTTTGATGCGGTACTTGTTGAAGGTTGGAACGAAGGCTGGGAAGATTGGTTTGGAAAAACCAAAGATTATGTGTTCGACTTTGTAACCCCGTACCCAGACTTTGATGTAAAAGAACTACAGCGTTATGCTGCTGAAAAGGGTGTGAAAATGATGATGCACCACGAAACATCAGGTTCAGTTCGTAATTATGAACGTCACCTGGACACTGCTTATAAGTTCATGGTAGAGCATGGCTATAATTCAGTGAAAAGCGGGTATGTAGGTAATATGATTCCTCGTGGCGAATACCATTACGGGCAGTGGTTAAACAACCATTATCTGTATGCGGTTAAAAAGGCTGCTGATTACAAGATTATGGTTAACGCCCATGAGGCAGTTAGACCTACTGGTTTAAACCGCACTTATCCGAACCTGATCGGAAATGAATCTGCAAGGGGAACTGAATATGAATCTNNCGGAAACAACCCGGATCATACGACTATCCTTCCTTTCACCCGTTTGGTTGGTGGACCGATGGATTACACGCCTGGTATTTTCCAAACCAAGATCAGCGCTTACAATCCGGACAATAACTCGTATGTACACACAACATTGACCAAGCAATTGGCTTTGTATGTAACCATGTATAGTCCGCTGCAAATGGCAGCAGATTTTCCAGAAACGTACAACAAGTTTATGGATGCTTTTCAATTTATCAAAGACGTTGCCTTAGACTGGGATGAGTCTTACGTCCTGGAAGCTGAGCCTGGCGACTATATCACTATCGCGCGTAAAGCAAAAGGCAAGCAAGAATGGTATATTGGTGGTATCACCGATGAGAATGCACGTACTTCAACAGTAACATTTAAGTACCTACCAAAAGGAAAAAGCTTTACAGCAACCATCTACGCTGATGGCAAGGATGCCAGTTATGATAAAAATCCTCAAAGCTACACCATCAGAAAGGTGAAGGTTAATGCTAAGACAGTTATCAAACAGCAAATAGCACCTGGTGGTGGATTTGCAATTAGTATTAAATAAGATGATCGAAAAGGGCCCGCAAGGCCCTTTTTTTACATGTTTTCTTTCCTAAGTGGAAGTTTAAAGCAGAAGGTAGCACCTTGTCCTTCAATGCTGTTTACCCAAATATCCCCACCGGCACGTTTTATGATCTCAGCCGAGATGTACAATCCAAGACCCAGGCCTGGAAAGGTATGTTGCATGTCGCCGGTCACCCTGTAAAACTGTTCGAAAACCTTGCCCAAATTGTCTTTTGCGATGCCAATGCCATAGTCCTTCACGCAAAACTGAACTTCATCTCCCATAATTTTTGTAGAAATGTCTATCCTGCCAGTATCGGGTGAATATTTAATCGCATTTGTAATCAAGTTGGTGATCACCTGTCCGATTCGCTCTTCATCACCAAAGATTTCCACAGGATCCGAGTATGTCGCCGCCAGCAAGTGATTTTGAGTCGTTCGCTGAAGATCCTCTACCAGTTCAGATACCAACGCATTAAATTCAAATGTGCGATCATTGAATTGCAGGCGCCCAGAATTAATCTTGGTTACATCCAAAAGATCGCCTATTAGACTTGTTAATCGGTTTAGCTGTCCGTCCATTTTGGAGATCATTTCTGCTTCTTTTGTAGAGCCATTCTTCCTGAACATTCGCTCGAGAACCTGCGTATAAGCTTTTATACTGGTTACTGGTGTTTTGAGCTCATGACTGGCAATGCCGATGAAATTATCCTTTTGCTGCTGAAGGTGCTTTTGTTCGGTGATGTCCGTACCAGCACCGATATACCCCTCAAATAAGCCTTGGCTATTGTACTGCGGTCTGCCAGTAGCTACACACCAGTGAACAGTACCATCAGAATGGTGGATACGGTATTCTATTTCAAAGAACTCATGGGTCTCGAATATAGACTTGAAGTGCTTTTCCAACCGCGGCAAGTCTTCTTCAATTACAGCCCTAAGCCAACCTTGTCCAAGTTGCGCTTCAAAGGGAATACCTGTCCAGTCAACCCAGGTTTGATTGACGTATATGATATTTCCCACTGCATCGGACTGCCACAAGCCGGTTGGCGCGGCAGTAGTAATACTTCTTAAAAGGGCTTCGCTTTTTTCAAGTGCCTGCTTGGATGCATACTCCGGCCGCAGATCCCTTACAACAGCACCAATGGCAATAGGCCTTCCCGACTCGGGATCATCAATACGTATACTATTGTTGAATACTTCAAAGGATTCGCCGGTCGTAAGATTCCGTATGGACATCTTACCGGACCACCGGCCGTCCCGAATAACCGCAGGCATGACCTCCCGCTTCATGATCCTATAATCTTCTGGTGTGTATAGCGACTTGATATATGTATTCCGCACCTGTTCATCATTAGTAAAACCGAGCAACGTGCACCCGGCTTCATTGATATAGGAATGCCTGCCATCTAAATCTAAAATAGACATCATATCAACNNTGTTGGCCACCAGTGACAATAATTTCTTCTGTTCTCCACGGGATTGCTTCTGTTCAGTGATATCCAGCGTGATTCCTAAAATCCGGACTGCAAGACCAGATTCAAAATAAACCTTACCTTCCACCCGTACCCAGTGTAAAGAACCATCCTTCCAGTTTATACGTGCTTCATAGAACAAAACACCTGTTTTTATGGAATCCTCAATCGCTTTACTTCGCCTGGCAAGATCGCCTTTGTGAAATATTGCTACATATTCGGCCCTGCTTACCGGTCCTTCAAAACCATGAATTCGCGCGAAAGTCTCTGAAGTAACCATTTCTCCAGTGATCAGGTTAAGGTCAAATGTACCCATGCCTACAGAATCTACCGCTAAACGGGCACGCTCCTCGGCTTCCTCAAGCTTTCGTTTTGCTTGTACCTGCTCATTAATTTCGCGGGCTATGGCAATCACACCCGAAATTGATCCATCTTCTTCACGAAAGGGTTCATAAACCAGGTCAATGTAAACATCTTCCTGCACACCATTTCTTATAAGCGGTACAGCAACTTCGCTGGCTTTGAACGCTTCTCCTGTCAGACGAACACGGTCCATCTTTTCCTCAAAACCATACCCCTTTGCATCGGGTAGTACACTAAATACCGGCCGTCCCACCAACAACTCCTGAGAAATACCATAAATCTCTGCCAGCTGTGGGTTAATCATTTCCACGATGTTTTCAGCACCTTTGAATATGCCAATCCCGACCGGAGCTTGCATAAAGGTAGAATACAGCTGCTTACGTTGTTGCTTCAGCGCCTGCAAATTCGCCTTTTCCCGTCCAACAATTTTCACCATTCCTGTCACATCAACCGGCGTATGGAGAATCATGATCACTTCACCATCATCATCCAGAATAGGCGTATTCGTTGTTGTCCAGTATCGTTCCTCAAAACGGTCCGTTCCTGGAATCGGGAGGTCATAACGAAAGTTGCTTGTGGTGTGTGGAAGTTTATTTTTTATGGCCTGGGAGAACGAATAAGCACTCAGCGCGACATTCGTCGAGGCCGACTCAGTCGGATTGGCCGGAAAAGCATCAAACACAGGTTTGTTGATGATTAAGTCACGCTTGGTATTTGTGGTATTCAGGTATGCATTGTTAACATCCAGTATGGTATAGAAAGGTGCATCAACACCTACCATAAGCTGTGCTGATGTGCTGGAATAGAATATATTTTTATAAACCTGTTGCGATAATTGATCTCTCATGAAATTCTTCCTGGGCAAATTAAACACGAACATTACCTAACGTACACCCACATTGCTAAATTATTAAAAACATTTTAAGAATAAGCTAAATGATGGTCATGGGCTTAAATAGCAAGCTAAGCTGTTACAAATAAACCTTTACTTCTTTGCACAGTCGTACAGTAAACATTGTTACAATACGCAAGAAAAAAATATCATAACTTAGTCCATTAACCAAATTGAAGATTTAACTATGAACCAATTTAACATCAAATCCGCATTTATTACCACATCTTTATTGATCGCTGCCCTTGGAACGACCTTTGCGCAGGAAAAAGCCAAACCACAGGATACCGAATTTTATACTCCAGTTCCCCCGACTGTAACACCAGGAAAAACAAACCTGGATGCCCCTTCGGATGCAGTCATCTTGTTTGACGGGAAGGATCTTTCACAATGGGTGTCCACAAATGATCGCAGCAAGCCAGCAGGATGGAAAGTTTCCAATGGCGCTTTTACGGTTGTAAAAAGTGAAGGAAACATCGAGACGAAGAAAGCTTTCAACAACTATCAACTTCATTTGGAATGGCAGATACCTTCAAACATCACCGGAGAAGGACAGGCCCGCGGAAATAGCGGACTTTTTCTAGCTTCAATAGGAAGAGGCGATGACGGCTATGAACTACAAATTCTTGATCCATATAACAACAAAACCTATACAAATGGACAGGCTGCAAGTATTTACAAACAAACTACGCCTTTAGTCAACCCAGGTAAAAAGCCGGGTGAGTGGCAAACGTATGATATCATCTGGACTGCACCAACTTTCAATGCAGATAGTACCGTAAAAACACCAGCAAGAGTTACTGTATTCTTTAACGGCGTATTGGTTCAGAACAACTTCGAACTGCAAGGTCCTACACAGTACATCGGAAAAGCAGCATACCGTAAAGCACATGGCGCGTCGCCAATCAAACTGCAGTCACACGGTGACAAAAGTGAACCCATCAGTTTCAGAAATATCTGGATCAGAGAATTATAAAATTGTTTGTGGCTGAAGAATTGCTAGGCCTTTATAAATACATCGTATATGAAAGTTAAATTATTACTCTTGCTCTGTATTGCTACGTTCGGCCTGGCATCTTGCAAAAAAGACACTTACATTCAGGAATCAAGTAATAGAACAATTGTCCTTACCATTCAACCCAACCAGTGGGTAATTGCCAATGAGGGAAGGACAATAACCACAGACCTTGAAATTCCAGAAATTGATCAGTTTAATGTTGATATAGAAGGTATTCTGGTTTACCTGGATCATCCGGTGAACCGTGATGGCTACATCGCCCTGCCATATACCTATAGTGGAAATAGTTATTCATTTGAGCACTTTAACAGCGGAATCGCAATAGACATCCAACGTTCTGAATTTTCAACTCAGAATCCAGGCGTGCCAACAGTGCCAATACGGGTGAAGGTTGTTTTGATCCCTTCCGTAGACATCACCTAGAAATATCAATCAAAAATTAGAAAACGGCCAATGTTCAGCAGAACCTGGTCGTTTTTTTTATGCCCGTGACCCTGACTTAACTGGATTGCCCGGACCATAACACCCTCCTTTTCCAATAATAGCTCCTCATAGAAGCCTTTATAGTAGATGTCCTTAACTTCAAACGTTATTGTACCAGTTCCAATTTCCACCCATTCCGGGTAGAACATCAACTGCTTACCTGAGGTTTTAAAACCAATCCTGGAAGCATCAGATACGCTAAGCACATTGGCATTTCCCAACAATTTGGCGGTATATAGATGCTGTGGATTATTGTACAATTCACGGGGAAGCCCTTGTTGCAACAGCTGGCCATCCTTTACAAGTAAAAGCTTATCTGCAAGGAACAAACCGTCTGCAGGGTCGTGCGAAACCAACACAACTGATACGCCCGTGTCGGTGGCAATGCGTTTCAGATCGGCCCGAAGTTGATGCTTCAACAAAGCATCAACCTGGCTGAATGGTTCATCCAGCAGCAACATCTTGGTGTCACTTACCAGCGCCTTCGCAATGGCCACCCGCTGCTGTTCTCCCCCGCTTAATTCTGTAATCCGTTTAGAACTGAGATGCTCAATATGTAGATGTTTCATCATCTCCACTGTCTTCTCATGCTTCGATTTTACATCAGTATTAGACAGCATGGATGCGATGTTATCATAAACCTTCGCGTAAATATTTAATGAAAAATCCTGAGTAACCATTTTCATTCCCTTGTGTCCTGGAATCAATTGCTCATCCGGGCCAAGAACCCGCTTGCCGTTGAAAAGAACTTCACCCTCATCCAGCGCCAGCAAGCCATACATCGATTTCAGCAAAGTAGACTTTCCACTACCGCTTTCGCCTATAATTGCTACAATTTCACCTTCATTAATGTCAAAGGTCATGTTGATTATACCGGAGATAGCTTCTGTCTGATATTGCTTGGTTATATTTTTTACACTAAGGATCGTTTTGTTCACCATACAAAGATAGCGGTTTTGACATAAAAAATCCCCCAGCCTGTCTGACTGCGGGATCAAGGGGAATCTGTGTGTATGAATATCTTTAATTAAGTCCTAAAGTTATACCGAAGGACATATTGCGGAGACCCTTCTGTGCCGGACTGTCGAACATGTCATTGAAGTAGTATTTCGTAAATACCCCTAAACTACCATACCCTAACCTCAAGGTTCCACCATAACGGAATGGCTGTAAGTGATAATCGTCTTTAACCTTCTGCTTGCCACGCTCATCACTAATTTGTTTGATCTTTCCATTAAGTAGAAAACTAATCTCCGGGCCAAAGACAAAGTAAAAGCGCTTTCCATTATCATTTTCTTTGGTACGTAATTCGAAGTTCAAAGGAATATGTACGTAGCTGCTAGAGAAACGGTTTTTATCAAATTGGATATCTTCCTGAATATACGCGAGATTCTGTGGCTCATTCTGCAAGGTAATATCCTGCTTAAGTCGAATCAATGTCCAGTCGAAACCTCCTGCCAGATAGACTTTAAAGTTCTGGTTAAACCGGTAACCAAACTGCAGTACATCAAAGGAAACCGTGCTGGTCTTACCTGCTTTATAATCCAGAAAGTCGTTCGTTGGTGACAGACTGAAGCTACCATTGTCGACCAGTCTGGAGAAACCCAGGTCAATCCTGGTGAAAGTGATTCCACCCATGAACCTACCTTTAGTCTCATCCTGGTGGCGGATGGAATCGCGGTTACTTTGTCGGCGTCCATGGTTTTCATCATTACCGAACTGTACACTGAATTTATACCGCTTTTTTCCCGTCGTATCTTGATGGTTATTTGCTGTAGTGTCCTGCTGCGCTTGCGCATTCTGAGCGATTGCACCGGCAAGTCCGCTTACCAATAGTGCTGTAAAGATGATTCGTTTCATTATAATATATGCTCTTTTCTTAATTGAGTCTGATTTGTTTGGTTATTCTATGCGCCTACCGGTTTCTTTTTTGATTGATCTTTATCGGTCCGATGTTAATTGCAACCAATGAAGAACTTTCATCCTCGTCCGTCCGGAACTCTACGAATTTCTGCTCCCTTTTATCGATTTTGTCGACCACAAAGTTCACAAGGTCTCCTGCGTTCCTGATCTTTGGTCTTACAGGTGGTTCTATCTCTGCAACTGCAGCGGCTTCGGTAACAATGGGTTCAGTAATGTTCTCGTTAAAATCGTCTGCCAATGCTACCTCGGTAGCAGCAATCTCTAAAGCTGGTTTAACTGCAATCTCGGGCTGCGAACCTGTTGTTACAACATGATGATGATCTTCTTCAACAATTGGTTGCATAGCTACCAAAGTTTTTCGTTCTATAGCCGAGTTCGTCGTCTCAGAATGATACGCAGCCGCTGTGGAAGACTCTGAAAATTGTTCCGCAGGAAGTTCTTTACGCTCGACTAAGACCTCCGACGTCCCCCCTGCAGTAACAGGAGGCACAACCATAGCTGCTTCACCATGCTCAGATGTGGCTGCTATAGGTGCATGCAGCGCGATTCTTTCTTCAGGTTTGAATAACAAGCCCGCGGATAGCGCAACCAACACTGTTGCTGCAATGCGCCAATATAGAACTACACTATGCTTTTTCTTAGGCTTTATCTCTGGAGCAATGCGATTCCACAGCTCGGCAGATGGCTGCACCTCCGCTTCTTTAAACCGATCCTTGAAGAGGCGGTCAAATTCATTATCCGGTATATGTTGCATAATTTATGCCCTCCATTTTTATGATCTCTTGTTTTAAAATTGCTCTGGCTCTAGACAGTTGCGACTTACTTGCACCTTCAGAGATCCCAAGCA
>DCLG01000095.1:21176-26900 GCA_002320935.1 Pedobacter sp. UBA1654 | reverse complement strand
ATACTAACCTGTAGCCATCCGCAAGATTTTGTATCAACTTCATAAGATCCTGCATACCCAATCTGTTGAAATCAAATCCTGTAGCAGGTTGATCATAAGCATCATCAATAGAAACGACGTTCATAGACTTGATGTTTCGACGATAACTTTCAATCGCTGTGTTTACCATAATACGACGCATCCAACCCTCAAAAGAACCATCACCACGATACTCACCGACTTTCTGAAAGATCTTTATGTAGCCCAACTGCAGGGAATCCTCTGCCTCCATTCTATCTTTGGCATATCGCATGCATACGGCAAGCATCTTAGCGGCAGTCTGCTTGTAAAGCAGTTCCTGCATCTTTGGCGTACCGGCTTTGCAGCCTTCCATTAATTCCGATATGGTATAAGTTCGCGTCAACTTCATGATCTCTTATTAACACAAAGATGAAGAAAGCATGCTGATGGTTGCACAGAACCGAAAATATTTTTAATTTCTTGCCCGATAGCTTTTGTACCACTTAACCGCAGTCATGATAACGGCTGCGAAAATGATTAGCCCTGCAAGGCCGTAGATCCAGTTTACGGCACTCTTAAGTACAACCGTAAACACAATGGCAACAAGGAATATGGTTGCAACTTCATTCCAGAGACGAAGTTTAAAAGAGCTCAGCTTGAAAACACCAGCTTTTAACTGGTTCATAATACGCTGGCAGATAAAATGATAAGCAATCAAACCGACCACAAAAGCAAGTTTGACATGCATCCATGATGCTTGGAGCAGCAATGGATTTATGATAAGCATGGTAACACCGGCAAGTACTGTAAGTACCATTGCCGGTGTTGTTATGATATACCAAAGTCTGTGCTCGATCTTTTCAAACTCGCGATGCAGAATGTCACGCTCCATTGCAGGACGTTCATTTGCTTCAGTATGATAGATAAACAGGCGTACACTGTAGAACAGGCCCGCCATCCAGCTAACCACAAATATGATGTGAACAGATTGAACGGACAGGTATGCTGACATTAGTATCTNNCTGAATTCTTTAACGGTTTCTATCGCATACTTCACGTTATCGAAAGGAATGTCTGGCATGATACCATGACCAAGGTTGAAAATAAATCCAGACTCCCCGCGCATACGCTCGAATAACTGAAGAATATGTTTTTTAATTACTGGTTTGTCGGCATAAAGAACATGTGGATCAAGGTTTCCCTGTACAGCAATGCCTGCTGGTAAAGTTTTTTTGATATTCAATAAGTCTGCATTCCAGTCTACAGACACGACGTCTGGCTTAGCTTGTGCCATGATTGGTGCAAACACTGAGCTTCCTTTACAAAAAGAAATTACCGGAACATCCTTTCTGTTCAGGTTTGAAATGATCTCCTGAATATAGCGATGTGAGAACTCCTGATAATCATTCCAGGACAGTGCCAGTGCCCAGCTATCAAAGATTTGTATGGCATTTACACCCGCTGCAATCTGCAGGTTCAGGTAATCAGTCGTAACTTTCGCAATCTTTGCCAATAGCCGGTGTGCGACTTCAGGTTGATTATGAATAAGTAATTTTGTTTTCTTGAAGTCCTTGGAAGATCCTCCTTCAACCAGATAGCTCATTACCGTAAATGGCGCACCTGCGAAACCGATCAAAGGAATACTTCCGCTTAATCTTTGCTGAATTACTTTAATCGCATCGGCAACGTACTGCAGTTTATCCAGGCAGTCCACATTAAGGTTGTCTACGTCCTGCGCTGTACGAACCGGATTGGCAAACTTCGGACCTACACCCTGTGTAAAGCTCAAATCACCACCCATGGCTTCGCCGGTTACCAGAATATCTGAGAAAAGAATCGCTGCATCAATGCCCAGCAGATCTACAGGTAACATCGTTACATCAGCAGCAAGTTCCGGGGTTTTGCACATTTCAAGAAAAGAGTACTTGTTCTTAATTTCCCAATATTCTGGCATAAACCGCCCAGCCTGACGCATCATCCATACCGGCGGACGTTCTGTGGGTTTTGAAAATGCTGCATCTAAAAATAACGTGTTCATCAATCTGTATTTATTTATAAGTTTTTTGCTTCTATTTCTAATTTTTTTATGATTTCCTGAGCCTTTGGCGTTACTGCCAGTGTTTTCGCATGCTCAAGGTATGCAGTCATCCGTTCCTTGTCCTTCTTTCTAAATGCCAGGTTAGCCAGGTGAATCATCACAAAAGCTTTGTCATTCTTTCCACCTAGAGGAAAACGACTGGCGATCTGAAAGTGTCTTTCTGCTTCATCGAAAGCACCTTTCTTCATGACAATATTGCCCATCATAAACTCATAATAGCCCCTGCGGCTTCGTGCAAGTCTATACGGATTCGGAACTTCCCCTAGTATTCGTTCCGCAGTACTGTAATCTCCTTTATGGTAATGTTTCGATGCGAGTAAGATGGAACTTTGCTTAAAATGGCTCCATACGACAAAGCCAAAGAACATTGCAGCAACTGCTGCTATTTCTTCTTCTTTATACACCACGCATGTGACTGCAGTGATTAAAAACACTGCCATCAGGATATACCTGACTCTAGCGTTATACATTAATTCTGGCTGTCTGTGAATTTATAACCAACACCTCTGATGGAATGAAAATAAACCGGATTCTTTTGATCAGGTTCAAAGTACTTGCGAAACGTCAATATGAAGTTATCAATGGTACGAGTACTTGGATATACATCATAATTCCATACGGTTTCCAGGATTTGCTCTCTGGATACTGCCTCATTTTTCCGTTCAATAAGTAGCTTTAAGAGCATGGTTTCTTTTTTAGTAAGCGGTACGATATGTCCATCGTCCTGTTTAAGCTCAAAAGAGTTGAAGTAAATGGTCTTGTCGCCAATTTTATAAGAATTTAACTCTTTTAGATCGTCAGACTTCATGCTGCGCTTAACCAGGATACCTACCCTCAAGATGAGTTCTTCCAGATTAAAAGGCTTTACAAGGTAATCATCCGCACCTTTTTTCAAGCCCATCACACGGTCTTCGCTCGTGTTTTTAGCCGTTAAAAATAGTATGGGAACTTCAGAATTCTCCAGTCTGATGGTCTCACAAACCTGAAAACCATCCATCTCAGGAAGCATCACATCTAGTATGATTAAGTTAAAGCGCTCCTCTTTGAATACTTTTAGAGCAGTTTTGCCATCCTTTACTGCATGGACTTTGTAGCCTTCCAGTTCCAGGTTTAACTTTATTGCATCCAATAAATGATCTTCATCCTCAACCAATAATATTCTTAATTTCTGTGGCATATGCTTTAACTAAATGTTACTTCAAAAATGGCACCTTGCGGTACGTTATCTTTAACGCTAATATCGGCGTCATGGTTTTGCAAAACTTCTTTAACTATAAATAAACCAAGCCCTGTACCTTTTGTCTTCCGCACACTTTCATCCCCCACACGGTAAAACTTGTCAAATATCAACATCTTCTCATTGTCAGGAATACCTGGCCCTTTGTCGGCCACCCTCAAAAATGCACTTCCATTTTCAATACCCAGATTCACCGTCACTTCGGCACAAGGTCCGGAATATTTAATGGCATTCTCGATCAGGTTTGTAACCACAGATGAAAGTGCAAAAGAATCCCCTACAACCTTAATATCCGGTTGTATGCTGGTCTTGATCATCTGTGCAGAGCCACAGGAGTGTATCTGTAATCGATCAGTGATCTTCACAACCAGTTCAGAAAGATTGAATTGTTCTTTTGGAAAGGAATAAGACCTGTTTTCAATCTTCGTTGCCAATAACATATTCTCCACAAGATCATCAAGGCGCTCAATATCTTTTAAGGAGTTGCTCAGTAAAATCGTCTGCCTGCTCTTATCAAGATCACGTTTAACAATGGTTTGCAATGATAGCTTTATGGCCGCCAGGGGCGACTTAAGCTCATGTGTCACAGAAAGCAGGAAATTCGTTTGTTGCTCATGAAGGTTGTCTTCCTTGCGGATAGAGCGATGAAGAAAATATGCCCCTATGCCAAGCAGAAATAAAAACACTGCACCTTCCCCTACAACCATTGCCATTCTGGAAGGTTGTAGTTTGATCACCAGTATACCCCAGGAGACCAGCTGTACTAACGCATACAGCAACATAAAGTAAAATATGATGATCGACTTTTTCAATATGGATGATCTATTTTCCTGACGAATGTACCACTAAATTACTTATTTCTAAAAACTATGTCCAGGGCATCAAGAATAGCTCTTTTTGCCTTTTCAAGTTCAATTTTGGTATGTGCAGCAGATACGAAGCCTACTTCATAACCTGAAGGACCGATGTAAATACCCCGGTTAAGTAGCTCGCGATGAAACTGCTTAAACTTATCCATGCTTGAAGCATCAATATCCTCAGCGGTTTGAATCTTATCTTTGTCCGTGAAAGCGAACCAGAAAATGGAACCTACATGGAACACTTTTAACTTATAGCTTCTGGCGGATGCAAATCGTTGAATGCTCTCTGCAAACTCTGCAGTTTTAGCATTTAGCTCCTTATAAAAACCATTGCGAAGCAGTTCTGTAAGTTGCGCAATACCCGCAGCCATGGCTACAGGATTTCCTGATAATGTCCCTGCTTGGTAAACACCGCCGTCTGGCGAAATGTGGCCCATAATCTCCGCTGAAGCACCATACATACCTACTGGTAAACCACCACCGATGATTTTTCCATAAGTTACAATATCAGGCTTAACGTCATAATAAGCTGCCGCACCTTCAAATCCAATTCTGAATCCGGTAATCACCTCATCAAATATCAACAAGGCTTTCTGCTCATGGCAGGTTTTCTCCAGGAACTGCACGAACGACTTCTCCTGCATTAACAAGCCATTATTGGCTGGAATACCTTCAATGATTACTGCTGCAATCTGATCTTTAAACTGCTCAAAAGCTTCGGTGACAGCATGCTCGTCATTCAAAGGGATCACAATCGTTTCCTGGGCAAAGGACTGTGGTACGCCTTTAGACGATGTCTCTCCGAAAGTTACCAGGCCGGAGCCGGCTTTAACGAGCAGCGAGTCACTANNCCATGGTAGCAACCTTCAAATTTTAGAATCTTGTCCTTACCAGTATAACCTCTTGCAAGGCGGATCGCCGACATCACCGCTTCCGTACCGGAACTGGTAAAGCGGATTTTTTCCACAAAGCGGTTGTTTTTGATGATCAGCTCCGCAAGTTCATTCTCCAGTGCAGTAGGTGCGCCGAAGCTCATGCCATTCTGCATCACCTCTGTCACCTTCTCACGAACTTTCGGATGATTGTGCCCCAGGATCAACGGACCCCAGCTTGCACAAAAGTCGATGAACTGGTTGCCATCGGCATCCCAAACGTAGCAACCATCGCCTTTCTGGATGAATAAGGGCGTACCATATACAGATTTGAAGGCACGCACCGGTGAGTTTACACCACCTGGAAAAAAGGCTTTTGCTTTTTCGTAAAGTTCCGCCGATTTCTCTCTTGAAATATCTGGCTTTGTTCCAGTATTTACAGGCAATTCACCTTCATTTCCGGAAAACATTTTCTTAAAGGATTCTAACATTATAACCAGTTATTTTCTACAATATCTTTAATATGGTATGTGGTAATTACACTTGCCCCTGCTCTTGCAAAAGCATGCATGGTTTCCATCACCACTTTCTGCTCATCAATCCAGCCTTTTTCTGCTGCTGCTTTAATCATGGAAAATTCACCTGAAACGTTATAAC
>DCLG01000095.1:20578-21075 GCA_002320935.1 Pedobacter sp. UBA1654 | reverse complement strand
ACCCTCACTTTGATCGATTAAAGCTTCTCTTACAGCTTCTTTTCCATTACGGAAATCCATCTGGTAAGCTTTACGGTCACCTTTACTTGGTGCACAATCAGCGGCTTCGCGGAACGGACCATAATAAGCCGAAGCAAACTTGGTGGCGTGAGACATAATGCCTGTATTTACATAACCATTGCTGTCAAGTAAATTACGGATCGCAAAAATACGCCCGTCCATCATATCAGATGGTGCAAGTAGATCTGCACCAGCTTGCGCATGTGTAAGCGACATCTTCGCGATCAACTCAACAGTGGCATCATTCTGAACGTAGTCGTCCTGCATAATACCACAATGACCGTGTGTTGTGTAAGAACAAACACATACGTCAGTCACTA
The DNA here is from genome assembly GCA_002320935.1 of Pedobacter sp. UBA1654. Taxonomy (GTDB): domain Bacteria; phylum Bacteroidota; class Bacteroidia; order Sphingobacteriales; family Sphingobacteriaceae; genus Pedobacter. Next base: position 20,695 of record DCLG01000095.1, on the reverse strand, counting down.
CATACAAGTCATCACCAAACTGTTTTTTCAGTGCTCTTACTGCTGTAGGTACCAGGGAATGATCGTGATAAGCAGAACGCGCATCTTCACTTTTCTCATCTCCTACACCAAACAGCA
>DCLG01000095.1:20063-20552 GCA_002320935.1 Pedobacter sp. UBA1654 | reverse complement strand
GCTCAACATCCTTAATCAAGGTGTCAATCGAAAAATGGTAAACGCCGGGCATGGCATCAATAGCATGCTTTACACCTGTTCCAGGTACAATAAAGTACGGATAGATGAACATATCTTTCGACAACCTGGTTTCGGCAACCATTTCTCTGACAATAGGATTTTTTCTTAATCTTCTCGGACGGCTTAACATTTTGACATCTCTATTTAAATTTCTAATCCATACACAGCTTCGGCAAGTCCTAATTCATCAGGGGAGAAAGGAAGGATGTAAGAAACACCAATTTCATCAAGCTTCTTCCCTGTTGAACTGCCGATAGCAATTACTTTTTGTCCCGGATCCAGTAAATTATTGGTAAAATAAGCCTCTACGTTAGACGGGCTTGTAAAAATGAGCACCTCAGCAAATGTTTTATCTGTCTGATCGGCAATCACAGTTTCATAAATGGGCAGATCTACCACTTTCGTGTCAGCAGACAGTGCTTTTGGAAT
>DCLG01000095.1:19642-19926 GCA_002320935.1 Pedobacter sp. UBA1654 | reverse complement strand
TGCACGTCGCCACTTTCACCTACATAATCAGCAAGATGACCATGACGGCGCAGGGCATCTTCAGAACCACGGCCTACAACACCAAACTTTACCTTCTTGGATAAAGCTGGTTTCAGCTTGAAAAAGAATTCGACGCCATTCCGGCTGCTGAAGAAAATCCAATCAATATTTTTCAGATAAAAAGGATCAAGAATATTCACGATCGGAAAGGTCCGGATCAGTGAGCGGTCCTCTATTTTAATGTTATGCTTATCCAGTGCACGTCTGAAATAACTATGCGGGCC
>DCLG01000095.1:13917-19465 GCA_002320935.1 Pedobacter sp. UBA1654 | reverse complement strand
CTGCCATACCATCAAGGCTTTCGGTCCTAAAGAAAACACGATCCGGAAAAGCATCACTATCTTCTGCTTTCGAAGTCCAGATCTCGTACTTGCCGTTCTCTTTTTTACAATAGCAACCTAAAGGCATATGGCATCCGCCTTCAAATAAATTCAACACTTTCCGTTCTACCGCAATTTGACTTGCTGTTTCCGGATCATGGATTTGCTGTAATACCTCATAAAGCGCTGTATCATTTTCCCTGATCTGAATGGCCAAAGCGCCCTGTGCAGGTGCAGGAATCAATTCTGTAGGCTCAATAACCTCAACATGAAACTCGCTGAGATCTATCTTCAGCCGGTTCACACCAGCTTTTGCCAACAGAATAGCATCATAGTTTTCATCACGGAGTTTTTGGATCCGGGTAGGAACATTTCCGCGAAGATCTTCAATGTTTAAATCCGTTCTGGAGGCAAGGATCTGCGCTTTCCGGCGGTTGGATGAGGTACCAACCATTGCACCGGTTTTAAGCGATAATTTTTGAGTAACGTCTACACAATCTTTAAGAATCAGCAAAAGCTCTGAAGGGTCTTCACGTTCAGGAACTGCGGCTATAATCAAACCTGCAGGATGTACCGTCGGAAGATCTTTATGCGAGTGCACGGCAAGATCAATCGTTCCATGCAAAAGTTCCTCTTCAAGCTCTTTTGTAAAGAAACCTTTTCCTTCAAGTTTATCTAATCTTAAATTTAGGATTTTATCTCCTTGCGTTTTAATGATTTTGAGTTCAGCTTCGACACCAATATCAGAAAGTCTGTCTTTGATATAATTGGCCTGCCATAAAGCCAGGTCACTACCTCTAGTGCCGATAATAAGTCTTTTCATTCAGATTTAATATGATATAACGCATTAACAACATGTAACCAGCGCATCTAAAGATGATACTGTCATGCTGATCGAAGACAAATTTAACCTAAAAGAGCTATAGTCTTAAATATTATAGAAATAATGTAATTGCCTTGACGAAGCCTAGATCTCGTTGTTATTCACAAGGATCTCTTTGGCCATTACCATCGGTACACTGATGCATTTTTTCTCCATATAATTCATTACCCTTTCCAGGATAAGCTTGGAGTTTTCATCCATAGTACTGATTTCATCAGCAAACACCCCATTGATTGCGGTATTTTTAATCTCTTTGATTTTCTTAGGTACACTGCTCATTGCAATTTCAATTTTGCGCTGACGTAATACAAGATCAAATTCTTTGATGTTCTGCTCAATGATGGTTTCCGCATGAACCAGTTCGTCGTAACGTTCCTGGATGTTTTTGCGGGCAATTTCTTTTAAAGATTCCACTTCGATGTAGTGGACAGGATAGTTTTTGATCACCTCTGGTGCGGTGTCATTTGGAATAGCAAGATCAACAATAACTTTTTTGTCGGTCTCGCCGTTCAGCAACTTCTTATAAATCTCTTCTGTAATGATGGGCTCTGTTGCGCCGGTACAAGTGATGATTACATCAAAGCCACCTTTGAAGTTTTCAAGTTCAGTAAGCGGATAAGCTTTACCATTCAAGTCGGCAGCCATTGAAGCTGCATTTTCTACCGTTCTGTTGAAGATAGAAAAATTCGAATATTTATGTTTTTTAAGGTACTGCGCTAGATTTTTATTGGTTTCACCAGATCCGATAATCAGCAATCTGGAATTCGCACACATACTTAGATCACGAAGTTTCCGGTAAGCAAGTGATACAACAGAAACCGGATTTTTGGAGATATTGGTATTGGTATAAACTTCTTTAGCGGTTTTCACAACACGGTCCATAATGGTACGAAGACCATCACCGGTAAAACCTGCAAGCCTGCAATTTTCATAGGCTTTTCTGATCTGTGCAAGAATTTCCTTCTCTCCTACCACCAGACTTTCTAAAGAGCATGATGTTCTTAACAAATGATTGAAAGCTTCTACCTTCTCATAAACAGATACTTTTTCAACAAAAGCGTCCATATATTCTTCTGGAAGCCCCATATCTAAAACCCGTAGAAACTTAACCGTGAAATCACAGTCAACTTGTTCGGGTGTAGTAAAAATAAATTCAACTCTGTTACATGTGCCGACATAAAAGATCTCCTCTATGTTCAATTCTTCCTGAATTTTTTTAAGTCGGTCATCAAGTGTTTGCTCGCAAATCACCAATTTACCTAAAGCTTTTAGATCAATTTGTTTGTGAGTGAAAGCAATAATCTTTAAATATTCCAAGGTAGGTTCTGGTGTTATTTTTTATGTAACAAAAGTAACAAGCGGATGCTGTCCCACTGTCATTAGGCTGTAATTAACAATAATTTAGAAAGGTTTTAAATTATCGGAGGCTTTCTGTCCAGTTTCCGTCCTCTTTAATAAGCTCAATCAGGTCATCCAGAGCACGTTCTGTATTTACGTTCTTTTTCACCACTTGTTTGCCACGATAAAGCGTAATCTTGCCGGGTCCTGTACCTACATAACCATAATCGGCATCTGCCATTTCGCCCGGGCCATTAACAATGCAACCCATGATCCCAATTTTAATACCTTTTAGATGATCTGTCCGGGAGCGGATCAGTTGGGTCGTTTCCTGCAGATCGAAGAGTGTTCTGCCACAACTTGGACAAGAGATGTATTCAGTTTTTGATATTCTCGTACGTGTTGCCTGCAGAATTCCAAAACTCATACTGTTCACCAGGGCAAGATCCTGTGCATCTTCCTTAACCACCCAGATGCCATCACCAAAACCATCGGTTAACAGCGCTCCAAGATCTGTCGCCGCATAAAGCATCAGATCATCATTGCTGATCGCCTTGTAGCTACGCTTTATAATTACAGGCAAATCAATGCCGGCTGCTTGCATGTTACTGAAGAAAACACGTTGCTCAGCCATACCGTGTTCCGCAGATGTTTCCAGAACCAGTACCACATGATCACGCAGCGCTTTTAAGAATACCTCATCAAAATGCAGGGCATTAAGGATTACAAGATTGATGGACGGATCCTTTATTTCTGCCTGAATAAAGTCTGTTGCCAGATATAACGGGTAACAGTTGGTCCTGTCTTTAAGTGACAACCAGGTTTTATAGTTAAACACCTGACGAAGGTTTCCCGGGAAAGAAAATGAAGGCAGTTCGTCACCCAGGTACACAAGGTCCGCAGCCTGATCTGCAAGATTGTATTTATCCAGCCCCGCATCGTACCGATAGCCAGCGGAACTTAAAAAGAAAGGATCTTTAAGGTTTTCAGTACGTACATCAAGCATAACCACCGGATGGTGATGTCCGCCAATGTTCTGCACCACTGAGCTGTGACGTCTGTTATATTCAAATGGGCTATACTTAAGGTTTCCCGGATCTATAGCCTGCACAGGAGCTGTTGCCGCCTGGCGTTTCGAGTACCGATCCGCCAAACTTCTCGCCACGGGCGCTTCAAACTCCGGATCTTCTGTTAACGACACCCGGATCGTATCTCCCAGACCGTCTTCTAACAAGGTTCCAATACCAACAGCTGATTTAATCCGTCCATCTTCGCCATCACCTGCTTCGGTAACACCAAGATGCAGCGGATAATTCATGCCTTCTTTAACCATCGTTTCCACCAACAAACGGTACGCTTGTACCATCACCTGCGTGTTGCTGGCTTTCATGGATATGACCAGATTATAATAGTTCAAATCTTCGCACATGCGGATAAATTCCATCGCAGACTCAACCATTCCTCTCGGAGTATCACCATAGTGACTCATGATTCTGTCGGAAAGCGAACCATGATTGGTACCAATACGCATGGCCGTACCATACTCCTTACAGATGTTTACCAGCGGCTTGAACTTTTTATAAATGCGTTCTAACTCGGCCTGGTAAGCAAGCTGTGTATACTCAATATTTTCGAATCGTTTTTTATCCGCATAGTTTCCCGGATTCACACGTACCTTCTCCACTATTCTGGCAGCTGCTTCCGCAGCATTTGGCGTAAAGTGGATATCTGCTACAAGGGGTACATTGTAACCACGACTGCGCAACTCCCTTTTAATATTTGCCAGGTTTTCCGCTTCTTTCATGCTCGGTGCCGTAATCCGAACATATTCACAGCCAGAATTGACCATCCTGATGGTTTGTTCCACCGTTGCCATGGTATCCATGGTATCAGTTGTGGTCATTGACTGAATACGGATCGGATTATTTCCACCCATTGGCACATCACCGATGTATACTTCCCGGGTAGTAAATCTTGAATAATCAGTTAAGCTGTTGCAATATATGCCACCAAGTACAGGTGGAGTTGTTACGTTTTCCATGCGTTACAAAGATAAAGATTATATCAATCGATCTTTAATAACTAGCGTATTTGCAGCCATGTCGTGAAAGCATTGTTGCTTTTTGTTGAGAAAACTATAGAGATAGCCGAAGAAAAAAGGCAGCACAGACAACACTTTGGCTGCATTACGGCCAAAGGCAGTCATCAGATCTATCCGGTTACCCCACATATCAGTTACTTTAATATTCAAAAGCTTTTTCCCTAAAGTGCCCTGCGCCTTTGAACTTTCTGCGAACACACCATAAAAAAATTTCATGACTGGAAGTGAGGGTAACATCGTGATAGCCACCGAAATCCTTGCACCTTTTTCCTGTATAACCAAAAAGCTTAGCAGCAGCACAAAAACATAAACCATCAGCAGCATGAAATAGTCGATCACAGATGCCAGAAGCCGTTGATCAAAGGATGCGAAGTATTGCGGGGCAGTTTGTTGGTATTGAAAGCCAAGAAGCTCACGCAGTTCGGCGAACTCGTGAGCTTCTTTATAGTCGGCCATTCCTGGTTTACGAATGAAAGTACCAGGTTTAATGTGCATCCCCTTAAGACCCTCAAGTGTAAATGGACCCTGAGGCTTGCCATCTATGACAACAGTATATTCTGTTGATGCGGAACCGGACATCATAATTAGTAACGGCTAACTTCGAAGTTACTTAAACCCCCATCAAGGGTAATAAAGATCTTTTTTGTTGATGTGGCATAGTTCGGCGTTTCGTAGGTGCCGTTATCCAGCTTTGTGAATCCCGTAAAGTCCTTTGATGAAAGTCCGGTACTACTTTTAATACGACATCCTGCAGCAGTTGGAACTGCAATTTTGACATCTGCAACACCGGTTTTTACAACAACATCTGCAATGGGCAGCAGATCACCCATTTTGATGTCCAATGCTGCTGCACCCCCTTCAAAGTTAAAGGTCCTTACTTTGTATGGCGAGAGGTCAAACTCAACTTCTCCAGCCCCCATGTTCATATTCAACGCCCATTCTGGTGCTGCATGCAGTTTAAATTTCACATCGTTACTGCCATCACCAATATCCCACTTACCTTTCTTTTCCTGCATTCTGAATGTCAGCGTCTGCACGGAGTCCAGAAACTCTTTTTTCAATGTAAATGTTCCCCTTGATTTTTCCACTGCCGCTGCGATCAGACTGTCCGTTTCTCCATCTGTTCTGAAAGAGGTGCCACCGCCGGAAATATTCAGGACTACTTTCCTTGCACTATCAGCATGGAA
>DCLG01000095.1:3524-13836 GCA_002320935.1 Pedobacter sp. UBA1654 | reverse complement strand
GTCCGCGGTAGAACAAAAAGCCTAAGGTTATCACTACGATCCCTATCGAGATCATGTTGCCTATTTGTGATTTATTCTTGTTGAAAAGAATGTTGATACCAGCGATAATCAGAAATATCGGCCAGAATCCCCATACATTTCTCCAGTAAAATTCTATTACATCAAAGTTTTCTAATAGCAGTACCAATCCGACAAACAGCAGAATGATGCCCCATAATATTCTATCAAGTTTCATGGCTACAAAGTTTTATTGTGATCAGTTTCTGTTTTTTCCTGCTCCTGGTTCATGGTTTCATTTTTCCAATCCTGAAAGCTGTCGTTGCGTTTGGACTTCATGATGAAGCTAAGTCCTATTGCCACGAACACCAACGGCCATAATTTGTGCAGCTTGAACCAATAAGGTATGATGTCAAACTCATTCATCAGGAAATATAAACCGATTACCAAAAGAAATAATCCTCCAACAGTCCTACCGGTGTCGTTCTGCTTGGAAAAGGTTTTAAACTCCTGTGGTTTTGTCCAGTTCGGAGCCGACGAATAAGGATTTGTTGTTGCAAATGGGTCTGCAGGTTTCACAGGTTCTGCGGGCTCAGCAGGTGCTTTCCATTCTGGTGCTGAAAAGCCGGTTGCCTGCCCCTGCTGCCGGAAGTAATCGTTAAACTTATTGAACTTCGCAGCCGGATTGCGGTTTACCGGTACAACGATCCACATGACCAGGTACACCAGTACGCCGGTACCTACCAAAAAAACTGTGGATAAAACAAACAGAAGCCTGATAATGGTAACATCTACCTCCATGTAATCTGCAATGCCAGATGAAACTCCAGCGATGACTTTCTCAAAGTCGTTTCTGTATAAGCGCTTTTCCATAATATGGGCCTCCTTTTCTTAAAATTCATTGGACTGATCATCGGCTGTAATAAGCTATCCTGCCAATTCCCGTCTCAATTCACTGATAAGACTTCAACAGGCAGATTTAGTTACACGGGAACGCACAGCATTTCATTTAATTTCGTCACACACTGCCGTATAGAGGACAATAAAATAGCCGCCCAGCACTAATGATGCGTTCGGCGCCTATGGGTTTGCTAAGATCCTAGCAGTTTTACGGCTGTTGTTTGCGATCAATCTCGTTTCCGATTTCAGCAACGGTTTTCTCATCTAGCATGACCTTCGGCTTACTGGAATCATGATGTTCATACATCTTGTATATACCCGGTGAAACCTGGTCTAGCGGAAGTTCTTCCCAGGAACCTGTAGCTTCCGATTTAACCACTTCACCCACAAGCATGTCATGATAAATGACCTTATAAGCTGCCGGATGCTCCGGTTGAAGCGTTAATGAAATCGGCTGATCTTGTATTGTGATGGTTATGTTAAAAGAATCCATAATGTGTTTTTGCAAATAAACACGCTCATACTACGATTGTTTTTTAATAAATTAAGCAACCATGCAACAATTTTTATTGTTTCTTTGTAGTATTCATATTAATTGTACTTAGTTAACCTATTAAATGAATTTTACAAACTTTGGTAAATACATTCTGCTATTGAAGGCTGTTTTCAGAAAGCCTGAAAAGCTCTCTATTTACATGAAAGCAATTTTTCAGCAGATGAACTTCATTGGCGTCGGCTCTCTTGGGTTGATTTCCATCATCTCTACCTTTATCGGTGCAGTAATGACCCTGCAGATTGCCTTCCAATTGGTTAGTGACTTTATTCCACGTACAATTATCGGCTCGGTAACCCGCGATTCAAGCATTCTTGAGCTTAGCCCAACCATCAGCGCGATTGTTCTTGCTGGCAAGATTGGATCAGCAATCTCCTCTGAAATAGGGACCATGCGTGTGACAGAGCAGATTGATGCACTGGAGATTATGGGTATTAATTCTCCTGGATACCTCATTTTACCAAAGATTCTTGCCGGAATTACCATGGTACCCATTCTGGTAATCTATGCCATGATGCTTAGTATTGCAGGTGGCTTCCTGGGCGGTACGCTGTCTGGCGCGATCTCGGCTGCAGACTATATATTAGGTGTAACAACAGATTTTAATCCCTATACGATTGTTGTCGCTTTAGTAAAAGCTTTTGTATTCGGATTTATCATCACCTCTGTACCGGCTTATGAAGGCTTTTATGTTAAAGGGGGCGCATTAGAAGTTGCACAGGCGAGTACCAGAGCAGTTGTTGTTAGCTGCATTTCTATCCTTGCCTGTGATTATATCGTAACTCAACTGCTATTATGATTGAAGTTAAAGACATTCACAAGTCCTTTGGAGCAAATAAGGTTTTACAGGGTATCAGCGGCGTGTTCAAGCCTGGTGTAACCAACCTCATCATTGGCGGTTCTGGTTCCGGAAAAACCACCTTATTAAAATGTATGATAGGCCTCCACAAACCTGAAGAAGGCAGCGTGCTCTATGATGGCCGTGAGTTTACCAGCATGAGTTTCGAAGAACGTATCGAGATTCGTAAAGAAATTGGCATGCTGTTCCAGGGATCTGCGCTTTTTGATTCCATGACTGTTGAAGAGAACATCATGTTCCCATTAAATATGTTTACCGATCAACCGAAAGCAGAAAAATTGGAACGCGTAAACTTCTGCCTGGAGCGGGTGAACTTGGAAGGTAAGAATAAGCTTTTCCCAGCAGAACTTTCAGGTGGGATGAAAAAACGTGTAGGTATTGCACGGGCGATAGCCATGAATCCAAAGTACCTGTTTGTGGATGAGCCAAACTCCGGTTTGGATCCAAAAACTTCCATCGTTATTGATGAACTGATCAAAGAGCTCACCGAAGAATACAACACGACGACCATTGTCGTTACACACGATATGAATTCCGTGATGGGAATTGGTGACTACATTCTCTTCCTGCATCAGGGTAAAAAGTTCTGGGAAGGATCTAACAAGGAGATTGCGCATACTGACATTGAAGAACTCAACGACTTCGTATTTGCGAGCAGATTTATGAAAGCAGCAAAGAAGAATTTTTAATATACACTTATAACATACTTTATGATTAGCCTTTTAAGTCCCACTCACTGGAAAGATTATGAGCTGATAGATTGCGGGGATTTTGAAAAACTTGAACGCTTCGGCAACTTGATTCTGTCCAGACCAGAACCACAAGCCGTATGGAAAAAAACGCTGTCGGAGCAAGACTGGAAGAAACAAACCCATATCCGATTTAAAGGGCGCTCTGCCACTTCGGGAGAATGGATAAAGTCCGCTTCGCAGATTCCTGACCGCTGGAATGTTTCCTATACCAATGATGAGGTGACCATTAACCTACGACTGGGCCTAACCTCCTTTAAACACGTAGGTGTATTCCCGGAGCAAGCTGTGAACTGGGATTATATTTCTTCATGTGTAAAAAGATTTAAAACGGCTAGTCCTAAGGTGTTGAACCTCTTTGCTTATACAGGTGCTGCCTCCCTGATCGCGAAAGCTGCTGGTGCTGATACAACACACGTAGATTCAATCAAACAGGTGGTGAACTGGGCTAATGAAAACCAGGAACTTTCAAATCTGAAGGATGTACGCTGGGTTGTTGAAGATGCACTGAAATTTGTAAAACGTGAACTTAAGCGTGGAAAAAAATACAACGGCATCATCCTGGATCCTCCAGCTTTCGGCCATGGGCCGAACGGGGAAAAATGGAAACTGGAAGATCATATTCAGGAAATGATGCAGGAAGTTGTTCAGTTGCTTGACGACAAGGAACACTTTTTAATTCTGAACACCTACTCGCTTGGCTTTTCATCTGTAATTGTGGAAAACCTTGTTAAAACCTCCTTTCCACAGGTTCAAAACCTGGAAACTGGTGAACTATTCCTGCAGGCCAGCTCTGGAGTTAAACTTCCGCTCGGTGTGTTTGGCAAATTCAACAAGTTTCAATCCTAATTAAAGCTTATACTTGTAACACATCGGATCAGCACGATAACTGATCCGATGTGTATATTTAAGTTTAACACCTAATTTATCCCTTATGAAGATACCTAATCTGGCAGGGTCGTTCCTGATCGGGCTGACAGCCCTCGGACTGCTATCAGCATGCAGTTCAGCAGAACAGAAAGCAACTGCAAAAACCGGCAACCTTGCAACTAAGGACACCGATTCTGCAGCCGTTAAAATTGATGCGCCAAAAGCGGAACGTAACCCCATAGATACAGCAAAATACAATCAACTAATTACTAAGCTCGCCAACGGTGATACCACAGGTAAATGGCCGGTGAAAAATCAGCCTTATCCACTCGCCGGTGCGATTCTCCCATTTAAGCGTATTGTGGTCTATTATGGTAACCTGCATTCTAAGAGAATGGGAGCCTTAGGTGAATACCCTCCAAAAGAAATGTGGAGCCGGTTAAATGCCGAGGTGGACCGTTGGGAAAAAGCAGATCCTGCTACTCCTGTACAAGCCGGTGTACATTACATTGCAGCCGTGGCTAGCGGCACCCCGGGAAGGGACGGTAAGTACATCAACCGCATGGGCAATAATCAGATTGACTCGGTCATGAAAATTGCCAAAATGCATGATGCCATCGTATTCCTTGATCTTCAGGTTGCACTTAGCAATATCAAAGATGAATTGCCCAGGATCGAGAAATACCTGGCCTTACCAAATGTTCACCTGGGCATAGATCCGGAGTTCAGTATGAAAGATGGAGCAAAGCCGGGAACCCGGATCGGCACTTACGATGCTGCAGATATCAACTACTGCGCTGCTTACCTTGCTGACCTGGTAAAAAAGCATGACCTTCCTCCGAAGGTTTTTGTTATCCACAGATTTACCCGGAAAATGGTAACCAATTACAAAAATATTAAACTCAGACCCGAAGTGCAGATCGTTATGCACATGGATGGCTGGGGCGGGCCGGAGCTTAAAAAAGGAACCTATCGCCATTATATTGAGAGCGAACCGGTACAATTCACAGGATTTAAGCTCTTCTACAAAAACGACATCAAAAAAGCTCCAAACAGATTGATGACTCCTGAAGAGCTGTTAAAGCTTAAACCAGCCCCAATCTATATACAATACCAATAACCCTCGAAATAAGGTTTTAAAGAGCAGCTTTCCAGGCTGCTCTTTTTTTTGCCCAACATTTCAAGACTTCTATACCTCCAACCTCGGTTTAGATAGGCCTTTCATCCGGTTTTCGTTTGCCTATCCTTCGTCCCGAGGCGAAGGATAGGCGAACGAAAGGCGAACGAAAGCCGTACAAAAGGCGGTCAGGAACCGGCGCTGATCCGAATCAACGATAGCCCTGCTATTTTGATTTTCTAAGTTAAATTCCGATTTTGAGCCGAAATGCAAGATTTCCCACTTTACTTCCAGCTCGGCTGGCAACACATTTTAGATTTTAATGGATATGATCATATCCTGTTCGTGATGGTTTTATGCGGCACTTACACCCTTTCTGAATGGAAAAAGGTGTTAATTCTGGTAACAGCATTTACAATTGGTCATAGTATTACCCTCGCCTTAAGTGTGCTTGATATTCTTAAGATCAATAGTGCCTTAATTGAATTCCTGATCCCGGTTACGATTCTAATCACCGCAATCGCAAACCTATTAAATAAAAAAAGCAAGCCTAAGGGTGTACAATTTAAGTACTGGCTTGCCTTGTTCTTTGGTTTGGTACATGGAATGGGCTTCTCAAACTATCTGAAAAGTTTACTGGGAAAAAGCAGCAGCATTGTCGCCGAACTTTTTGCCTTTAATGTTGGATTAGAATTTGGTCAGCTGATTATTGTTATTGCCACATTGATCCTGGCTTTCGTCTTAATCAACATTTTGAAAGTTAAGAAGTGGGACTGGACCTTTTTCCTCTCTGCAGCAATCTTCGGTATCTCATTCATGATGGCCGCAGAAAGAATACCGGGCTTGCTTTAGAACAAGCCCAGTTGTCCGGTGTCCTCTAAGTCTTCCGGATTGGTAATTTCCAGATCGATTTTCTTCTTGCCCCAGGGTTTTTTGACTTTCGCTACAGGCGGCGCTTCTGGCTCGGGCTCCTCTGAATCGGCTGATTGCGCCTCAGCTTCCGTTTCGGAACTCGCTTCCGCAGGTACTTGAGTCTCATCTGCCTTTGGCTGCTCCTCTACTTTTTCTTTCACGGGAATCACCAGTGGCAATACACCGGCAGGTAGTTCATCTTCGGGAGTCTCGGTTTCTTCCGCTTCCGCTTCAATCAAAGGTTCAATCTCATCAGCATGAACAATTTCTACATGTTGTACCTCATGCGGCGTCATTCGGTTACCAAGTGCTTTAATGCCCTTAATATCTATAAATTCGCCTAAGAGAATCTCGAACGTCTCCGGTATCTGTGTTTTACCTTTTAGCACATCCACAACCAACTTCGCATCTGGATTGCTGGTAATGGAAATCAGCTTCGATCCCGGCTCTTCACTTATAAAGGATTGCTTTTTACCCACAGCAATGTTTTCAAACAAAAAGCGCTTGATGAACTGATTTTTTGCTTTTCCATCATAGTGCAGTACCGAAAAAGGCTTCTCCGGATCGTACTTCTGAATGATGATCAGGTCAGCATCAAAGTGATTGCTTAGTTCGAATGTACTTAGTTCGTACCAACCCTCTCTATGTACTTGCAGAATCTTATCATCTCCATCAAATTCTCCCAGGTATTTACCCCTTCCGTCTACGTTCAATCGTCTCAGCAAATCATCGTACCAGATTTTTAAACCGGAAAGTGTTGAAACACCTTTGCTCTTCAGCAGGATCTTTTTAACCGGAAATTTTGAAAGAATATTTCCCTGCGAACCCCTGCCCTTAATGCTGGTTTCTGCGAAGTCCACATCGAAGTTCACCTTCTTAAGCTTAGAATGTGGCTTCAGCTGAACACTAATGATTTCTGCCTCGCCATTAGGATTGGCCGTAAAGTAAAGCACTTTCGATCCTTTGGAGCCCTTGGTCAAATCATACTCTTTATCGCGGGTAACGCCCATTACGGCGAAACGTTTGATGTATGCTATACCACTTGCACCATCTTTATAGATCAGGTTATATATGGTACGTTCATCATTTTTCTTAAATACGGCGGCATGTATAATGCCTTTCCCCACGAAAGTCTTATCAGCCACTTTCGTGATGATGCACTTACCGTCTTCACGGAAAACGATGATCTCATCTAAATCGGAGCAGTCGGTAATGTATTCGTCTTTTTTCAGTCCTGTACCAATAAAGCCGTCAAGACGGTTCATGTAAAGCTTCACGTTTGCGAGTGCCACTTTTGAAGCTTCTACCCGGTCAAACAGCCTGATCTCAGTCTTCCGCTCGCGTCCTTTACCATATTTGTCTTTCAACTTCTGGAACCAGGCAATCGCATAATCCGTTAGATGCCTTAAGTGGTTTTTCACCACCTTAATCTCGTCGGCGAGCGACTTCATTTGCTCATCCGCTTTTTTAACATCAAAGCGGGTGATGCTGCTCATTGGTTTATCGATAAGCTTTTTGAAATCTTCGGGTAAAATATCCCGGTACAATTGTGCTTTGAATGGTTCAAATAATCCATGCAACACCTGTACGACCATGTCGAAATTACCTGAGTTTTCATATTCAGGATGCTTGTACATACCTTCCTGAATAAAGATCTTTAAAAGCGAACTAAAGAATATTTTCTCCAGTAAGTCGTGCAGCCGTATCTCAAGTTCTTTTTTAAGCAACGCTTTGGTGTTATTGGTATTCTCAATGAGAATGTCGTTAACACTTAGAAACTGTGGCTTATCATCCTTGATAATACAGGTATTTGGTGATATGGATACCTCGCAGGATGTAAAAGCATAAAGTGCATCAATAGTTACATCCGGAGAAATGCCCGGGGCAAGCTGAATAACGATCTCAACATGCTGAGCGGTATTATCTTCGATTTTTTTAATCTTGATCTTACCTTTTTCATTTGCAGATAAGATGCTGTCTATTACAGAGCCGGTGGTCGTGCTGTATGGTATTTCAGTGATAACCAGCGTTTTTTTATCTTTTTCCGTGATCTTCGCACGTACGCGGATCTTGCCGCCCCGCATACCTTCATTGTATGCTGAAAAATCAGCCATACCACCTGTGAAGAAGTCAGGGAGAATATTAGGTCTTATGCCTTTTAAAGCTTCAATGGATGCGTCAAGTAATTCAACAAAGTTATGCGGCATTACCTTGGTTGCAAGACCTACGGCAATACCTTCAGCACCCTGAGCCAGCAGCAAAGGGAATTTTACAGGTAAGGTAAGCGGCTCGTTGTTCCGGCCATCGTAGCTCAATTGCCAGGTTGTGGTATCCGGGTTGAAAACTACATCATTCGCGAACTTTGATAGTCTCGCCTCAATATACCTCGCGGCAGCTGCGCTGTCCCCGGTTATTGGGTCTCCCCAGTTTCCCTGGCAGTCGATCAGGAGATCTTTCTGGCCAATCTGTACCATGGCGTCACCAATTGAAGCATCACCGTGAGGGTGATATTTCATGGTGTTACCAATAACGTTTGCAGCCTTGTTAAACCGACCATCATCCATTTCTTTCAGCGAATGCAGTATTCTTCGCTGAACTGGTTTGAGCCCATCATTAATATGGGGTACGGCACGGTCCAGGATTACATAAGAAGCATAATCGAGGAACCAGTTCTCGTAAAGACCATTTATAGGAATTACGGTATGCTTATTTTCTTCGTTTAATTGTGCTTCAGTTTCTTCACTCATCAAAAGGGGTTTAAATCCCGTAAAGATAAGGTTTTAAAAAAATATTTTGATCGTTTTAATGTAGTTCTTACGATCCTTCAACCAGTCTGTCTTCCACAAAAACGAATGGTAGCAAGCTTTGAATACCCTTAACCTTAAGGATCTCTCCCCCCAGACAATAAAATAAGACTTCGATTTCCGAACCCTGTCTTTGTTCCACTTCGGCCATGACTTGCAAACACCCTCCACAAGAGGTAACTGGCTTGGTAATTTCAAACAATTCAGTCTTTGCGGTAATTGCCATGCTTGTAACTTTAGCATTTGGGTGGGACACACCAACCGAAAATAATGCGACCCGTTCTGCACATAATCCCGAAGGGTAAGCTACGTTTTCCTGATTGCTTCCGAGGATAATTTGATCACTATCCAATCGTATCGCTGTACCAACTTTAAATTTGGAATATGGTGAGTAT
Organism: Pedobacter sp. UBA1654; assembly: GCA_002320935.1. Taxonomy (GTDB): domain Bacteria; phylum Bacteroidota; class Bacteroidia; order Sphingobacteriales; family Sphingobacteriaceae; genus Pedobacter. The sequence continues at coordinate 4,680 of DCLG01000095.1, read as the reverse complement.
GAGCTATCGAGCGCCTTTACTGACTGTTCACATAGTTCACGATCCTGGGCATTTAATTCTCCGACATTGTCGAACCGGATATAATTGATATTGAAGTTTAATTCTTTCATAAAATGCTTTCTAAATAATAAAAGGGTTCGCAAGAACGGTAAAATTTAACACATTGCGCTAAACAATTTGCATTATTTTATGTAATAAGGTGTACAAAGCATTGTGCCAGCCCTAATGGCATGATATTGGTTTATTTACAGCATTATCCACCAAACAAACCATACAATTGAATACATATATACGCAAAAGTTTAAAAGTTATTCTTTGGGTCATCGGCAGCATAATTATGCTTGTTGTACTGGTGGCCTTGTCTTTGAACATTCCCGCTGTTCAGAATTTTGTGAAAGACAAAGCAATCACTTTTCTAAAGAACAAAACCAAAACCGAAGTACGCTTAGAAAGCATCAAGATCGCTTTTCCTAAGGATGTTGTACTGAACAAGTTTTACATGGAGGATCTAAATAAGGATACCCTCTTGTATGCGCAACGATTGGCTGTGGACATCAGTTTACTGAAATTGATCAACAATAAAGTAGAGATCAATAACATTGAGTTGGAAAATATTCGCGCCAATGTCCACCGGATAGATCCTGATACCACCTTCAATTTCGCTTTTGTGATGGACGCGTTTATGTCTGAGCAAGAGAAGCCAGAAGAAGAAGTGCAGAAAGATACGACATCAACCCTAAAGTTCTCGCTCGACAAAATTAGCCTGAAAGATATTGGTATCACCTACCGGGATGATGTTGCCGGCAATGACGTGGCTTTCTACCTGGGTGAATTTAAATCTAAAATTAAGGACTTTGATCTGGCCAATCAACATTATGTAATCAAGGAATTGGCAATGAAGAACACTTCATTGAAATACTTACAACAAAAACCCCTTACCCAATTGGCCAATCATATTGAAGCCTCGGTAGACAGCACCAAAACCGAATCGGGGAAACTACCTCTGGTTGAGATAGAAAACTTCAATTTCAACAACATCAAGATTGATTTCAATGATAAAGTTTCAGGAATGGATGCATTGGTGAACCTGAACGACCTCAGTATCGAAGATCTTTTCGTAGATCTTACCAATGGCAACTACAAGGCAGAAGAGGCG
>DCLG01000095.1:2934-3389 GCA_002320935.1 Pedobacter sp. UBA1654 | reverse complement strand
AACCAGCAGCAACAGCCACTAAAAACACTGAACAAACGACTGCAGACACCGCTCAGGCTACCTCGATGGCATTCCTGGTCAACAAACTTTCATTAGCAGAAAACAACATTCAATTTGACAATCTCGCAGCAAAGCCGGTTGCAGGTATGGATTTCAACCACCTGAAAATTTCCAACCTGGGCCTTGTAGCTGATTCTTTGGCTTATAGTGACGCTGGCATAAAAGTGAATGTTCAAAGTGGAAACATGCGCGAAAAAAGTGGCTTCACTTTAAATACGCTTAAAGGAGACGTTGTCTATTCAGATAAAGCCATCAAGGTGAACAATCTGGTAATAAAGACACCAAATACAACGATCGAAAATAATACGTTGCTGACATACACATCTCTTGAGGATCTAACCAAACATCCGGAGCGCGTAAAAATGAACATGGTCATTAAGAACACGACCATTGGC
>DCLG01000095.1:2520-2871 GCA_002320935.1 Pedobacter sp. UBA1654 | reverse complement strand
TTCCTGCTGCCTACAGAAATGAAAAGTTTAACGTGAATGCCAGGGTAAATGGCTACATGAGCAATTTGAATATTCCACAATTCCAGATCACAGGATTAAAGAGCACCAGAATAGACATTAATGGAAACATAAAGGGCTTGCCAGATGCTGAAAAAGCTTTTATTGACTTGAACATTAAACAGTTTTCATTAGGCAAAGGTGATTTGCTGGCCGTAATTCCAAAATCTGCATTACCTGCCAGTATTGAACTTCCGAACCGCATTCAGGCTACAGGGAAGTTTCGTGGCTCTATGACCAATTTCAACACCAATTTCAATGTAAATACTGACATGGGTTCGGCGAAGTTACTCG
>DCLG01000095.1:0-2473 GCA_002320935.1 Pedobacter sp. UBA1654 | reverse complement strand
GTGGAACTGCTCAACTTCAACGTGGGTCGTTTGCTGAAACAGGAGGATCAACTTGGAAGAATAACTGTACGTGCAGATGTTGCTGGTACTGGTCTGGAACCAAAAACAGCGAAAGCGAGGTTTAACGCTAAGCTCTTAAGTGCTGCATACAACAAGTACACCTATAGAAATCTGAACATCAATGGCGAGTTTGCAAACCAGACACTTGATATTCAGGGGAATATGCCCGACAGCAATGCTAACTTTGACCTTTCCGCGAACGTAAATATTGCGGGGAAATACCCTTCCATCAAGGCCGATCTTAACCTTAAACAGCTTGATCTGCAGAACCTGAATTTCAGCCCTACTGAGTTTAAAGTTGCAGGTGTAATAAAAGCTGATGTGCCAACTGCTGATCCGGACTATCTGAATGGGGATATTGCAATCACTGGCTTGCAACTTGCACAACAAGGCACCCTGATCAATGTAGATTCCATATTAGTTCACTCCGAAGCCAGCGCAGATAATAATTTACTCACCTTGCGCTCTGAAATTTTAAGTGCCAGGGTTGATGGAAAGTATCAGTTAACGAACATCGCCCCTGCCATCATCAACCAAATCAATAAATATTATCAGTTTGGCGAGGTGACAACGATCCCTGATCAGCGCTTCCGCTTTGCATTGAACGTTTACAATTCCAAATTGCTGAAAAATTTCGCGCCTACGCTTACAACATTCTCCGGAGCAAGAATGTATGGTTTGCTGGACACGCAAAAGGATAGCGTTTTGATGACCGTGTCAGCACCACAGGTTGTTTATGGCGACTTCCGTGTAGACAGCACCCGGATTAACGTTGATAACAATGACGCGAAATTAAACTATGGCCTCTATGTAAAAGCCATTCAGAGTCCTGCAATCTCCTTATTTAATACAGAAATAAATGGTAATGCGGTAAATAACCTGCTTGGATTGAACATCTATCTACGAGACAGTAAATTGCGGGACAAGTATGTCCTGGGTGGTACATTCCAATCCATCAATAAGGATTTCCGCTTCAGTATGGACCCGGCGAAATTGCTGTTGAACTATGAAAAGTGGGTTATTGCACAAGACAATTTTATCCAGTTTGGAAATTCCGGGATATTGGCAAACAACTTCAACTTAAGTCAAGGCAGCCAATTGCTGGGCATCAACAGCACCAGCAACACGCCTAACGCACCTTTACGAGTAGAATTTAAAGACTTCAGAATAGAAACCCTGACCAAATTTGCAGAGCAGGATAGTTCATTGGCAGGTGGTTCTATCAATGGAACGGTAGATGTGAAGTACCTTGCTTCCACAGCTAAGTTTGAAGCAAACCTTACCATCAACGACTTGCGCTATCAGAAAGATAACCTTGGCACGTTGCGGGTAGCGGTGAATAACAATACAGAGAATGCCTTTGATGTAAACGTAGCACTGGCTGGCGTGCACGAATTCAGGCTAAATGGATTTTACTATACCGGTCCGACCAGCGGCATGGATCTTACATTAAACATCGATAAGATTGACCTTAGCGCACTGGAAAGTCTTTCTATGGGGCAGATTAGAAGGGGTTCGGGTACCATCACCGGTGCGCTTAGCATTAAGGGTACGCCGGCAGCACCAAGAGTGTTAGGAGATATTAATTTTAACCAGGCTGCTTTCAACGCTACTTATGTGAACTCGTACTTCAGAATGCCGAATGAACGAATCAGCTTTACAGAGCAAGGTGTAGACTTTAACAACTTCACCATTATCGATTCATTGAACAGAAAAGCGGTGATCAGTGGTGGTGTGTTAACAACCGACTACAGCAACTTCAGGTTTAATATGGATGTGCGCACGGACAACTTCCGCGTGATGAACTCTACTCAGCTAGATAATGACATGGTTTGGGGAACGGTTTACCTGACCAGTAACATCAGAGTGCGAGGTGATATGAACCAGCCAGATGTTAAAATGGACGTGAATATACTTAAAGACACCCGCTTCTTCTTTGCTTTGCCAACGGCAGATCCATCGATAATAGATCAGGAGGGTATCATACAATTTATTGATGCTGACGCTGCGCCTTATAATGGCCAAATTGCATTAACAACCGACAGCATTGAAAAAGCACCGGTAACTGGTATAAACCTGGTTGCTGCGCTGAAAGTTGCTCCCGAGGCAGAATTCAACGTAATTGTTGACCCATCTAATGGTGATGCACTGATGATTAAAGGGGATGCAGACCTGAACGCAACAATGGACCCAAGTGGCAAAATTAGCTTGACCGGTAGATATGAAGTTGCAGATGGATCATACAACCTTACTGTTGGTCCACTGGGACAGAGACAATTTTCATTTGTTAAAGGAAGTACAATTGTATGGACAGGCGACCCAATGTCTGCAAATGTTGACTTGACTGCATTATACGAAGTAAATGCTGCCCCTATCGACTTACTTGGCGATGCTTCCAACTTCCAGGCAAAAA